>NZ_CP130613.1:0-651556 GCF_030623445.1 Pseudogemmatithrix spongiicola
ATGTCGCTTTCGGCCACCGACGCTTGGTCGCGCCTGTTGGATCGCGCTCGTACCGAGCTGTCGGATCACATAGTTGAGACCTGGCTGGTCCCTCTCCAAGCCGCCGAGTACTCGGGCGAGGAGCTCGTGCTCAACGCCCCTGACCAATTCTCGGTCGAGTGGAACGAGCGCCGGCATTCGGCACTCCTCGAATCCTACGCCCCGGTCGCGCTGGGCCATCCGGTCAAGATTGCCCTGCGGGTGCAGCAGGAGCGCCTGCAACGCAGCCAGATGGACCTGTTCGTGCCACAAAAGGGACAGGAACAGGCCACACTAGAGCCAGAAAAGCAGCCGAACAACGTTACGCTGTCGTCCCTGAACGACCGCTATACGTTCGATACCTTCGTCATCGGCAAGTCCAACGACCTCGCCGCCGCTGCCGCGATGGCCGTCTCGCAGGCCCCGGGCAAGACCTACAACCCGCTCTTCTTCTACGGGCCCACCGGACTCGGCAAGACGCACCTCATGCAGGCCATCGCGCAAGAGATCGTGCGCAAGAACCCGCAGACCCGCGTCACCTACATCACCACCGAGCAGTTCACCAACGACGTCATCACGTCCATCGGCAAGGGCGCCATGCACGATTTCCGTCGCCGCTATCGCGAGACGGATCTCTTTCTCGTCGACGACGTGCATTTCATCGGCGGCAAGAACTCCACGCAGGAAGAGTTCTTCCACACGTTCAACGCCCTCTATGAAGCGGGGCGCCAGATCGTGTTGACGTCGGACCGCCCGCCCTCCGAGATCTCCAAGCTCGAGGCGCGCCTCGCATCACGCTTCGCCTGGGGCATGGTCGCCGACATCGGGCAGCCCGACCTCGAGCACCGCATCGCCATTCTCCGCCGCAAGGCGCAGATGGATCACCTCGAGCACACGATTCCCGACGACGTGCTGCATTTCATCGCCGATCACGTCCAGTCGAACGTCCGTGAGCTCGAGGGCTCCATCATCAAGCTCTTGGCGTACGCGTCGCTCAAGCACCGCGTCGTCACCGTCGACCTGGCCCGCGAGGCCCTGCGCGACAAGATCCGCACCAGCGAGGGCGCGCCCATGCGCTCCGAGCGCCAAGACCGCATGGGCGTCATCCAGCAGCGGGTCGCCACGGAATGGGGCGTCACGGTCGAGGGGCTCCAGTCCAAGACGCGCACCAAGACCCTCACGATCCCGCGGCAGGTCGCCATGTACCTCGCACGCGAGATCCTCGGCCTGCAGCTCGTCGAGATCGGGCAGGCCTTCGGCGGCCGCGACCACTCGACGGTCATCCATTCCCTGGAACGCGTGGCGGAGACGATGAAGGAAAGCGCCGAGTTCCGCGGGCGTGTGGAACGCGTGCGGGAAACCGTCCGGCATTCCTCATAGTGTCCACACCGTCCACATCGCCGCGGCGGGCAGTGCGCGTTTCCCCCGGCACTCCCCACGCTCTCCACTGATGGTTCACGTGAGCGACGGCGGCGAAGATACGCTCCGACAAGCACTTTCGCGGTTCGTCCACAATCCACACCTTTCTACTACGTCTACTACTTAAGAATTTCAGTAGACAGCAACAGCCGGGTTCCGCGCTGTTCAACATTCTTCCCGCAGCCGCAGATGCGCTTCACGATCACTCGCGAGAAGCTCCAGGAAGGGCTCGCCGCCGTCACGCCGGCCGTGCCCAACAAGACGACGCTGCCCGTGCTCGCCAATCTCCTGGTGCAAACCACGGAGAAGGGCATCCGCATCTCCGGCACCGACCTCGACATCGCCGTCTCGACGGAAGTCACCGCGGATGTCGAAGCGGCCGGCGCAATCACGATTCCGGCGCGGAAGCTCAGCGAGATTGCGCGCGAACTGCCGCCGGCTCCGGTGCGCATTTCGTCGACGGGCGACCAGCGCATCACCCTCGAGTGCGGGCGATCCAAGTTCAAGCTGCTCGGCTTGCCGAAGTCCGAGTTCCCGAGCTTTCCCGCCGTGCAGTTCGACAAGGCGGTTCGCGTGCCGTCGGGCGATCTCCAGAAGCTCATCGGCCACACCGCCTTCGCCGCGAGCACCGAGGAGAGCCGCCCGATCCTCAACGGCGTGCTGTGGGAGCTGCGCACCGACGCGATGCGCATGGTCGCGACGAACGGACATCGCCTGGCCAAGATGGAGGTGCCGGTGAAGGCCGGGCAGAAGGCGGATCTCATCATCCCGCCGAAGGCCCTCGAGCAGATCCGCCGCCTGTTTCCCGCGGAGGAGGAACTTGAGGTCGCACAGGGCGAGAACCACCTCGGCTTCCGCTCTCCCTTCACGTCGGTCTACACGCGGCTCATCGAAGGTCCGTATCCGGGATACGAGCAGGTCATCCCGAAGGACAACGACAAGTACGCCATCGTCGATCGCGCGGCGCTCGTGAGCGCCCTGCGCCGCATGAGCGTGGTCGCCTCGGACCAGACACACCGCATTCGGCTGTCGTTCAACGCCGGCATGCTCAAGTTCTCCGTGAGCACGCCGGACCTGGGAGAAGCGCAGGACGAGCTGCCGATCCGCTACGAGGGCGATCCGCTCGACATCGGGTTCAACGCGGCGTACCTCCTCGAGATCCTGCGCTACCTGCCGACGGACGAAGTGCGCATGACGTTCCGCGCACCGGAGCGTGCGAGCACGATCGAGCCCGAGGGCTGGACCGATGCGGCCAAGTACCTCTGTCTCCTGATGCCGTTGCGCCTGGTCGACTGAGTTCGCAGTCCCGCGCCGTGCGGACTACGGCATACGGATGATGAGGGCGCCGTGCTGCACGAGATCCTGCGTGCGCCGGCGCCCTTGCAGTTGGAGCCGGAGTTCCGACGACCCGCTGCCGGAGAGAATCGCCGCACCGTCCAACGACACCTCGAGCGCTGCGGTCGCGCGGCCCGTGCCTGTCACGACGATCGAATCGCCGAACTGCTGGCCCCGACCCGCGAGGGACGACGTCGTCTCACGACGCACGCGCAGTACGAGGATGCCATCGCGTACCACCGCGTCCTCGACCGTGAACACGCGGAGGCTCTGCACCTGGAGCACGATGCCGTCACGGCAGAGCGGATAGGAGGCCGAGTCGCGCCAGGTGCTGCCGCGCGCGAGCGACGACGGGGGTGAGAGCCAGGTCTCGCGCAACGCCTGCACGACTGCTGCGCGCGCATCGCAGGCACCGTCGGCCGGCGTGATGAACGCCGGTTGCGCGTCGGCGCTCCGCACTTCCGCGGCGAACGTCACCGGCATGGAGAGTCCCGCGAGCGGCTGCCACGCGGAGTCGCTGCCGACGATCGTGCTGAACGCGCGGACCATGCCGACGGCGCGACGCGGGGTCGCGTTCGGCACGAGCGACCATTCGAGTACGGCCTGACTCGCCAGGGTGTCCTCGCGCTGCGCGGAGTCCACGCGCGAGCGCAACACGGCGCTCAGGGTGACCACCTGGGTCCGCGGACGCCCGATGTTGCGGAGCGACCACGGGCCCGCGAGCGAGTCCGGTGCGGCAGCGGGCGTCGTTCGTGCGGCTGGCGCGCGCCCACGCCCCGGGCTTGCGGGTCCGCACGCAACGATCACGAGGGCAAGGACAGGCAGGAGCCGGCGGTGCATGGCCGAAGCATACATCGCGACGCACGACGGGGGCGAGCGCTGGTGCGCCCGCCCCCGCCGCGGCACTCGAAGGTTCCGTCTGTAAGCCGGGTTCTGTCGATGCGTTGCCGCACCGGACGATCATTCCTCTCGGCGCCCGCTCGCGCGTGCGCTCTAGCGGCCAACCCGCGGCGTCTTGTTCGCAGAGGACTGCTGCTCGCCGCCTATTTGACCTTGCTCCCGCTGGGGTTTGCCGTGCCGCCGACGTTACCGCCGACGCGGTGGGCTCTTACCCCACCCTTTCACCCTTACCTCCGGTTTCCCGAAGGCGGTTTGCTTTCTGTTGCACTGTCCGTCACGCAGTGCGCTCGCGCGCGTGCGTGCCCAGGCGTTACCTGGCAGCGTGTCCAAGGAGCCCGGACTTTCCTCGGCGCAGCCGAAGCCACGACGCGATCGTCCGACGGAACCTCTCCCGCAATCTAGCGCGGAAACGATGACAGCGCCGCGGCGCCTGTCGCGCAGGCGGTGACGAGACGATGACCTCGCGCGCGCATCGTCGCGGCGCAGGTCCGCCGATCCACTTCATGTCCCGTCCCCGCCGGAGGATCCATGAGCGCCCCGCTGCCTACGCTGAAGGCCCCTGTCGTCACGGTCCTTGATCCCGACGAACGTGCGCGCGTCGATGCCGCCGGCGAAGGGCTCTATCGCGCGATTCACCGTGAGACCGTCGCCGACGCGCTCGAGGACCTCAAGCGCGGCCGCGTCGGCGCGGTGCTGCTTGGCGTCGTGCGCTGTGGCCGGCAGCTGGATCGGCGCGTCGCGACCGTGGTGCGCGAGTTCCCGAGCGTGCCGACGGTGGCGCTGCTGGGCGCTGAGCCGCCAAGCGCCGAGACGTTGCTGCGCATCGGCAACGCCGGCATCACGCGCCTCGTCGACGTGCGCATTCCGGCGGGCTGGAGCCAGCTCCGGCGGATCCTCGCGGCCGAGGCCATGCGCGCGACGGACCGGCAGGCCCTCGCCTGCATCCGCGAGGAACTGGCGCCGGTGCCCGACGAGACGTGGCAGTTCTTCGAGGCGCTCTTCGCCGCGAGCGAGCGCAACGACACCGTGCAGACGCTGGCGCTGCGGCTGCAGGTGCTGCCGAGCACGCTCATGAGCCGCTTCTTCCGCGCCAAGCTGCCGGCCCCCAAGCGCTATCTCGCCTATGCGCGCCTGCTCCGTGCCGCGCGCCTGTTCGAGGACCAGGGCCACTCCGTCTCCGATGTGGCGAACGCCCTCGACTTCTCGTCGCCGCAGAGCTTCGGGCGCCACGTGCAGACGTTTCTCGGGCGCTCGGCAGGGGAGTTCCGGCGGGAGTTCACGTCGGCCGTGATGCTCGACCGCTTCGTCACGGAACTCGTGCGCCCGCACCGCGACGCGTTGCGGAAGCTGCGTCCCCTCGCGCTCCGGCCCGGCATGCGCGCGCTTCCGCCGACGGTTGCGGATCGCCGTCCCGCCGTGCATCGCCGCGCCAGCTAGGCGGCGGGCGGCACCTACATCCGCGCGACGATCTCCGCGGCGGTGACGAGCGCGGCGACCTCGAGGCCGGCCTGCTCGAGCGCCTCGCGTCCGCCCTCCCCGCGATCGACGACGGCCAGCACGCCCAGCACCTCGCCGCCGGCTGCCCGCACGCTCTCGACGGCGCGGAGGGCCGAGCCGCCGGTGGTGATGACGTCCTCGACGACCACCACGCGGTCGCCAGCTTCGAACGCGCCCTCGATCACCTTGCCGGTGCCATGCGATTTCGCTTCCTTCCGCACGGTGAACGCGCGGATGGGCATGTCGGCGAGCTGGCTGGCGTACGCGATGGCGTAGCTCACGGGATCGGCGCCCAGCGTCAGGCCGCCGATCGCCTGCGGCGCCCAGCCGCGCTCGCCGATGGCGTGCAAGCCCAGCGGGCCGATCGTCGCAAGCCCTTCGGGATGCATCGTTGTCGGGCGGCAGTCGATGTAGAGGTCCGACTGGCGACCCGAGGCCAACGTGAATGAGCCGCGGCGCGCGCTGCGCGTGGCGAGCAGGTCGAGGAGACGGGAGCGAGGATCCATGCGCGGAGGCTACCTGCGGAGGGCGGTCCGGTCAATGTGCCGATGCTGAGCTGGGTGTTGGGGGCCGGTGCACTCGTCGCGCTGCTCGCGCTGCTCCTTACGGAGCGTGAACGCCGCCGCCGCCTGCGCGAGCGCAGTGCGGAGCTCGAGCATCTCTCGTTCGAGCTTGCGCGTGCGAACCGCGCCAAGAGCGAGTTTCTCGCGAACGTGTCGCATGAACTGCGCACGCCGCTCGCCGCGATCGTCGGCTACGTCGACCTGCTGCGGGACGGCTCGTACGGCGAGCTCACGCCGCGCATGATCGGTCCCGTGGAGCGCATCCAGCAATCCGCCGAGCACCTCCAGGCGCTCGTCGACCAGATCCTCGACCTCGCCAAGCTCTCGGCGGGGCGGCTCGACGTGCAACGTGAGCCCCTCTCGCTGCGCGCCTTCGTCATTGACGTGGCCAGCGAGATCGAACCGCTGGTGATCGAGAAGGGGCTCGCGCTCTCGGTGCAGGTGCCGGCGTCGCTGCCGCGGGTGAGCACCGACCCCATGCACCTGCGGCAGATCCTCGTGAACCTCCTCGGCAACGCGGTGAAGTTCACCACCGAGGGCAGCATCACCGTGCGGGCCACGCTGGTGCGCGACGTGGCCCGCAATCTCGAGGCACGGGCGGCACGCCAACGGCCGCTCCTTGCGGCGGGCGGTCCGTGGATCGCCCTGCAGGTGGCCGACACCGGCATCGGCATCGCCGAGCGCGACCTGCAGCGCATCTTCGAGGAGTTCGAACAGGTGGGCTCCGGCGCGCGCGCCGATTCGGTGCGGCGCGGCACCGGGCTCGGGTTGACCATCACGCGACGGCTGGCCCGCCTGCTGGACGGCGACATCACGGTGGAGAGCCTGCCCGGGCGCGGAAGCGTCTTTACCTGCTGGTTGCCGCTCGACCCGTCGCTGCCGGTGCAGCCCTAACGCCCGAAGAGCCCCTTCATCTTCGAGAAGAGCCCGCCGCTCGGCGCGGCCGCCGGGAACGGGTCCTTGAGCACCGTGCACAGCGCATCGGCGAACGCGACCACGTCTGCGTAGCGATCGCTCGGCAGCTTGGCGAGCCCCTTCATCACGACCGCCTCGACCTCGGACGTGAACTGCAACTCGGGCTTCGCCTTGTTGAGCGGCACGGGCGGCTGCGACAGCAACTGCGTGAACATGTCGCGCGGACTGCGGGCGGTGTACGGCAGCGCACCGGTGAGGAAGAGATACGCCATCGTCGCCAGCGAGTACTGGTCGGCCGCCGGCGAGACGATCTCACCGGACAGCGCCTCGGGCGCCACGTACATCAAGGTGCCCACGAAGAACCCGGCGCGCGTCAAACGCTGATCGGGCGTGGTATCCGTGGCCGTCGCGATGCCGAAGTCGAGCAGCTTGACCGTGCGGCTCTCGTGATCGTACATCACGTTGTCGGGCTTCAGGTCGCGATGCACGATGCCGGCCTGGTGCGCCGCGAACACGGCGCTCGCGATCTGGCTGACGATGGCACAGACCTCGTCGGGCGGAAACGGCGCGTGCCGCTTGGCGTACGACTCCAGCAGCTCGCCGGCCGCCCATTCGATGACGAGGAATGGCACGCCGTTCTCTTCGCCCGTCTGGATCGTGCGGATGACGTTGGGGTGCTGGACGCGGGTGCCGAAGCCCGCCTCGCGCGTGAATCGCGCGACCGCCGTACGGTCCTGTCGCAGCTTCTCGCGCAGCACCTTGAACGCGACCGTGCCATGCTCGGCGTGCGACGCGCGATACACGGTTGCAGTCCCCCCCTCACCGACCCGGTCGACGAGGGTATACCCGGCCAGCGTCGTGCCTACCAATGCGTCACGCGTCACGGCGCCGAACCTACGTGCCTGCACGCAGGCGTGCAAGCACCGGCGCGAAGCTGGACGGTTCCCGAGGGCCATGCACCAGCCTGCGGTGTAGATTACTGGCCATTCTGCCCTCGTTCCCGATGCTCCGTCTGCACACCGCGACTGTTCGCCTCGTTGGAGGCCTGCTCCTGCTGGGAAGCGCCGCCTGCGGCGGCGGCTCGACGCCCAACGCGGGCGCCGGTCCGGCGCCCGCCGTCCAGCGGGACCAGCGCAACCTGTCCTTCGACCCACTGCCGCTCTACCGGCAGATGGGCATGATTGCGCGGGGCCAGCCGTTCCCGGTGGTCGGCCGCATCGGCGCCCTGCCCGCGCGAACCACCGACAGCACGCACGTCGTCGTCGTCCTGGGCTTTGCGCCCACCGCGTTGCGCTTCAACCGCGAGACGGACGATCGCTTCCGGGCGAACTACACCGTCTCCGTCTCCGCGGCCCGCGATGGCGCCGCCCCCGTCAACGCACAGACGACCGAGAGCGTGGTCGTCGGGGCGTTCCGCGAGACGGAGCGCACGGACGAGAGCATCCTCTTCCAGGAAATCCTCGATCTGGTGCCGGGGCGCTATCGCCTCACGATCTCGGTGCGCGACGTGAGCAGCCAGCGTGGCATCGTCGAGGAAGTGGATGTCGACGTGCCAGACTTCGCGCGGCACCCGCTGTCTGCGCCCCTGCCGGTGAATCGCATCATTCCGCGGGAATCCCGCGACACGTTGCCGTTCCTCCTCGCGCGACCGCGCGCCGTGGCGTCCCTCGGGCAGGACAGCACGATTCCCATGTACGTCGAAAGCGCGAATCCGGCGGACACCGTCCTCGCGCTTCTCGCGCGCGGCGAGAGCGGGCGGCTGCTGTGGCGGGATACGGTGCGGCTCGACGGCCACGCGACCATGGCATCGGGCATCGTGCTCGTGCCGGTCACGCGCCTCGGCGTCGGCGTCTCGCAGGTTGCCCTCGTCGGCAGCAATGGCGCCGACACGTCGTCCGCGTACGTGTTCGTCGGGTTCGGTGATGACCTGCCGATCGCGCGGTTCGAGGACATGCTGCAGTTCCTGCGGTTCTTTGCGCGCCCTGCGCGCCTGCAGGCACTGCGGGAAGCGCCGGAAGAGCAACGCCCCGCGGCCTGGGCGGCCTTCATGCGCGACACCGACTCCATTCCGGTGACGGCCGTCAACGAGGATCTCCGGGCTTACTTCGCGCGGCTCGCACGCGCCAATGCGCGCTTCCGCGAAGACGGGGTCGCGGGCTGGCAGTCCGATCGCGGCAGGGTGTTCATCGTCCTCGGCGAACCCGACCAGATCCTCGAGCCCTCGTTCACCGACCTCTCGCGGACGCGCCAGCAGGTGTGGGAGTATCGCGACCGGGCGATCCAGCTGCAGTTCTTCGACCAGACCGGTGCCGGACGCTGGCGCCTCACCCAGGCCAGCGAATCCCGCTTCGAAGTGGAGCTGCGTCGCCAACTGCGGTGACAGTCGCACCGCCCTCGCCGCTGCGCGCCGAGCTCGCGCGCAAGGCGCTGCACCTTCTCACGGCAGCGCTGCCGCTCGCGTGGGTCGCCGGAACCGTGACCACGGCCCAGCTGCGCGCCGTGCTGACATCGGCCGTGCTGGTTGCCCTCACCATCGAGCTGCTGCGGCGTAACTCCGCCGCCATTGGCCGGCAGTTCATGGCGATGGTCGGCCCGCTGCTGCGCGGCCACGAGACGCAGGCGCTCACGGGCGCGACGTGGTTGGCCATCGCGATGACCGCTGTCGTGTGGGTGGCGCCGGAGCGCGCGGCGGTGGCTGCGCTCTGGGCCGCTGCCGTCGGGGACGCGAGCGCGGCCGTCGTCGGGCGGAGCGTTGCCGCGCTCCGCAACGCGCCGCAGGGCAAGAAGTCGTGGGTCGGGTCGCTGGCCGCCGTGGTGTCCACCGCGATCGGCTGTCACCTGCTGGCGCAGGCTCCGTGGCCCGTCGCGTTCGGGCTCGGAGCCGTCGCGGCGATCGCCGAGTACCCGCGCCGTCCGCTCGATGACAACCTCCGCGTCGCCACCGCCGTCGCCGTCGCCGCCGTCCTCGCGGGCCTGCGATAGTTTACGCCCATGAGCACTCCCGGACGTCCGCGCCTCTATCTGATCGATGGCTACGCGCTGATCTACCGCTCGTTCCACGCCCTCGGGGGCGGCGTCCCGCTGCGCAATGCGCGCGGCGAGAACACCGGCATGGCCAAGGGCGTCAGCGAGTTTCTCCGCCGCCTCATCGAGAAGCACAAGCCGGAGTACCTCGGCTGGGTGAACGACGCCGGCTCCTCCGGCCGCGAGGAACTGCTCGAGGCGTACAAGGCCAACCGCGTCGCGCTGCCCGAGGAAGAGCAGCAGGATTTCGATACCGGCGTCGAGCGCGTGCACCAGCTGCTCGCCGGCTATCGCATCCCCACGCTCGAACTCGATGGCTTCGAAGCGGACGACGTCATCGCGACGCTTGCGCCGCAGGGCGTGGCGGCCGGACTCGAGGTTTGCGTGGTCTCGGGCGACAAGGACCTGCTGCAGCTCGTCCAGCCCGGCGTCTGGGTGTTGAATCCGTGGCACGGCCCGCCGGGGCGCACGACCGAGAAGTGGTACGGCGTCGACAACGCACACGAGCGCCTCGGCGTCCCGGCCGAGCGCGTCATCGACTACCTCGCGCTTGTCGGCGATACGGCCGACAACGTCCCTGGCGTAAAGGGCATCGGCGACAAGGGCGCGCTCGCACTCATCGAGAAGTGGGGCACGGTCGAGAACATGCTGGCGCACGTGGACGAGATCGAACCCACGCGCGCGCGCAACGCGCTGAAGAACGCGGAAGCCGAGGCGCGGCTCTCGAAGGAACTCGTCACGCTCAAGCGCGATCTCCCGATCGCCCTCGACCTTTCGTCGCTCACGCTCGATCCCCCTGACTGGGTCGCGTTGCGCGACCTGTTCGTGGAGCTCGAGTTCGGCACGGCGGCGCGCACGGCTGCCGTGAATGCCGAAGCTGCCGGCGCGGCGCCGAACGCGGGGCTCGAGCGCGCGGCGGAAGCCGCGGTGGACGTGGAAGGGCACATGGTGAGTGCGCGCGCGGCGCGGGCCGCCGTGCCCGGCACACCGGCGCCCGTGGCGACCGACTATCGCGTGGCCGACACACCGGCGCTGCTGGCCGAGGCCATCGCCGAGGCGCGCGCCGCTGGCGTCATCGCCGTCGACACCGAGACGGTGCTCGATGCGGGAGCGCCGCCGATCATCACGCCGATGCGCGCGAATCTCGTCGCGATCTCCATGGCGACGGCGCCCGGCAAGGCGTGGTACTTCCCGCTCGCGCACCGCATGCCCGGCAGCGCACAGGGTGGCCTCGCGCTGGGCGATGAGCCCGCACCAGCCAAGTCCAAGGCCAGCGCCGCACCCGCCAGCATCGCCGCGCGCCTGCTCGCCGAGGGACCACAGCCGGTGGTGAATCTGCCGCCGCTGGAGAGCGAGCCGATGGCCCCGCTCCGCGCGTTGCTCGAGGACCCGGGCGTCAAGAAGACGGCGCACAACGTGAAGTACGACTTGCTGGTCTTCCGCCGCGCGGGCATCACGCTGCGCGGCGTCGACTTCGATTCCATGCTGGCGAGTTATGTCCTCGACCCGAGCCGCCGCTCGCACGCCATCGACGCGCTCGCGGTCGAGTTCCTCGGCGTGGCCATGACGGGCTACGACGAACTCTGCGGCAAGGGGAAGCAGCAGATGCCGTACGACGAAGTGCCGATCGCGGCGGCGCGCGACTACTCCTGTGCCGACAGCGACATCGCGCTGCGGCTGCGCGAGCTGTTCCTGCCGCGGCTCGCCGAGCAGGGCGCAACGGCGCTGCTGCACGAGGTCGAGCTCCCGCTCGTGGATGTGCTCGCCGAGATGGAGTGGACCGGCATCACCATCGACGTGCCGTGGTTCCGGTCGCTCAAGACGCGCTTCGAGGCGGCGCGCCTCGACCTCGAGAAGCAGATCCACGCCGAAGCCGGCGAGAGCTTCAACGTCAACAGCAACCCGCAGCTGCGGACGATCCTCTTCGAGAAGCTCGGCCTGCCCATCAAGAAGAAGACCGCCACAGGCCCGAGCACCGACGCCAGCGTGCTGCAGGAGCTCGCCGACGAGGGGCACGCGCTCCCGCAGCTGCTCATGGAGTACCGCGAGCTGGCGAAGCTGGAGAGCACGTATCTCGACACGCTGCCCGGACTCGTCAATCCGCATACGGGCCGTCTCCATACCTCGTATGCGCAGACGGTCGCGAGTACCGGCCGACTCGCGTCGCACGACCCGAACCTGCAGAACATCCCGATTCGCCGGGAGCTCGGGAAAGACATCCGCCGAGGGTTCATCCCCCGCGCGGGCTGGCGCCTGCTCGCCGCCGACTACTCGCAGGTCGAACTGCGCCTGCTGGCGCATCTCAGCGGGGACCCGGCCTTCGTCGCGGCCTTCGAGGCCGGCGGTGACATCCACCGCCAGACGGCGAGCGTCATCTTCGGCGTGCCGCTCGAGGCCGTCACGTCAGAGATGCGCGCACGCGCCAAGACCATCAACTTCGCGACCATCTACGGCCAAGGCGCACACGCACTCTCCCGCCAGCTCAAGATCGATCACGCCGAGGCGAAGGCCTTCATCGAGACGTACTTCGAGCGGTTTGCCGGCGTGCGCACCTGGCTCGATACCGCGGTGGCCGAGGCCCGCGAGCGCGGATACGTCGAGACCATCTTCAAGCGCCGACGCTACATCCCCGAGATCAAGGACCGGAACTTCAACACCCGGGCCTTCGGCGAACGTCTCGCACAGAACTCGCCGATCCAGGGTTCGGCGGCGGACCTCATCAAGAAGGCGATGATTCGCATCCATCACGCGCTGGGGGAGGCGAAGCATACGGCCCGCATGTTGCTCCAGGTGCACGACGAACTGGTGTTCGAGTGTCCGCCTGACGAGGAGACGGCGCTCCGCGCCTTGGTCGATCGCGAGATGACCGGTGCCGTGCAGCTCCGCGTGCCGCTGGTGGTGGACATCGGGAGCGGCGAGAACTGGCTCCTGGCTAAGGCCTAAAGACGGCCGTCGCCATTCGTGACGCCGTTGCAGCTTGCGTCAACTGTCGGCGGAATTCCGGACAGGCAGACCTAGCGGGGTCAGCGCTTCCGCTGTAAATCCTTTGATGGCAACCCGTTGCCCTCGTAGATGTCATGCGGCCCGGTGTTTGCTATCGTACGCGGTACCGAGCGCAGCATCGCCACGCAGTCACGATTCGGCGTGATGCGCGTCACTTAGCGGTCCCCCTTCGCCCCGCCCCGAGCCACCCTGTGCCTGTTGCCACCGCCAAGCGCGGATTCACGCTGATCGAGCTTCTGATCGTCGTCGTGATCATCGGCATCATTGCGGCGATTGCGGTGCCGAAGTTCCAGAACACGAAGGGCAAGGCGAACGCCGCGGCCCTGCGCGCCGACCTGCGCAACCTGGCGAGCGCCCAGGAAGCGTACTTCTACGAGCACGCGCGTTACACCACGGACACGTCCGACCTGAAGTACCGGGGATCCAAGGGCGTCTATCTCACGATCATCGCCGCCAACACCGGCGGCTGGTCGGCGAAGGCCACGCACCCACAGTCGTATCCGCTGACCTGCGCCATCTTCTGGGGCCAGGTCAGCGCCCCGACGCCTGGCGACCCCGAAGGGGTCGTCGTCTGCCGCTGAGCGCAGACGCGCGCGACGGCACGCCGTTTCGCGTGCCACCCATCCCACCCCCCAAGGACGCCGCCGCCCTGCTCGACGAGTGGGTGGAGTTCGCGCGTCGGCGGGATGGCATGATTCACGCGATGGACGGCGGACTCTGGTTGCATCGCCACGTGTGGCTCGGCCGACCCATGGCGCACTTGGTGTCCACGGATCGCGAGCGCCTCCTCGCGTGGGGACGTCGCGTCGGCATTCCCGCCGAACGCCTGCAGCATCATCCCCTCAAGGATCCGCGCAGCGGCGAACGCCGCGAGGCGTGGCATTGGGACCTCGGCGGCCCGTACCTGCCGCCGCGACGATCGGACGCGACGGTCGAGTCGGCGGACTAGCGGCCCAGGTGTGCCGGGGCGACGGCGCGTCCTCGCTGCGTCGCCAAGAGCACCAACGTGAGCACGTACGGCATCGCGAGAAAGAGCTGGTACGGGAGGGCGAGTCCGAGCGATTGCACGAGGTACTGCAGCGCGAAGGCCGCTCCGAACACCAGCGCCGCGCCTGCCGTGCCCCACGGCGTCCACCGACCGAGAACGACGATGGCGATCGCGATGAACCCGCGGCCCGCGCTCATGTTCTCGTTGAAGCTCCCGACCTGCGCCAGCACCAGCGTTCCGCCGCACAGGCCGCCCATCGCGCCGCTGAACGCAATCGCCAGCGCACGCACGCGACCGGCTGCGACGCCCGCGGCTGCAGCGGCGGCCGGAGACTCGCCGACCGCACGCAACGCCAAGCCCGCATGCGTATGGCGCATCCACCACGCGACCAGCGGCACCAGCACATAGAGCGCATACGTCGGCGCCGGTTGCGTGAAGAGCACCCTGCCAACGACCGGGATGTGTGAGAGGATGGGCAGCGCGATCGGACCGGTGGTGGGCAGCGCGGCACCGACGCCGACCAACGTCGGTGCCAGGTGGAATACGGTGCCGGTGACACCGAGTCCGAGTACGGTGATGGCGGTGCCCGTGATGATTTGGTCGCTGCCGACGCGCACCACGAAAAAGGCGAACACGCTCGCCAGTGCGAGCCCCGCCGCCGCCGCGCCGAGATATCCGATGCCGCTGCCACCCGCGAGCGCGGCCGCCGCACCCCCGAGGCAACCCGCGATGATCGCACCCTCCATCCCCAGGTTGATCACGCCCGCACGCTCCGACACCAACTCCCCGAGCGCCGCGAACGCGAGCGGCGTGGCCGTGCGTATCGTCGCTTCGAGGAACGGCACGAGCAGCAGCTCCAGCATCACGCTCCCGCCTCGCGGCGTCGGCGCGCGCGCCAGCGCGTCGCGCCCAGCACCGCCAGCAGCGTGGTCGCGGTGACGATCTGTACGGCGACCGCGGGCACACCCGCTGTGCGCTGCATTGCCGCGCCGCCGGCCTCGAGCGCGCCGAACCCGATTGCGGTGACCACGACCCAGCGCGGATCGAGCCGCGCGAGCAGCGCCACGGCGATGGCGGTGTAACCGTAGCCCGGGGAGATGCCCTCATAGAGCGCCCACGTCACCCCGCCGACCTCCGACGCCCCGGCGAGGCCGGCCAGCGCACCGCTCGCGATGAACGCCCGCGCCGTCACGCGTGAGACATCGACGGCACCAGCGCTCGCCGCGGCACGTGGGCCGGCTCCGACGGCACGGATGCGAAAGCCCGCGGCGGTATGTCGCAGCACGAACCACAGCATGCCCGCGGCAAGCAGGCCGAGCGCAAAGCCCAGATGCAGGCGTTGCCCCGGCACGAGGAATGGCCAGCGCGCCGCGGCCGCGAAGCTCTCCGACATCGGATACACGCGTGTCGGTTCCTGCAGCGGACCGCGCACCATCCAACTCACCAACGCCGCAGCGACGAAGTTGAGCATGATCGTGCTGATTACCTCGAGCACGTGGAAGCGACGACGCAGGAGGGCGGCGATTCCGGCCCAGAGGCCGCCCGCTGCGGCGCCGGCCAGGAGCATCGCCAGCACCACCAGCGCACGGGGCCAGGTCGGCGTGGCGAGCGCCACGGCCGACGCCCCGATGGCACCCAGCACCAACTGCCCTTCAGCACCGATGTTCAGCACGCCGGCGCGGAAAGCGAGCGCCACCGCCAACCCGACGAACAGCAGCGGGGTCGCGCGCACCAGCGTGGCCGACAGCACGGCGAACGCGGAGCCGAAGGCTCCGTCCCAGAAGGCGAGCAACGCTTCCATTACGCGTCGGCCCCCACGAGGGCGCGGGCGTATGGGCTGCGGTCCGTCGGGTCGGCAGGCGGCGCGACCTCACGCACCGTCCCGTCGAAACACACCACGATACGGCGGGTCAGCGCGAGGATCTCGTCGAGATCCGTCGAATAGACCACCGCGGCACCCTGCCCCGCGCGCGCGAGCTCGCGGATGGTCGCGAGCACGCGCGCCGTTGCCCGAACGTCCAGCCCGCGCGTCGGATTCTCCGCGACCAGCGCCTGCGGCGCGCGATGCCGTTCGCGTCCGACCACAAAGCGTTGCTGGTTGCCGCCCGAGAGGGAGCGCATGGCTGCCTCCGCCCCCGCTGCGCGCACGTCGTACTGCGCGATCACCCGCTCGGCGACACGATGCTCTTGTGCCCAGTCCACGCGGCCGCGCAGTGTGCCGGCATGCGCGAGGGCGAGGTTTTCCGTGAGCGTGAACTCCGGGATCACCGCGTCCTCAAGACGATCCTCGGGCACGAAGCCCACGGTCGCCGGGCGCTGCACGCTGCCGGACGTCGGCGCGATCCGGCCCGCGAGCACCCGCAGGAGCTCGCGCTGACCCGCACCTTCCACGCCCAGCACGCCGAGGACTTCGCCCGCGCGCACCACGAGATCGGTGGCGCGGAGGCGAACGCGTCCCGCGGCGTCGCGCACCGATGCGCCCTGCAGGGCAAAGACGACAGGGCCGTCCGTCGCATCCAACGGCGCGGCACCGTCGGCCGCCAGCGCATCGCCGACGATGGCCGCAACAACCGCATTCTCTTCCAACGCGTCCGCGGCACCGGTGAGCACCGTGCGTCCGCGACGCAGCACGGTGACGTCATCGGCGACGCCCAGCGCCTCGCGCACCCGATGCGTGATCAGGACCACCGTACCACCCGCCGCGGCGAAGCGCCGCATCCAGCGATACAAGTCCTCGCTCTCCGACGGCGTCAGGACCGCCGTCGGTTCGTCGAGTATCAACGTGTCGGCGTTGCGCGCGAGCGCGCGCACGATCTCTGCACGCTGCTGCGCACCGATCGGCAAGTCCGCCACGCGCGCGTGCGGATCGAGGGCGAGACCCGTCGCCTCCCCGACACGCCGCACGGCCGCGACGGCGTCTGACGCCCGGAACCTTCCGTGGCCGCCCAGCGCCACGTTCTCCGCGACGGTGAAGGCCGGAATGAGCATGAAGTGCTGGTGCACCATGCCGATGCCGGCGCTGATGCTGTCGCGTTCGGAGGCGAATCGCACGGGACGGCCGCTGCGTTCGTACGTGCCGCGGTCCGCCGGGATCATGCCGAACGCGATGCGCATCAGCGTGGTCTTGCCGGCGCCGTTCTCGCCGAGCAAGGCATGGATGCTGCCGCGCCGGACATGACACGTCGCGCCGTCAAGCGCGCGTGTGTCGCCGAAGGACTTGTGGATGTCGGTGAGGGCGAGCGCCAGTGCGCTCACAGGCCCGTGGGCGCGTGCAGGAACTGCCACGGCACGCCGAAGCGGGTCTCGAGATGCGCGGCCAGCGCGCGCACGCCCAGCGTCTCCGTCGCATAGTGGCCGGCATACACGATGACGAGTCCGTACTCGGCTGCCTCTACGGCGCTCCAGTGCGGACCCTCGCCGACGATGAGCGTGTCGACGCCGCTGCTGTACGCTTCGCGCAGGGTGTCCACTTGGGCTCCGGATCCCGAGCAGATCGCCCAGCGATGCGTGCGATGCCCGGCCGGCACCGCGCTGGCCACGGTGTGGTGCCCCCAGGGTTCGGCCCACGCGCGCACGCGGGCGATCAACGTTGCGGTGTCGAGGTCCGCGTCGCCGCGGACGCCACAATGGATATGCTGGTGCTTCGCGAAGCCGCCGGTCACGCTGAGGCCGAGCTCACGTGCCAAGAGCGCCGAGTTGCCGAACGTGGCGTGGGCGTCGAGCGGCAAGTGCGCACTGTAGACGGCGATGTCGTGCGCGAAGAGCGCGCGCACGCGCGCCTCGTGCGGGCCCGTGAGTGGGCGGAGGCCGCCCCAGAACAAGCCGTGATGCACGAGCAGCAGGTTCGTGCCGGCATCCGCCGCCATCGCAATCGTCTGCAGCGAGGCATCCACCGCGGCGGCGATGCGCGTGACGGGGCCGCGGTGCCCGACCTGCACGCCATTGAGCGCCGGCGGATAGTCGGGCGTCGTCGCGACCGCGAGCTCGGTATCCAGGTACGCGGCGAGTTCGGTCAGCGCAACGCTCATGGGGTCGCGACGAGCGTCGGACCGCGACCGTCGGCGAAGGCGCGACGGACGGAGTCGATGCGCGCTTGCACGGATGCGGCCAGCGCAGGCGCGGCAGGGTTCGGCACCCAGCGCACGACGTCAGATGCCGTGCCGAAGCGCACCACGCGCGGCGTGAACGAGCCGTCGCGCACCTCGCGGGCGAGGAGAAGGAACGCGTGCGGGATATCGATCACCACCGATCCGAGCGCCGCTTGGGGTGCGAGCGCGTTCTGGTCAGCGTTGGACCCGACGATCCAGACACCCGGCGTCTCGCGCACCGCCTGGAAGATGCCTTGACCGGCCGCGTCCGCGTTCTGGAAGATCACGTCTGCGCGTCGGGCGATGAGGGCCAGCGCTTGTTCCTTGCCGGCACCCGCGTCGTCCCAGTTGCCGATGAATGCCGTGAGCACCGTCACGTTGGGGTTCACGGACTTGGCGCCCGCGGTGAAGGCGTCGAAGCTCGCGCGGACCGGCGGAAGTTCCGTGCCACCGATGACGGCAAGCACGCCGGTCCGCGTCACGGCCGCGGCGGCAATGCCGGCGAGATACGACGGTTCGTCGAATGCGAAGCTCATGGCGGCGATGTTGGCGCCGGTACCCGTGCCGCCCGTCGTGGCGTACACGGTCTTCGGGAACTCCGGTCCCACGCGTTGCGCCGCGTCCTGAAACTCAAAGCCGTGCCCAATCACCAGGGAATAGCCGCTCGCACCGTATTGGCGAAAGTTCTCTTCGAACTCCGCCGGCGTGCGCGTTTGGACATGCCGCACCTCGGCACCCAGCGTATCGCGGACCCGTATCAAGCCGTCGTAGGCGGCGGCGTTCCACGACTGATCCGAGATGGGACCGGGTGTGAGGAGAGCGACCCGAAACCCTTGATTTTCTTGCACATCCGCATCGCGACCACCACAACCAAGAATCCCGAGGACGAGGCTGTGGATAAGAACGATTCGCTTCGCGCTGCCGCGAAAGTGATACCAACCTAAATGTTTACTTGACAACAATTTAGATAGTTCCAGTAATCAAATGTTCACAACCCACAATTTCTGTGGATATCGTGTGTCTGGTGACCGAGACAGGGTGCCGATGGTGGCGCGCTACTGCCGACTTCCAGCTAACGCGCGACGCGCGCCTCGCGACCGTCCGCACTGCGTCCCACCAGTGCGAGCTCGGTCATCTTCACCGTGCCGTTGATGCGCGCGCCCTCCATCACGACAATTGACTTTGTCACGATGTCGCCGTTGACCACCGCCGTGGGCTGCAACTCAAGCCGATCGGCCGCCGAGACGTTTCCGTCCACGAGGCCACCGACCACGATCTCGTGCGCGCTGACGTCGCCGCGGATCGCGCCGTCCTTGGCCAGCATCACCTGGCGCGCCTGCCGCACGCTGCCGTCGATCTGGCCCTCGACCTTCAGCACGCCCGCGCAGGAAATGTCGCCGCTCACCGTGGTTCCTGCGGAGACGATGGAAAGCGTGGTTTCACCGCCCGCCCGCGGAGCGCTGCGTCCGGTATTCTCGTCCTTCGAAAAGATTGCCATGTGCTCGTTCGCTCGGATGCGACACCGGGGCGCGTCAGCGCCCCCCGATGCCAGGTGGGGTGCGGGGGACGGCTGCGGCCGTATCACGGGCCGCCGCGAGGGCCTGCTGCGCCGTCGCCGCGCTCAGCATGCGCTGTACCTGCTCGTAGCGGGCCTGCAGTTCCGTCAGGGTCGCCGAGAGCGTGTCGATGCGCTCGGCCTCCGCGCGAAGGCGCGCGATTTCTTGTGTCATGAGCGGCACCCGCGCCGCTTGTGCTGCCATCCAACTCCACGAGACGGCGGCGATGGCGAGCAGTAGCAGCGTCACGCGCGAGGTGGCGAATGCCAGCGCACGCACCTGCCACGGCTTGATCACGTAGTGCCGGTGTGCGAGCCCGGACTCGCGGTGCAGATGCACGTATAGCGCCCCGCCCTCCGCATCGAGGATGTGGCCGTGCGCATCGCGCGCGCCGGTCGCCTTCACCTGCCGTGGCGTGGGCCGTGCGGGCATCAGTCTAGGGTTCGGCCGAGGATGAGTTCAAGCACACGCTCGAAATCCTCGTGGGTGTAGAAGGGGATGCGCAACTCCCCCCGCGGCGACTTGCCTGCCTGCACGATGCGAGCGTCGGTGCCCAAGTGGCGGCGCAGGCGGTCCTCGAGGTCCCGCACCTCTGCCGTTCGCGCATCGGTACCTGCGGTGCTGCGCGCGGGCTTCTTTCGCTGGCCTTCGCTCCGGACGCGTTCTTCAACCGCCCGCACCGAGAGCCCCTCCGCGACCGCAGCGCGGGCCAAGTCAGCCATCGCCGTCGCGTCGCCGAGGCCGAGCAGCGCGCGCGCGTGGCCGACCGTGAGCGCGCCGTCCCAGATGAGGCGACGCACTGACGCGGGCAGCGCCAGCAGGCGGAGGATGTTCGCCACCGTCGAGCGATCCTTACCGACGATGTCGGCGACCTCTTGCTGCGTGAGCGAGAACTCGCGAATCAGCTGGTCGTATCCCTCGGCCTCTTCGATCGGATTGAGGTCGGCGCGCTGCAGGTTCTCGACCATGGCCAGCGAGAGCAGCGTCTGGTCGTCGACATCGCGCACGACTGCCGGAATTTCTGACCACCCCAAGCGCTGCGCAGCGCGGAAGCGTCGCTCGCCCGCAATCAACTCGAATCCCTCTTGGCCCCGAGGCGCGGGACGCACCGTGATGGGTTGCAGCAGGCCGCTTACGCGCAGCGATGCCTCGAGATCTGCGAGATCCTCCTCGCGGAACTCCTTGCGCGGTTGCAGGGGGTTCGGCCGAATCTTTGCGAGGGCGAGCACGCGATACGGGGTGCGCGGCTCCTCTGTCGTCGCCGTCCTCACGACCCTCGTCTCACCAGGAGCCGGCTCAATGACCGGCGCCCGGGTCGGCGCCTTTGCGATGAGCGCTTCTAGGCCCCTGCCGAGCCGGCGACCCTTCTCGTTGTTCATAATTCCCTGCGACGATGGATTATTCATAACTGCTTTACTTACAACAACTTATAAATCAATAACGCGCGAAAATCGCACAAGTTGTTGCAGTACAACGACTTAGGAATTTCGTTCGATCAGTTCCTTGGCAACACCCATGTATGCCTGTGCGCCAACACTCGCCACATCATAGAGAATGATAGGCTTCCCGAACGACGGAGCTTCCGCGAGTCGGACATTTCGCGGAATAACGGCATCGAACACCTTGGCGCCGAAGTATTCGCGCGCATCGGCCGCGACCTGGCGCGACAGGTTCAGGCGCGCGTCGTACATCGTCAGCAGCACGCCGTCGATCCCGAGCGACGGATTCACGCCCTGCTGCACCAAGTGCACGGTATTCAGGAGCTGCGACAAGCCCTCGAGGGCGTAGTACTCACACTGCAGTGGGATGAGCAGGGAATCCGCAGCCGCCAGCATGTTGATCGTGATCAAGCCGAGTGATGGCGGGCAATCGATCAAGATGAAATCATAGGATTCGCGCACCCGCTCCAGGGCGCGGCGCATTGCGAGCTCGCGCTCGTCCTCGTTCACCAGTTCGATTTCGGCCCCTGCGAGATCGGGCGTCGCGGGAAGCACATCGAGGTGCTTGAACTGCACGCCGCGGCGGATGGCCTCGCTGACCCGGGTGGGATCCAAGAGAGCATCGTAGACGGTCTCCTCGAAGCTGTCCCGTGAGAGCCCGATACCGCTCGTGGCGTTCCCTTGGGGGTCTCCATCGACGAGCAGCGTGCGCTGCTCCGCCGCTGCGAGCGAGGCGGCCAAGTTCACGGCGGTCGTCGTCTTTCCGACGCCGCCCTTCTGGTTTGCGATTGCGATGATTCTGGCCACGTGTCTGCGAAAAAGAAGCGGGGGGTGTGTCGGCGAATATACCGACGCACCCCCGCAGTAACTAGTCACAGTGTTTCACGTGGAACATTCCCACACGCTTCAGTGGGTATGTTCCACGTGAAACCTATGGAAAGATGGCGACTCGCAGCTGTACGGAAGCCTCGATTGTGATCAAGCCTGCTTCGATGGGCGTCGGGGCCGCGTCTGCGGCAGCACGCATCATCACAACCGGCCGCGCAAACTCCGGCGCTCCGGGGCTGCCGCCGCTCGACATCTCGAGAATCCGGCCCACACGCACTCCGGCAGCCCGCGCCATGACCTGAGCGTCCGCTAGTGCCTTCCGCACGGCCGCATCGAGGGCCTCACGCCGCGCCGAATCCGGATTGGCGAGGGTGAAATGCGGACCAGAAATCTGTGTCGCTCCCTGGCCGAGCGCCGCATCGAGGACCGGCCCGATCTTCGTAAGATCGCTGAGCGTCACCTGAATCTCATTCCGCGCCACGTAGCCCGTGAGCGTCGGGCGCCCGCCCTCCCGCGGGTACTGGAACTCGGGACTCACCTGGACACTGCGCGTTTGCACCTGCGCGCCCGTGACACCGAGCCTGCGAAGCGCATCCAAGACGGACGATTGGATCCGTGCATTGTCGCTCGCTGCCTGAGCGGCCGTCCGTGCGCGACTCTCCACGGCGACTCCCATCTCGGCGCGATCCGGGGCAATCGAGACGCTCGCCTGCCCCGAGACGGTCAGTGAGGGAATGACCTCCGCCTCCGCCCGCTGCGACGCGGTCTGCGCCTGAGTGGACGCCGGCCACAGGGCAACTACGGCGACAACGGCGAAGAGCGCGGCGTTCACGCGCGTCGCGCGGAGGATGCTGCTGCACATCTGGACCTCACGAGTAAATAGTTTCACAACGATACTAAAATTAGCTGCGCCGCGTCGCCGCTCGAGCGTGCGATGAAGCCGCCAGCGGGCGCCGCCTAGAGATACCCCGGACGCTCTTCCATGTCCCGCACGAACGGTGTCCGCCCTACCGCCACAAAAAAGCCGCCGCCGTGCGCCCGATGCGCGCCGCGCGTCACCACCGGCCAAGTTCAAAGGCGAGGTTCTGGAGGTCTGCGGGACTGACGCCTGGCACGCTCGCGGCCTCGGCCAGCGTCGCCGGACGTCGGGCGGCCAGCTTCTGCCGAGCCTCGACGCTCACGTTGATGAGGCGATCGTAGGCTAGGTCCGCCGGGAGCGCGAGCGAGGCCAGCCGCTGCAGCCGCGCCGCCGCCGTCCGTTCGCGCTCGAGATAGCCCGCGTACTTGATCTCCAGGTCGGCGGTCGTGACGGCGTCCGGACCCAACGTCACGCCGACGCCCGCCGCGGCAAATAAGTCGCGAAGTGCTACTTTCTGACGCTTCGCGACGTCAATCAGCGGAACGGCCTGCGTGAGCGTCGACTCGCCGCAGGCAACCAGCACCGCCTCGGCCGCCTGCGGGGTGAGGCTGGTGCGCGCGGCCAGTACGCGGGCCTCGCGCTCGTCCTCGAGCCGACGCTCCGCCAGCCGGCGTTCCGCGTCCGTGTACAGGCCCAGCGCGTCGCCGATGGCATACAGGCGCGGGATGGCGTTGTCCTGCCGCACGGTCAACCGGAACTCCGATCGTGAGGTGAACAGGCGGTAGGGCTCATCCACGCCGCGCGAGACCAGGTCGTCTACCAAGACGCCGATGTACGACGTGTCGCGCCCAAGCGTCACCGGCGCGTGGTCCAGCGCCGCGGCGGCGGCGTTGAGGCCGGCCACCACGCCCTGCCCGCCCGCTTCCTCATAGCCGGTGGTGCCGTTGATCTGCCCGGCCAGGAAGACACCCGGCAGCGCCCGCAGTTCCAGCGACGGCCACAACTGCGTCGGTGGCACATAGTCGTACTCGATCGCGTAACCCGGCCGCGTCATCACCGCCTGCTCCAAGCCCGGGACCGCGTGGAGCAACTCCAGTTGGGCGTCGACCGGCAGCGACGTCGACAGGCCGTTGACGTACATCTCCTGCGTGTCGTGGCCCTCCGGCTCGAGGTACAGCTGATGGCGCTCCGCATCGGGGAAGCGCACGATCTTGTCCTCGATGCTCGGGCAATAGCGCGGCCCCCGGGTGCCGATGGCGCCGCCGTACATCGCGGACTCCTCGAGCCGCCGCTGCACCACGTCCTTTGCCGGCTGCTCGACGTACGTGATGAAGCAGGGCAGCTGCTCCGGATGGCGCGTGCGGCCGCTCGCGCGACGCGGCGTGTCCCAGAAGGCCGACCAGGAGAAGTCGAAGCGCTCGATCTCGCTGTCCTGCCGTTCGAGCCGCCCGAGGTCCACGCTGCGGCCGTCAATGCGCGGTGGCGTTCCCGTCTTGAAGCGACCGGTCTCGAGACCCAGCTCCCCGAACTGTTCGGCGAGCGTCACCGTCGCCGCCTCGCCGGCGCGGCCACCGCTCACGCTCGTGCCGGTGCCGATGTGAATGCGTCCGCGCAGGAACGTGCCGGTGGTGATCACGACGGCACGCGCACGGATCTCCCGTCCATCGGTCGTCAACACGCCCGTGAGACGACCGTTGCTGCCGAACAACAGGCGCTCCGCCGTGCCCTGGACCGTCGTCAGCAGCGGCTGACGCTCGAGCAGGCTGCGCACCGCCCGACGATACAGTCCACGATCGGCCTGCGCGCGCGGCGCCCACACCGCCGGCCCCTTGCCGCGGTTCAGCATGCGGAACTGCAGCGTTGCGAGATCCGTCGCGCGGCCCATCACGCCACCCAGCGCGTCGATCTCGCGGATGACCGTGCCCTTGGCGATGCCCCCCATGGCGGGATTGCACGAAAGCTGGCCGATGGTCTCGAGCGACGTCGTCAGCAGCGCGGTGCGCGCACCACGCCGTGCGGCGGCCACGGCGGCTTCGGTACCGGCGTGGCCGCCGCCAATCACGCAAACGTCTACGTCGTGCGCAGGTCGGGCCATTCCCCTAATCTACAGGAGCCGCCAGACCCATCACCACGCACCGCCGATGCCGATTCCCCTCTCCGCCAACGCGTCCACCCTCCTCTTCCAGAAGGCCGCCTTCGAGCGCGCCGGCCTGACGCGCGCCACCATCGATGCGTGGCTGACGCTGACGCCCGAGGAGTTTCGCGTGGAGGGCGAACTCATCGCCGTCGGGCCGGTGTTCGATGCCGAAGCGCTCCAGGCCCTCGTCTCCGCATTGGAAGACAAGGGTCTGGTGTACTACGACGACTTCTTTGAGATGAGCGGCAGCTGGCCCGATTGGGTCAGCTTGCACGCCATGGCCGCGCGGCGCTGACCATCAGTTGAGATGGCGCCGGAACCAGCGCAGCGTCTCCGGCCACGCTCGACGCGCCGCCTCGAGATTGGCCGGCCGCTGGTCTTGCGCCCGCAGGAAGCCGTGGCCGGCGCCGGCGTAGATGTGCTGCTCGAAGGTCCCGCCGATTGCCTTGATCGTTGAGTCCGCGCGGCCGATCGTCGCATTCACGCGCTGATCGTCTTCGCCGTAGAGGCCGAGCACCGGGATGCGGACCTTTGCGATGTCCTCGGCGGACGGCGACGAGCCGTAGTACACCACCGCGGCCTTGAGGCCCGGCGCGTTGAAGACGGCGTGATTGAACGACGCCGAACCGCCCCAGCAGTAGCCCACCACGCCGTACACCTTCTTCGCGGCCGGCAGGTTCATGCCATACTGCCCGACGGCCGCGACCATCGCGTTCATCTTGTCGGGCGTGACGCGCTGGATCATCGCGCGCGCGTCAGCGGCGGCCATGGAGTCCGTGGTGGCGCCTCCGCGCTCGATCGACAGCAGGTCCGGCGCGATGGCGATGAAACCATCGGCGGCGAGCTGATCCGCCACGCCGCGCACCCAGCTCGAAAGTCCGAAGATCTCGTGGATGACCACGACGACCGGCGCGTTGTCACGGCGCTCGGGATACACGACCCATGCCGCAATCGAGTCGCGCGAGCCGGGAGCGGCAGGAATCATCGCCCACTCGGCGTGCCGAGGGCTGTTCTGCAGGCGTGCGGCGACGTCGGCCGCACCGGCGGGAATCGCGGTGCCCTGCGATTCGGCAGATACCGACTCCACGGAACAGGCGCCCACCGTGAGCGCGAGGGGCAGCAGGGCTAAGGCTACGAAGCGCATCGTGTACTCCAGGGAAGATCGCGAAACGGAATGCGGGAGATGGCCGCAGCCACCTCCCGCATGAACGTACAGTGTGCCCGGACCGTTCGCCTACGCGGGACGCGGCGCCAGTTCGGGGAAGGCCACCGCGCCCAGGCGCTCCGCCAACAGCTGCCGCGCCCGCGCGACGATCTCGTCCGTGGACGGCGAGTCGGCATACGCCTGCAGCAGGCGCTCGCGCAGCTCGGCGGCCGAGGGCAGCTGCGGCAAGTGCGGCAGGTGCGCCTGCAGCTCGTGCCACGCGTCCTCGCTGCGCGCCTGGCCCGCGGCGAGCCGCGCCCGAAGCTCGATGACCTTCGGGTGCGCATCGAACTGCTCGCGCGCGTGCTGCAGGGCATGGGCCGCGTCGGCACGCGTCGTCGCGAACTGCTCCGCGAGCTGGCGCGCCACGCGCTCCAGCACGGCCGTGCCCACCCGGCGCTCGTTCCGCACGACTTCACGCGGCGGTTCGCCGAGCTCCCACACGAGGCCGACCCACGACATGGCCTTGAGGGCGTAGTACGTCGGATCGACCTCGTACCAGCGGAACCCCTGGCGCGTCGAGCGCTGGTACGCGTGATGGTTGTTGTGCCAACCCTCGCCCAGCGTGATGACGGCCAGCCACCAATTGTTGCGCGAGGTGTCGCCGGTGACGTAGCGCTGCGAGCCATGCACGTGCGCCAACGAGTTGATGAAGAAGGTGCCGTGGTAGAGCAGTACCGTGCTGCCGAAGAAGCCGATCAACAAGCCCGACCAGCCGTCGAGCAGGAAGCAGCCGACGGCGAGCAGGATCGCCGGCAGCAACTGGTGCCGGTCGAGGAAGCGGAGCTCCGGATACTTCGCCAGGTCCGGAACCTCGTCGAGGCGCGTGGAGCCATGCTTCTGGTCGAAGATCCAGAGCACGTGCGAGTACAGGAAGCCGCGGTGTAGCGGCGAATGCACGTCGTCTTCCTGGTCCGAATGCCGGTGATGGTGCCGGTGCAGGGCCGCCCACCAGAGTACCGACTTCTGCGCCGAGCTCATGGCGAGCATCGTCAGCAGGAACTGCCCGACGCGCGACGTCTTGAACGACCGGTGCGAGAAGTAGCGGTGATAGCCGGCCGTGACCCCGAACATGCGGACCACATACAGCAGAAGGGCCAAGACGATCGAGGTGGTCGTCACGCCGGTCCAGAACGCCGCGATCGGCGCCAGATGGACCACGATGAAGGCCACCGTGTTGGGATAGATGATGTCGTCGTGGAATTCGGCGGTCTGACTCAAGTCGTGCTCAGGCAGGGGTATGCGTGAAAGCTAATCGTCACGCAAAACGGGCCATCCAATCGGCCACGTGCGCTTCCATATAGTAGTGCGGGGCGATCGGCGATCCGGCGATCCAGCCGACATGTCCGCCGGTCGGCGTGAAATCGACGTGCAGCGCCCGGTTCGTCCGCGCGTGCTGGCGGACTTCGTCAAGGACAGCTGACGGCAGGAATGGATCGTCGACGGCCGAAAAGAGAAGGGCCGGCGTGACGATGCGCGGCAGGAAGCCGAGCGAGCTGGAGCGCTGGTAATAGTCGTCCGCCCCGAGGAATCCGTGGACGGGTGCGGTAAAGACGTCGTCAAACTCCCAGAAACTCCGCGCGCGCAGGAGCCGGGCCCGATCCACGGGCAGCGTCGGATGCACGTCGAGGGCGGCGAGCGCCTTGCGGCGCAGGCTCTGCACGAAGTGCCGCACATACACCCTGGAAAAGCCGCGTTCGAGGTGGCGGGCGCCCTCGGCGAGGTCAAACGGCGTCGAGACGGCCGCGGCCGCGCGGAGCGTCGGCGGCGCGGTGTGTTCGCCGAGCCACTTGAGCAGCACGTTCGCGCCGAGGGACACGCCGACGGAGAGGAGGGGGGACTCGGGGTGCCGGTTCGCGAGGGCGTGAAGGAAGAACTGCGCATCCGAGGTTTCGCCGGAGTGATACATGCGCGGCGCGCGCGGGATGCGGCCGTCGCAGCTCCGCCAGATGAGCATCGCGGCCCCCCAGCCTCGCCGCCGCGCTTGGTGCAGGAGGCCTTGGGCATAGGTGGAGCGGATGGTGCCCTCGAGGCCGTGGAAGATCGTGAGGATCGGCGCGGCGGCTGTCGGCGGATCGATGAGGGCCACGGAGACCTCGTCGCCGTCAGGCACGGCCCAGCGTTCGATGCGGTCGTGCGCGGGCGGCACGCGGCGCACCAGTTTGCCGAATACCGTGGGCAGATGGGGACCCGGCAGCCACCAGGCCGGACGAAACGTTTGGTCGGACACAGCGTACCCGGTAGATTTCCGTCTCTGTTGCGCCGCACACTGCGTGCGCAGCATTGTCCGCAATATCAGGGGAATACTGGGTGGAAGTGCAGGTCTTTGGCACGCAGAAGCATCAGGACACGCGACGGGCGCTGCGGTTCTGGAGCGAGCGACGCGTCAATGTGCACTTCGTGGACCTCACCCAACGCGCGGCCAGCAAGGGCGAGCTGCAGCGTTTCGCGCAGAAGTTCGGCGTGACAGCGCTCATCGATAAGGCCGCGAAGCGCTATGCCGCACTTGGCTTGGGGGCCGCGCGCTATTCCGATGAGAAGTGGATGCAAGTCCTCACCGATGAACCGCTCGTGCTGACGCAGCCGCTGACCCGTTGGGGCAGCAAGCTGACCATCGGCCTCGCGGAAGACGACTGGAAGGCCTGGGTGGCCTCGGAGCGTACGGCGTGATCTGGATGTGGACCGGTTTCTTGGTGTTCGTCGGCATCGTGCTGGCGCTGGATCTTGGCGTGTTCAACCGCACGCCGCATGCGCCGACCCTGCGCGAGGCGTTGCTCTTCACGGCCGGCACGGTCGTGATGGCGTTGGGGTTCGCGGTGTTCGTGTACGCCGCGTACAACGGCCACTGGCTCGGTTTGGGCACGGCCATCGACGCGGTAGACAAGAACGTGAACGACGGGCGATTGGCGGCCGTGAAGTTCCTCACGGGCTACGTCGTCGAGCTCTCGCTGAGCATGGACAACGTGTTCGTGATCGCGCTGATCTTCCAGCACCTCAAGGTGCCGCCCGTCTACCAGCACCGCGTGCTCTTCTGGGGCATCCTCGGCGCCTTGGCCATGCGCGGTGCGATGATCGGCATCGGCGCGCAGCTGGTGGCGCGCTACCACTGGATCCTCTACGTGTTCGGTGCCTTCCTGGTGATCACGGCGATCCGGATGCTGTGGCGCAAGGAGGAGGAGTCAGAGGCCGAGGTTGAGAGCGTTGTGGTACGCTGGCTCCGCCGCCACTTCCCGGTGACGGATCGGTACCACGAGCAGCACTTCCTCGTGGAGATGAACGGCAAGAAGTTCCTGACGCCGCTCGCGGTCGCCCTCGTGCTGGTCGAGACGACGGACCTGATCTTCGCGGTGGACTCGATTCCCGCGATCTTCGCGATCACCGCCGATCCGTTCTTGGTGTTCACGTCGAACGTGTTCGCGATTCTGTGCCTGCGCAGCCTGTACTTCGGGCTCGCCGGACTCATTGAGAAGTTCCGCTACCTCAAGGTGTCGCTGGCGCTGGTACTCGGCATCGTCGGCGTAAAGATGCTCGGAATGAAGTGGATTAAGGGCTGGTTGGGGGAGGATACGAACTTCTGGCTGCTGGGCATCATCTTTGGCGTGTTGATTGGCGGTGGTATTGCCAGCTGGGCCGCCGATCGTGGGGAATCGAAGAGCGCTTCATAGCGCTCTTCTAGTCATTGACTTTCGTTATTCTGAAAAACAGAATACAGTGTGCAGCAAGCACCCCAGACCCGACCCTTCGATCTCGTGGTTGCCCTCCGACTCACGAAGCCGGCGGGAACGCTCGTTGCAATCGGTGATGAGCTGGCGGCATCGCCGAGCCAAGTGCATGCCGCGCTGCGTCGCCTGGAGCTCGCCGGGCTGCTGCGGCCTGATTCACGCGCCACCAACACGCGGGCCCTCCTCGAGTTTCTCACCGGCGGCGTGCGATTCGCGTATCCCGCCCAGCGCGGACCGCTGCGCGAGGGGGTGCCCACCGCCTACTCGGCCGCGCCCCTGAACGCGACGGTCGACGCCATCGATGTGGTTGTCTGGCCGGCCCCCGGCCATCCGCAAGCCGTTCGCGGCTTCAGCGTGACGCCGTTATTTCGGCGTGCGCCCCTGCTCATCGACCGCTCGCCCGACACGTATCGGGCGCTGACGATCGTCGATGCCCTGCGCCTTGGTGATCCCCGAGTGCGTCCGCACGCGCGGGCGGCGCTCGAAGCGCTGTTCGGGAGCTAGGTCTCGCCGGCGCCGACGTCGGCAGCGTGGTGCGCGAACGAAGTGCTGCGATCTCCTCGTGGCGAAAGCACGTGTCCAGGTGATCGTTCACCAGTCCCATGGCCTGGAAGAACGCGTAGGCGGTAGTGGGCCCAACGAAGCGCCAGCCGCGACGGCGGAGCTCCTTGGCCATTGCGGTCGATTCATGAGTCACGCTCGGGACGTCCTCGCGCCGCCGCCGCACAGCCTGGCGCTCCGGAGCGAACCCCCACACGAAGCGCGCGAGCGACCCCTCCCGCTCGACAAGTTCAGCGTACGTCCGGGCGTTGTTGATGACGGCCTCGATCTTACCGCGGTGCCGCACGATGCCGGCATCGCCCAGGAGCCTGGTCACATCACGAGTGCCGAACCGCGCCACCACCATCGGGTCAAAGTCAGCAAACGCGGCTCGAAACGCCGCGCGTTTCCGGAGGATCGTGATCCAACTGAGGCCAGATTGAAAACCCTCAAGGGAGAGTTTTTCAAAGAGACGCCGATCGTCGCTGACAGGAACCGCCCACTCGGTGTCGTGATAGCGCACGTACTCAGCGTCATCACCACACCACCAACAGCGCACTAACGAGCCCTTAGGCATACGCAGAATACATAATCAGGCGTAGCCACGCAGCGCGAAGAACTTCGACACTTCTTCCGCGTCCTCGACCACCTCCAACCAGCCCGGGCGCAGCGCCAAACGGACTACCAGCGACCCCGACTCCGACACCACGGCGATCGCATCCGTGAAATCACACTTCGCCACAGCATCATCCGGCAACTCGATGCCAGGAATGCCGCTGAACTGGATCGTATGGTCGGGCCCCAGGTCCGGTCGCCGCTCAAGCCAGGTGACACCACGGAACACCACGACGTCATTGCCGTTCGAGGTGAACGCCGAGTCGCGCGCGGGAAGCGCTTCGGAATCCGGCAGGAAATCCGCAACGACGCACGAGACCTCGAAGCCCGTTTCGATCTCCGCGCGATCCACGTGTGCGCGCACCGTCCCGCCGCTGCGCAACCGCACGCGGAACTCGCCCTCCGCCAATTCCCACGCGGCCCAGCCATGCCGCAGGCGGCGGAACGCTTCGAGGGAATCGGTGTCCGCAATGAACGAATAGCTTCGGAGCGCTTCAGCCATACGACAAATGTAGAGACGAACCCCGTCCGCTCAGAACACCAGCAGCAACACGCCGACGACGACGCAGATGGCAACCGCATCCAATGCCAACCCTGCTCGCGCCATCTGGCGTACGCTCAGTACGCCGCTGCCGAACACAATGGCATTCGGCGGAGTCGCCATCGGCAACGCGTAGCCCACGGACGCCGCCAGCCCGATGGTCAGCATAAAGAGGAGCGGCGGCTGCCCAAGCGCGGCCGCGAGCGAAACGGCAATCGGCATTCCCATCGACGCCGTCGCGGCATTGGACGCCAGCTCCGACACGATCACGGTGACGACGGCGATGCCAGTTAGCACCAACGGCAGTGGCAGACCCTCGAGTCCGCCCATCCACTGACCGATGCGAGTCGCCAAGCCGCTGGACTCCATGGCTGCGGCGAGCGAGAGCCCGCCGCCGAACAACAGCAGCACATCCCAGGGCAAGGCACGCGCCTCTCGCCATGTCAGCAACGGTCGCGGCGCACTCCGGGCGCTTGACTGACCGGTCAGCAAGAACAGCGAGATGCCGCCAATGATCGCCACGCCGGCGTCCGTCAGCCCAGGCACGAGATCCGTGAGCCCGAACACCGTCACCGGGCTGATCACCTTCGGTTCGCGGAAAAACCAGGCCAGCGCCATCCCGAGGAACACCCAAAGCACCCGCCGCTCGCCGCTCGAGATCGGACCGAGCGCGGCCTGTTGCTCCCGGAGCGCGCGCACGCCTTCGGCATCCAGCACCACTCGCTCCCGGTGGAACACGTGCACCAGCAGCACCCAGCAGACGGGCAGCAGGATCGCCGCGATGGGCAATCCAAACTTAAGGAACGCGAAGAAATCGAGATTCACGCCGATGAGCTCACGTGCCGCGCCGGCGAGAATCAGGTTCGGCGGAGTACCGATCAATGTCGCCATGCCCCCGATGCTCGCCGCAAACGCGACGCCGAGGAGGAGGGCGACCTGCTGGCTGCGTGCCGCGGCATCGTCGCCGAACCGCGCGCCGATCGCCAGCGCGATCGGGTACATCATCGCGGCTGTCGCAGTGTTCGAGATCCACATCGAGATGAAGGCGGTGGCCAGCATGATGCCGAGCACCAACCGCCGCGAGTCGGTACCCACCCGGAGAATCACGCCAAACGCCATGCGCTCGTGTGCACGCCAATGCTGCAGCGCCTCCGCCAGCAGGAAACCGCCGAGATACAGGAACACGACCTCATTCGCGAACGGCGCGGTCGCCTCGCGCGCCGAGGTCGCACCCAGCGCGGGAAACAAGGCGATCGGGAGCAGTGCCGTGACCGCCAACGGGAGGCACTCGCTGATCCACCAGATGGCCATCCAGGTACCGACCCCGAGCACGGTGGCCTGCGCGGCGTCCAACCCACCGGGTGCCAGGAGTCGCAGTGCGACAAAGGCCAACGGGCCGGCAACCAGCGGCAATCGACGCGGCAGCGTCGCGGGAGTAGACGAAGTGGGGTCCACGGCGGCAAGTTGACCCGCTCGTGGGGTAAAGACAAGCACAGCCGCCCTTCAGTCCCGACTCGGTGTTCCTCGCTCTCGCGCTCGCCCTCACCCTGCAAGACACGCTGGCTGCAGCGCGCAGCGACACGGCGACCTATCGCACCGAAGCCCTGCGCGCCCTCGTGGCCGAAGCCGCCGAGGTGAACCGACGCGTGCCGGCGGCGCTCGGCGGATATCGCGCCCAGCTCGAATCCGAGATCTCGATCGGCAACCGACGCTCCGAGCGCATGGAGATGTCCGTCCAGCTCGAGCAGATCGCGAGCACGCTGGAGTGGGACCGCACCGGGCGCTACCGCCAGACGGTCATCGGTTACCGCTCGCAGCAACTCGGCACGAGCATCGCCACGCTCGGCTTGTTTCGCTCGGGCTGGGCGGTGCCATCCCTGTACGGCAACCGACTCGCGCTGCTCTTCGGGCGTGACACCGTCGACGCCATGCGGCGCCGACGTCCGACGGACCCGCAGTACGCGGTGCATCCCCTCGCCGACGACCGGGAGTACTACTATCGATTCTCGGGCGGCGACACCGTCTTCACGATGCAGGTGGATGGGCGCGAGATTCCGATCGTGCGCGTCGACGTGCACCTGCGCGACGACGTGCCAGCCCGCAGCGTCGTCTTCGTCGGCGAACTCGACCTCGATGCGACGCGCAAGCAACTCGTGCGGATGCGCGGCTACTTCGCGGTCGTCGGCGGGCCCAAGCCGCGCTTCGACATCCTCCGCGAAGCGCGCCTGCAGGGCATCGCCTTCATCGAGGCGGTGAACGCCGAAGTCGACGGGCAGTTCTGGTTGCCAGGCTACCAGCGCTTCGAGGCGCACGCCACCTCGAACACCGTCGGCGAGAGCCGCGCCATCTTCCGGATCATCACGCGCTATCGTGACCGTGAACTCTATCCGCCGCCACCTGACGTCGCGGTCGGCACGCCCGGGGATACGCTGCGCGTACAGCCGTTTCGGCTCGCGGTCGAGTCCATGGACTCGCTCTCGCGGTATCGTGGCTGGACCAGCGAACTCGGCGCCGCCAACGTCGATGTCTCTGCCGAGGACTTCAACGACGTGGCGCCGGACCAGTGGAACCCACGCGGACGGCCGCGATTCTCCCTCGAGACGGAACGGTTCCTGGACGTCATCCGCACGGACCGCGTGCAGGGTGTGTTCCTCGGCATCGGCGGCGTCTATCGCTTCCGCGACGCTGCGCCTGGCTGGGCGTTGCGCAGCGCTGCCGGATACTCCTTTAATGAAGGGACCGTTCGCGGGCGGGCCATCGTCGAGCACCGGCGCGGTCGCAATCTCTCACAGCTGCGGGCCTCGCGTTCGCTGGACCTCACGAACGACTTCCGGAACCCCTACGACTCGGGCACGACCACCGGCGCGCTCTTCGGTCGCGACGACTACGACTACGTCGACCGACGCAGCGCCACGCTGCTCCTGCAACGATTCCTCGGCAACGATTGGGACGGCTTGGTACGCCTCGAATCAGGGTACGCGCAGGATCGCGACATGCGCGAACGTTGGCTGGAGAGTCCGGTAGGCCTCGGTGGCGCCTTCCGCCGTAACCGACCTGCGCGCTCGGGCGACTATTGGCGGAACGTCATCACATTCGAATGGCGCCCCGATGTCGCGCTGGAGTTCCTGCGGCCGGGTGTCGGGACGAAACTCATCTACGAACGGGGCGACGGGGAGCTCCGATATCAACGAGCCGAAGGTCGGTTCACGGTTCGCGTGAATCGCGGACGGCTGGCCTTGGGCACCCGTCTCGACGTCGGTGCCGTCAGTCCCGATGCGCCTCCGCAGCAATTCTTCGAACTTGGCGCGAACCAGAACCTGCCGGGCTACGACTACAAGCAGTTTGCGGGAGATCAAGCGGCGGTGCTCCGGGGGCAGGTCTACCGTGGCTTCGGCATCCTTGGTGCGCCGGTGCGCATCACGCAGCGGGTCTGGCTGCCGCCGATCGCGCCGGGGCTGGCCCTCAACGTCCAGGCCGGGTACGTGCGGGCGACGACGGCCGCGTCGCGGAACACGGTCATGCAACTCGGATCGACCGAAACGGGCCACGTACGGTCCTCGGCCTCGCTGACGCTGCGCTTCTTCGGACAGGCCGTGGGACTGGGCATCGCCCGCCCGTTGGACTATCCTGCAGGATGGCGATGGGTGCTGGAGCTCGGGCAGCGGTTGTAATCGTCGCCGCGTTCGCGGTCGTGGCCTGTGATGGGCCGCCGGCCGCCGAAGCGGCGCTGACGCCCTTCGAGCGTGTGCTGGCCGACTCGTTGGCCGGCGACTCGGCCGCGCTCGCCACGCTGCCGCCGGCGCTGCACGAGTTGCTGGTCGTGCGCGCAGCGCTGGACGGCGCGTCGAATAGCCGTTGCGACCTCATGCCCTCGCGGCAGCGCCACGAGCTGCGCCGTCGTTTCCGCCTCACGTTCGAGGATTCGTCGCGCGTATTGCTGTACGCGGTCGCCGACGATTCCACGGGCCGTCTGGACCGCGTGGAGTACATCCGGCGCATCCCGACACGCGGTCAGCGCGGCCTCATCTGGGACGGCGAGCGGGACCGCACGACCTCGACCTGGTGGAGCGAAACGCGCTGGGGCCTGTCACGGCGCGTCGAGCGCGGCGACATCCCGCGGGGCGGCCCGCTGCCTCGCGCGCTGCGCGCGCTGGGCCGCCAACTCATGATGTCGCCGTGTGCGGAGCCGGCCGACAGCGCCGAGACCGGGTCGCCGACTACGGCGCCGTGAACTCGCCGATGAAGCCGATCTCGGGCTCCAGCGACTGACCGAAGCGTTCGCGCACCGCAGCCTGCGCGTGCGCGATCACGGCCCGCACGTCGGCCGCCGTCGCACGACCGACGTTCACGACGATGTTGGCGTGCATGAACGAGATCTGGGCATCGCCGATCCGGAAGCCCTTGAGGCCGCACTGATCGATCAGGCGCCCTGCGCCCACGCCTTCGATCTTCTTAAAGATCGATCCGGCGCTCGGATGTACCTCGAGCCACGGATGCCTCGCGCCGCGCCACGCCAGGTTCTCCTGCAGGATGCGCTGCAGGGTATCCTGCTCCCCCGGCGTAAGCTGGAAATCCACGCGCAGCGCGATCTCGCCGCTTCCGTGCAGGCGGCTGGTGTCGTAGCCGAACGCCATCTCGTCGGCGGAGACGACGGTGCGTGCACCGGAGGGTAGCAGCAGCTCCACGTTCGCCACGACCTCGGCGATGAACATCGTGCGCTCGCGCTCGGGTGCGGGTGAGAGGAAGTGCAGGTTCTGCCACACCGCCCCGCCCACCGTACTCGGGATCCCCACGTAGTGCTCGAGGCCCGACCACCCGGCGGCCACAGTCTGCCGAATCAGCTCCGCGACCGTCGCGCCGCTCTCGGCTTGGACGCGCCCGTCGCTGCCGAAGCGGATGGCGTTCGCACGGTTGCGGACGACCAATCCCCGGAAGCCGGCATCGCCGACCAGGATGTTCGCTCCCAGGCCCAGCACGAACACGGGAACGCCAGCCTCGCGTGCCGCCACGATGGCGCTGGCGAGTTCGTCGGCCGTCATGGCATCGTACAGCACGTCCGCGGGACCACCGATGCGGAACGTGGTGTACGGAGCAAGAGGTTCGCGGAGTCGGAGTCGCTCGGCGCCAAGAGCGGGTGCGAGCATGGCCGCGAGCGTTTCCGGCGTCTGGGCCGGCGTAACTGACGAGGACGAATGCATACGATGCGGGAAATCAACCTGCGGCCGCTGCGGCTCGCAATCGCCGCGCTGGCGCTGCTGCTCCTCGCGCCGGCGATGCTCGCCGCGCAGCTGCGTGCCGAACTCGAGCGCACCATCCAGCGCCGGGTCCTCGCGAACGGGCTCGAGGTGATCGTCGTGCCGAGTCGCGGCGTGCCGCTGGCCACGATCGAACTCGTCGTGAAGAACGGCGCCTTCACCCAGCCGCCGGAGTACGCCGGGCTCGCGCATCTCTTCGAGCACATGTTCTTCAAGGCGAACGACACCTATCCGGAGCCCGACGCCTTCCTCGACCGCGCGGCGGATCTGGGCGCGCTGTTTAACGCGACCACCCGCGAAGAGCTGGTCAACTACTACGTGACCGTCGTCTCCGACTCCGTCGAGGGCGGCATGCAGTTCCTCAACGCGGCGCTGCGCGGGGCGCAGTTCCGCGCCGATGAGCTGGCGCGCGAGAAGCAGGTCGTCCTCGGCGAATACGACCGCGCCGAGAGTTCGCCGTTCTTCCGATTGGACGAGTCCATCGGCCGCGTGCTCTGGGGCGACTTCTGGAGCCGCAAGAACACCATCGGCGACCGCGACGTCATCCGGAACGTCACGCCCGAGCAGATGAAGACGATCCGCGATCTCTACTACGTGCCCAACAACTCGGCGCTCATCGTGAGCGGCGACGTAAGCGCGCCCGCGATGTTCGCGCTGGCGGAGCGCGTGTTCGGCAGCTGGCCGCGCGGGGAGGATCCGTTCCGCCGCGCTCCGGTGCCCGCGGTGCCGCCGCTGCGCGAGAACCGCGGCATCATCGTGGAGGAAGACGTCAACGCCGTGACGGTGCAGATTCAGTGGCATGGGCCCAGCGCGTCCAAGGACGAGGCCGCGACCTTCGCGGCGGACGTGTACTCGGACGTGCTCAACCAGCCCACCTCCCGCTTCCAGCAACGCCTGGTCGAGAGCGGACTCTGGCAGGGGGTCGTCGTCAACTACTACACGCTGAACCACGTGGGGCCCATCACCGTCAGCGGCCAGACGTCGCCGGAACGCCTGCGCGAAGCACTCGCGGCGCTGCACGAAGAGCTCCGCGCGACGCTCTCGCCCGGCTACTTCAGCGCCGACGAACTCGAGGACGTGAAGGCGCACCGCGCGGTGACGACGGCGTTCGGCCAGGAGCGCGCGACCGAGAACTCGCACACCATCGGGTTCTGGTGGAGCGTCATCGGACTCGACTACCACTTCCGCTACATCGACGAAATGGCCCGCCAGACCGCGAGCGACCTCCAGCGCTACGCGCGCACGTTCATCGTCGGCAAGCCGCACATCACCGGCGTGATGCTGCCGCGCGGGACCCGTGAACGCCTGAACCTGACCGAGGCCGAGCTGGCGACGCTCGGGAGCGCCCGATGATCCGCACGATCCTCCTGCTGCTGTTCGTCGCCGTCCAGGCGTTGCCGGCACAGACCCTTCCCGACACGGGCACCATCCGCTTCGAGGTCGGCGGCGTCCGCATCATCCATCGCCAGACGGACAACAACCTCTTCTTCGCGAAGCTCTACCTCCTCGGCGGCACGCAGCTTGTCACGGCGGAGACGGCGGGTATCGAGCCCTTCTTGCTCGACGTGAGCGAACGCGGCACGGCGCGCTACCCGGGGGAGCGTCTGCGGCGCGCGCTCGCGCGCACCGGCGGCCAGATGGGCGTCGAGGCGCACCGCGACTGGACGGTCTTCGGCATGGGTACGACCACCGACCGCCTCGACTCCACGTGGGCGATCTACACCGACCGCTTGCTGCGGCCGACGCTTGCCGCCGAGGACGTGGAGTTCGTGCGCGCGACGACGGTCGCCGCGCTCGCCCAGCGGCAGGACTCGCCGGACGCGCTGCTCGACTACCTCGCCGACAGCGTGGCCTTCGCGGGACATTCCTACGGGCTCTCCCCGCGCGGCACGGCGGAATCGGTGGGCCGCATCAGCCGCGAGCAGCTGCAGCGCTTTCACCGCGAACAGCTCCAGCAGTCACGCATGCTGCTCGTCGTCGTGGGCAACGTGCCCCGCGAGAAGCTGCGGCAGATGGTCGCATCGTCGCTCGGGACGCTGCCGCGCGGCGAGTACCGGTGGACGACGCCGGCGGCCGGACAGCAGCGACCGGGATCCAGCGTGCATATCGAACCGCGCCGATTGCCAACCAACTACATCCTTGGGTGGTGGGAGGGCCCGCCGGCCGGTCATCCGGACGTGCCGGCGCTGCGCGTCGCCTCGGCCATCCTCTCGGGCCGTCTCTTCGCCGAAGTGCGGTCGCGCCGCAACCTCACGTATGCCGTCGAGGCGCGCTATCGGGATGAAGCCCTCACGTCGGGCGGCCTCTACGTGACGACCACGCGTCCGGACACGACGCTCGGCATCATGCGCGTCGAGATCCGCAACCTGCAGACCTTCGCGATCCCGACGGAGAACCTGCGGCCGCTCATCCAGCAGTTCCTCACCGAGTACTTCCTCGACAACGAGTCGTCGGGTGAGCAGGCAGACTTCCTCGCGCGCGCCGAGCTGTATCGCGGCGACTTCCGGGCGGCCGAGCGGTTCGTCGCGGACCTACGCGCCGTCACCGGCGAGGACGTGCAGCGCGTCGCCCGCACCTACATGCGCAGCATGCGGTTCGCGTACATCGGCAACCCGACGCAGGTGAATCGCTTCCGCCTCATGGGATTCTGAGGCGGAAGCGGCAGGCACGCGCGGCGCGCGCTCTACAGGCGTTCAGCGCGCGCGCTGCGTGAAGACATCGCGGACACCGTCGAGCGAACCGCCGACCGCACGGAGCGCCACGAGGGCGTGATAGATCAGGTCCGCGGCCTCTTCCGTGGCCCGCGCGACGTCGTTGTCCGCACAGGCGGTCACCAACTCACTGGCTTCTTCGCCGATCTTCTTCAGGCGGAGATTGCGATCTGCCAGCAGCTTCTGCGTGTAGCCCTTGCCGGCAGCCGCGGGTTCCGCGGCGCGCGCCGCGATCGTGGCGTCGAGCGCCGCGAGCGCGTCGCCGCGCGCCGTCTCGCCGAAACAGGTGCGCGTGCCGGTGTGGCACGCGGGTCCGGTGGGCTCGACGCGCGCAAGCACCGCATCGCCGTCGCAGTCGGCGACCAACTCACGCACGTGCAGCACGTTGCCGCTCGTCGCGCCCTTGTGCCACGGTCCGCGCGTCCGGCTGAAGAGATGCAGTTCGCCGCTCGCGAGTGTGCGTTCCAGCGCCTCGCGGTCGGCCCACGCGACCATGAGCACGGCGCCGGAGCGCAGGTCCTGGGCAATCACGTTCACCAAGCCGTTGCCCTTCGTGAAGTCGAGGCGATCCAGGTCAATCATCGAAATAGTCCCGCACGGTGGCCGCGAGGGCCTTGTTGGTGGCAATGGCGGAACCCGCAAAGGCGCTCGGCGTGCCATCGAGGGCGGTGAACACGCCGCCAGCTTCTTCAATGATTGGCTGGAAGCACGCGGCGTCCCAGGGATTCACGATGGGATCGACCATCGCCTCGGCGCGGCCGGTGGCCACCAGCAGGTACCCGTAACAGTCACCCCATGTGCGGGCGATGGCCGCCTCACCGATGAGCGTCCGCCACCCATCGAGCAGGGCGGTGCTGCGGAACGTACGCTCGTCCGTGATGAGTACGGTCGCGCCGGCGAGCGTCGCGCAATCGCTGACCCCGGTCCGCTGACCGTTCCACCAGCAGCCTTCTCCCGGCGCGGCCGCGATGGTCTCGTCCACGGCCGGAAAGCACGCCGCACCGGCCAACACGCGGTCGCCCTCCACCACCGCGACCAGCGATCCCCAGAGCGGCACGCCGCGCACGAAGCTCTTGGTGCCATCGATCGGATCGATGATCCAGCGGCGGCCCGACGTTCCCTCGTGCTCGCCAAGCTCCTCGCCGAGGACGCCATCGTCCGGAAAGCGCTCGGCAATCCACGCGCGTGCGGCGGCTTCCGCTTCGCGGTCGGCAACCGTGACTGGCGATCCGTCGGCCTTCGTCTCGACCGTGAGCACGGACCGATAGTGTCCGAGCGCGACGGCACCGATGTGGCGCGCGAGCGCCTCGGCGGCCTGCAGCAAGTCGCGGCTCATGCGGCCACCTCGCGCACCGGAAGCGCCGCCGCGCGCATCGCATCCTTGAGCGCCGCGACGGTCGTCGTGCCGTCGTGCAGGATACCGGCCACGAGCGCGGCGTCTGCGCCGCCAGCGACGATCGCCTCACGCACATGCGCCGCCGTGCCCGCACCTCCCGACGCGATGACCGGCACCGAGACGGCGTCGGCGACCGCGCGCGTCAACGCGAGATCGTAGCCATCCCGCGCGCCGTCGCGGTCGATGCTCGTGAGCAGGATCTCCCCCGCCCCACGTCGCGCGCACTCCGCCGCCCACTCCACGGCGTCGAGGCCGGTCGGGCGACGCCCACCCGCGACGTACACGCGCCATCCGTCGCCTTCCCGCTTGGCGTCGATGCTGGCGACGATGCACTGCGCGCCGAAGCGCTCCGCGCCTTCCGTGATGAGTTCCGGGCGCCGTACGGCCGCGCTGTTCACGCCGACCTTGTCGGCGCCCGCGCGCAATGCGGCCGACATCGCGTCGACCGAATCGATGCCGCCGCCGATCGTCAGCGGGATGAACAGGCGTTCGGCCGTCCGCCGCGCGAGCTCCAGCGTGGTGCCGCGGGCTTCGTGCGTGGCGGTGATGTCGAGGAAGACGATCTCGTCCGCGCCTTCCGCTTCGTAGCGCGTGGCCAGTTCGACCGGGTCACCAACGTCGCGCAACCCGACGAACTGCGTGCCCTTCACCACGCGCCCGCGGTCCACGTCGAGACACACGATCAACCGTCGCGTCAGCGTCACTCGACCTCCAGCGCGATGGCGCCCTTGGTCGAGAACACCGCGCCGGAGTCCTTGGCGGCATCGCGCAGCGCGAAACCCAGCGCCTTGAACGCCGCCTCGACGATGTGATGCCGGTCCTCGCCGCGCAGCACGCGCAGGTGGAGCGTGAAGCGCGCCGCGTCGCAGAACGAGCGCATCCAGTGGTCGTACAGCGAGCTGGGGATCGGACCTTCATAGTACGGCCGCCCGCCCACATCGAGCACGGCGTGGACCAGCGCCTCGTCCATCGGCACGGTGCGATCGCCGTAGCGCGCCGCCGTCGCGGGCAAGGCTTTCGCGATGGCCGGGCCGACGGTGAGTGCGACGTCCTCGATCAAATGGTGCCGCAGGTCGCCGCGCGCGTGGATGGTGAGGTCGATGCCGCTGTACTTCGCCAGCGCCGTCAGCATGTGATCGAGAAAGGGAATCGACGTATCCACCGTCGCCTTCCCCTCCCCGAGCCGCGCTTCGACGCGGATCTGCGTTTCCTTGGTGCTGCGTTCCACGACCACGGGCTTCATTCGGCGAACTCCTCGGCGACGATGCGCGCATCGAGCGCATCGGTGTACAGCGCCATGCCCAGCACGGCCGCGGCCACCCCGCGGTCTTCCAGGCTGCGCAGGTCCAGCAGCGTGCCCACGCCGCCGGAAGCGATCACCGGCCACGGCGATGCGTCCACGACGTCGGCCATCAAGGCGAGATCCGTGCCCTGCATCTTCCCTTCCTTCTGCACGGCGGTCACGAGCAGACCCGCGAGCGGCAGCGCCTCCAGCTCCCGCACGAGCTCGACGATTTCGCGCGTCGACTCCTTGGCCCATCCCCGCGTGACGACCGTGCGGCCCTTCACGTCCGCGGCGAGCACAAGCCGACCCGGTGCGCGGTCGGCCTGCTCGGCCAACCACTCCGGATCCTCGACGCCGCGCGTCCCGACGACGATGCGGTCCGCGCCTTCGTCGAGGAGTGCATCGATGGCCTCCGCGTCGCGCACGCCCCCGCCGACCTGCACCGGCACGCCCGAGCGCGTGATGAGCTCCCGCAGCAACTCGCGGTTGTCGCCGCGGCCTGTCGCCGCGTCGAGGTCCACCAGGTGCAGGCGCGAGAACCCCGCGGCCACCCAGCGCTGCGCAACGCGCAGCGGGTCGTCGAGGCGCACGGCCTCTTTCGCATAATCTCCGCCGACCAACTGCACGCAGTGGCCGTCGCGAAGGTCGATGGCAGGAATGGCTAGCATTACACAGAACGGAGGGTGGGAACCGCGCGCCGCGCGTCGTCGAGGAACGCCTCGATGAACCGCCGGCCGGGAGTGCTGCTCTTCTCGGGATGGAACTGGACGCCGACGCAGCGCCCATGACGAACGGCTGCGGGGAAGCGATCGCGACCGTGCGTCGACCACGCGATGACGACCGACGGATCGCTCGGCCGGCACGCGAAGCTATTGGCATAGTATGCGACATCGAGCCCGCTGGCGGAGAACATCCCGTCGCGGCGGTCGTCGAGGGCATTCCAGCCGATCTGCGGCAGCCGGTCGGCGTCAATCCGCGTGACGCGTCCCGCGAAGATCCCCAACCCAGCGCCGGGACCTTCATCGCTCCCGTCGAACATCAACTGCATGCCGAGGCAGATGCCCAGCGTGGGCAGGCCGGCGAGGATGGCCGCACGCATCGCATCCCTGCCACCGGCAAGCCGCTCGGCGGCAGGCGCGAAGGCTCCAACGCCCGGCAGGATGAGCACGTCGGCGCCCTCCGCCGCTGCGCCGGGGTCGGTGCTCACCTGCAGGCTGCGCTCCGGACCGTCCAGCGCCTTCAGCAAGGAATGCAGGTTGCCCGCGCCGTAATCGAAGACGTGGATGCGCATCACGCGAAGACCTCGTCGAGCGCCGCAATCACGCGGTCGGTCTCCGCCGTCGGCGCGGCGCCGATGCGCAGCGCATCCCCGATGCCGGGGAGTCCGGAGAACGCGCGGACGCCGATGCCCCGCGAGCGGAAGCGATCGGCCACGTCCTTCGCTGGTCGGTCGAGCGCCGCGAAGACGAAGTTGCCCTCCGAGGCCCACACCGTCACCCCCGGAAGGCGACGCATCGCCGCCGCGAGGCGATCGCGCTCGATGCATGTCTGGCGTGCGACCTCGCGCACCCATTCGCCGTCCTGCGTCAGTGCCGCGGCCGCCGCGAGCTCCGCGGCCGCATTCACTTTGTACGGACCGCGCGCCTTCGTCACCGCCGCCACGAGGGCCGCGCTGCCCACGCCATAGCCGACGCGGAGGCCTGCGAGTCCCCAAGCCTTCGAGAACGTGCGCGTCACGAGCACGTTTTCGCGCTGCGCGGCCTCGCGGCGCAGGTCATGCGCATCAGTGAACTCCCCGTAGGCTTCATCGAGCAGCACGATCCCCGGGGCCTCGTCGAACAGCCGCACGAGCTCGCCGCGCGGCGTCACCGTCCCGGTCGGATTGTTCGGCGAGCAGGCATAGATGATCGCCGCGCGCGTCGCCAGCAGCGCGTCCACGTCCATCGCTCCATCGCGGCGCAGCGGCACGGCGATCGGCGTCACGCGGTTCAGCCGCGCGAACGTCGGGATCATCGAGAACGTCGGATCGGCATGCGCAAGCGTTGCGCCGTCGGTGGCGACCGCACGGATGCATGCGTCCAGCACGTCGTCGCTGCCGCAGCCTGCGACCACCTGATCCGCGGCGATGCCGAGCGGCGCGGCCACCGCCTGCGTCAACGCACCCGCGCTGACCCGCGGATACTCGCGGAGCAGCTCGGTCGTCGCCGCCTGCACGGCGCGCAGCGCCGAGGGCGGCGTGCCCCAGAGGTTCACGTTGTCCCGCAGGTCGAGTGACACGTCATCGAGCGGGGACGGCGCGTAGAGCGGAATGCCGCCGAGGTCAGGGCGCAGCGGCATCATGCCCCACCCCACTGCCGCGCAGCCGCGGCGTGCGCCGGCAGGCCTTCGGCGCGCGCGAACGTGTCGACGTCGTCGGCCAATCGGCGCGCCGCCTCGCGATCGATGCGCTGCCACGTGGTCCAGCGGACGAAGTCCAGCGTCGAGAGGCCGGACCAGATGCGCGCCAACCCCCCAGTCGGTAACACGTGATTCGCGCCGCTCATGTAGTCGCCGAACGCCACGCTCGCCGTCTCACCGATGAAGACCGTGCCGGCGCCGCGCAGCTCGGCCAGCACCCTGCCCTCCACGGCCGGCGCGACCGCCAGCAGCAGGTGCTCGGCAGCCCACGCGTTGGCGAACTCCACGGCATCGACGAGCGACTCCACCGTGAGGATCCCACCCCGCGCCGCGAACGCTGCGCGAATCACGTCCGCGCGCGGCTCGGCATCGACGCGCGATTCAAGCTCGCGCCGGACCTCGGTGGCCAGCGCGTCGCTATCCGTGACCAAGACCACGGCGGCGACGGGATCGTGCTCCGCCTGCGCGAGCATCTCGCGCGCCACGACGGCGGGTGTCGCACTCGCGTCGGCGAGCACCAGCAGCTCACTCGGGCCCGCCGGTGAGTCGATGCCGACGCGGCCGGACACCTGCAACTTCGCTTCGGCGACGTAGGCGTTTCCGGGGCCGACGATGCGATCCACGGCGGGAATGCTCGCCGTGCCGTAGGCCATCGCCGCAACGGCACCGGCGCCGCCCACGGCGAACACGCGATCGACGCCGGCGATCGCCGCCGCCGCGAGCAGGACGGCACTCGGCGCGCCCCTCGCGTCGGGAGGCGAACACACGATCACTTCGCGCACGCCGGCGACGCGCGCAGGCACGGCCCCCATGAGCAGCGAGCTCGGGTACGTCGCGCGCCCCCCCGGTGCGTAGACGCCAACGCGCGCGAGTGGGTCGGGACGACGCCCGATGATCGCGCCGTCTGGCGTCGCCACTTCCCGCGGCTCGGGGCGGAAAGCCTCGTGCACGCGCCGGATGTTGGCTGCGGCGCGCTCGAGCGCACGACGCAACGTCGCATCCAGGGATGTGAGCGCGGCCTCCCACGCGTCACGCGGTACCTCAAGGCGGTCCAGCGTCGCGCCGTCAAACTCGCGCGCGTACGCCAGCAGCGCCGCGTCGCCCTCGGCACGCACGCGCGCGAGAACGGTGCGCGTGCGCTCACGGACGGCGTCGTCGGTCGTGGTATTGCGGTCGAAGAGGGCGCGCCGCGCCGTCGCGTCGAGCGAGGTGAGCGGACCCACGGCCGCGAAGCGAAGCGCGCTCACGCCAGCAACCTCTCGATGCGTGTGACGAGAATGCCCTCGGCGCCGATCGCCTTGAGGGCGTTGATGGTGCGGTAGATGCCCGACGCCGGGCACACCGCGTGCACGGCGACCTTGCTCCCGCCGTTCATCACGTCGATCACCGTCGGGCCGGAGATGCCCGGGAGGATCTGCTTGACTTCGTCGAGCCTGGTGCGCGGGACGTTGGCCATCAGGTAGCGCTGGCCACGCGCCGCCAACACCGACCCCAGGGCATCCACGAGTTCGCGCAACGTGCGATCGCGTTCGCCGACCGGGGCGCGGCCACTCGCAGGACCGGCGACCACGAGGTGCGCGGTGGACTCGAGTACGTTGCCGATCTCCCGCAGCCCGTTCACCCGCAGCGTCGAACCGGTCGAGGTAAGGTCGACGATCACGTCGGCGATGCCGAGGTGCGGCGCGATCTCGACGGCGCCGGAGACTGGCACCAACTCGACGCGCTTGCCGGCTGCGGCGAAGAAGCGCTGGGTGAGTTGCGGGAAAACGGTCGCGATGCGCGTGCCGTCGGGAATCTCGGCGATGCTGCGCACGCTGCCGTCATCCTTGGCGGCGACCACGAGGCGGCAGCGGCCGAACCCGAGGTCGAGTCGCGATTCGAGCGGCCGGCCGGACTCGCTGACGAGGTCCCAGCCGGTGATGCCGGCATCGGCCGCGCCGTCCGCGACGAACTCCGGGATGTCCTGGGCGCGCACGAAGATCGCCTCGAATTCGCCCCCGAGGGATGCGACGAGTGCGCGCTCCGAGGAGGCGCGGACCTCAAGTCCGGCGTCAGCGAGCAAGGATCGGGCGTCGTCGTGCAGACGGCCCTTGTTGGGAATGGCGAGGCGGAGCATGGAAGCGGGGAGCGGAGGAAAGGCGAAAAAACAAAACGACCCGTCCGGCAGTTCCGGACGGGTCGAGGGTGTCTGGGCCAGCGTGCGAGCGGCGGTCAGCAGCTCCGGGACACGCGCGATGCCCACCCCCGACCCGCCGGGCCGTGGTGGAGATGCGCGTGATGGTGCTGGATGAACGCCATGCCGAACCCTAGTTGGCCCCCCCAGCCCCGGTCAACCCATTGTCCAACTTATCTGGAAACGGAACTGCGAAGCCATTGCGCGAGTTACAGTTGGCACAGCGCATGGGATTGTGATATTTTTCACAACCTCGGGGAAATCCCCGAAGCTGCAAACCATCACATTTTTTTCTGTTCGGCCTGGAGGCCATTCGAAATGCAGTTCAAGGGTCTGGCGCTCGTCGCGAGCGCGATCATGTTCGCCGCCTGCGGCGGCGGTTCCGAGTCGCAGCCGGCTGCCGAGACGTCGCCGGCCGCCGCACCTGCTGCCGAGGCCGCTCCGGCCGCCGGCGCGGTGACTGCTGCGCCCGCCACGGGCACGACGCACGAGATCAAGATGGTTGGCGACGACAAGGGTTATCGCTTCGAGCCGGCCAACATCACGATCAAGCAGGGCGATGCCATCAAGTTCGTCGCGGTGTCTGGCTTCCCGCACAACGTCGCGTTCGTCGGTACGGGCCTGGCCGACGCGGTCAAGGCGCAGCTGAACGCCAACCTCGGCCCGGCGCGCCTCGCCGACCTCTCGTCGCAGATGTACCTCGCGGCGAACGAGGGCTTCACGATGTCGTTCGCGAACATCCCGGCCGGCACGTACGAGTACAACTGCACGCCGCACCTCGCGATGAACATGAAGGGCGTGATCACGGTGCAGTAAGCAGGACTGCCGCGCCTTCGGGCGAGGGCACGACGGGCGGTGGCGAGCGAGGCTCGCCACCGCCCGTTTGCATTGGTGCATTGAACGCGCTACTAGTCCCGTATGCCCCCTGCGACCGTCCGCTCGCGTCCGCCGCGCGCACCGCTCACCGGAATGCTGTGGTTCGGCGCGCGACTCTCGCTCGCCCTGCGTCGCACGCGCCGCTTCCGTCGCTGGTGGCTCAGCGTCGGTGGCACCGTCACCGTGATCGCGCTGCTGCTGCCGGTCGCGACGCGCACGCCCGACTCGGCATTGGCGGAAACCGCGTCGCGCGCGGTCGCCGACAGCGTGCGGAGCGCCGTGCGGCTGCAGCGCGCCGTGCAGCGCGCCGCCGTCGCCGATTCGCTGGTGACCGCGGCCGAGTCGGTGCTCGCGGCCGCATCGGTTCCGCGCGCCGCGCCGCCGCGCCGCGCGCCGTCCGCCGCATCGCTCGCGGCGGCGATCGCGCGTGCGCAAGACGGACGTGCACGCGAGGCCGTGCTCGCGCTCGCGGCGCATCCCGCGCTCGTCGCGGGCCCACGCATGCGCGCGACTGCCGACTCGCTCCGCAACGCACGCGACCCGGGTGACGCCTACCGCCTCTCGGGCACCATTCTCGCCATGGCCGAATATCGGCTGCGAAGCCTCAGTCCAGACGACGAACCGTCCGTTGCACCACCAAGCGTGACGGTGACGGCGGGCGTCGACACGGCGGCGGCACACGCAATCCTCCGCGCCGAACGCGATACCTTGGATGCCGCGCGCCGCCAGCACGAGGCCGCGCGCGCCGCAGCCATCGAAGCGACGCAGGCGGCGGACGCCGCGCGCTCCACGGTGCCACTCGTCTCCCCCGGCCTCGCGATGCTCGTGCTGGTGCTGCTCGGTCTGGTCGTGCGCGTGGCCGTGACGCTCATGCGGGAGTTGCGGGAGCCGACGCTCGCCCATCCCCTTGAGGCCGAACGCGCGGTCGGCGCCCCTGCGCTCTCCTGGGTGCGCGACGCGCTCCCCGAAGGACCGCTGCGCTTCCGCCCCACAGGCGTCGATCCGTTTCGCGTCCTCTACCTGCACCTGACGTCCACCGGCACGCGCGCTCGTGCGGTGATCGTCACTGGAGACGACGCGCCCGTGGTCGCCGCCGTCGCGGCGCGGCTCGCCATTGCCGCTGCCGCCGATCACCGCACGACGCTCGTGGCGGAATGGGATACGGAGCAGGTGGCGTTGGCGCGCATCTTCCGCGATCACCCGGAGCCCGGGGTGAGCGACGCGATGGCGGGGGCGTTCGCCTGGCGCGAGGTGGCGCGAAACGTAGGATCGAGTGACGGACTCTCGATCGCCATGCTGCCCGCCGGTACGACGCAAGCACCGGTGACGGACGAGCAACGCGCCGCGGCGCTCGCGGAGTTCCAGCAGTTTCGCGCGGCGTTCGAGTTTTCGATCGTTGCGGTGTCGCTCGCCGATCTCGCGCATGGACGCGCCCTCGCGCCGGATGCACCGGTGGTGCTCGCGGCATCGATCGGCGTCACGCCCGTCGACGCGCTGCAACGCTCCGCCGAGCTGGTGGAGCGCGCCTCCGCTCCGTTGCACAGCCTCGTGCTCTGGGACGCGCCGCGCCCGCCCCTGCCCTCACGGGCAGAGCTGGCGGCGTGGTTGTCGAAGCGAAAGGGCCGGACACCCGGTGGCTCGTTCAAGGCCGTTCAAGAGGCCATCAGAAAGCCAGTAGAAGGGCAGTAACGGCACATGAACTACATAATTGGGACGGAACTGATGTCCCTGGAGCGGGCGCACTTGGTACGGCTCGGCGTATGGGCGCTCGCCTCCATCGTCGCGGGCACAGGGCTCATCGTCTGGGCGCGGCGCAGCGGGATCCCCGGCTTCTGGCGGCACGCCGGCATCCAGACTGCCGCATGGGGCGCGGTCGACCTCGCGATTGTGGCGTTCGCGTGGCATGGGCTCGTCTTGCGCGATCTGCCAGAGGCCATCGCGCTCGACCGCTTCTTGTGGCTCAACATCGGACTCGATGTCGGCTACGTCATGGTCGGCATCACGCTGCTCGTCATCGGCCGGCGTGCACCGACGCGCCCCGGTCTCATGGGCGCCGGCGCGGCGATCATCGTGCAGGGGCTCGCACTGGCGGTGCTGGATGCAATCCTGAGCGGCGCCATCGTGCGTGCAGCGTGACCGCCGACTAAGTTCCCGACGGACGATGACTGGGTACTCCGACCGCATCAATCACGCCTTCGCCTTCGCCGCCAAGCACCATGACCGCGAAGTCCGCAAGGGTACGCGCCTGCCCTACCTCACCCAGCCCGCCAACGTCGCGCTGATCCTGACGCGCTACGGGCGAGATGAGGATACGGTCGTCGCAGGCATCCTCCATGACGTGGTCGAGGACTGCCAGCGCGAGGGCTGGACGCGCGAGATGCTCGACGAGCGCATCGCCGCGAAGTTCGGGGACGCCTCGCTCGAGGCCGCGCTCGCCGTGACGCGGCGCAAGCACGACGACGACGGCATCGAGCTCGCGCGCGATGACGTGCGCGCCGACTGTCTCGAGCGGCTCGCGCAGGCGTCGGACGCGGCCCGCTGGGTGTTCGCCGCTGACAAGGTGCATCACGCCGGCTCGCTGCTCGCGGATCTCCGCCGCACCTTCGATCCCGAAGCGGCCTGGGGTCGCCTGCCCGGAGGGCGCGGCGCCGTGCTGCAGTGGTATCGCGATGCGCTCGCGCGCTTGCGCGCGCTGGGATTCTCCGCGCCGATCGTCGACGAGCTCGCCGCGCTCGTCGCCGCGCTCGAGGAGCGCTAGCTGTTGTTGGTGAGGAGGTTGTTCACAGGAGCGTAGCGGATGCAAGCTGGGGTTGCTGAGACGCTCAACCGGCACCCCGCCAGAGGCTCCTGTGAACATCCACAAGAATGCACGTCTGACCGTCGCGGGGCGACTCGCCGTCGCGACCGCCGTTCTGGGCGGGCAGGATCCCGCCGCCGTCGCCCGGGGCGCGGCCTGTTCCGTCCGCACCGTCTGGAAGTGGGTCGCCCGCTTCCGCACCGGCGGCGCGGCGGCGCTCGCGGACCGCTCGTCGCGCCCGCATCGCCTCACCCAGCTCCCGCGGCCGCAGCGCCGCGCGATCCTTCGGGGCCGCACCCGGCGGCGCTGGAGCTCGACGCGCATCGCCCAGGAGACGGGCATCCCGCTCTCAACGGTGATCCACTTCCTGCGCCGCCACGGCCTGCAGCGGCTCCCTCGGCTCGAGCCGCCGCGCGCGGTGCGCCGCTACGAGATGCGGGCACCGGGCGAGCTGCTGCACGTCGACACGAAGAAGCTCGGGCGCATCGGCCGCGTGGGGCACCGCATCCACGGCGACCGCCGGACCCGCGTGCGCGGGATCGGCTGGGAGGCGGTGCACGTCGCGGTGGACGCCTACTCGCGCGTGGCCTACGCCGAGGTCCTGCCCGATGAGCGCGCGGCGACCACGGCGGCCTTCCTCGCACGGGCGATCGCGTGGTACGCGGCGCTCGGCGTGCGGGTGCGCGCCGTGCTCACCGACAACGGGAGCTGCTATCGCAGCCACGCGGTGCGCACGCTCCTCCGCTGCGACGGCATCACGCACAAGCGCACCATGCCCTACACGCCGCGCACGAACGGCAAGGTCGAGCGGCTGATCCAGACGCTCCTGCGGGAATGGGCGTACGCGCGCCCCTACCCCTCCTCGCGGGTGCGCACGGAGTGGCTCGCGCGCTACCTGCGGACGTACAATGAGGCGCGCGGACACTCAGCCCTCAACTACCTCCCCCCCATGCTGCATCTCGCTGCGGCCCTGTGAACAACGTCCTCACTAACAACAGCTAGCGCCCCGCCCCGCTCGTCGCCGGATACGTCCGTGCGACGTAGTCGTTGAGGATCTCGAGGAACTCGGGCACGATGTTGTCGCCCTTGAGCGTGACCTTCAGCTTGCCGTCCACGTAGACCGGCGCCTTCGGCTCCTCGAACGTGCCGGGCAGCGAGATGCCGAGGTTCGCGTGCTTCGACTCGCCGGGTCCGTTCACGACGCAGCCCATCACGGCGACCTTCATCTCCTCGACGCCCGGGTGCGACTCGCGCCAGACCGGCATCTGGTCGCGCAGGTAGTTCTGGATGTCCTCGGCCATCTTCTGGAAGAACGTCGACGTCGTGCGTCCGCAGCCCGGGCAGGACGTCACCTGCGGCGTGAAGGAGCGCAACTCGAGCGACTGCAGGATCTGCTGTGCGACCAGCACCTCTTCGGTACGGTCGCCGCCAGGCCGCGGCGTGAGCGAAACGCGAATGGTGTCGCCGATGCCCTCGGCGAGAATCAGCGAGAGCGCGGCGGTCGTGGCCACCACGCCCTTCGTGCCGAGACCGGCCTCGGTGAGCCCGAGGTGCAACGGATAATCGCAGCGCGCCCCGAGGCGACGGTACACGGTCACGAGATCCTGCACCTGCGAGATCTTGGCCGAGATGAGGATCTGGTCGTGGCGCAGTCCGGTCTCTTCTGCGAGTGCGGCCGAGCGCAACGCCGATTCGAGCATCGCCTCGAAGTACACCTCCTTCGCCTCGAGCGGCTCGGCGCGCGTCGCGTTCTCGTCCATCATCGACGTCAGCAGGTCTTGGTCGAGCGACCCCCAGTTGACGCCGATGCGCACGGGCTTGTCGTTGTCGACGGCGACCTGCACGATGGTGCGGAAGTTGTCGTCGCGATGCTTGGTGCCGACGTTGCCGGGATTGATGCGGTACTTCGCCAGCAACTCGGCGGTCTTCGGGAACTTCCGCAGCAACAAGTGGCCGTTGTAATGGAAGTCGCCGACGATCGGCACATCCACGCCCTTGTCGGCCAGTCGCTGCATCAACTCGGGGATGGCTGCGGCCGCCTCGTCATTGTTCACCGTGACGCGAACGATCTGCGAACCGGCCCGCCACAGCGCCGCGACCTGGGTCGCCGTGCCGGCGGCGTCGGCGGTGTCCGTGTTGGTCATCGACTGCACCACGATGGGATGGTCGGACCCGACCTTTACGGATCCGACGGTGGCGGTGACAGTCTTGCGACGGGGCTTGAAAGGCGACGACACGGAAAACCTGCGGAATGGGGTGGGGAAGGGCCTCGGAAGGCACCTCCGATACCTACAATGGTAGCAACGCGCGAGGGCGTGCCCAACGGTCCCGACAGCCGGCGGCTGCGCCTGACGGAGCCGGGCCGGACGACCCGCCGCCCCCGATGTCACGCAACATTCCGATGCGGCTGGGAACCCCGTGCTATTGCGGGGCGTTCCCGGCCACCCTACCTTTCCAGAGTCCCCTAGACTGACTGGGGGATGGTCCAACGCGAGGGACCATAGAGTCTCGCGAGTCCGATTGTGCAGGTGCGGCGCGTTCCGCTCCCAGCATCAATCAACATCATCAGGAGTAGGGAATGCGTACGACCGGCAAGGTGAAGTGGTTCAACGATGCGAAGGGCTTTGGGTTCATCACGCCCGACAACGGCACCAAGGATTGCTTTGTGCACTACAGCGCGATCCAGGGCACCGGCTTCAAGTCGCTCGCCGAGGGTGACACCGTTGAGTTCGACATCGTGCAGGGGGCCAAGGGCCCGGCTGCCGAAAATGTGAACAAGGTTTCGTAACCACGAGCCGGCACAATCGGGCGGGGCCCGGAGCGAAAGCTCCGGGCCCCGTTTGACTTTTCAGCAGGTGTGAGCGGCGGCCGAGTCAGGCGTCGCCGAGCGGCGGCGGCGCAGCCGCCCGGGCGGGACGGCCCCGGGGGCGCCGGACGACGGTCTCGACCGCCGCGGCGAGTCGCTGGTTGAGATGGTCGCGCAGCTGCTGCAAGTCCGCCCCGACGTGGACGAACGCACCGGCATGCAGGCTACCCACGAAGTCCGCCGCGGGCGATACGCTGGCGCGATGCACATCCTGACGGCCAAGCAGTCGGCGGGAGACCAGAAACGCGTCCCGCGTCGGGATCCCAAGCGCCTGATGCAGGTCACGCGTGAGCAGCAGCTCTTCGAGCAGCGCCACCGGAATGCGGCGCTCTACCCCTTGCCGACCGGGAGCAAGCGCGAGCTCGCCCAGGCGAAGCAGAAGATTGTCAAACGTCTTCTGGTCTAGCTCAAGAATGGCAGCCGCAGTGGCTCCGGTAACCGCTCTCAAAAAGAACCTCTAGTCTCAGTATTACAAAAATGTACGATTGCGCGCAGAAAATCGCAATCGAATAATACTTTGACCAGAGTATATCGAGCTCGAGGCCCTTCTATAGAAGCGATTGCTTCGCGTCTGCAATCTGCCGCCGTACCGACGAGGGCCCGGTGCCTCCGGCGATGTCTCGGTGGCTCAGCGAGCGCTCCGGCGCGAGTTCGGCGAGCACATCCTGCTCAAAGGCAGAATGCGCGGCGACGAAGGAGCTAAACGGCAGGCTGCTCAGGTCGACTCCGCGCTCCTCGGCCTCGCGCACCAGCCGCCCGACCGCGCCATGCGCATCGCGGAAACTCACGGAGCGCCGCACGAGATAATCCGCGAGATCGGTCGCCATCATCGCGCCGCTGACCGCCTCGCGCATTCGCGTGAGCTCGAAGCGCAGCGTCGCCACGGAACCCGCGACGGCCGGAAGCAACAGCGTCATCCCGTCGACCGCATCGAACAGGGCACGCTTGTCCTCCTGCAGGTCCTTGTTGTAGCCGCTCGGAAGGCCTTTGAGCGTGCCCACCAAGGCCACGAGATCGCCCAGCATGCGGGCGCCCGATCCTCGCGCCAGCTCCAGCGCGTCGGGATTCCGCTTCTGCGGCATCATCGAGGAGCCCGTGGAGTAGGCGTCGCCGTAGCGTACGAACCCGAACTCGCTCGACCCGAACAGAATCAGGTCTTCGGCGATGCGCGAGCAGTGCGTACCGAGCATCGTGAGCGCAAACAGCGATTCGGCGATGAAGTCGCGGTCACCCACGGCGTCGATCGAGTTGCGCGAGATCGCCGCGAACCCAAGGGCATCGCGCAGCTGCTCACGGGGGACGGGAAACGCGGAACCCGCGATGGCACCGGAGCCGAGCGGCAGGACGGCGGCCGCCGCGCGCGCGGAGGCGACGCGTTGCCGGTCGCGGGCAAGGGGCCAGAAGTGCGACAGCAACCAGTGCGCCACCGACACGGGCTGCGCCCGTTGCAGGTGCGTGTACGCCGGCATGATCGCATCCTGCTGCGCTTCCGCCTGCAGGAGAATCGCCTCCTGCAGCTGCCGGATCAGGACATCGACGCGGTCGAGCGCGTCCATCGTCCACATCCGCGTGTCCGTGGCCACCTGGTCGTTCCGGCTCCGGCCCGTTTGCAGACGCCCGGCCGGTCCGCCGACTTCGAGGTGCAGCAGTCGATCCACGAAGGTGTGGACGTCCTCATCGGAGGCGATGGGCTGTTCGCCCGCCGCAATGCGCGCGGCGACGCGATCGAGCCCGTCGCGGACGAGGGCGGCCTCCTCGGCGCTATAGACACCGGCCGTCGCCAACGCCGACGCCCAGGCCTGCGAGAGCTTCACGTCGAAGGGCCAGAGGCGAAGGTCCGTCCCGATGGATCGGTTGACGGCCTCGAGTTCGGGCGCGGGACCACCGGCAAAACGGCCGCCCCAAAGTTTGTGCGAGCCGTCGTGACTGCTCACTGCGAGACTCCTGCGCCGCGCGGCGCCGTGGGTTCAGGAAGACCCGAAACCTAGCCGCATAGATATGCGATTGGAAGGGAACGCCCGCTGCGCAGCCCGCTGCGCCCGCCGCTATCGCGGCCGCTTCGCGAGCGAGGTCACCCGTCGCGCGAGGCGCTCCCGCGCCTGTTCGCTGCGACAGATCATCAGGATCGTATCGTCGCCGGCGATCGTGCCAAGCACATCGGGCGACGCCTCGGCGTCGATGGCCGAGGCCACGGGCTGCGCGCCGCCGATGACGGTCTTGAGCACCAGCAGTGGTCCGACGCCGTCGAGCGAGAGGAACAGTTGTGGCAGGATTGCCGCGAGTGGCGCGCGGCTGCCGTCATCGGCCGCGGCGGAATCTCCGGCGACGTAGCGCAGGCCCTCCGGCGACGCGACGCGCGCCACGCGGAGGTCGCGCAGGTCCCGCGACAGCGTGGACTGCGTGACGTCCCAGCCCTGCCGATGCAGGAGCTGGCGAAGCTCCTCCTGGCTCCCGATCTCGCGCGTGGCGATGAGCTCGAGGATGGCGTGCTGGCGTTCGCGCTTGTTGACGGTCACGGGGCGGGGAAGGGGGACGGCGGGAGTGTACCACAGGGGCGAAGGCAGAGGAAGCGCGCGCATTGACACGCCGCCAAGGCATTATTATGCATTATGCGTGCATAAGATTCCAGTCGGCGTGCTCGGCGCCTCCGGTTACGCGGGGCGCGAGCTTTCGGCGTTCATCGCCCAACATCCGCGCCTCACGCTCGCGTTCGCCACGGCGAACGCGCAGCGCGGGGAGACGCTGGAGCTGCCCGGCGGCGCCGTCACGTTCATCGCCACCGACGATGCGCCGTTGGCGTCCGCCGAGCTGGTGTTCTCGTCGCTGCCGCATGGTGCGAGCGCCGAATGGGTCGCGCGCGCGCGCGCGGCGGGTGCACGCGTCGTGGATCTCTCCACGGACCTGCGCATCGGGAATGGTGCGGCGGAAGCCGTGCCGTACGGACTCACCGAGTGGACCCGCGAGGCGGTTCGCAGCGCGCGCGTGGTCGCGAACCCTGGCTGCTATCCGACCTCGGCACTGCTTGCGCTGCTGCCGCTGCTCGAGCGCGACTTGATCGCGTCGGGCGCGACGGTCTCCATCTCCTCCGCCAGCGGTGTCACCGGCGCCGGTCTCTCCCCGCGCCTCGATCTGCTTTTCGGTGAAGTGACGGAGAACTACCGCGCGTACGGCGTGGGCAACTCGCATCGGCACCTGAACGAGATGCGTGCCGCCGTGCAGCTGCTCGCGCGCGACGTCGACCTCCTGTTCACGCCGCACCTGCTGCCCATCGCGCGCGGCATCCTCTCGACGATCACCGTGCCGCTACGCGCGCCCCTGGCGGATCCGCTCGAGCCGTGGCGCACGCGCTACGCCGGCGAGCCGTTCATCGAGGTCGTCGACGCGCTACCGGAACTGCGCCAGGTGCAGCGGCGCAACGTCGCGCGCATTGCCGTGCGCCGCGTCGAACATGTGCGTACACCAACCCTGCAGATCTTCTCGGCCATCGACAACCTCGTGAAGGGAGCCGCCGGCCAGGCGCTGCAGAACGCCAACCTGATGCTGGGCCTCGACGAGACGCTCGGACTGCCGCGATGACCACGCGCGTGTTCAAGTTCGGCGGTCGCGCCCAAGGCGCCGCCGCGTTGCCCGCGGCCATCACGGCGGCGGCCGCGCAGGCGCAGGTCGTGGTCGTGCACGGCGGCGGCGACGAGGTCAGCGCGATGCAGCGTCGCCTGGGGCTGGAGCCGCAGTTCATCGGTGGCCGGCGCGTGACCAGCGAGGCCGACCTCGACGTCGTGCGCATGCTGCTCTCCGGCAGCGTCAACAAGCGGCTCGTCGCACACCTGCTCACGGCCGGTGCGCGTGCGGTCGGCATCAGCGGTGAAGATGGTGGGTTGCTCACGGCGCGCGTGACGGACAGCGCGTTCGGCCGCGTGGGGCGCGACGTCATTGCGGACCCGGCGCTGCTGCGCGACCTACTGGCCGCCGGTTGGCTCCCCGTCGTCTCGCCGCTCGCGCGCGACCGCGACTCTGCCGACGGTCTCGGGCTCAACGTGAACGGCGATGACGCCGCGACGGCGATCGCCGTCGCGCTGCATGCCGACGAGCTGTGTTTCGTGGCCGATGTCGACGGCGTCCTTGAGGCGGGGCAGCGCATTCCGCGTCTCGATCCCGCGGGGATCCATGACCTCGCATCACGCGGCATCGCCCAAGGTGGCATGCTCGCCAAGCTCGAAGCCGCGGTCGCGGCCCTCGAGGCCGGGGTCGGCGCGATCCGCATTGGCACGCTCGACCTCCTGCACGATCCGCAGGCCGGTACCACCATCGTTCCCGCTGTCTCCGCCACATAAGGACCGCCCCGTGACCGCAGCCGCTCTCCCGATGACCGATTCCCTGCTTGGTACCTATCGTCGCGCCCCGATGGAGCTGGTGCGGGCCGAGGGCGTGCGCCTGTATGACGCCGACGGCAAGGCGTACCTCGACTTCGCGTCGGGCATCGCCGTCAACGCGCTCGGATACAACGATGCCGGCGTGAACGCGGCCATCGCGGAAGCCGCGGCCACGGGACTCATCCACACGTCGAACCTCTTCCGCACGGCACCGGGCGAGCAACTCGCGGACAAGCTCGTCGCGGCGTCGTTCGCCGATAAGGTCTTCTTCTGCAACTCGGGCGCCGAAGCCAACGAGGGGGCGTTCAAGTTCGCGCGGCGCTGGGCGCGCAACGTCGGCGGGCCGGCCAAGCACGAGATCATCTCGCTGCGCGGGGCCTTCCATGGTCGCCTGTTCGGCACGGTCGCGGCGACCGACCGGCCGCAGTACCGCAACCATTTCCGCCCACTCGCGGGCGGCATCCACATCCACGAGCGCTCCATCGACGAGCTCAGCCGCGTCATCAGCGACGAGCAGACGGCGGCCGTGATTGCGGAGCCGATCCAGGGCGAGGGTGGCGTGCGTGTGCTCGACGCCGGCTTCGTGCGTGAGCTGCGGGCGCTGACGGCGGAGCGCAACGTCCTGTTGATCCTCGACGAGATCCAGTGCGGCTACGGCCGCACGGGCAGCTTCTTCGCCTACGAGCAGTACGGCATCACGCCGGACCTGCTGACGATGGCGAAGCCGATGGCCGGCGGCCTCCCGATGGGCGCGGTGCTGCTCACCCAGCGCGTGGCGGAGGCGGTGCAGCCCGGTGACCACGGCACCACGTTCGGCGGCGGTCCGCTGGTGGCCCATGTGGCCAACCACGTGTTCGACCGCCTGCGCGACCCGGCGCTGCTGGCGCACGTGCGTCGGGAGGGCGAATGGTTGGGCGACCAGCTGCTGGCGCTGTCCGCGCGCTCGGCGAAGGTGCGCGCGATTCGCGGCCGCGGCTTCATGTGGGGCGTCGACGTGACGGATCCGGCGAAGGACGTCGTGGCCCGCGCGCTGTCGCAGGGCCTCATCCTCGTCGGCGCCGGCGACCACACGCTGCGCCTGCTGCCGCCGCTGGTGATGGAGCGCCGGGACCTGGCCCAAGGCCTCAACGCCCTCGAGGCAGCGATCGGCTGATCGGACCGTCGGCGGCGGCCCCCTCTGGTGGGATGCCGTCGCCGGACGCAACGTTGGGGCGCCAATCCACCCCCGCCCAACTTCCATGCGCGCTCCGCCACCCCTCGAGCTCCGCAGCCTCGGACGCACCGGCGCCACGACCATCCTTGGCCTCGGCACGCGCCGCCTCGCCGAGGCGGGGCAGCAGGCGACGATCCGCGTCATCCGCGAGGCCATCGATGCGGGCGTGAACGTGTTGGAGATCTCGCCCGGCTTCGCGGAGGGCCGTGCGGAGCGCTGGGTGGCGATGGCGCTCAAGGACGGCTACCGCGAGAAGGTGAACCTCGTGTGGCAATGCGCGGCGTACCTGCGCGACTACAAGACGTCGATGGCGCAGCTCGAGGCGACGTTGGCGGCGCTGAAGACGGATCGGGTGGAGGTCTTCTCCTTCCACCAGATGATCTACGACAACGATCCCGACTGGCTCTACGACCACGGCGGGCTCGATGCCGCGCAGGAAGCGCGGGATCAGGGCCGCGCACGCTGGCTCGGCTTCCACAGCGAGAAGTCCCCGCACATCGCACTCAAGCTGCTGGCGCGCGGCTTCGCCTGGGACGTGGGCCTGATGCCGCTCAATCCGTTCGACGCATCGTTCCGGAGCTTCGAGAAGCAGGTGTTGCCCGAAGTGATCCGCCGCGGCGGCTCGGTGATCGGTACCAAGCCGCTGGCCGGCGGCGCGGTCAACGGCAGCAAGGTCGTGAAGGTGGAGGACGCCTTCCGCTACGTGTGGTCGCTGCCGGTGAGCAGCGTGCTCGTGGGCTGCGACAGCGGACCGATCCTCAAGAAGACGCTGAAGTCCGCGGCGACGTACAAGCCGTTCCACGCGGGCGAGATGGACGCGCTGCGTGCGAAGGCGCGCGCGGTGGCGGGTGACGGGCGCTTCGAGCGCTACAAGACCACGCAGGAATTCGACATGCCCGCCGGCTTGGCGGTGCACGGCTACTGACCCCGGTTTCCAACGCGATGCACATCCGTTCGACGAGCCGCGCCCCGCGCGCGGCGTTCGTGGCGTTCCTCCTGCTGGTTTCCGCGCCGATCACGCTCGCGGCGCAGCACGCGCGCGTACCGGGCTTCTCGCAGCAGTCGACCGAGGCCCAACGCGCCGCCGAGCGTGCGGCGATCGCCACTCCCGATACGGCGCGCGCCCAGGCGCTGGCGCGGGCGTTGGCCGACCGGCCGCACATCGCGGGGACACCCGCGCAGGCGCGCACCCGCGATCTCGTGATCGCCGCGATGCGCGAAGCGGGGCTCGCGACGGAAGTCGGGGAGTATGAGGTCTGGCTGCCGCATACGGTGGATTACGGCGTGTGGCGCATCCAGCCGCAGCCGAAGCAACTGGAGCTGCGCGAAGGCCGCGTGCCGGAAGATCCGACGACGATGCAGCACGACGAATACCCGACCGTGAACGGCTACAGCGGCACGGGTGACGTGACGGGCGAAGTGGTCTATGTGAACTACGGCCTCATCGAGGACTACGCACAGCTCGACTCGATCGGCGTGAGTGTGCGCGGCAAGGTCGTGATTGCGCGCTATGGCCGGAGTTTCCGCGGCATCAAGGCGCGTGAGGCGGAGAAGCGCGGCGCCCTGGCGCTGCTGATGTACTCGGATCCACAGGACGACGGCTACGTGCGCGGCGACGTGTATCCCGAGGGGGCATACCGGAACGACCGCGGCGTGCAACGCGGCAGCGTGATGAACGGGGCCGGCGATCCGACGACGCCGGGCTACCCATCGCGGCGCGGCGCGCGCCGCATCCCCATCGACTCGCTCCCGGTGCCGCGGATTCCGGTGCTGCCCCTCTCGTACGGCAACGCCATCGAGCTGCTGCGCGATGTGCGTGGCGCGGACATCCCCGCGACGTGGCAGGGCGGCTTGCCGTTCCACTATCACGTCGGGCCCGGCCCGGTGGTGGCGCGGGTGCGCGTCTTCAGCGATTCGGCCACGGCGGCGTACAAACCGATCTGGAACACCTATGGCATCATTCGCGGCTCTGACTTCCCGGACGAAGTGGTGATCATCGGCGCGCACCGCGATGCGTGGAGTCCGGGGGCCGTGGACAACGTCTCGGGGACGGTGAGCGTCGTGGAAGCCTCGCGCGCGGTGATGGCGCAGGTGCGGGCGGGCTGGCGCCCGCGGCGCACGATGATCTTCGCCACCTGGGACGCCGAGGAGTGGGGATTGGTCGGCTCGACGGAATACGTCGAAGATGATTCGTTGCGCCTGATGCGCGGTGCGGTGGCCTATCTCAACCAAGACGTGTCGGCGAGCGGGCCGTCGTTCGGCGGCGGCGGGAGCCCGAGCCTGCGCGGCCTGCTGCGCGACGTCGCCAAGGGTGTGCCGGACCCGAGCGGCAGTGGCAGCGTGTACGACGTCTGGCGTGCGCGCACGCGCCCGGCGGACGGCGAGGAGCCGGCGATGGGCGATCCCGGCGGCGGCAGCGACTTCGCCGGGTTCTACAACCACCTCGGCATCCCGCACAGCGATTGGGGCTTCGGCGGCGGCAACGGGATCTATCACTCGAACTACGACTCCTACACGTTCATGGAGCGCTTCGGGGATCCGGGCTACCGCTACCACGCCGCGGCGGCGCGCATCGGCGCGGTGATGATGATGCGCCTCGCGAACGCCGACGTGCTCCCGTACGACTACGCGGAGTTCGCGCGGACGATGCGGCGGTACCTCGCGCCGATCGATCGCGCTCTGGCGCAGCGCAGCTGGGGCGGCTCGTCCGCGTCGCTCGCCGCGGCGATCGATCGCATGGAACGCGCGGCGACGGCCTTCAATGCGACGCGCGATTCCGCACTCGCGGCGGGCGTTCCGCGCGCCCGGCAGGTCAGCACCAACGCGGCGTTGCGCGAGGTCGAGCGCGCGATGACGCGACCGGAGGGCTTGCGCTCGCGGCCGTGGTATAGGAATCTCATATACGTCGCCGACGTCGATAATGGCTACGGCACGATGGTCTTTCCTTCGGTCAACGAAGCGATTCGCTACGGAACCGAAGCGCTGTACGCGGCGGAGTTGCAGGATCTCGTCGGGCGGTTCGATGCCGCGACGGCCGCGATCGAACGGGCGACACGCAGCGTGCGCGGGCAGTAGCGCCGCCGCGCGGTTGCCGGCGGGGGTGGTTCCGGGACCACTCCCGCGTGAGCGAGGGGGCATCGCCGAACGGCGATGCCCCCTCGCGTATATTCCGCCGTGATGCCGCTCACGCCTGAGGATCGCGACCGCTACGCGCGCCACCTGAGCCTGCCGCAGGTGGGCGCCGCCGGACAGGAACGCCTGCGCGCGAGTTCCGCGCTGATCGTCGGACTCGGGGGGCTCGGTTCGCCGGCGGCGCTGTATCTCGCCGCGGCCGGCGTCGGGCGACTCGGGCTCCTCGATCACGATCGCGTCGCGGTGCACAACCTTCAGCGCCAGGTGCTGCACGATACGGCAGGCGTCGGTACGTCGAAGGTCGCGTCGGCGCGCGCGCGCCTCGAGGCCCTCAATCCGGGCGTCACGCTCGACACCTGGGAGGTCGCGCTCACGCGCGACAACGCGCGCGGCATCGTCGCGGACTACGACATCGTCCTCGACGGCACCGACACGTTCACGACGCGCTATCTCCTCAACGATGCCTGCGTCCTGGAACGGAAGCCGTTGGTGCACGCGAGCGTGCATCGCTTCGAAGGCCAGGTGTCGGTCTTCGCCACGGCGGACGGTCCTTGCTATCGCTGCCTGCATCCCGAGCCGCCGCCGGCCGGGAGCGTGCCAAGCTGCGCCGAGGGTGGCGTGTTGGGCGTACTGCCGGGTTTGCTCGGCACGCTGCAGGCGACCGAGGCGCTCAAGTGGCTGCTCGGCATCGGCGAGCCGCTGGTGGGGCGCCTGCTGGCGGTCGACGCGCTGAGCATGCGCATGACGCAGATGCGCTTCGCGCGCGATCCGTCCTGTGCGTGGTGTGCGACGCGCACGGCGACGGCGCTGCTCGCAGACTACGCGGCGTTCTGCGGCGAGGCCGGGGCGCCGACCTGGGACGTGACGCTGCGCGACATCGATCCCCGCGATGCGGCGGCTGCGCTTGCCCGCGGTGAGCTCTACGTGCTCGACGTGCGCGAGGACTGGGAAGTCGACGCCGCGGCCGTGCGCGGCGCGATGCATGTCGCGATGGGGTTGATCCCGGCGCAGCAGGCGCTGCTGCCGCGTGACAAGCCGATCGCCGTGCTGTGCCACCACGGCATGCGCAGCGCGATGGTGGCCGACTACCTGCGTGCGGCCGGGCATGCGCGCGTCCTCAACATCCGCGGTGGCATCGATCGCTGGAGCGTCGAGGCAGATCCGCAGGTCCCGCGCTACTGACGGTGGCGGCCGCCCTGGCGTTCGCGTTGGCAGCGACCGTGCTGCTGTGGGCCCAGCGGGCCTGGCGCGCGACGCGACGCGCGCAGCGGTTCCGCCGACGTTTTCCCGCCGACGTCGAGGGCGTCGTAATCGGGGCGCAGGCGCGCACGTATGTCGGCGACCCGCATCGCGCGCTCTTGCTCATCCACGGCTACAACGACTCTCCGGCCTCGCTCGACGACATGGCGCGGGCCATCCATGCGTCCGGGTGGACGGTGCGCCTGCCCCTGCTGCCCGGGCACGGTCGTTCCCTCGAAGCCTGGGATGCCTGGCGCGGCGAGGAGGCCGTGGCGGCGGTCCGCGCGGAGTATGCCGCGCTGCGCGCGCGGCACGGGACGGTCGTCGTCGGTGGCCTTTCCATGGGTGGCGCACTGGCCACGTGGGTGGCCGCGGAAGCGGATGTGGATGGGCTCTTGCTGTTCGCCCCGATGCTCTTCGTGCCACGGCCGATGCAGGTGGCGGTCAGCACGGCGCGCATGTGGTCGTTGGTGACGCAGCACGTGAGCGGTGGCGGCGCGCGTTCGCTGTGGGATCCCGAAGCCCAGCGGCGGAGCATCAGCTACGGCTGCTCGACGCGGCGCTCGCTGGAGGCGCTGGAGTACGTGGCCGAGGGCGTGATTCCCCGGTTGGGATTCGTGCACGCCCCGACGCTGGTGTGCCAGTCGCGCCAAGACAACCGATTGCCCGAGGACCAGAGCCGTCGGGCGATCGCGCGCATCGGCGCGGCGGACAAGACGGTGCACTGGGTCGAGGGCGCGGGCCATGTGCTGACGATGGACTTCGGCTGGCCCGCGTTGGCCGCGACGGTGGTGGCGTGGCTCGAGGCGCGATGGCCGGCCGCGCCGGCCGGCCGCGTCTCCGGCGCGCGCTGACTAGATTTCGGCAGCGATTCCCCGATTCGTACGGAGCACATGATGGCGGACATCACCTGCGCGCGCTGCGGCGCGACCAAGCCTGGGTTCGAGCGCGCCCCGTTTCCGGGTGCGATCGGCGCGCGCGTCCTCGAGGGCATCTGCCCCGATTGCTGGGGCCAGTGGCTCAAGCAGCAGACGATGCTGATCAACCACTACGGCCTCAACGTGATGGATCCGCAGGCGCGCCAGTTCCTGACGCGGAACATGGAGGCCTTCCTGTTCAAGACCGGCCAGCAGGACGACGTCGACACGTCGAAGCAAGGGACGATCGCGCACTGAGCCGCCGTCGTCCGCGTCGCGACTGCGGCGTCGGTTGACTTTAGTTACAGATTGATACTTATTGGGCGGATGGCTTCGACCCCCGCCCCGCGCCTCGTCCTCGCCTGTGTCAGCTGGCGCGACGGCGACCTCGTAGTGCTCGGCGCGGCGACGCGTGGCGCTGAGCTACCGGCGGCGGTGTTGGCGGCGTCGCAGGCACCCGCGGACGCGGCCGACGCCTTGGCGCGGCGCACGCTGGGACGGGCGCCCGCGTGGCGCTCGCAGGTGGGAGCGCTGCGTGACGAGACTGGGCTCGCGATCCTCTACGTGGCGGTGCTGCCGACCGGCACCGACGTCGGCGACGCCTATCTCTGGCGTCCCGTGCCACGCGGCGGCGGAGGCGCCATGCTGCGGGCGGCGCTCGTCCACCTTCGGGAGCGCATCGATCGGGAGCCAGTGGCGTTCCGGCTGCTCGGACCGACCTTCACGCTGTCCGACCTGCAGGCGGTCTACGAGCTCCTGCTGGAGCGGCGGGTGCACAAGGCGAGCTTCCGGCGTTCGCTGATGGCGGCCCACCTGATCGAGCCGACGGACGCCTGGCGCTCGGAGGGTCGGGGTCGCCCGGCACAGCTCTTCCGGTACGCGCCGCGCCGCCGCCGGGGGCTGCAACGCGCCGTCCGATTCGACCTGTTGGGCTGATTCGGTCACGATAGCGTTACGATGCTGGCGGCTCCTCCCCTTGCCGAGGGAACCTTTTAGTTGCAAAGTGTACTTAACGGCAAAAGGAGGAGTCCATGCTCGGCTACCTCGATGCGCTGATTGCCGCGTTGTCCGTCCGGGACGGCGCCGAAGTCGATCGCCTGCTGGCACACCCGCTCGGACGGCTCTTGCCGCTCGAAGTGCGGGAGGAGGCCGGCACCTTCCAGTCCGGCGCGCGCGATGCCTTGGCGGCACCGCTCCGGGCGATGCAACTCCGCCACCAAACCGCCGAGCTCCTGCGCGATGCGGCCGTCGCCGACCGACCCGAGGTGTTGCCCGACGCGTCGCGGGTCGCCGTGCCGCCCACGGTGCGGAGCCGACGCGCGACACGGCCGCAGCAGATGGAACTGCCGCTCTCCGCATAATCCCGCTGATGCACGAAGCGCCCCCGACCGCGATGGTCGGGGGCGCTTCGCATGTGTGCGGACGCTGCCGTTAGATCCTGTTGACGTTCGCCGCCTGCGGACCCTTCTGTCCGTCGACGATTTCGAACTCGACCTTATCGCCTTCGGCGAGCGACTTGAAGCCGTTGCCCTGGATGGCGCTGAAATGGACGAAGACGTCAGCCCCTCCCTCGCGCTGGATGAAACCGAAGCCCTTCGCGTCGTTGAACCACTTCACGGTGCCGGTGATGCGAGCCATCGCGTACGTACTCCTGCGGGGTGGACGGGGAACTTGATCAGGCTGCGCCGGCGATGTACCGAGCGACGCGCCCGCAGCCGATGCACTTCAGCGTCACGTGCGAACGCGGCGGCGGCGGCGCGGATCCCGGCTCGCGTTCGATGGAGCCGGAACACGACGGGCAGCTGAGCGGATCGCCGTTGCGATCGCTCGCGATCAAGTGGAGGGCCTGCGCGGGGTTGTACGAGTTGGGTCGTGGCTTCCGCATGTGGTCTCCGATAAGTGGTCGGCGAAGCCGCTGGCCGAGGGCCAGCAGTTCGTTGCCGTTACATACAAACTAATGCGCCACTTCGTAAATCAAAGTGGCGCATAGAGTTGCACGTAACATTCAAGTAAGGACCATGCGGTCCTATTACCCGGCTCCTCCTAAGATGTTGCGGGAGAGGGATTTCCTGACAACGCCCTAGGTCGCCAGTCCAACTCGTGCGCGACTGCCCGAACTTGGACGGTGTCCGGCGCTCGAGAACGCGAGTTCAGCGCACCGGAGCGGGCGAGCAGCCTTCGCGCTGCCGTGTATCGGCGACAGAAAGAATGCGCCACGTGCCAGCCGTCCGGGCAAGCACGAAGGCGTCGAAGCCACAGTGCGAGAAGCGCTCACCGGCATAGAACCAATACTCCACCCACACCGTCGCGAGATTCCCGTTCACTTGGACAACGGGCGTGCCCAGTCGTTCGTCCAAGACGACACCCGCCGGCGCCGATGCCACCGAGCCGATCCAGGCATCGATGGCATCGCTGCGCACCTGCCCGCTGGCGGCAACGCTCTGCAGTGATGCGCCCGGCGCGAACGCCGTGCGCATCGCTGCCGTATCGCGCGTGCGCATGCCGTCGAAGAGCTTCGTGATGACCGCGTAGGCCGCCTCGTGGTCCGGCGACTGCGCCGTCGCCGCCCCGACCGGCACGAGGAGCGCGGCGAGCAGCAAGACGGTACGCCGCATCAGAAGCTCACCTTGGGCGCTTCGCGGTTCGCGGCGTTCGTGACCTCGAAGTACTCGCGGGCCTTCGCGCCGGTCACCTTGGCGGTGAGCACGGCCGGGAAGCGACGGATGTACGCGTTGTAGTCCCGCACCGCGTTGTTGTAGTCGGTGCGCGACACCGCGATGCGGTTCTCGGTCCCGGTGAGCTCATCCTGCAGCCGCAGGAAGTTCTGGTCGCTCTTCAGCTGCGGGTAGTTCTCCGAGATGGCGAGCAGGCGCCCCAGCGCCCCGGTGAGCTCCTGGTTGGCATTCGCCATCTCGCCGATGTTGCCACCGCTGCGCGCGCCGAGCAACGCCGAGCGCGCTTGGGCGACTTCGGTGAAGATGCGCTCTTCCTGGGCCGCGTAGCCCTTCACGGTCTCGACCAGGTTCGGCACGAGGTCGGCGCGGCGCTGCAGCTGCACTTCGATCTGCTGACGCGCGGCGGCCGCGGTCTCATCCATGGTCTGGATCGTGTTGTAGCCGCAGGCAGAGAGGAACAGGGTGAGGACAGGGAGCAACCACTTGGCCTTCATCGACGACTCCGGGTGAATGTCAGGTCAGCAAGAACACTACGCGCATCGTGCGGTACGCGTGTCAGTCGACGGCCGGCGCGTCGGGATGCCACATGGCGTCCACGTGCGCGACCAAAGTCTTCAGCATCCGGTGCACGCCGTCGAGGACATCGGCGGCGCGCGCCGGCGGGATGGAGCGCGTGCCCTGGGCGTGCGCCACGACCTCGGCGAGCGCCGTCGTGTCGAGGCTGGCGAGCGGTGCCGCGGCCGCCAGCACCGCGCTGGCGCCGGCCGGTACATCGCGGCCGTGCACGCGCAGCAGCGAGCGCAGCAGCGTGACGACGGTGCCCTTGGCGGCCACGAGGAAGTCAAGCGTGCGCAGCGGATCGTGGCCGACGGCGAGCACGCCGCGGCGCAGGTGCAGCAGCGCGCCCATCGCCTCGAACTCCAGTTGCCGGCGGAGGTCGTCGCTGGCGACGGGCGGGAGGGCGGGCAGCGCACCGTGCAGAACGCGGTGGCGCGCGGCGATGTCGGCGTGTTCCATCGCGAACACATCGCGGCTCGAACGCCACTCGGCGTCGGTCAAGATGAGCGGCGGCCGATGGCCGAGCTCCTGCCACTGCCGCACCGGAGCCGCCGCCGCGCGCAGGGCGTCCGCCTTCAGGCTGCGCACGATGACCAGCACGTTGAAATCGACGCCCTTGGTCGCAGGCGCCGCCGCGGCGGCGCTGCCGTACAGCACCACGGCCGTGCAATCGCCGCCGAAGGCCGAGGCAAGCGCGGCCGAGAATTGTTCGATCGTCATGGATCTCTCCCTAGAACCGTCCGCCGGAGCCGCCGCCGGAGAATCCGCCGCCGCCCCCGAACCCGCCGAAGCCTCCACCACCGAAGCCGCCGCCCCCGAACCCACCCCCGCCGAATCCACCGCCCATCGGGAACGGGAGGATCGCGACACCGCCGCGGCGGCGTCGGCCCCCGCGTCCACCCCCGCCGCCCGAGTTCAGCAGCGAGATGAGGAGCATGATCGCGATGACGATGACGATCGGCGGAATCTGGAACTCACGCGGACGCTGGCGCGGGACCAACGTGGAGTCGAGCGCAAAGCCGAACTCCGCGCTGTAGCGCTGCGCGAGCCGTGCCGTGATGAGCGCCAGGCCATCGCCGTAGTTGCCGGCGGCGAGCAGCGGCGTCGCTTCGCGGCGCATGTCGCCGGCCACACCGTCGGTGATGAAGCCTTCTGCCCCTTGGCCGACGCTGATGGCGATCTGGCCGCTGCCGTCGCTGCTCGTTTCCTTCGGGATGAGCAAGACGACCACGCCGGCGTTGCGGGCGCGGTCGCCGATGTCGGCGCGCGCGCCGACTCCCCACGCGCGTCCGATCTGCAGTGCGACATCGAGCGCCTCGCGGCCGCCGATGTCGCGCAGCGTCACGACGGCGATCTCGCCCTGCGAACCGGCGCGCACGATCTCGATGAGGCGCGTGATCTGCGCTTCGGTGGCGTCGGGAATGATGCCGGCGAAATCGCTGACGAGCCCGGTGGGACGGGCGGGAAACAGCGCCTCCTGCGCACCGGCGCTGACGAGCGCGGCAGGCAGGAGGCAGAGCCCTGCGAGGAGGTGGCGAATCACATCCACTACTACGCCGAGAGCACGGGAAGGTTGCGGATCTTCTCCTGCCATTCCTTGGGGCCACTCTCGTGCACGTTGTGGCCCGCCGCGTCGACGGCGACGGTCACCGGCATCTCCTCGACCTCGAACTCGTAGATCGCCTCCATGCCGAGATCTTCGAAGGCGACGACACGCGAGGAACGGATGGCCTTGGAGACGAGATACGCCGCGCCGCCGACGGCCATCAGGTAGGCTGCCTTGTGCTTGCGGATGGCTTCGAGGCCCGTCGGACCGCGCTCGGCCTTGCCGATCATCGCGATGAGGCCGGTCTTCTCGAGCATCATCTCGGTGAACTTGTCCATGCGCGTCGCGGTAGTCGGGCCGGCGGGGCCGACGGCTTCGTCGCGCACGGGATCCACGGGGCCGACGTAGTAGATCACGCGATTCGTGAAGTCGACGCCCGGCGGGAGCGACTCGCCCTTGGCGAAGAGATCGGCGATGCGCTTGTGTGCCGCGTCGCGCCCCGTGAGCAGCTTGCCGTTGAGCAACAGGCGATCGCCGGCCTTCCAGCTCGCGACGACTTCGGGCGTGAGCGTGTCGAGGTCGACACGCTTCGCGTTCGCGTCCGGCATCCAGGTGACGTTCGGCCAATCCGCGAGCGAGGGCACCGGCAGCTTGGCGACGCCGGAGCCGTCGAGATGGAAGTGCGCGTGCCGCGTGGCGGCGCAGTTCGGGATCATCGCGATGGGCTTCGACGCGGCGTGCGTGGGGAAGTCGAAGATCTTCACGTCGAGCACGGTGGAGAGACCGCCCAAGCCCTGCGCGCCGATGCCGAGGGCGTTGATCTTGTCGTGCAGCTCGATGCGCAACTCCTCGAGCTTGTTCTGCGGACCGCGCTGCTTGAGCTGGGCCATGTCGATGGGCTCCATGAGCGACTCTTTCGCCATGAGCATCGCCTTCTCGGCCGATCCCCCGATGCCGATGCCGAGCATGCCTGGCGGACACCAGCCGGCGCCCATCGTCGGGACGGTCTTCATGACCCAGTCCACGATGGAATCGGACGGGTTGAGCATCGCGAACTTCGACTTGTTCTCGGAGCCGCCGCCCTTCGCGGCGAGCTTCACCTCGACGTGATGGCCGGGCACCACCTCGTAGTGCACGACGGCCGGCGTGTTGTCGCGCGTGTTCTTGCGGGAGAAGGCCGGGTCGCTGACGATCGAGGCGCGCAGCGTGTTGTCGGGGTGCAGATAGGCGCGGCGCACGCCTTCGTTGACCATCTCCTGGATAGACAGCGTGGCATCCCAGCGGACGTCCATGCCGATCTTGAGGAAGACGACGACGATGCCCGTGTCCTGGCAGATGGGCCGATGGCCCTCGGCGCACATCCGCGAGTTCGTGAGGATCTGCGCGATGGCGTCCTTTGCGGCCGGGGACTGCTCGAGTTCGTAGGCCTCGGCGAGCGCGCGGATGTAATCCAGCGGGTGATAGTAGCTGATGTGCTGGAGCGCGTCGGCGATGGACTGGATGAAATCGTCTTGGCGGATCGTCGTGGTCATGGTTTCAATCTAAGCCCTTTGGCTGGAGGGAGTTCGACAAAACCTAGCGAAACTATCGGAGATGGATTAGCCTGAATTCTCGCTATTTGAGAAGCGTTCTCAACCTATACTCGTCATGTCCGCCCGCCGAGCCATCCGCACCGTGTTCTTCTGGACTCACCTCAGCATCGGATTGCTGGCGGGTGGGCTCATCCTGTTGATGAGCGTGACGGGTGTGCTGCTTGGATTCGAGCGGCAGATGATCGCGTGGATCGACGGCGCGCCGCGCGTGGAGGCGAATGGTGCCGCGCCGCTTCCCCTCGATACGCTGCTCGCGCGCGCGGGCGTTGCGCGGGCGGACGTCGCCAGTGTGCTGATCAAGCGCGACCCGACGCAGCCCGTGACGATTCGCCAGCGCGAACGCGGTGCGGCTCCGATCCTCGCACACCCCACGACCGGCGCCGTGCTCACGCCCTCGGGAGATGGATCGGGCCAGCGCTTCTTCTCGGCACTGCGCCGGTGGCACCGTTATGTCGGTGCGGAGGCGGGAGCGCTGCGCGCGCAGATGAAAGTGCTGAATGGCGTGGCGAACCTGATCTTCCTCGCGCTCGTGCTCTCAGGGCTGTATCTCTGGTGGCCGCGGCGCTGGAGCGTCGCGCGACTCCGGGCGACGGCGTGGCCGCAGTGGAAGCATCGCGCCGGACAGGCGCGCGACTTCAACTGGCACAACAGCCTTGGCTTCTGGTTCGCGCTGCCGCTGGCGATCATCATCGCGACGGCCGCGTTCTTCTCGTTCCGCTGGCCGGGGCAGTATCTCGATCTCGCACTCGGAAGCGACCAGGAACGCGCGGCGGCCCGAGTGGCGATCGCCGAGGCGCGCGCTGCCCGTCAGGACGCTCCAGCGGCTGCAGAGTCGCGCCGCGACGCGGCGACCGAGGAACCGCCGCCGCATCCCGTCCGAGCGGAGGACGCTGCGTTGGCGACGTACATCGCGGCCGCGGCGAGCGCCCGTCCGGATTGGGCGCAGCTCACCCTCACGCTGCCCGACGCGAAGGCATCCGTCGTCCGGATCGCGGTCGCCGAAGGCAACACGTATCGCCCGGACCTGCGGTGGACGCTCGACGTGGACCGTGCGAGCGCGACGGTCGCGACGTCGTCAGGTTACGACGACCTCAGCACGGCCCGCAAGCTGCGTGCGTGGGTGCGCTTCGGCCACACGGGCGAAGTGTTCGGGATTCCCGGGCAGATCGTCGCGACGCTTGCGAGCGCCGTGGGCGTGCTGCTGGTCTGGACCGGCTTCGCCTTGGCGTGGCGGCGACTGCGCCAGGCACTGCGCCGCCGGAGGCGCTCAGTCCCAGCGGTGGCTGCGCTTCCAGACCCGTCGCTCGAGTCGCCAGCTGCGCTTGGCTGAGAACTCCAGCTCGGCGCTGGGAAACAACTCGGCATCCTCCACCGCCTCGGTGAAATCGTTGCCCTTCGCCGAGGTGTTGTCGGCGAAGTGCAGGATCTCGGCCTCGAGCGTCATCGGGCGCACGGCCGCGCCGAACTCGAGCTGGCCATGATGCGACTGGATGAAGTGATGCAGCTCGAGACGCTGTTCGTCGCTGAGCTGATCCTGCGGAGGTAGCGTGCGCAAGCGCTCTTCGAGCATGAGCGAGCCCAGCACGATGTGCTGGAGCAGCATGCCGGCGCGGGTGTAGTCGAAGCCCGCCAGATCCACCGTGTAGGTCTTGGTCTTGCCGATGTCGTGCAGCAGCGCGCCGGCGGTGACCAGCGTGACGTTGCCACCCATGGTCTGCGCGGAGGCGCGCGCGATGTCGGCGACTTCGCAGGTGTGCAACAGCAGTCCGCCCACGAGCGCATGGTGGCCACGCGTCGCGCCCGGCGTACGGGCGAACTCGGCGCGGAACGATTCGTCGGCGAAGAAGAGATCGACCGCGCGCCGCAGGGGCCCGTGCATCTCGGCGCGCCAGGCGTCGATCTTGGCCCAGAGCCGTTCCTCGGGTACGGTGATCCGCGGCAGGAACTGCTCGATGTCGGCGCCGCCCATCGGGACGACACGCGGCGGCGCGGTGAGCTTGAGCTGCCGCCGCCCCGCGTACTCCTCGACGACGCCGATGACCTGCACGACCTGACCGGGCCGCACGCCCTGCACCTGCGGCACCATCTCCTTCCACACGTTGGCGCCGAGTACGCCGGTGGCGTTGCCGAGCTTGAGGGTCAGGAAGGGATCGCCAGCCTTGGTGACCTTGTCCTCGCGTTCGCGCACGAGCAGTTCGTGCTGCACGCGGTCACCGACCGCCAGCTTGGGAATCTCGAGGGGCGCCATTCAGGAAGCGTACACGATGTCGCCGTCCTCGGCGATACCGATTTCTTCCTTGTAGTCGCAAACCCCGCAGGTCTTGTTCGCGACCCAGACGGCGCCGAGTTCCTCGGTGATGGCCTTCGGCGCCGCCTTCACGGTCAAGCGGCGGTAGGTGTATTCCTTGCAGTGCGAGCAGGCGTGCGCGCGGGCGATCTTCTCTGCCTTCTCCTTCGTGAGCTTGGGCACGTGGAGCTTACGGTACGAAGGGACCGCTGCCGAGCGCGCCGCTGGGACGCTGTGGCTGCGGTTCCGACGAACTGCCGCCGGCCTTGAGCAGCTCCTTGATCCCGCCGATCGCGCCGAGCACGCCCGTGGCTTCGCTGGGCAGGAACACGGTGGTTCCCTTGCCCTGGGCGAGCGCCGGGAGGGCCTCGAGGTACTTGAGGCCGAGCAGATAGGTGGCGGCTTCGCCGGGCGGCAGCGCGGCGGCGATGCGGCGCACGGCTTCCGCCTCGGCGTCGGCCATGGCGAGCCGCGCCTCGGCGAGACCTTGGGCGCGCAGGATGGCGGCTTCCTTCTCGCCCTCGGCCTTGCGGATCTGCGACTCCCGGAGGCCTTCGGCCTCGAGCACCGCGGCGCGCTTGCTGGCTTCGGCGTTGGTGACGGCGGCGCGGCGCTCACGCTCGGCGCGCATCTGCAGTTCCATGGACTGCTGGATGTCGCGCGGGGGCTCGATGCTCTGCAGCTCGACGCGCGTGACGTCGACGCCCCAGCCGATCGAGGCTTCCTCGATGACCTCGCGCATCTTCTTGTTGATCATGTCGCGCGAGGCCAGCGTCTGGTCGAGTTCGATCTCGCCGACGATGTTGCGCAGCGTGGTGCGCGTGAGCGTCTCGAGCGCGAAGGGCAGGTTCTGCACCGCGTAGGTGGCCTTCTGCGGATCGGCGACGCGGTAGTAGAGCACCGCGTCGATGTCGATCGTGACGTTGTCCTTCGTGATGACCGGTTGCGACGGGAAGTTCAGCACCTGCTCGCGCAGGTCGATGCGCGAGACGGTGCTGGCGATCATCTTCTTGAGGCCGGTGACGTCCGCCTCGAAGTAGCGCACGTCGATGCTGCGCGGCCGTTCGATGAACGGGATCAGGATGTTGAGGCCCGAGCGCGCGACGCGATTGAAGCGGCCGAGGCGCTCGACGACCATGACCTCGGCCTGCCCGATGATGCGGATGCTCTTGGCGAGGACGACGCCGATGCCAAGGGCAACTATGCCAACGAAGTACTCCAAGGGGCTCCTCCGGGGAGAGACGCCCCTAATCTACCACCGGAAATCGGCGACGAAGAGGTTGGTCTCGCCTTCCTTGGCGGCGAAGCGGTTGCTGGCCCACAGGAGCTGCTTGCCGTTGGGGTGGAAGATCGGGAAGCCGTCGAAGACGCCGTCGAAGGTGATCTGCTCCACCTGGTCGGGGCCGGCCATCGAGGCGTTGGCGTCGACCAGGTAGAGGTCGAAGTTGCCCGAGCGCGGCGCGACGAAGTTGGTGGAGAAGATGATCTTGGTGCCGTCCGGGCTCCACGAGGGCCCGAAGTTGGCGCCGCCGAGCGCGGTCACCTGGCGTTGGTCGCTGCCGTCGGCGTTCATGACGAAGAGCTCGACCTTGCTGGGGCGGATGAGGCCCTGGGCGAGCAGCTCGCGATACTGCGCGAGTTCGGTGCTGTCCTTCGGGTGATGCGCGCGGTAGACGATCTTCGTGCCGTCGGGCGACCACCACGGCCCGCCGTCGTACCCGGGCGTGTTGGTGAGGCGGCGCACGTCGCTGCCGTCGGCGTTCATGGTGTAGATCTCGAGGTCGCCGTCCTTCATGGACGTGAAGACGATCTTCGAGCCGTCCGGCGAGAGGATGCCCTCGGCCGTGTACACGTCGTAGTTCGTGAGGCGGCGCATGTCGCTGCCGTCACGGTTGGCGGTGTAGATGTCGTAGCGATCCAGCGGCCAGACGTATCCCTTGGACGGGTCCGGGCGCACGGGGCAGCCTTCATCATGCGCCGTGGTCGAGGCGAAGAAGAGGCGTTCGCCGCCCGGGAAGAACCAGCCGCAGGTGGTCTTGCCACGGCCGTCGGAGACGCGCGTCAGGCCCGTGCCGTCGGCCTTGATGACGTACTGCTGGTCGCAGGTGCGGCCGTCGCGCGTGGACTGGAAGGTGATGTACTCGCCATCCTGGCTCCAGTACGCCTCGGCGTTCTCGCCGCCGAAGGTGATCTGCCGGAGATTGGAGAGCCGGGACTCACGGGCATCGCCTTCGCGGGCGACGATGGGCGATTGTTCGGCGGCAGTGCCGCCGCAGGCCGCCGCGCCAAGCAGCGCGGCGGCGATCATGACACGGTAGGACATCGGGGGAAGCTGGAGGGGTTAGTCGGGTCGCCGCGCCGACGCCGCGGCCGGGACGGGCGCGGAAGCGGGAGCGAGGGCGAGCAGTTCCTGCGTGGTCTTCGCGCGGCGCAGGAGGTCCATCGCCCGCTGGAGCTGCACGTCTTCCGGGATTTCGCGGCGCTTGGCCGTCGAGTCGCCGAAGGCGAGGCGGGCAATGCGGTTGAGCAGGAGGCGATCGACATACGCACGACCGGCGTCCCACTCGGCGCGGTCGACGGTCACGCCCTTGGCTTCGAGCTTCTGCCGGAAGCCGTCGCGCATGGCGGCCGTGACGGTGAAGTCCGGACGCACCTGGTCCTTGAGCCCGAACGCGTAGTCGTACAGCGCGAGATAGACGTCCTGCTGCCGCGGCACGAGCGCCCGCGCGAGGCGAAGCTCGGCAGCCGTGAGCGTGTCGTAGGGCACGACGATGTCGGGCGTGACACCGCCGCCGCCGAACACCGCGCGCCCGCTGGTCGAGCGGAACATGGGCCGTGCGGCGCGTGCGCTATCGCTCTCCGAGGAATCGGGGTTCACCTCGACGAGGCGTCCCGAGGCATCGAGCACGCGCTCACGCTGGATCGTGCGACCGCTGGGGGTGAACCACTTGCCGGTGGTGAGCTTGATGGCGTAGCCCCCGTCGAGGCGATACACCGACTGCACGAGTCCCTTGCCGAAGGTCGTCTGGCCGACGACGAGCGCGCGGTCCTGGTCCTGCAGGGCGCCGGCGACGATCTCGGAGGCCGAGGCGGAGTAGCCGTCGGTGAGGACGACCACCGGCATGTTGGGGATGAGCGGCGAGCGTTCGGCGACGTAGCGCTCGACCTGCCCGCTGCGGCTGCGGACCGATGCGAGCTCGCGGCCGCGCGCGAGGAAGAAGTTCGTCATCTCGAGGGCTTGGTCGAGGAAGCCGCCCGAGTTGCCGCGGAGGTCGATGACGAGGCCCTTCACGTCTTCATTGACGAAGCGCGCATAGACCTCGGCGAACTCGCGCGTGGTCGTCTCGTTGAACTGCTGCACCGGGATGTAGCCGATGCCGCCGTCGAGCACGAGGCCGAAGGGGATCGCGGGGATGCGGATGGTGCGCCGGGTGAACTCGACTTCGAAGGCCTGGGCGACGCCCGGCCGCTGGAAGCGTGCCTTCACGCGCGAGCCGGGCTGGCCGCGGAGGGCGCCGGAGACTTGATCGAGACGCCAGCCGCGCGTGGACGAGGTGTCGACACCGACGATGCGGTCGCCCTCGCGGATGCCCGCTTCCTCGGCCGGCGTGTGCGGATACACCTTGCTGATGATGATCGTGCCTTCCTGGTCCTCGATCAGCATGCCCACGCCGCCGTAGAAGCCGCCGGTCGTGGTGTTGAAGGCCTCGAGCTGCGCGGGCGTGTAGAGCTCGGAGTACGGATCGCGCAACTGCTCGACGAGTCCGCGAGCGGCGCGCTCATAGAGCTCGCGCGTGCCGATGGAATCGACATAGCGATCGCCGACGAGCGAGAGCACTTGGTCGAAGAGCGTGGCGCTGGCCGTGGCGGCGCGTTCCTGCACGACGAAAGCGCCGGCCGCGAGCGGCAGGGCGAGAACAGCGGCGAGCGCAAAGATCCGGCGACGGGGCATGCGATATCCCTGAGGGAAAGGCTCTCGGAACCTACTCACCCAATACTCGGTGGGCTACGGAGGGTTCCGTCAGGAAACCATGACGGAGCGCCGCCGGCGCTTGGCGGCGCGCGGCCTCAGAAACGGTACTCGACGCTCCAGAGGCGACCGTCCTGGACGAAGCGTGCGCCGCGGACGAGCCCGGCCGCGAGCAGCATCTCGTGGGCCGGCTGCAGGACGCGCTGGAGATGCGAGGGAAAGCGCTGCGTGAGCGGCAGGCGCTCGGCCAACTGGTCGAGGGGCAGCAGCCACGTCGCATCGCCGTCGCCGGCGCGCTCCGCCTCGAGCACGCGATACAGCCGTCGGGCCACCGGCGACGACAGCGCGGCGTACTTCTGGGCATTGAGGGTGCTCACGTGCCCGGCCGCGATGTTGTCGCGCAGCTGGTGGGCCAACGTGACGCGCGCGTCGCCGGGTTCGTTGCTTGCGAGCGCGGGAAAGAGCGCCAGCTGGTCGCGGTCCGTGAAACGGCGGCGATCGATCGCCACGGCCGCGAGCAGGGTGAAGCGGGCGTGCGGGCGTGCCTGGGCCGCCGCGTCGTACCACGCCCCGTCACTCTCGAGGACGGTGCGCTCGAGTCGCGCGAGCGCCGCTCGCAGCTGCTCGTAGGTGCGGCCGTCGACGCGCCGTCCCATGGCGCGAAGGAAGGCGTGCAGCGTGAACGACAGCGTCCCGTCGCTCGGCGCGCCGGCTTCATGGAAGCGGCGCAGCAACTCGACGTAGACGTCTTGATCGAAGGTGCCGGGCAAGCGCTCGCCGGGGGCGGGCAGTACGCGCCAGCGTCCACCATCGGGCGTGGTGTATGCGACTGCCGCGTCGTCCGAACTGTCGGACAGCCGGAAGAGCGGAAAGGCCTCGATCACGCGGTCGAGCAGCACCGTGCGCGACTGGGGGCGGCGTCGCGGGGCGGCAGCCATCACCGGAGAATGTCGTGTCGCTCGTGATTGCGGGCAAGCATCACGGGTAGGACGAGCGAGGGCCGTCCTGCGTCAGCGCTCAGCGAATGTCTTCGCGGCCCAGCGCGGCGCGCACGGCCTCCCGCAGCGCGACCAGTGCACCATCGGTCGCGGCGGGCGAATCGCTACGCACGTGCAGCTCGATGCCATCGGCGACGCCGATGCGCCGCCAGGCGGCATCGCTGGCGTCGTCCGCAGGCGCGTTCGTACCGCCGAGGCCGGCGCCGAGCGCCGGGGCGAGCGAGGCGGCGACGCGCTTCTCGAGCTGGTCGCCGTGGATGCCGGCGATCTCCTGCTTGATGACGTCGAGCGTCTGCCCCTCGCGCTGGCGGATCTTGATCGCGAGCAGCTGCAGGAGGTGCTTGTAGTGATACGTGGCGGCGGTGCCTTTGCCTTCCGGGTGGTCGAGCAGGCCGTTCGCGACGTAGAAGCGGATCGCGCGCGCGCTCGGCGTCGCGCGCGCCGAGGTATTGGTGGGACGCATGCCGGCAGCATCCACCAAGGCGGTGGCGTGGGACGCGAGGCCCCGCGCATTCCACGGGGCGTGCCGCGCATGGGCGCGGAGCAAGGCGACGGGCGAGTCCGACATCGTCCGCAAAGACTAACGCGGAATGGGCGGCGCGGATAGCTCGCCCGTTGCCTTTTACAACGACTACTTCTTCTTCGCGGCCTTGACGGCTTTCTTCGCCGCCTTCGTCACGCTCTTCTTCGCCGCCTTGGCCTTCGTTGCGGCCTTCTTGATCACCTTCTTCGCCGCGGCCTTGCCCTTCTTCTGCACGGCCTTGGCCTTGGAGACGGCCTTCTTCGCGGCGCCCTTGGCGCTCTTCTGCGCCTTGGCGGCCGACTTCGTGGCCGACTTCTTGGCGACCGCGACCTTCTTCTTCGCGTCCTTCACGACGGCCTTCGCCGTCTTCTCGGCAGCCTTGGCGCCCTTCTGCACCTCGACCTTCGCCTTGGCGGCGACGTCGGCGACGGCCTTGGCCGCCTTCTGCTGCACGTCCTTAGCGGCCTTCACGACCGGAGCGACAACCTCGGCGGCATCCGGCGCCTGGAACTCACCGGTGACCTCGAAGATGCTGCGCACGATCGGCTTGGGCGCCGGCTTGCGGCCACGACGGCGCGGCGCGATCGAGTCGCCGAAGAGATCGCCGTCCTCTTCGTCTTCCTCGGCAGCGAGCGGGGCGATGCCACCCTCTTCCTCGTCCTCGTCCGTCTCCTCGGTGGAATCCCACAGCGAGTCGGACTGGTCCTTGGTCACCGCCCAGCCGCCGTCCTCGTCGTCGTCATCATCATAGGAGGAGGAACGGCCACCGCCATAACCCGCTTCTTCCTCGTCGTCTCCATCCGAGAACAGGCTATCGAAGAGCTCCCTGCCAGGCATCGTTGCCTCCTAAGTCCGAAAATTGGCCCTGCGTGATGACCGCTGAATACACTGGGCAACCCCCTCGCGTCAAGCCGGGTTCCCGGCCTGCGTGGCGGCCAGCGCCGGGGCCTCCGGCGATTCGACGGCGGCCTCCTCCGTCCGGGCCTGCCGGCGGCGCGCCAGGCCCCCGGAAAGGTCATCGAGAATCGTGTACACCGCGGGCACCACGAACAGGGTGAGCAGGGTGGAGGTGATCAGCCCGCCGATGACCGCGTGGGCCATCGGCGCGCGCTGCTCGGCCCCTTCGCCGATGGCGAGGGCGAGGGGCAGCATGCCGAAGATCATCGCGGCGGTGGTCATGACGATCGGCCGCAGGCGGATGCGTCCGGCTTCGAGGATGGCGGTGAGGCGATCCTTGCCCTCGCCGCGGGCCTGGTTCACGAAGTCGATGAGCAGGATGCCGTTCTTGGTCACCAGGCCCATGAGCATGATGATGCCGATCATCGACATGACGTTGATCGTGCCCTTCGTCCACCACAGGGCGAGCGAGACGCCGAGCAGGGAGAGCGGCAGCGAGAACATGATCGCCAGCGGCTGCAGGAAGCTGCCGAAGAGCGACGCGAGGATCAGATAGATGAAGATGACGGCGAGGACGATGGCTTCGAGGACGAAGCCCTTGGTCTCGTTGAGGTTCTGGACGTCGCCCGTGAACACCGTGCGGTAGCCGGCAGGCAGCACGAGCGAATCCAGCGCGGCGAGCGTGGCGTCGGCGACGTCGCCGACGGCATAGCCGGGCAGGACGCCGGCGGAGATGGAGATCTGCCGCTCGAGCTGGCGGCGTTCGATCTGCTGCGGTCCGACGCCGGCGCGCACGTCGGCGACCTGGTTGAGCGGGATGGCGACGGGGAGCCCACGCGCGTCGATGGCGGGTGCGGCGACGGGGATGTTCGCCACATCCTCGGCGGAGGCGCGCAGCGAGTCGGGGTAGACGACGCGCACGTCGTGCGAGTAGCCCTGCTCATCCTGCCAGCGCGTGGCGCGCGTGCCGGTGAAGAGCGGCTGCAGCGTGCCGGCGATGGCGCCGATGCCGAGGCCGGCCGCCCAGGCTTGCTGGCGGTCGACGCGGACGTCGAGCTGCGGGATGTCGCCTTCGTCGGACGAGAACGGCTCGGCCATGCCCGGCACGGCGCGCATGATCTCGTTGACCTCGCCGGCGATGAGCTTGAGGCGCGCCGGTTCGGGACCCTGCACGTTCACGACGATCGGCTGGCGATACCCACCGAAGATGGAGCGCGTGCCGTCGATGCTGGCGCGCGTGCCGCTGACGTTGCGCAGCTGCGGGCGCAGCGCGTTCTGGATCTCGGCCATCGAGCGCTCGCGGTCGTGCACCGGCTTGAGCTTGACGAAGAGCTGGCCGTTGGACACGCCGCCGCGGAAGCCCGAGCCCACCGTGAGGTAGGTGAACTCGACTTCGGGAATGCGGCGGATGATCGTGTCGAGCGACATCCCCTTGCCGACGGTGTACTCGACGCGCGCGCCGGGCGGCACACGGTACGAGACGTTGAACTCGCCGGCGTCGTAATCGGGCATCCAGGTGAAGCCGAGGCGGGCCGCGATGATCACGGCGATGACGACCGACACGCCGCCGCCGGCGAGCACCAGCCAGCGGTGCTTGAGCGAGGCGAGCAGCAGCGGCGGGTAGCGGTCGGCCATGCGCTCGAACCAGCCGTCGAAGGCGAGGGCGAGCCGGCGCACCGGACCGCTGTTGGCGCGGGCGACCGGATCGTGGTGCTCGGCCTCCGGATCGTGCCAGATGGACGAGAGCATCGGGTCGAGCGTGAAGCTCACGAACAGCGACACCGACACGGCGAACGCGACGGTCACGCCGAACTGGAAGAAGATCTTGCCGATCATGCCGCCCATGAAGGCGACGGGAATGAACACGGCGATCACGGCGAGCGTCGTCGCGAACACGGCGAGACCGATCTCGCTGGTGCCCTCGCGGGCGGCCGTGTAGTGGTCTTTGCCCATCGCGACGTGGCGCACGATGTTCTCGCGCACGACGATCGCGTCGTCGATGAGCAGGCCGATCGACAGCGACAGCGCGAGCAGCGTCATCGTGTTGAGCGTGAAGCCGAAGGCCCACATCGCGAAGAAGCTCGAGACGATGGCCACCGGGAGCGTGAGGCCGGTGATGACGGTCGAGCGCCACGACGCGAGGAAGAAGTAGATGATGAGCACCGTGAGGATCGCGCCGAGCACGAGCGTGAGCTCCACGTCCCAGAGCGCCTCGCGGATCTTCGCGGAGTCGTCGCGGATGATGGTGAGCTTGATGTCCTCGGGCAGCTGCCGCTGCAGCTCGGCGACGACGACCTGCACCTGGTCGGCGACGTCCACGGTATTGGCGCCGCTGATCTTGAGCACGTCGAGGGACAGCGCGGGGTCCGTGCCCATGAACGAGGCCGAGCGCGCTTCGGCGACGCCGTCCCGCACGGAGGCGACATCCCGCACGCGCACCGGCGCGCCGTTGCGCACGGCGACGGTGACGTCGCGGAAGGCCATCGGGTCGACGATGCGGCCCGTGACGCGCACGAGCCGTTCGGAGTCGCCGCGCTGGATGCGGCCGGCGGGCACTTCCTGGTTCTCGCGTTCGAGCGCCGCAACGACGTTGGCCGGCGAGAGGCCGTAGGCGCGCAGCGCGTTCGGGTCCAGCTCGACACGGATCTCGCGCGTGGCGCCGCCGACCAAGGTGACGCCGCCGACGCCCGGAATGGCCTCGATGCGCGGCTTGATGACCTCGCGGCCGAGGTCGGTGACCTCGCGCATCGGCCGCGCCTCCGACTGCAGCGCGATGCTCATGATCGGCCGGTCGTTGGGGTCGAAGCGGATGATGACGGGCTCTTCGATGTCGCGCGGCAACTGGCGGCGGATGCGGCCGATCTTGCCCTGCACCTCGGGCTGCATCTTCTGCACGTCGACGCCGAGGTTGAACTGCAGGCGCACCAGCGAGGCGCCTTCCGTACTGGTGGAGCTGATCTCCTTCAGGCCCTCGGTGGTGTTGAGCGCTTCCTCGAGCGGCTTGGAGACTTCGCGTTCGACCACGTCCGGCGAGGCGCCGGGATACACCGTCTGCGCGATGATCACGGGATACGTGACGTCGGGATACTCGTCGACGGAGAGGCGCGCGAACCCCACCGCGCCGATGACGACGAGCGCGACCATCATCATGGTCGCGAAGACCGGACGCTTGATGGAGATGTCGGAGAGGAACATCAGCGCGCTCCCACGGCGGCGGGCTGCTCGCCGCCGATCAGTTGGACCTGCATGCCGGCCCCGAGCATGCCGACGTTGCCGACGACCACCTGGTCACCGGCTGCGAGGCCGTCGAGCACCTGTACGACGCCGCGGCCTTCGTCGACCACGCCGAGCTTCACGACGGCGCGTTCGAGCACGCCGCCCTTGAGGCGCCACACGAAGGGCGCGGCGCCGGCACCCGCGGCGGGCTGGCGGACGGCCTGCTGCGGCACGAGCAGCTGGTTGTCGAAGGCACTGGCGACGATCTGGCCCGTGGCGAAGCTGTTGCCCTTGAGCGTGCCGTCGCCATTGGGGACCTGCACGTAGACGGTGACCGACTGCGAGGCCGGGTCGACCGTGGGGCTGACCCGGGCGACGCGCCCGTCGAAGCGGCGCGCGTCGGCGACGAAGCGCACCGGCTGGCCGATGCGGACCTCGTCAGCGAGCCGTGCGGGCACGGCGGCCGTGAGCTCGAGGATGTCCGTGCGGACGAGCGTGAAGAGCTCGCCGCCGCGCAGGGCGCGCACGCCGGACTGGATGATCCGGCGCTCGATGGTGCCGGCGACCGGCGCGACGACGCGCGTATCCCGCTCGACCAGGGCGGCGGCGCGCAGACGGGCCTCCGAGGCGGCGAGCCGTGCCGCCGACGTCGCGGCCGCCTGTTCGGCGGCGCGGAACTCGCGCTCCGGGACGGCGCCGGCCCGGAAGAGGTCGCGCGTCTGCTCGAAGTTCCACTGGGCCGTCTTCGCTTCGGTCTCGGCGGCCAGCTTGTCGGCTTCCGCCGAGCGCAGCGCCGCCTCCTGCTCGGTGCTCTCGAAGCGCGCGAGCAGCGCGCCTTGCGCGACGCGGTCGCCCTCACGCGCGATGACTTCGACGACATCGCCCTCGAGGCGCGCGCGGATCACGATGGACTCGATGGGCCGCAGCCCCCCCGAGATGGCGATGCCGACCTCGATGCGGTCCGGGGCGAGCGTGTAGAGGTCGGCGCCGGAGAGCACGACCGATCCCGCCGCACGCGGCGCCGCAGGACCGCCCGTCGCCGGGGGCGCAGCGGCGGCGGAGTCGGACTTGTCACAACCGGCAGCCGCAGCCGCCAGCACGAGGAGGAAGAACGCGGGGCGTCGCATCAATGGGTCGGCCGGATGGAGACTGAGCCACCGTCGGGCAGCGGGATGGGTTCGGCGCGCACACGCGCCAGCTCCGCGACGGCGAGGTAGAGGTCGAACACCGCGCGCGCGTCGGTCGTGCGCGCGCGGAGCAAGGCGAGTTGGGCGTCGGAGACCTCGAGCTGCGTGCCGACGCCCCGGGCGAGGCGCAGCGTGGCGAGCTCGAAGGCTTCCTGGGCTTCGCGCACCGTGGTCTCGCGGGCGCTGGCCACGGCTTGTGCGCGCGCGAGTTCGGCGCGCGCCTGCTCGACCTCGATGGACGCCGACTCGCGCGCCTGCCGGGCCTGCAGTTCGGCGATGCGCGCCTGCGCCTGCGCGAGGTCGATCTGGCCCTTGGCGCGGAGGCCGTCGAAGAGCGGCCAGCTCATCTGGATCGAGAAGTTGCGGTCGGGGAACCAGCCGCTGTTCTGGCACTGCTGGGCGGGCGGCGCGCCCGGTGGGCAGAACTCGTTGCCGCGGTCGCCGAGCACCGTCGGGATTCCGGGCGACGTGGGGAACGCGAGGTATCCGTAGGTGAAGCCGGCGGTGAACGTCGGCAGCAGATCGGCACGCGCCACCCGGATGCCGGCGCGTCGCGCCGCTGCGGTGAGTTCCGCCGCGCGGACCGCCGCACGCTCGCTGGCCGGTCCGGCATCGGCCGTGGTCGCCAGGGTGCGCACACGCTCGCCGTCGAGCGCGGTGACGAGGGCGACGGGCTGCGTGGCGGGAAGGTCAAGCAAGCGCCGCAGCTCGAGGTCGGCGAGCGTGCGCGCCGCGACGGCGGCGCGGAGCTCCGGTTCGAGATTGTCGCGCTCGACGCGGGCGCGGAGGACATCATAACGCGAGGCGCGGCCCGCGCGTTCGAGCTGTTCCGCCTGGGTCACGCGCTCCTCGGCGAGCTGGCGGTTCGTCGCCTGGATCTCGGCGATGCGCGCCGTGAAGACGGCGTTGAGGTACACGGCCTGGATCTGCACGGCGAGCTGGGCACGCGTCTCGTCGCGCGTGAGCGCCGCGGCCTGCTCGGCGCGAGACGCCGCCTGTGCAGCCGCGAACACGCGACCCCCCTGGAACACGGCCTGCTGGAGATTGAGGTTCGCCGTGTAGACGTAGTTCTGGTTGAACACCGCGCCGACGATGGCCGCGCGGGCGTTCTTGAGGACCTGTTGGTTGGAGCCGCTGAGGCGCAGCTGCGGCAGGCCGGCGGCGCGCGCCGAGAGGACGGCGGCATCGGCGAGCTCGAGCTGCGCGTCGGCAATGCGCGACTCGTCGGAGGCGCGGAGCACGCGCGCGACGGCGTCCTCCACCGTGAGGCGAAGCGTGTCGGAGGCTTGTTGCGCCCCGAGCGGCTGTGCGAAGACGGCAACGGCGGCGACCCAGCGAAGGGCGCCGCGGAAAGTCAGGGATTGCATCGTCTACGATGTACGCGCAGTGCGGCCCGTCCGTTCACGACGGACCGCCGCGCGTCAGGCCGGTTCGGGGTCGAGGAACGAGAGCGTCTTCCGGCGGGTCACGATGGCGCGCAGGGCGGCAAAGACCTTGGGGTCGAGCAAGGTCCCGCTCCGCTCCTCGAGGAAGGCGATGGCGTCGGGCGGGGTCATCGGTTCGCGCCAGGCCCGGACGGACGTCAGCGCATCGTAGGTATCGGCGGCGGCGAGGATGCGTCCGCCGAGGGAGATCCGCTCGCCGGAAAGGCCGGCCGGATACCCGGAGCCGTCGAAGTGCTCGTGATGGTGTCGCACGGGGTCGAGCGTCGCGGCGAGCGGCTTGATCGCGGACAGGATCTCGACCCCGATCGTCACGTGACTCTTCACATGCTCGAACTCGTCGGCGCTGAGGGCGCCGGGCTTGTTGAGCACGGACTCGCGGATGCCGATCTTGCCGACGTCCATGACGCGCGCCGCCATGCGGATCGCATCGACGTCATCGTCGGTAAGGCCGAGCGCGGAGGCGATGGATCCGGCGAGATCGGCGACGCGGTCGGAGTGGCCGCGGAGGAATGGGTCCTTCGCTTCCTGCGCGCGGACCAGCGCCTGCACGGTCTCGATGACCATCGAGTGCAGGCGTTGGCGCTCGTGGCGCAGCTCCTCGGTCTGCGCGGCGACTTCCTCGCGGATCAGGCGCTCGACCTTGCGCTGCTCGATGGCGAGGGCGCGCTTGTGCAGTGCACGCTCGAGCGCCGTCGCGAGATCGCCGAGCTCGACGGGCTTCATGAGGTAGTCCATCGCCCCCATGCCCAACGCCTCGGTGGCGGTGGGCGCGTCGTTCACGGCCGTGAGCATGATGATGGCGAGGTCCGGATCGAGCCCGTGCGCCTTGGGCACCAGCTCGAGTCCCGTCATCTCCGGCATGCGGATGTCGGAGAGCATCGCGACGAATCGTTCCTGCTGCAGGGCCGTGAGCGCGGCGGCGCCGGACTCCGCGGTGGTGACGTCGAATCCGCGCGCGCGCAGGAAGCGCGCGAGCGACGTGCGAATCACCTCTTCGTCGTCGACCACGAGGACGTGCCGCGCGGACGGCTCGACCACGGCGCGCATCGCCGTGGTGAGTCTGCCGGGAGTAGCGGATCGCGGAGCCGTCATGCCACGTGGGAGAAGGGGACGCGCAGAATGTGCGACGATGTGCGAGGGAAATCCACTATGGAACGCATCGACCGCGGTGCGCGCTGCTTGTAGGGCTCGCGTCGCTGCGGCTGACTGCCCGCGTTCGCGCGCGGCTCCGGGCTACACCCGGCTCACGAAGCGACCGCTGAAATGCAGTTAATGGCTCGTTACTGACTTCTAACTGGCGCCATACCGTCTGCTTCTCGCACCGCGGCATCGATATCTACCGCGTGATCCACGTACTCCTGCAACCCCTTCGCGCGCTCGCTGGCCAACGCACGCCGCAGGCGGCCCGCGTAGTCCGCGAAGGCCGCGGTGTCGGTGCGCAGTCCTGCGGCCCGCATGCCGAGAATCAGCCCGAGGAGGTGCGTCGGTTGCGCGGCGAGAATCGTGTCGGACTGTGCGGCCGCCAGCGAGCCATCACCGGTGAACACGCCGAGGAGGCCAAGGTCGTAGCGCCCGTGGGCGTCGAGTGGCTGCAGGGCCTCGAAGGCTTGGATCGCCATCGGGGCGAAGAACTGCACCGAGTCGCCTTCCCCGCGCGACGCGAGGCGCATGACGCGATCGAACAGGCGGTCGGCGCGCTCCTGCGGCGACATCGAGGTGATGTCGACCGCGCGGCTTCCGGTCGCCGCGGCTGGAGGGGCGGCGGTCGCCGCCGCACTCCCCGAGCCGCCGAACTTCTGCCCGGCGATGAACGCCACGAGCGCGAGTACGGAGATGCCGGCGATGGCCCACGGCAGCAGGGCGGCCGGTCGCGCCGCTCCCGCTGCGCCCGCGCCCGTCGCCGTGTCCGCCGCGCCGCCCTCCCGCGGGGCGCCGCAGCGATGACAGAACTTGCCGCGCTCGCCGAGCGCCGCTCCACAGTGTGCGCAGTGCTTTGCCATGCGCAGAAAGCTAAACGCCCCCGTGGCGCAACGATGGCGCGGCAATGGCGCGCGCGCCCTCGGAGGACGGATATTACCCGGATGCCCAAGCCCTCGACCGTCCCCGCCGACCTCAGCGGCGCGACCGCCAAGGACATTCTCGCCCTCGCGGAGTCGCAGGGGGTGCGATTCCTGCGCCTGCAGTTCACCGACATCCTCGGCATCAACAAGAACGTCGAGGTGCCGGCGTCGCAATTCCCGAAGGCGCTGGCGGGCGACATGCTCTTCGACGGCTCGTCGATCGAGGGATTCGTGCGCGTCGAGGAGTCGGATATGCTGCTCAAGCCCGACTTCTCGACCTTCCGCGTGTTTCCCTGGGGCGATCCGCAGCAGCGCGTCGCGCGCGTGATCTGCGACGTGACGATGTTCGACGGCTCGCCGTTCGCCGGCGATCCGCGGCAGGTGCTCAAGCGCCAGGTGGCGCGCGCCGCCGAGATGGGCTTCGTGATGAACGCCGGCATGGAAGCCGAGTTCTTCCTGTTCCGGCCCGCGGTGGACGGCGGCGCGGGGACGCTCACGCACGACGTGGGCGGCTACTTCGACCTCGCGCCGATGGACCGCGGCGAGGATGCACGCCGCGCGATCGTCGCGACGCTGGAGCAGATGGGCTTCGAGGTGGAAGGTGCGCACCATGAGGTCGCGCACGGCCAGCACGAGATCGACTTCCGCTACGCCGACGCCCTGACCACGGCGGACAACATCGCGACGTTTCGCTTCGTCGTGAAGCACGTGGCGCAGCAGTTCGGCCTGGTCGCCTCGTTCATGCCGAAGCCGGTGTTCGGGCAGAACGGCAGCGGCATGCACACGCACCAGTCGCTGTTCGCCAAGGGCGAGAACGCGTTCTTCGACGCGAAGGCCGAGTACCAGCTTTCGAAGGTCGCGCACCATTACATCGGCGGGCTGCTCAAGCATGCGCGCGGCATGAGTGCGATCACCAACCCGCTGGTGAACTCGTACAAGCGGCTCGTGCCGGGCTACGAGGCGCCGGTGAACGTGGCGTGGTCGCTGCACAACCGCTCGCCGCTGATCCGCGTGCCCTCGCGCCGCGGGGCGGGGACGCGCGTGGAACTGCGCTCGCCGGACCCCTCGGCCAACCCCTACCTGGCGCTGGCCGTCATGCTCGCCGCGGGACTCGACGGCATCGCGACCGAGGCGACCTCGCGCGAGCCGGTGAACGAGAACATCTGGGAGATGAGCTTCCGCGAGCGCCGTCGCCTGCGCATCGACGACCTGCCGCACGACCTCAACGAGGCCTGCGACGAGCTCGAGAAGGATGCAGACATCTGCGAGGCGCTGGGGCCGCACGTGACCCAGCAGTTCCTCGCCGCGAAGCGCGAAGAGTGGCGCGAGTACATCTCGCAGGTCTCGGCCTGGGAGCTGGACCGCTACCTGGCGAAGTACTGATGGGCCGCCGCCGCGAAGTGTGCGCGCTCCGTCGGGCGGTGCTGCTGCTGCTCGCGGTCGTAGGCGCGGCCTGTGCCCCGGCGCCCGCCGCCGCGCCGCCGCAGCCCATCACGCAGGAGCTGTTCTCTCCGGAAGCGGAAGTCGAGCTCGCGCAGCTGCAGTTGCACGAGCGCGGCTTCTACTGGCGTGACATCGTGGTCGGACAGGGCCGCCAGGCGGCACCGGGCCTGACGGTGCACATCGCCTACGTGGTGCGCATGCCCAACGGCGCGGAAGTGGACCGCGCCGAGCCCGAGGCGCCGCTGATGTTCAAGCTCGGCGAGCGGCAGTCGATCGTCGCCATGGAGCTCGGCCTCCGCGGCATGAACACGGGTGGCGTGCGCCAGCTGGTGATCCCGCCGCACCTGGCCTACGGCGCGCGTGGGCGTGGACGCGTGCCGCCGAACGCGACGCTGGTGATGATCGTGCGCCTCGTGAAGGTCGACTGACGTGGCGGCCCCCGGCACGAAGCGCTTCGACCGCTCGATCGTCGAGGGCCCCATCAGCGGCGCCGTGTGGAAGCTCGCGTGGCCGACCGTGCTCCAGAACGTCATCGGGGGCCTGCAGGGCGTGGTGGACCATGCGATGGTCGGCCACTACGTGGGCTACGCCGGCAACGCCGCGGTCGGCGTGTCGCTGCAGATCTTCATCGTCGTCATCGTCTTCGTGATGTCGCTCTACACGGGCATGGGCGTGCTGGTCGCGCGGCATGCCGGCGCCGATGACCACGACGGCGTGAATCACGTGGTGTACCAGGCGTTCCTGGCGACGATGCTGCTGTCACTGCTCGTGCTGGCGCCCATCGGGTGGTTCGCGGCGCCCTGGCTGCTCGATCTCGTGCGGGCGGCGCCCGAGGTGAAGGCGCAGGCGCTGCAGTACCTGCGCATCTCGTTCCTGGGCTGTGCCGGCACGATGACGTTCTTCCTGCTCGGCGGTGCGCTGCGCGCGGCGGGCGACGCGAAGACGCCGCTCCGCCTCGGCCTGGCGATGACCGCGCTGAACGTGCTGCTCAACGTGCTGCTGATCCGCGGCGTGGGCCCGTTCCCCGCGCTCGGCGTGGCCGGTGCGGCGCTGGGCACCGTGATCGCCGGGCTCACGGTCTCGGGCGTCGGCCTCTGGCTGCTGCTCAGCGGTCGCCTCGTGGTGCACTGGCCGACGTCGCAGTCGCGACGCATCGACTGGGCGACGGTGCGGCAGCTCTTCCGTTTCGGGTTGCCCGCCGGGTTGCAGGGCATCGCCATGAACGTCGCGGGCGTGCTGCTGCTGCGGTACATCGGTTCGCTGGCCCAGAGCGCGGAGGCGCAGGCGGCGTACGCGATCGGCTACACCGAGCTGTTCTCGCTGGTGACGTGGACGTCGGTGGGCTTGATGGGCGCGGCGGCGGCCGTTGCGGGCCAGAACCTCGGGGCCGGCAAGCCCGAGCGTTCCGCCGCGGCGGTCCAGACGGCGGCAGGATACGGCATCGGCATCGCGCTGTTCGTCGGCGCGCTGTTCCTCACGGTGCCGCGGCTCCTGCTCGGCCTGTTCGGGATGCAGGACGAGACGGTGCTCGCACTCGGGACGCAGCTGCTGCGCTGGCTGGCGGTCTCTGGGATGTTCGTCTCCGTCGCACTGACGTTCACGGGCGGCTTGCAGGGCACCGGCGACACGAAGGGGCCGCTCTACATCTCCCTGGTCTCGCAGATCGGCATTCCGTTGGGACTGCTCGCGGTGCTGCAGGCGATGCGGCCGCTGCAGCCCAGCGATATCTGGCTGGCGATCCTGTGCGGCCACGTGACGCGCTGCACGCTGAGTGTATGGCGTTTCCGGCGCGGGGCATGGCGAAGCATCCAGGTCGCGCCGGCGCGCTGACGCTGCATCGGGCGAATAGACGCCCTGTGTTCCTTTTTCGCCGGTTGCACTACATTCCACTACCGATGCTCTTCGTATTCCGGCGATGAGTCTGGCCGCAGGCGTCCGGGCGCCGCGTCCCCAAGTCCCCCGCACGCGCGATCCGCTCGTGTGGGTGTTGGTGCCGCATCTCGAGACGGCGGACGAGAATCTCGCCTGGTACTGCGACTTCAAGCAGAGTCGCGCCGAGTTCCGCCGCGCCTTCGCGATCCTTGGCATCCCGTGGCGCTGGCAGCGGATCACGCTCACCGACCGCGACGCCGTCGTCGCGCGCATCGCCCGCAGCGCGGAGAAGCGCGACGTCACCGTGTTCAACCTCTGCGACGGTGACGAGACGAACGGCGTACCCGGCCTGTCGGTGATCCACGCGTTGGAACGCCACGGCCTGCGCTACACCGGCGCCGACGGTGCCTTCTATGAAGGCACGACGTCGAAGATCGACATGAAGCGCGCGTTCGACCGCGCCGGCGTGCCGACCTCGCCGTGGGAAGTGGTGCCGCGCGACGGCAAGGGTGCCGCACAGCTCCTCGCCCGCCTCGGCGGCGGGCCGGTCATCATCAAGCCGGCGATCTCCGCGGGCTCGATGGGCGTGACGACCAAGAGCGTGGTGCGCACGGCCGCCGAGCTGCGGGAGCAGATGCAGCGTCTCCGGATGGGCTATCACGGCTGGGACCTCACGGGCGGCGGCGTGATCGCCGAGCGCTTCGTGACCGGGCGCGAGTTCACGACGTTCATCGTCGGCAACCACGATGCCGCGTCGCGGCGCCTGGTCTACCCGCCGGTGGAGCGCAGCTTCAACCCGCGCCTGCCGATGGAGGAGCGCTTCCTCTCGTTCGATCGCCTGTGGGGGATGTACGAGACGGAGGATCCGGTGGGCGGCTTCGAGCGCGACGAGGACCTGTGGCGCTACGCGCCGGTCTCCCGGACCGAGGCGACGCGCATCCGCGAGGTGAGCTGGGCGGCGTACGCCGCGGTCGGCGGTCGCGGCTACGGCCGCGTGGACCTGCGGCAGGACGCCGAGACGGGCGAGCTGGCCGTACTCGAGGTCAATGCGCAGTGCGGGCTGTCGGAAGACGAGCTGTACACCAGCATCGGGGCCATCCTCAAGTTCGCGCGCCGGCCGTACGCGCACGCCGTCGCCGCGATCCTCGCCGCCGCGCGCCAACGGGTCCGCCAGGCCGCTCGCCGCGCCGCGTGAAGATCTGCGTGTTGCAGCCGGACTACTCCACCTCCACGGTGGACTACCGGCACTACGATCCGCCGCGGGACCTCGCCGCGCTCGCGCCCGGCCACACGGTGCACCACGAGTTCCTGCACAAGCTCACGACGTACAAGCAGCTGCAGGCGCTCAAGCCGCAGGGCTTCGACATCTACGTGAACCTCTGCGAGGGCTATCTCGAGTGGGATGTCCCCAGCGTGGACGTGATCCACGCGCTCGAGCAGCTCGGGTTGCCCTACACCGGGCCGACGCCGCAGCTCTACGACCCGTCGAAGCCGCTCATGAAGTACGTCGCGCACTCGGCGGGCATCACCACGCCCCGTCATGTAGTGCTCGCGCCCGGCGACGATGCCGTCGCGGCAGTGGCGCGTGCCAGGCTCCGGTATCCGTTGTTCGTGAAGCCGGCGAAGGCGGGCGATTCGCTCGGCGTCGATGAGTCGGCGCGCATCGCGGACGCGGCGGCGCTTCAGGCGCAGGTGGCGCGTATCCAACCCGAGTACCCTGACCTGCTCGTCGAGGAGTTCATCGAGGGGCGGGAGTTCACGGTGCTCGTGATCGGCGATCCGGAGGGCCATGGGCGCAGCACGGCGCTCACGCCGGTGGAGTATCGCTTTCCCGAGGGGCGGAGCTACAAGAGCTACGCGCTCAAGACCAGCGAGTTGCACCCGGACGCGAACGTGCCGGTGCGCGACGAGCCACTGGCGTCGCAGCTCAAGGACGCCGCGCGCACGGTGTTCCGCAGCTTCGACGCGACGGGCTATGCGCGCATGGACTTCCGCATGGATGCGGCGGGCCGGCTGTACTTCCTCGAGATCAACTTCACCTGCAGCGTGTTCTACCCCGAGGGATGGGAAGGCTCGGCGGACCACATCCTCAGGCTCGACGGATTGGGGCAGGCGGGATTCCTCGAGCGCATCATCGCCGAAGGCCGGGCGCGGCACGCGCGCCGGCGGAAGGCATACGCGATGCGCGGCGACGCCATCGCCGGCTACGGCATCGTCGCGACGCGAGACCTCGCGGCCGGTGAGGTGATCTTCCGCGGGGAGGAGCGTCCGTTCCGGCTGGTGACGCGGCGCCACGTGGAGACGCGCTGGAGCGCCAGCGAGCAGGAGCTGTTCCGCCGCTACGCCTACCCGATGAGCGCCGAGGTGTACGCGATCTGGGACAGCGAACCGTCCGCATGGGCGCCGCAGAACCACTCCTGCGAGCCGAACACGGTGTATCTCGGGTTGGACGTGGTCGCCGCGCGGGCAGTCAGCGCGGGCGAGGAGTTGACGCTCGACTACGCGCAGTTCCTCGACACCGCGGCGGAGCCGTTCGAGTGCGCCTGCGGCGCCGCGCGCTGCCGCGGCCTCGTGACGGGGACCGCCGGCAACTCGGTGACCGCACGCGAGGCCGCCGCGCGCTCACCACTCTCGGCCTAGCGTCCGATGGCGGACGGCGCGCTGGCGAAGTTGCGCGAGATCTGCCTCGCGCTGCCCGGCGCGACGGAAGTGCCCGCGTGGGAGACCTCCACGTTCCGCGTCGGCAAGATCTTCGCGATGTATGCGCAGCCGAGCGACAGCAAGCACAGCGGCGGGCGACCCGGCGTGTGGCTCAAGGTCGCGCCGGGGGTGCAATCGCTGATGCTCGCCGACCGACCGGATCGCTTCTACTTCCCGCCGTATGTGGGCAAGAGTGGGTGGATCGGCGTGTGGCTCGACAAGCGCGTGAGTTGGAAGGAGGTGGCGCTGCTCGTCGAGGAGAGCTGGCGGCTCATGGCACCGGCGAAGCTCCGCAAGGCGTACGACGATCCCACACGCACGAAGGGCCGCGCGAGGTAGCGCGGCCCTTCGTGTCTGCGCCCGACGCGGGCTCAGCGTCCGGCGTCGAGGTCGTTCCAGTGCAGGATGGCGTTGAAGCCGAGGAAGAACGTGCCGTGCGTCTGCCAGCGCCAGAAGGGGCGGATGCCGAACATGACGACGTGGCCGTCGCCGATCGGCGCGTCGACGACCTGCGCGCGATTGGCGAGCGCCTGTCCGCCGGCGAGCGTGCCGGAGAGCAGCATCTCGGCGGGGTTCGCGGGGAAGCTCAGCACGGCGCGCGGCCGCGTGTCGCGCATGGCGGGACGCGGAGCCGCCGCCGTCGCGGCGTTGGCGCCGGCCGCAGCGCCGCCGGCCGCAGCGCCGCTCGCGGCACCACCACGTGCACCGCCCGCGGCCGCGCCTCCACGTCCAGCGGCGGCGGGAGCCGCTGCCGCGTCGGCCGGCGCGATGCCTTCGATGGCGTTCCAGTCCCACGAGGAGACCGTCACGCGCGTAGCCATCGGCGTGGTGTTCTGCTGCTGGCTGTTGCCGGCCGCTCCGCCGAAGCCGCCGCCGCCGCCCGGCGTGGCGCCCTGCACGGCGAGTACCGGCGCTTGGCTGAAGTACACCGGTACCTTCGCGTTGAAGCCGTAGGCGATGGGGCTGCGGCGATCGGTGACGATGCCGCGGTACACCGAGCCACGCGCGAAGAGCGAGTCCGGCTCCTCGACCGTGATGCCCGTGGTGAGGTTGTACTCGGGGAAGATGGTGCTCGTCGCGCCTTCGACGATCAGCGTGCCGCCGGCCTTCACGAACTCATACAGCGCCATGAGCCCTTCGATGCCCATGCCGCCACGGATGTCGTCCGAGGAATCGTTGGCGCCGAGGTTGGGCGTCTGCTCGGTCTTCTTGTAGGGCAGCGGCAAGGTGCCGGTCATCGCGAGGCCATTGACCTGTGCCTGCGCGGTGCCGCCGACGTGCGGGAAGACGATCACGTCGTACTTGCTGCGCAGGTTGCCTTCGCGCAGGCGCTGGTCGGCGAAGTACTCGTACGGCACGCCGTAGGTATCGAAGGCGGCGCGCACCCAGCCTTCATCCTGCGTGCGCTGCCAGGAGTGGACGTAGCCGATACGCGGGACGTCGAGGTCATGCGTCGCGACGCTCGGCGCCGCGGCCACGGCGTAACCCTGGAGCCCGAGTTCGGTGAGCGTCGCGCCGACGCGCGCGAGGTCCGCGTCGGGGATGATGAACGCCCCGGCGCGATAGCGGCGGCCACCGGCCTCGAAGTCCGCCTGCGCGGCGCGCATCGGCACGTCCCTGAGGCGGAAGCGCATGCTGACGAGCGCGTTGTCGGTGGTGTGGTCGACGATGACCACGCGGCCGCTGCCGCTGATGCCGCCCGTGGCGCGGGCCGGCGCCGTGAGCGGTGTCATGCGGCGCGTGAGCACGCTCGAATCCGTGACCGGGGTGACGACGACGTTGCGCATCAGCTGGAAGGTCCAGCCGGTGTCGTCGTATGGGCGCGGGTTGGCCGGCGAGAAGTTCTGCACGCTGAAGTACATGTCGGCCAGCGTGCGGTAGGGCTGGTCGGCGCGGACGATCCAGTCGCCGCGCTGCACGCGGGTGCCGTTCAGTGTGTAGTCGGCGTCGGCGACGTGGATCTCAAGGCCCTGGCGCTGCAGTTCGTTGATGGCGTCGACGGCGTCGACGCGCCGGCGCTGGTTGGCGGGCACGTGCCACGCGTAGGTCGGGCCGGCGCGGCCCTTCTCGACCGAGCGCTTGTTCTTGAGCCAGTAGTTCTCGAGGTAGAGCCGGCGGTTGCTGGCGAAGTGGTCGAGCGAGAACAGCAGGCCCGACTGGCCGATGTTCACCGAGTTGCGCGGGCCCCACTTGATCTCGGGCAGCGGCGGATTCGGACGGAACCACTCGCGCGAGGTCGTCTGCGGCCCGACGCGCAGCGAGGGATTGTTGTCGGGCCCGTAGCTCTGCACCTCGTAGAAGCGCCCGATGGCGTTGTGCGCGTGCGCGGCGAAGAACAGGTAGTTGGGTGTCCAGCCGTCGTAGAAGCCGTAGGTCCACACGCCCGGCACGCCGCGCTTGGTCATCTCCATCACGTCCACCTGCGCCATCGTCCACCACTCGGTGACGGTGATGGGGTCGAGCCACTCGTTGTACGGGCCCGTGCCGGTGGAGGTGTAGAGGTAGGACACGGACTCATGCAGGTCGTGCATCACCTGCGGCGTCCACTCGAGGAAGAACCTGTTGGTGTGGCGCGTGAGCGCGAGGAACTGGCCCATGCCGTCGCGGTTGTTGTCGTGCGCGACATACTTGCCCCAGTACATCAGGGGCAGGCGGGACTCGCCGGTGGGACGCGTCTTGTTGAAGTAGTAGGTGTCGACCTGCCGTTCGCGGCCGTCCACCTCGAGCACCGGCGTGATGAACGTGATGGCGTTCTCGCGGATGTTCTTGATCAGCGCCTGGTCGCTCACCGCGAGGCGGTAGGCGAGTTCCATGACCATCTCGGGTCCGCCCGTCTCGCCGGAATGCAGGCCGGTCGTGACCCAATAGATGGGCTTGGCGGTCTGGATCAGTTCGCGCGCGCGCGCTTCGCTGGTGCGCCGCGGATCGGTGAGTTCCTTGAGGTAGCCGCGGTAGCGATCGAGGTCGCGGATGGTGGCTTCGTCGGCGACGGCAAGCACGTACATGTCGCGGCCTTCCTCCGACGTACCGATCTTCCAGACCTTCACGCGGTCGGACGCTGCGTCGAGGGCCTGGTAGTATCGATGGATGTCGGCGGCGTAGGTGAGCTCGCCCGGCGTGCCGACGATGCGCCCGAAGAACTTGAGCGGCGTGGGAATCGTCGGATGCGCCGGCAGGTGGTCGACGAGCTCCGTCGAGATGCGCGGATCCTGGAGGTATTCGCGGATCTTCGCGGTGTACTCCTGGTCGATCGGCTGTTGCTGCTGCGCGGCCAGCGGGGCCGCGATGAGCAGCAGGGCGAGGGTGTGCGCGGCGATGTGCGGCATGCGGCGCGGGCGGACGATGGGGGCCATCGGGTCTCCGTCGAAGCGAGTGGTGGACGAGAAGCTACGTGTGACGCGGCTCACGCGCTGGACGCTCGTGTCAGGGGTGGGAGGACTATCCGCCGATACGGCGCGGCGGTAGCTTCCGCGCGCATCACCCCCACCCCAGCGGAGACCCGAGATGTTCACCCGTTCGTTGCGTCGCGCCCTGCCGGTCCTTGCCGCCCTCCTCGCGACGGTTCTGGCCCCCGGTACCCTGCGGGCCCAGAATGTGATCGACCAACAGGCCTCCAAGGTCACGGAGCTGATGCGAGACAACGGGCTCACCAAGCGCGCCGAGCGCGACGGGCAGTTGCACGAGTCTGAGGCGATCGAGCTCGTGATGGACATCTCCGCCGGCAGCGACATCGTGATCGCCGGATTCTGTGACCAAGACTGCTCGGACCTGGACATGCGCGTCACGCGAAACGGCACCCTGCTCGGCGAGGACATCCTCGACGACGACGCGCCGATGGTACGCCTGCAGGGCTACGGCGGCGGCGTGGTGCGCGTGCGCGTGGAGATGCCTGCCTGCTCGGTGGCGCCGTGCGCGTTCCGCGTGATGGTCTTCGGGAAGTAATCGCCGATGCGCGCGATGCTTGCCCGGCGATCATGGCTCGTGCTGCTGGCCTTGGTGGCGTCACCGCTGGTGGTGGCGCCGCTCGCCGCGCAAAGTGCGACTTCGGCGGCCCCCGCGGCGCCGACGGGTGCGCGGCTCACGGCAATCCGCACCGCGTTGATCCGCCGCGCGACAGAAGTGCAGCAGCGCTGGACGGACAGCTTGCCGGATCTGCACGCGACGGCGTCGGAGACCGGCTTCGCCTCCGCGGGTGATGAAGCGGACGTCGTGCTCTCGCTGCGCGGTGAGGGGCTCGTCTATGCCGTCTGCGACGATGCCTGCTCCGGCGTCACGTTCCGGCTGCTCGATACCCAGGGGCGCGAGCTCGCGAAGTCAGCGGTGATGGATGGCGTGCCGGCGGTCGCGTTCGACGGCGGCCACAACTGGGGCCCTGGCACGATTGCGCGCGTGCGGATGCTCGGCTGTCGGCAAGCCCCGTGCGGCTTTCGCGTGACGGTGATGCTCAAGTAGTCAGGATCGCCCGAACGGAAACGGGGGGACGGCATCGCGCCGTCCCCCCGTTTCGTTCGGGCCGTGAACCCACTCAGACCGGGAACAGCATCTCGCGGTAGCGCGGCAGCGGCCAGTGCGCGTCGCCGACGCTGACCTCGAGCTTGTCCGAGATCTCGCGGCAGGCGAGCATGGTGCTGGCCCCAGTGCCGGTGAGGAACGCCGCGCACTTGCTGATGTCGCCATGCAGCGTGTGCGCCTTGTGGATCGCCGTATGCAGCGCGGCGGTCTTGCCCTGCAGCGCGGTGACGAGCTTGCCCACCGAGGCCAGCGCGGCCTTCTGCGGAATACTCTTGATGCCCACGGCCTTCGCCTTGGCGGCGCCCTCGGCCAGGTCGCCGAGGTAGCTGTACGCCGCCGGCAGGATCATCGTGTCGAGCATCTCGGCCAGCGTCTCCATCTCGATGAGCAGGTCCTTCACGTAGCGTTCGACGCGGACGTGGTAGCGGCTCTCGAGCTCGGCTTCGGTGAGGATGCCCGTGCCCTTGAAGAGCGCCTTGGCCTCCTTGGTGGTGAGCTGCGCGAGCGCCTCGGGCGCGCGGCGCAGGTTGAGCAGGCCGCGCTTCTTGGCCTCCTTCACCCACTCCTCGCTGTAGCCGTTGCCCTCGAAGCGGATCGGGCTGGTCTCCTTGAAGATCCTGCGCACCACCTTGAGCGCGGCATCGTCCACGGGCGTGCCGTTGGCGAGTTCCTTCTTGAGCGCCGCCACGATCTCGGTGAGCGCCTCGGCGACCACGGCATTCACGATCATCACCGGGAAGGCGATCGACTGCGACGAGCCCACGGCGCGGAACTCGAACTTCGCGCCGGTGAAGGCGAAGGGCGAGGTGCGGTTGCGGTCCGTGTTGTCCTGCTCGATCTCCGGCAGCTTGGCGACGCCGAGCTGCAGCATCGCCTGCTCGGCCTTGGTGCCCGCGCGGCCGGCGATGATGTCCTCGATCATCTTCGTGAGCGCATTGCCCATGAAGACGGAGATGATGGCCGGCGGCGCCTCGTTGGCGCCGAGGCGATGCTCATTGCCGCTGGTACCGATGCCGGCGCGCAGCAGGCCCTGGTGGCGGTGCACGCCACGCAGCACCGCGGCCAGGAACATCAGGAAGCGGATGTTCTGGTGCGGCGTCTTGCCCGGCTTGAGCAGGTTGATGCCGTTGAGCTCGTTATCCGAGGCGATCGACAGCGACCAGTTGCAGTGCTTGCCCGAGCCGTTGATGCCGGCGAAGGGCTTCTCGTTGAGCAGCACCTGCAGGCCATGGCGCAGCGCCACGTCCTTGAGGACGGACATCACGAGCTGGTTGTGGTCGGTGGCGATGTCGGTTTCCTCGAACATCGGCGCCATCTCGAACTGGCAGGGCGCGACCTCGTTGTGGCGCGTGACGATCGGCACGCCGAGCTTGTAGAGCTCGAACTCCACCTCGGCGAGGAAGGCCTGGACGCGCTCGGGGATGCCCCCGAAGTAGTGGTCCTCGAGCTGCTGGCCGCGCGGCGGGGCCGCGCCGACGAGCGTGCGGCCGCCCATCACGAGGTCGGGGCGCATCGCGAAGTGCGTGCGGTCGATGACGAAGAACTCCTGCTCCGTGCCCATCGTGGTGTAGACGCGCAGCGCGCCCTTGTCGCCGATCAGGTCGAGCAGCTCACGCGCGGCGTTGGAGAGGATCTCGCTCGAACGGAACAGCGGGGCGACCTCGTCGAGGGCCTCGCCGTTGTAGCCGATGAACACCGACGGGATGCAGAGCGTCTTGGTGCCGGCCGCTTCCATGATGAAGAGCGGCGAGGCCGGGTTCCACGCCGTGTAGCCGCGGGCTTCCCAGGTCGCGCGGAGGCCGCCCGACGGGAACGACGACGCGTCCGGCTCAGACTGGATCAGCTGCTCGGCCGTGAACTTCTCGATCGCGTTGCCATTGGCGTCGAGCGTGAGGAAGGCGTCGTGCTTCTCGGCGGTGAGGCCGGTCTGCGGCTGGAACCAGTGGCAGAAGTGCGTCACGCCCTGCGTGATCGCCCACTCCTTCACCGCGCTGGCGACGGCCGGCGCGATCGACGGATCGAGCTTCCTCCCAAGACGGATGGCCTCGACGAGCCTTGCGTGCACGTCCTTCGGCAGCTTGTCCTTCATCTGCTTGGCGCCGAAGGTGTGGCTGCCGAAGTACGCGGAGGTCGGCTTGGGGTTCGGCAGCATCGACGGCACGTTCGGCACGATCGGCGTGCGCGTGGCGATGGCGCGGATGGCCGAGAGGCGGGGCGTATCTGAGGCGGACATGGAAATGCGCGTGGTGGGATGGGATTGCTGCAGAAGTTGCAAAATTTAGCGGACATTTGGCACAACGCAACGCCAAAATTGACAAACTGTCACCGCAAAATCGCAGAATCTGCACAAAACACGGTCCACCAAGCCGATAAATCAGCAAAAATGGCGACGGGTCAAAGCCCGTCGCCATTCTCGTAACTTGTTGCTGTGTATGACGTTACTTCGCCGGACGAACCAGAAGCTCACCGCGCATGCGCTGGTGAATGGTGCAACGGTACTCAATGAGACCGGTGTCGGCGGCGACCCAGGCGAACGACTCGCCCCCGCGCAGCTCGCCGGAATCGAACAGTCCAGGCTTTACGGCATCGTGGCGCACGATGTCCCGGTTCACCCAGACCACCGTGTCGCCGACGAGGATCTCTGCACGTCGCGGACGGAACGAGTTCCCGCGCATCGCGATTTCCGTGCGACCGCTCGTGCGCATCGACGCCGCCGCCGCGCCGCAGGCGACGGCGGCCACGAGCGCGAGGGCCGCGATAACGACGCGCGCGCGTGACATCAGCGCCGCGCGACCTTTGCGGCGAGCTCGCGGGCGTGATCCAGGTGCGCGGCGACGGCGGGACGCACGGCCACCAGCAGCGCCTTCAGCTCCGCGTTCTGCGCCGACGGGATCAACGCGTTGTCGATCGCGCCGAGCACCGTGGTGTGATACGTGATCTCGTTTGCCGCATACGCGCTGTCGAACGCCACGCCCTCGAGGTCGCGCAGGGTGAGCCGCTTCGTCTCGGCGTCATCGCGCAGGTCGAAGGCCACGCCGTTCATCTCCGGCGTCACGCCGAGCCGCGTCACGAGCGCGCCGGCGGCTTCGTTCACCGACTGGTGGTCCTTCTTCACCATCTCGGCGAAGCTGCGGACCTCTGCGTGCTGACTCTTGGCGAGCGCGAGGTCGGCGTACTGGATGTCGATCGTGTTCGCCGTGACGACGATGGCCGCGATGTTGGCATCGCTGATGGTCGGTGCCGGCGCTTCGGCGGCGGGGCGGGCACAGGCGGCGACCGCAACGACCGCGGTGGCGACGAGGAGACGCTGGATCATGGGGGACTCGAGAGGCTGAAGAGAAATTGGATTGCGCGAGACTGCTGCGATGCCGTAATCAATGCACGGCGCAGGCTCGCGGTGCCCGTATCATCAACCTGTGACGGCACCTGTGATGGATGCATCGCTGCGCGTGCGACATACATCACCAAACGCCGTCAGCGTGCGAGGAGAAACTGCAGCGCGCGGCCCAACTCCACGCCGACGACGTGCGTGTGTCCCCAACCCTCGGCCATGGCGAACTCCACGGGGTTGCCCCGCGCGCGCAACGCATCGTACGCCGCGCGCACCCGCGCCGCCGGAATGATGAGATCGCGCTCGGCGGCGATGAACAGCGTCGGCACGACGCGTTGGTCGGCGGCGACGGCACCGGCGCCAGCGATCAACGCCGTCGCGCGCAACACGTCACCGCGCTGCGCCGCGAAACGCTGCGTGATGCCGGCCCCGAGCGAATGGCCGAGCATGTAGACGCGCGTGCGATCGAAGGCCTGCGTGCGCGCGACGACGGCGAGCATGGAGTCGAGCGTCGCGGGGTGCCGGGCGAAGTCCACCGTCGCCGGGGAGATGGCGATGAAGCCCAGTGAATCGGCGAGCGTGCGCAGGCGGCCGTGCCCGTAGCCCTCCAGGAACATGTTCTCGTCCGCGCCGGCACCATGCAGCGCGATGACCACCGGGAGCGCCTGCTGCGCACGGGCCTGCGGCGGGATGTAGAGGCGGAAGGGCACGCGCGCATCGGGCATCTGCAGCACCCGCCAGGTGTCGCCGGTGCGGCGGTAGGGATCGCGCCCTGCGGCCACCGCGGCAATCTCCTCCTGGAGCAGCGCGGCGAGCGCGACGGGATCGGCGAGGAACTGTGCCGAGTTGGATTCGTCGGGCACGTCCGCGATGAGCGTCGTGCGGGCGCGCAGCGAGGCGAGCACCTGCGCATCGACAGGCGCCGTGAGCGCGGTAATCTCCGCGTCCAACGCGGCGCGGATGCTGTCGGCTGGCGCTTCGAGTGCAAACAACGGCGCGCGGAGCGCCGTCGCCGCGCCGTCGAGCTCGGCGATGACGGTGAGCCGCGCATTGCTGCCGGGCAGTGCACGACGCGGAAGCTCCACGGCGAACACCTCCCCCGCCCGCGCCGCGGCGGCCACGCGGAGCGCGGCCGTGGCCACGGTCGTGCCCGCCGCGTCCACGACGCGCAGGCGGAGCGTCCGCGCCGCTTCGCCGCTGTCGGCGTACATGACCGTGACGCCGATGCGGACTGCGGGCGCCTGCGGCGTCACCACGCGGGGCTGCGGCCGCAACCGCAGCGCGAGCAAGCGTCGCGTCGGGCTCGCCGCGGCGCTGTCGCCCAGCATGCGCGCCGCAAGGTCGTGCATGTCCCGCAGGACTTTCGCGAAGTCGCCCCCGAAGAACGCCAGCGTCGTGCGGTCGAAGTCCTCGTTCCAGCGCACGCGTGCCGTGGCCGGCATGCCGCGCTCGGCGACGATGCGGTCCACGAGGAGGTATGCGTCCGCAAGATCGCGACGGGAGACCGGCTGCGCGGCGGCCTCCTCGCCGGCGAGGGCCGAGAGCACGAGCGCAAGGGCAGGCAGCATGAGGCGGAAGGGTCGCATCGCGAGAATATCGCGCACGGCGCGCGGAGCGACCAGATTTCGGCGACCCCAGCCCCATGCCTCCATGACCGAATCGTCGAACGCATCGCGCCGGAACTTCCTCGCCACCTGTTCCGCCTTGGGACTCGGCGGCACGCTCCTGCCCGGTGTCCTCTGGGCCAAGATCGCCGACGGTGCCGAGATCACCACGGCGACGGTTGCCGCCGCCGAGGAGATCGCCGGCGTGCAGTACGCGGACGCCGAGCGTGAACAGATCGTCGCGGCGCTGCGCCGCCAAGCGGTGCAGATCACGGAGCTGCATGCGGTGCAGCTGCCGAACGCCGTGTCGCCCGCGATCTCGTTCTCGCCGCTGCCGCGGCCAAGTGCGTTACCGAAGGGGGAGAGTCGGCCGCCGGTCATGACGCGTCGGCCCGCCGCGGCGTTGCCGCCGACGGACGCGGACCTCGCCTTCGCCTCGCTGACCACGCAGGCCGACTTGCTGCGCCGCCGCGTCGTGACCTCCGAGCGGCTGACGACGCTGTACCTCGACCGCCTCGAGCGGCACAATCCGCGCCTGCTGTTCGCGACGAGTGTGCTGCGCGAGCGGGCGCTGGCCAAGGCGCGTGCAGCGGACGCCGAGATCGCGCGCGGACGCTATCGCGGGCCGCTGCACGGCATCCCATGGGGTGCGAAGGATCTCCTCGCTGTCGCCGGCGCACCGACCACTTGGGGTGCGGCGCCGTACAAGGACCAGCGCTTCGAGACGGACGCCACGGTGGTGAAGCGTCTCGACGAAGCCGGTGCCGTCCTCGTCGCGAAGCTCACCCTCGGCGAGCTCGCCATGGGTGACGTGTGGTTCGGCGGCATGACGCGGAATCCCTGGAATCTCGAGCAAGGCTCGAGCGGTTCGTCGGCGGGCTCGGCGTCGGCCGCCGCGGCGGGTTGCGTCACGTTTGCGATTGGCTCCGAGACCCTCGGATCGATTTCCTCGCCGAGCACGCGCTGCGGCGCCACGGGGCTGCGTCCGACCTTCGGCCGCGTGCCGCGCACCGGCGCGATGGCGTTGAGCTGGACGATGGACAAGCTTGGCCCCATCGGGCGCTCGGTCGAAGACTGCGCGCTGGTGTTCAGTGCGCTGCACGGACCGGACGATCAAGACGCGACGGTGCATGCCGCACCGTTCCGCTGGGACGGGAATGCCAGCGTGCGCGGACTCCGCGTGGGCGTGATGCGCGCCGACTTCGAACGGCAGACGATTACCAAGCCCTTCGATACCGCGGCGCTGGCGGTGCTCGCCGAGCTCGGCGTGACGTTCGTGGATGTCGAGGTGCCGGAGCAGCCGTACAACGCGATGCGCCTGATCCTCAACGCGGAAGCCGGTGCCGCATTCGACGAACTCGTGCGCAGCGGGCGCGCCGCGGAGTTGGTGAGCCAAGGCCCGAACGCGTGGCCGGCGACATTCCGGTCGGCGCACTTCATTCCGGCTACCGAGTACATCAATGCGAACCGCGCGCGCACGCAGGCCATGCAGGCCTGGGACGCGTTGATGCAACGCGTGGACGTGATTGTTGCGCCGACGAATTCGGGCCAGTTGCTCGCGACGAACCTGACGGGGCATCCGGCGGTCATCCTGCCGCACGGATTCCGCGAGAACGGCACGCCGGTGTCGCTCACGTTCGTGGGGCGGCTCTTCGACGAGGAGACGTTGCTGCGGGTGGCGCATGCATACCAGCAGCGGACGGACTTCCACCTGAAGCGTCCGCCCGCGCTCGACTGATCGACGCGCGGAACACCGCAGACGACGGCGCGTGGCCTCGCGGGGCTACGCGCCGTTTCGCTTGCGCAGCGCCTGGGCGATGATGGCCAGCGCGACGGCGCCGACAAGGCACACCGCGAGCAACGTGGCCGTGTCGCGCTGTACGAAGCCGACGCCCAGCAGCACCGTGCCCACGGCATACGGCAGCTCCGCGAGCATCAACGCGGCGAGATAGCGCGGCAACGGATAGCGCGCGAGCCCGAGCAGGTACCCGGGAATCTCCGAGGGCAACGCGAGTTGGAACAGCAGCACCGACGAGAAGCGCGGTCGCTTGTCGAGCAAGTGTTGGTAGCGTCTCAACGTCTCGCTGGCGACGATCCACCGCAGGACCGGGCGGCCGAAGAGCGCGGCGAGGGTCCACGCCGTGAGGCCGCCGAGGGTCCAGCCAATCCACAGCATGAGCGCCGTGAGGGTCGCGCCCCAGGCGTAGACGGCCGCGGGCACGAGCACGGCGCTGGAAACGAAGCCGAGCATGGCCGAGAGCGCTGACAGGCCGATGAAGGCCAGCGGTCCGCCGACGGGATGAGCGGCGATGACGCGCTTGGCCGCCTCGAGGACGTCGAGGAGCTCCGCGTGCAGCGCGTCGGAGCGACCGAGGGCAATCAGGCCACCGACGAGGAGGACGAGCAACAGCGCGCGCGTGGCGAGGGGGCGGAGCCGCTCAACCGTGAGGCGTAATCGGTGCACCCCTCAAGGTACGCGGCCGGGAGGGCGTTGCCCACCGCCCGGGGCCCGTTCGGTTGAGGTCGGGAAGCCACCCCGTTAGCTTCCAAGGACTTAGGCGCCGTGGCCAAGTGGTAAGGCGGCAGACTGCAAATCTGCTATTCGTCGGTTCGATTCCGACCGGCGCCTCTATACTACAGTGGGAAGTTGGGAGTTGTGAGTAATCAGAGGGGCGCGCCGAGTGATCGGCACGCCCCTCTTTCTACTGCCGACTCGCAACTTCCAACTGCACTAGGCAGTTCAAACCGAAATGCGCCCCAGTGCCGCCGTCACCAACCCGAGCACCTCATCCGTGTGCTCCGCCGACGTGAACGCCGCCTCGAACTGACTCGGCGCCAGGTACACGCCCTGGGCGAGCATCGCGTGGAAGAAGCGCGCGTAGCGCTGCGTGTCCGCGGTCTTCGCGGTCTCGTAATCCACCATCGGCGTGTTGGTGAAGAAGCTGCCCCACATCGTGCCGGCGTGCGCGGCCTGGAAGGGATAGCCGTGCCCGCGCGCCCAGGCGCTGAGCATCTTCACGGTCTGCGATGCGGCGCGCTCGGCCTTCTCGAAGGTGCCGGGGCGCGTGAGCACCTCGAGGGTCTTCAGGCCACTCACCATGGCGACGGGATTCCCGCTCAGCGTACCGGCCTGATACATCTTGCCGGCCGGCGCGACCTGTTCCATGAGGTCCTTGCGCCCACCGTATGCGCCGACGGGCATGCCGCCGCCGATCACCTTGCCGAGCGTCGTGAGGTCGGGCATCACGTTGTACTTCTGCTGCGCGCCGCCGAGCGAGACGCGGAAGCCGGTCATCACTTCGTCGAAGATCAAGACAATGCCGGCCTTGGTGCAGAGCGCGCGCAGACCTTCCAAGAAGCCCGGCTTCGGCTGGATGAAGCCCGCGTTGCCGACCACGGGCTCGACGATCACCGCGGCGACCTGTCCGGGGTTCGCATCGACGAGCGTCTGCACGGCGGCCACATCGTTGTACGGCGCGGTGAGCGTGTCGGCGGCGGTCGTCGGCGTCACGCCGGGAGAATCCGGAAGTCCGAGCGTCGCGACGCCCGAGCCCGCCTGCACCAAGAACGAATCGCCGTGGCCGTGATAGCAGCCGGCGAACTTGATGATCTTCGCCCGGCCGGTGGCGGCGCGCGCGAGGCGCACGGCGCTGATCGTCGCCTCGGTGCCGCTGGAGACGAAGCGCAGCATCTCCACGCTTGGCACCATCGCGATGACCTTCTCGGCCAACTGCGCCTCGAGGTCCGACGGCGCGCCGAAGCTCATCGCCGTGCCGACCTGCTCGCGCACGGCTTCCACGACTTCCGGATGGCAGTGTCCGAGGATCATCGGGCCCCAGGAGAGCACGTAGTCCACGTAGCGATTGCCGTCGGCATCCCACATGAAGGGGCCCTTGGCCTTCGTCATGAAGCGCGGTGTGCCACCCACGGAACGGAAGGCGCGCACGGGCGAGCTGACGCCGCCCGGCATGACCGCGCGTGCGCGTGCGAAGAGCTTCTCGGATTCGCTGCTGGTGGAGCTGATCATCGGGGCAGTGGTGGTCATGGTCAGGCCTGCGCCAACCAGCGCGCGGCTTCCTTGGCGTAGTAGGTGATGATGCGTTCGGCGCCGGCGCGCTTGATGGCGAGCAGCGATTCCAGCGCGGCACGGGGTTCGTCGAGCCAGCCTCGTTCGGCGGCGGCCTTGAGCATCGCATACTCGCCGCTCACTTGATACGCGACGAGCGGATGCGGGAAGTGCGCACGCACCTGATGGATGATGTCGAGGGCCGATCCGGCCGGCTTCACCATGAGGAGGTCCGCGCCTTCGTCGACGTCGAGCTGCACTTCGCGCAGCGCCTCGCGCGCGTTGGCGGGATCCATCTGGTACGCGCGGCGATCGCCGAAGCTGGGCGTGCTCTCGGCCGCACCGCGAAACGGTCCATAGAACGCCGAGGCGTGCTTCGCCGCGTAGCTGAGGATCGGCATGTCGGTGAAGCCGGCGTCGTCGAGTGCGTGGCGGATCGCGATCACCTGGCCGTCCATCATCGCGCTCGGGGCGACGATATCCACGCCGGCCTCGGCGTAGCACACGGCGGCCTTGCCGAGTAGCGGGATGGTCTCGTCGTTGACGACGACGCCTGACTGGTCGCGCACGACGCCGCAGTGGCCGTGCGCCGTGTATTCGCAGAGGCAGACATCCGCGATGACGAGCAGCTCGGGGGCGAGCCGCTTGAGTTCACGGATGGCCTGCGGCACCGGGCCCTTCGCGTCCCAGGCACCGCTGCCCGTGTCGTCCTTGCGCTTCGGAATGCCGAAGAGCAGCACGCTGGTGATGCCGAGCGCCTTGAGCTCCGCGACTTCCGCGGCGAGTTGGTCGACGCTGAGCTGCGCGTGGCCGGGCATGGTGTCGATCGGCTTCCGCACGCCGTTGCCCTCGGCGATGAACAGCGGATGGATGAAATCGCGGACGTGCAGGTCGGTCTCGCGCACGAAGGCACGCAGCGCGGCGCTGCGGCGCGTGCGGCGGGGACGGTCGTGGGAGAGCAGGGGCGAGGCGTCGTCGGACACAGGGAGCTCAGGCGTGGGCTGGACGTTCGGAGAAGATGCGGACGAGCGCGGCGACGAGGCCGCTGTCGTCGTGTGGTTCGGCGATGGCATCCACCGTGAGGCCGCATTCACGCGCCGCGGCGGCGGAGACGGGCCCGATGCAGACGACGCGCGGGCGCTCATGCTCGGGCAGGCGATGCATGCGCACGCCGGCGGCGGCGAGGCCGTCGACGAAATGCCGCACCGTGCTCGGACTGGTGAACGTCACCGCGTCGACGCGCCGGTCGCGCATGGCATCGACGATGCCGAGGAGATCGAGGTTCGTGACGGTGCGGTAGGCGATGGGCGCATCGACCGTGGCACCGCGTTCGCGCAGGATGTCGGCCACGGTGTCGGGCGCCAACGAGCCACGCGGCCAGAGCACGCGCTGTCCCGCGTCGAGCGGGAGTTCGCGGGCCAAGGTCTCGCCGAGCGCCGTGCTCGGCTGGAAGTGCACGGGGATACCCTTCGACGCGCAGGCCGACGCCGTGCCGGCACCGACGACGGCGACGCGGCAGGTGTCCGGGATGTGTGCGTCGACGGCCTGCGCCGTGAAGGTCACGGCGTTCGCACTGGTGAAGACGATCCACGCATAGCGCCCAAGCCCTGCGACGCACTCGAGCAACGGCGTTTCGTCGTCAGCGGGCAGGATCTCGATGGCCGGCGCGGCGACGGGCACTGCACCCACGGAGCGGAGCCGTTCCATCAGCTCGGCGCTCTGCGCGGCCGGGCGCGTCACGACGACGCGCACGGCTGCGAGTGGGCGATCGTCACCCACCGACATTGCCGCCGATGGCGGCAGCGAGGAGTTCGGCGCCGCCTTCGGCGCGCAGCGCATCGGCCACGTCGACGCCAAGCGTCGCAGCGGCGGACGTGGGCGCGCGTCGCGTGACCTTCACGTGGCGTCCATCGGGCGCACCGACGAGCGCCGAGAGCGACAGCGTGTCGCCGTCCAACGTGGCGAAACCGGCGAGTGGCGCGTTGCAACCGGCCCCCATCGCGGCGAGGAACGCGCGTTCGGCGACGGCGCAGGCGCGCGCGACGGGATCTTCCAGCGCGGCACAGAGCGTGGCCATCGCCGCATCGTCGGCGCGGGCCTCGACCGCGAGAATGCCCTGCGCCACGGCGGGCAGCATCACGTCCGGTTCGAGCCGCTCGGTCGCGACGTGCGACCACCCCAGGCGATCGAGTCCGGCGGCGGCAAGCACGATGGCGTCGTAATCCCCGCGCTCGAGCTTGGCGAGGCGCGTGTCGACGTTGCCGCGGATGTCGAGGCAGACGATGTCCGGGCGGATCGCCTTGAGTTGGCAGGCGCGACGCGGCGAGCTCGTGCCGACGCGCGCGCTCTGCGGGAGCTGCATCAGCGTCCCGTGCTTGCTCACCAACACATCGCGCGGATCGGCGCGCGTGGTGAACGCCACGATCGCGAACTCCGCCGGCAGCGTGGACGGGAGGTCCTTGGCGCTGTGCACGGCAATCCGGATCCGGCCGGAGCGCAGCGCGTCCTCGATCTCCGCGACGAACAGCGAGTTGCGTCCGATGGCGGCGAGGGGACGGTCCTGTACCTCGTCCCCGCGCGTCGAGATGCGCTCGAGCGAGATGTCGAGCGAGGGATCCAGGCCCAAGAGGCGGTCGCGGATATGGTGCGACTGCCACAGCGCGAGCTTGCTCGCCCGCGTGCCGATGACGATTCGGGTGGGTTCTGCCAACCTGCCTCCATCTATATGAAGGGGGAGGGCGGCGGGGGGCCGCCCCCAGGGCCCTCGGGGAATGTATGGATGGTGCATCGGCCTGTCACGCCGGGGTGTCAAGGACTTCTGACGGACCTGTCGGAATAATTCCCGAGTGCGGATTCCCGTGTTTGGTGCTACGATAGAGGACTCTGTGTCCCCCCAGTCCGGGTCATCCCGGGCGCCACTGAGTCCCAATGGGCGCATCGCCAGCGGAACCCCGATTCGGGGAAGCCGACCTCAGCAATTGTGAACGCGAGCTGATTCACCTCAGTGGCTCGATCCAGCCGCACGGGGTGCTCCTCGTGCTGTCGGAGCCGCGGTTCGTGGTCGTTCAGCTGAGCGCGAACGTCGACCAGATGCTTGGGATGGCGCCCGATGTCCTGCTCGGGTCGCCGATCGAGGCGCTGGGCTTCGCGGCAGCCGAGCAGGTGCGCGCGCTCGCGGCGGAACCGTCGCTGGTCGCTCCGCAGCCGTTGCGCCTCGTGCTCGAGACGCCACGTGGTCGCCTGAGCTGCAGCGCGATGCTGCATCGCCCCCCGGCCGGCGGCCTCATCCTCGAGCTCGAGGAGATCGTTGTCGCGGCCCGCCGCCGCACGACCCCCGCCCTCACGCAGCGCCTCACGCAGACCGTCACGCGCCTCTCGGCCGCGCATTCGATCCCCGCGCTCGCCGACCTCGTCGTCCGCGACATGCGCGACCTCATCGGCTATGACCGCGTGATGGTGTATCGCTTCGATGCCGACGGCCACGGCGAGATCATCGCCGAGGAGAAGCGCGACGGGCTCGAGTCGTTCCTGCACCGGCACTACCCGGCGACCGACATTCCGCAGCGTGCACGCGAGCTGTACCTGCGCAACAAGGTGCGCCTGCTCGTCGACGCGCGGTACGTCCCGGTGCCGCTCGTGCCGCGCGAGAATCCGCTCATCGGCGACGACATCGACCTGTCGATGGCCGGGCTGCGCAGCATCTCGCCGATGCACACGCAGTACCTGCAGAACATGGGCGTGACGGGCACGGTGGTCGCATCGCTGATCCACGAGGGCAAGCTGTGGGGCCTGATCTCCTGCCACCACTACTCGGCGAAGTACCTGCCGTATGATCTGCGCGCCGCCGTGGAGCTCGTGGCGGAAGTCGTGTCCACGCGCATTTCGGCGCTGGAGCATTTCGCGGAGGCGCAGGCGGAGGTCCTGGTCCGGCGGCTCGAGCATCGGCTCATCGAGGCGACCTCCACCGACGGTGATTGGCGCCGCGCGCTGTTCGATACGCCGCGGCAGCTGCTGCAGCCCGTGGGCGCCACGGGAGCGGCATTGCTCTTCGACGGCGAAGTCGAGACGACGGGTGAAGTGCCGTCGACGCCGGACCTCCGCGCCCTGTTCGCGTTCCTCGACCAGCAGGACGCGCAGCCGCTGTTCGCCTGCTCGAGCATCGCGAAGCTCGCGCCGTCGCTCGCCGCCATCACCCCGGTCGCGGCCGGCGTCCTCGCCGTGCGACTTGGCGGCGGGCCGGGTGAGTATCTCGTCTGGTTCCGCCGCGAGCAGGTGCAGGACGTCACCTGGGGCGGCGATCCCAAGAAGGCCGTGGTGTTCAACGCGAAGATGGAACTCTCGCCGCGTCGGTCCTTCGCGGCCTGGCACGAACTCGTGCGCGAGACGTCCATCCCGTGGACGCCGCGCGAGACGGCGATCGCGCGGGCCATCGGCCAGTCGCTGGGCGACATCGTCCTGCAGATCCGCGCGGTGCGCGTGCTGATCGCCGAGGCGCAGCTCGACCGCATGCGCCGCGCGGTCGTGGGCGCCGCCGAGCCGATCGTCATCGCGGACGAATCGGGCCGCGTCCTGCTCGCGAACGACGCGTTGGCGCACCTGATGGGCGGTCCGTTCCGCGCCCTGGAGACGGTGCAGGATTTCGCGCAGCAGTTCGAGCAGCCGCAGCGCGTGCACGAGCTCATCGAGCGCCTGCGCAGCGACCGGCGGCCGTGGCGCGGCGAACTCCGGCTGGCGCGCGGCGACCGCAGCGGCACGCCCGTGGCGATGCGCGCCGATCCGATCCCGCAGCTCCACGGCGGCCTCTTCGGGTTCATCTTCGTCATCAACGACCTCACGGCCCGCGAAGCCGCGGACCATGCGCGCGAGCGCCTGCAGCGCGCCATCTATGCCGCGCAGCGTCCGACGACGGTGAGTGAACTCGAGGCGATGCAGGGCCCGTTGGCACCCGACGTCCAGGCGCTCGTCTCGGCGGTGTGGGCCAACGCCGGCGTGGCGGTCAGCGAGATCGCGGACAGCGCGGACTTGGTGGCGATCGCGCCGCTGCTGCGCGAGGTCGAGGCGGCGACGCGCCAGGCGGCCAGGCTCTCGACCCTGCTGGGGCGCTACGCCTCGGAAGACGAGTCGGCCGCGTCCTGAGCGGGGGCTAACGCCTCGAACAAGGCGATGTGCCGCCGGAAACCGTCGCGAGCCTCTTCGACGAGCCGCGACTGCAGCGCCGGATCCGCATCGATCGCATCCAGTGACAGGCGCCAGGCCACGGCCGCGGCCGCGGGGTCGGCGATCGCCGGAAAGCGATAGAACGCCATCGCGCCCTCGGGCACGCCGAGCCGATCGCGCACGACCTTTGCCAGCACGCGGCCGCCGTTGAGATCGCCGAGGTAGCGCAACCACGCATGCGCGACGAGCAGCACCGGGTCCGTGCCCGCCAGCCCGCGCAGGTGATCGGCGTAGTCCCGGGCTTCAGCGATTGGCGCGAGCGGCGCCATGCCCAACCGCCGCAAGACGGCGAGATCGCTCTCCAGCGCCGCGCGCCGCGCGAGCCCCGGGTGCCGCAGGGCGGCAATGGCCGGATGCGCCGCATTGCGTTCGAGGCCTTCCTCCAGCCCCGCGTAGATCTCGTGCAAGGCGGCGATCATCGCGCCGTAGCCGGCCAGCGAGAGCTGGCCACGCAGCAACGCGGCCATCGCGCCGCTGCGCTCGGCCCGCACGTGCAGCTCGCGCGTCTCGGTGCGCAGCGCGGTGGAGAGCGCGGTCTCGATCACCGCTCCGCCATGATGCGCGCCGCGGCTTGCTGGCCCTGCGCCAGGCAATCCCCGAGCGAGACGCCGTGCCGCCACTGCCCGCTGAAGTACAGGCCGGGCAGCGCCGCCTCGATGTTCGCCGCCGCGGTGAGCACGCCGCCGTGGCCGAGTTCGTACTGCGGAATCGCGCGGTCCCAGCGCTGGTGGTTGGTGAACACCGGATCGCGCCGGATGCCGAGCAGCGGACGCAGGTCGGCGAGCACGCGCGGCAGCACTTCGGCGACGTCGGCGCGGCCGTCGGCCGGGCTGCGCATGCCGCCGAGGAAGCAGGTGATCAGCACATGCCCGTCCGGTGCGCGTCCCGCGAACACGCTCGACGAGAACAGCGCACCGAGCACGGTACGACGCTCGACCGCTGGCATGAGCACGCCGAAGCCGTCGAGCGGATGCTCGACGTCCTCGCGGCGGAAGCCCAACGCAAGCGTCGCGACCGGCGGATGCGGCAATCGCGTGATGTTGCCCAGCGCCGCGCTCACTTCGCCCGGCAAGCCAAGGCTGTCGAGGGCATAGGCCGGCGTGGCGCAGAGCACCGCATCCACGGGAATCGTCGGCATGCCCGCCGCGGTGACCTGCCACGTCGACCCCACGCGCTCGACGCGCGTGACGCGCGCCGCGGTCTTCACCGCCGCGCCGAGCGTCGAGGCAATGGCGTCCGGCAGGCTGCCGAGCCCCGTGGTGAACGAGGTGATGCCTTTCTGCCGCACGACGCCGCGCTTGCCCTTCATTTCCTTCATCGCGCCGACGATCAGCGACCCATGCTTGCGCTCGCCGTCGTGCAACATCGGCATCGCGTACTTCACCGAGAGCCGATCGGGATCGCCCGCGTAGATGCCGGCGATGAGCGGATTCACGAGATAATCGAGGATCTCGCCATTCAGGCGGCGTCGCACCAGCGCGGCGAGCGACTCTTCGCCGTCGTCGCGCCGCGGCGTCACGAAGGGCTCGCGCAGCAGCGCGAACTTGGCACCGGCGGAGATGGCATCCGTGGACGCGAGCGACCCCGGTCCGTCGGGCAGCGCCACGAGCTGGCCGCCGCGCACGATGAAGCGCCGCTTGGCCGCCGGCTGCGTGGCGATGCGCGCGGCACCCAGCGACGTGCGGTCGATCAAGGACTCGAGCGCGGCCGTGGCCGTGAGTGAGGTAGGGCCGGCCTCGACCAGCCATCCGTCGCGCCGGATCGTGGTGATGACGCCGCCCACGCGGTCGGACGCTTCCAGCACCGTCACCTGCGCCCCACGGTCACGCAGCTCGATGGCGGCGGACAGGCCGGTGATGCCGGCACCGATCACCGCGACGCGCATCTCAGCTCCCAGCCGCCCAGTCGCGAGGGACCAGCATCTCCGCGAGCTGCGCCTCGATGCTGCCCGGCTCGGGCTCCACCGGCGCCGGCCATGCCGCCACGGGCGGCATCGACATCAGCACGCTTTCCGTTCGCGCGCCCGTCTGCAGTCCGAACAAGGTGCCGCGGTCATGCAGCAGGTTGAACTCCACGTAGCGCGAGCGGCGGAAGAGCTGCAGGCGCTTGTCGCGCTCGGTATACGACAGGTCGCGACGGCGCTCGACGAGCGGCGCATAGGCCTCCTCGAGCACGCGGCCGATGGAGTCCACAAAGCGATGCAGCGATGCGGCATCGAAGCCGAACGGCGCATCGTCGGGGCGCACGTGGTCGAAGAAGATCCCGCCGACGCCGCGCGCCTCGTTCTCGCGGTGCGTGTTGCGGAAGTACTCGTCGCACCAGCGCTTGTACGCGGGGAAGATCGCCGGATTGAACTTGTCGCAGGCGGACTTGAGCACGCGATGGAAATGCACCGCGTCCTCGGGGAACGGGTGCATCGGCGTGAGGTCCGTGCCGCCGCCGTACCACGCATCGTGGCGATTGCCGTCGGCATCCGACAGCTCGAAGTAGCGCACGTTGAGGTGCACGGTGGGCACCATCGGCGAGCGCGGGTGCGCGACGACACTGACGCCCGTCGCAAAGAAGTGCGGCGTCGTGCCGGCCGGGATGTTGCCGCCGAGCCGCGCCGCCGCGTCAGGCGGCAGGATGCCCTCGACCAGCGCGCGGTTCACGCCCGCCTTCTCGAACACCTTGCCCTCGGCGAGCAGGCGCGCTTGCCCGCCACCGCCGCCCTTGCGCTGCCACGAGGCCTCTTCGAAGCGCGCGCCGTCGAGCCGCTCGAACATCGCGGTCACGGCGTCGTGCAAGCCGGAGGTCCACTGCGCCATCGCTTCCCGACTCGCGGCGCCGATGCGTGCCGGCGCCGCGGTCATCGCGCGGCCTCCGCCGACATCGCGCGCTGGTGCGCGGCACGCGAATCCCAGGCCTGCACGGTGTCGATGAACATGCGCGCGTGATCGACGGGGATGTCCGGCAGGATGCCGTGGCCGAGGTTGGCGATGTAGCCGGGCCCGTCGATCGCCGAGAGCATGGCCTCGGTGCGTTCCTTGATGGTCGCCGGCGCGGCGTAGAGCGTCGTCGGATCGAGATTGCCCTGGATGCCGCGACCCGTGGCATCGGCGACGCCGCGCGCCCACGAGGCATCCGTGTGCCAATCCACGCCCAGCGTGTCGCAGCCCGTCGCCTCGGCGATCTCACCCAACGCCCAGCCCGCGCCCGGTGCGAAGGCAATCACCGGCACCCCGGCGGTCTTCGCGATCTTGATGGTGCGGGCCATGTACGGCAGCGCGAACTCGCGATACTCGCGCGGACCGAGCGAGCCGGCCCACGAATCAAAGACCTGCAGGGCCTGTGCACCGGCGGCGGCCTGCGCGACCAAGAAGCGCCCGACATTGTCGGCCAACTTGCCCAGCAGCGCATGCGAGAACGCGGGATCGGCGAACAGCGCCTTCTTGGCGATCGAGAAGCTCTTCGTGCCCTTACCCTCGGTCATGTAGGCGAAGAGCGTCCAGGGCGCACCGGCGAAGCCGATGAGCGGCACGCGGCCATTGAGCGCGCGGCGCGTCATGCGCAGCGCATCGAGATGGTACTTGAGGCCATCTTCCGGCTCGACGTCGCGCAGGCGCTTGAGTTCGGCCATCGTGCGCACGGGATCGGAGAACTGCGGCCCGATGCCTTCGTCGACCGTGAGGTCCATGCCCATCGCGTGCGGCACGACCAGGATGTCGGAGAAGATGATCGCCGCGTCCACGCCGAGGATGTCCACGGGCTGCAACGTGACTTCCGTCGCGAGCTCCGGCGTATGGCACATGGTGAGGAAGTCGGCCTTCTTGCGCACCGCCCGGTACTCCGGAAGGTAGCGCCCGGCCTGACGCATCATCCAGACCGGCGGGCGGTCGACGGGCTCGCGCTTGAGGGCGCGGAGAAAACGATCGTTCACGGGGGGCCTCAGAACAGCGGGTGGAGCTACGGAGCGCGGCGCTTGGCGCGCGGCGCCTTCACGGGCACCGGGGCCGGCCCCGCAAAGAGGGAATCTAGGGTCATGGTGAACGCATGCAGAGCCTCGCCATGCGCCACCGCCGTCCGGAGCTTGGTCATCGGGCGCGCCAGCAGCTTCGCCACGATGCGGCTCGTCGCATGCTCGGCTACTTCATCACCTGCCGCGAAGGTCAGTTCGCGACGGCAAATCTCGGTGAGCGCCTCGGCCAGCGGGCGGATCGCCTCGCGGGCGGCCGCGGCACTCACCCACTCCACGAAGCTCTCGAGTTCGGCTTCGACGAGCGCTTCGGCGGCCGGCACCGCCGCCTTGCGCAGCTCCTCGGCGGCCAGCACGGGGATGTGCAGGGCATCGAGGTCGGCGATGGTCACCCCTGGTACGCCGCCGAGCGCCGGATCGACGTTGCGGGGCATCGAGAGATCGAGCAGGAGCAGCGGATACGTGGCCGTGCCGCAGTTCTCGCGCGCGGTACGCAGCTGTTGGTACATCACGACGGGTTCGCTGGCCGCCGTCGCGGCGATGGCGACGTCGGACATCGCGACTTCCACGTGCAGCGCTTCATACGGCGCGGCGCGCCCGCCCACTTCGTCGGCGAGCGTCAGCGCGCGTGGCATCGAACGATTGATGAGCACGATGTCGCGTGCGCCGAGCTTCTGGAGCTGGCGCGCGACCGATTGCCCGGTCTTGCCGCAGCCGACGACGACCACGCGCGCATGCGCGAGATTGCCGAAGCGTTGGTGCGCATGCGCGGCGGCTTCGGCGCCGACGGAGCGGCGGCCCGCGTGCAATCCCGTTTCCGCGGCGACGCGCTTGCCGGTGCGCATCGCCGTATCGAAGAGCCGGTGCAACACCGAGCCCGCCGTGCCCGCCGCATCGGCCTGCCGGTACGACTCGCGCAGCTGCCCGAGGATCTGTCCGTCGCCCATCACCTGCGAGTCGAGGCCCGAGGAGATACGCAGGATGCGGCGTGCGACGTCGAGGCCGCCGCGCTTCTTGGCCACGGCGAGCAGCGCGCGGGCTTCCGTCTTGGAGCCCATCCAGGCGCGCGCCAGCGCAGTGATGGCGTGGTCAAAGCCCGCCGGTGTGGCCGGGTCGGCGCCGCCGGCCCAGGCGTAGATCTCGCTGCGATTGCAGGTGGAGACGCAGACGAGTTCGCGGATGACGGAGTTCGGCTCGCGCGCATACAGCTTCGCGATGCGCGCATCGCTCAAGTGAAAGCGTTCGCGTGTCGCGACGTTGGCGTGCCGGTAGTCCACGGCAAGGGAGATCAGCATGGGCCGTTCACCCCTTGGGAGTTCCAGCGAAGGGACCGTTGAGCTTCACGACGTCCCAATTGAGCTTGATGGCCGCCGTGACCCAGGCGATGTACGGGGCGAACCAGATGCCCGCCTCGTACGCCAGTGGACGCGACGTCCAATACATGAAGAGGATCGAGAGATAGAAGAACGGCACTTGCACCAGCGCGTGATCCGGCCGGCGCGTGCGGAAGAACAGGTACGACCAATGGACGTTGCCGATGGCATTCACGAGACAGGCCAGCAGAAAGAGCTTGCGCTCCATCGGCGTGCCACCGTCCCCGCGCCAGGCGATGACGCCGCCCGTGCCCGCGCCGATGAACACGGTCGTCCAGATGGGACCGAACAGCGCATCGCGCGGCTTCCACGCCGGCATCTTCAAGCCCTTGTACCACGGGCCGATGTCCGTGACCAGCGCCCCCGCCACCGCGACCGTCGCCCAGAAGGCGACGGCCGCGGTGATCGGGCCCCACAGCGAGCCGTCCATCAAGCGGTGGCCAAGCCAGTGAGATGCGCAAGGTTCTTGAAGAAGATGCGGGCATGCGACAACGGCTTCGCGCGCACGAGCTTCTTCTGCATGTACGCGTCGAAGGTGAGTTGCTGTACGTCCTTGTCACGACAGATCGCCACGAAGCGTTCGCGGCGGTCGTCGTTGGAATACCAGAACTTCTGCATCACGTCGAGCACGAAGAACACCTGGCCGTGATCCCAGAGGAAGCGCCGCCGCGCCTTCGCCAGCGACTTCGCCTTGCCCGTCGCCAGGAACTCCTCGACGGCATCGGCGGCATAGCGGCCACCAGTCATCGCGTAGAAGATCCCTTCGCCACTGGCCGGTGCGACGACGCCCGCGGCATCGCCGGCCAGCACCACCTCGCGGCCGTCGTCCCAGCGCGGCAGCGGGTGCAGCGGGATCGGCGCGCCTTCCTTGCGGATCGTCTCGAGGGTATCGAGCCCCGTAGCCGCCCGCAGTTGCGCGACGCTCTCCTTGAGGCCGAAGCCCTTCTGCAGCGAGCCCGTGCCGACGCTGGTCGTCGCGCCGTGCGGGAAGATCCAGGCGTAGAAGTCCGGCGAGAGCGGGCCTTGGTAGTACACGTCGCAACGGTCATGCGCAAAGAGCTCGCTGTTCTGCGTCGGGCTCTTGATGATCTCGTGATACGCAAAGACGAACTTGCCTTCGTCCGCGCGCGGCACGCACTGGCGCGCCACCTGCGAGAGCGCGCCATCGGCGCCGATGATCGCGCGGGCACGCACGGACTTCTCCGCCCCGTGCCGCGAGCGTCCGTCGGTGAACACCACGCGCGCCACGCCGTCGGCATCGCGATCGCGACGCACGAAGGCTCCCGTCATGCGCTCCGCGCCGGCAGTCGCCGCCCGGGCGCGCAGCCACTCGTCGAACACCTCGCGGTCCACCATGCCCACGAAGCCCTTGCCGACGGGGATGTCGACCGTCTTGCCCTTGGGCGAGATCATGCGCGCTTCGTTGATGCGCGCCACCAACAGCGACTCCGGCACGTCGAAGTCCTTGAGCAGCTGCGGCGGCACCGCACCCCCGCAGGGCTTCACGCGCCAGGCGCGGTCGAGCAGCAACACGGAGCGCCCCGCGCGCGCTAGGTCATGCGCCGCCGTGGATCCCGCCGGTCCGCCGCCAATCACGACGACGTCATACGTCTGCTCCGCCACGCTTACCTCATCGCTCCAAGGATGACATCACCCGTCGCCTGCTCCCGCATCACCCGCGCCGAGACCGACGGCGTGCTCGCCAGCGCCATGAACGCCGCCACGATGAACAGCACGGCCTCGACGCCGAACACGGCCACATACCCACGCGCCGCATCGCCCATCGCGGCAATCGTGAGGTCGCTGGCGACACCGCCGCCCAACGAGCCCACGCCGTACGCGATCGCCTGCGCCGCGCCATACACGCCTAGCCGGATGCCCGTGCCGCGCGTGGTATCCGCAGCCGTCATCGCCATCATCGAGCCGATGGCACCCACGGCGAACACGCCGTTCGCCACGCCCAGCGCGAACACCGTGCCCTTGAGCAGCGCCACGCCGCCCCACCAGGGCGCGTTGGCCAACACCAGTAGCGCCACCGCCGATGCCACGCAGCCCGCCGCGGCCCACACGCGCAGCGATCCCATGCGCGCCGAGAGGATCGCCGCGCCGAGCATGCCGAGCATCACGCCGCCGTGCTGCAGGCCACCGAGCTTCGTGCTCTCGCCCGGCGTCATCGCGAACACGCGACCGGCGAAGGGTTCGAGGATCAGGTCCTGCGCGGAGTACGCGAGCATCGCCGCAAACACGAAGAACGCGAAGCGCCGAGTCACGGGGTCGCGCAGGGCGTCGAGGATCGTCGTGCGGAAGCTGGCGTCCGCCGCAACGGCCGGTTTCTCGAGAGCGGGTCGCTGCATACCCCAGGATCCCCAGGCCGCAATCGCGGCGAGGATCGCCGCGATCAGGCAGACCACCGCCGTCACCGTGATGAGGCGCGGGAACGTGAAGGGATCGAGCATCTGGCCCGACACGCCGGCCGTCACCGCGATCCCGAAGATCATCATGATCCAGAGCAGCGCCGCCGCCCCGCCGAGCTTGCGCGGCTCCACCTGTTCGGCCACGTGCGCGAGCAGCGCCGTGCCGGCCGCGCTCATGCCGACGCCGATGAGGGCGTAGGCGAAGAACGCCAGCGTGAGCCCGAGCATGAGCTGCCTGCTGGCGACGGAGACGGCCATCGCCGCGAGCGTGCCGCCCACGGCGAGCACGATGGCGCCGCCAAGGATCCATGGGGCCCGCGACGCCGAGCGATCGGAGTCGAAGCCGAACTTCGCGCGCGACATCTGGATGGCGAAGTGCAGCGCGACGAGCACGCTGGGAATTGTCGCCGGGAGCGCGAGTTCGACGACCATCACGCGGTTGAGCGTGGAGGTCATGATGGCCGCGACGGCGCCGATGGCGATCTGCGCGAGGCCGAGGCGGGCGATGCCGCCCCATTCCATGTAGGTCCGCGTGGCGGCGATGCGTGCGGTCCCCGTCATCAGAGTCCCCGCAGGGCGAAGGCCGCGACCATCATCCCGGACACATAGAACGGGACGCCGGCCGCCGAGAGGAACAGCGCACGCTGCCGCGGCGCGGCGAGGAAGCTCGCCATCATCATCGTCTGCACGACGACGAGTCCGCCGATGGCGCTCGCATGCACGGGCTTGCCCCAGCTGGCGAGCAGCAGCATCACCACGAACTGCGGCACGAGCATCAGGAGGCAGGCCACCCACGCCGCCACGTGTTCGCCGTGAGCCGCCGGGAGCGACTTGATGCCCATCTGGCGATCGCCGTCGATCGCCTTGAAGTCGTTGAGCGTCATGATGCCGTGCGTCCCGAGCGAGTAGAGCGCGGCCATCGCGAGGACCTTGCCGTTGGGAATCGCGCCGCCGAGGAGCACGATGGCGCCGGTGATCCAGGCGAGGCCTTCGTAGGTGACACCGACGGCGGCGTTGCCGACCCAGCCATTCTGCTTGAAGCGGAACGGCGGGGCGGAGTAGGCCCACGCGAACGCGAGGGCGACGGCGACGGCGACGATGCCGGCGACGCCGAGTGGAACGGCCGCGAGCAGCGAGAGCGCGGTCCAGATGATCGCGACGCGAAAGCCCCAGGTACCCGGCATGCGGCCAGACGGAATGGGGCGATGCGGTTCGTTGATTGCGTCGACGTGACGGTCGTACCAATCGTTGGCGGCCTGCGAGGTCGCGCAGACCAGCGGCCCCGTGATGAGCAGGCCGAGCGCGAGCTGCGGCCATCGATCCCCGAGCAGGACGCCCGACGAGATGGCGCCGCAGGCGAACGCCCACATCGGCGGGAACCAGGTGATCGGTTTGAGCAACTCGAGCACAGCCCCGGGCGCGGGGAGCGTCCGAGGGTGCTGTAGCTGTTCATTGACACCGATTGATGCCATGATAGCCTGACACTGGGGGGAGACAAAACCGCCGACACGGACTGAGACCTCAGCCCGCGTCGGCGGTGTCGACTTCGCCGGAGGACGACAGTCCGTGGCGACGCAACTTCACATACAAGGTCTGACGCGAAAGCCCGAGCACTTCGGCGGCGGTCGTGCGATTGTCGCCGGTGAGCTCGAGTGCGGCTTCGATGAAATGACGTTCGACGAGATCGGTCGTATCGCGCACCAGCGTCGGCAGCGACACGCGGCCGACGAGCGTGGTGAGCTCTTCCACGGCCTTCGTGAGATCGCGCGCGCCGTGCGGCACCGTCGTCACGCGACGTCCGACATCGCGCATGACGAAGCCGACGCCCGCGCCGTGCTCGGCGGGCAACGATACTGCGGAGAGTTCGATCTCGGTGGCCAGGCCCAAGTCGCCGCGAATGGAACTCGCCGCGACGCGGACCACGCCGTGCTTGCGCACGGTCGAGAGGAACACGCTCAGGTCCGCGCCCGGACGTCCCACCCAGTTGCCGAGCGAGCGACCCTTGGCCTGCTCTTCGCTCGCGAGCTGCGCGAGGTCGAGGAAGCTGCGGTTCGCCGTGAGGATGTCGCCTTCGGCGTCGGTGACGACCAATGCCTCGGGCGTGCGATCGATCAACTCGAGCAGACGCTGGCGGTGCGAGGTGTTCGCCGCCGACGGGGTCGCGTGCCGCGAGAGGCGGACGAGCAACAGCGTGAGATTGTCTTGGCGGAAGCACGACGCCGAAGCGAGGACGTCGCCGCGATCCCCGGTGAGCTTGAGCCGGACATCCGTGGCGTGGCCGGTCGTGCGCGCCGTCGCGAGCAAATCATCGACCGCCCGCACATGCTCGGCGGCGACGCCGAGCGGGAATCCCTTGCCGACCAACTTGTCGGCCGGCACGTCGAAGAGCCGCGCCGCCGCGCCCGAGGCATCGACGATGCGCATCGTGTCGGCGTCGACGACGATGATCGCGTCGGTGGAGAGCTGGAAGAGCAGGCGGTAGCGCGTCTCGACGTGGCGCAGGCGCCAGTAGTCGCGCTCCATCGCCTGCTGCGTGTCGACGAGTCGCTGCTGCAGCATCGAGATCGTGCGCAGGTCGCGCCCGACCGCGATCACCGCGCCGTTCTCGGCGCGCACCGCGTTGTAGGCCACCGGAATGTCAGCACCGGTGCGCGCCGGGTGGTTCACCTGGCGGCGTCGCGTGGTGCCGGTGGTGGCGGCTTCCTTCAATAGAAGGTCGATCTTACCGCGCGAATCGGCGGTGACCGTCTCGACCCACGGCTTGCCGACCCATTCATCGGCGCCTTCGATCGGCGGTTCGGCGCCGGAGAATGAGACATGTCGAATCACGCCATCACGGTCGACGACGAGTGCGACTTCGCTCGTGGCCGTGATGAGCTTCGCGGCCCAATCCGGCGCAAGGTCGGAGAGGGTGGGGCGGGAGGCGTCTGTGTGGCGATCGCCGGGTTCCATCGATGCTTGCCCCGATGGGAGTAATGCTCGAGAGCCCATTGCCTCAGGCAGTGAGAAGCCGCCGCGCGGCTGCAATCGCAGACGCAGCGTCGTTGGCATATCCATCGGCACCGATACGCTCGGCGAGCGATGGATCTTCGGTGATGAGGGAACCGCCGAGCATGATCCGGATGTCGCGATTGCGAGACACCTGGCGCACGCGTCGTATGTCCTGCTGCAGCTTGGCGATACGGGAAGTCACCGCCACCGAGAAGCCGATTATATGATAGTCGGTTTCTCGGACCTTGTCTAACAAAGCTTCGGACCCGAGGCCCGGGCCCACGTGAACATCCCACCCGTCCCGTACAAAAAACTCGGCCAACACGGCCAAGCCGAGGGAGTGCTGCTCGTCGGAGGCGCTGCAGAGCAGCAGCCGACCGGTCGAGCCCGGATAGACATTATCGGCCAGAAACTGATGGGAAAACTCGCGCACCAGACGTTGGATCCGGCCGGTGCCGAGGGTCACGTCATAGAAGCTGCAGTCGTCGCAGGTCCACATGTCCCCGAGCTTCCGGGCGGCCTCGGCGAAAAGCTGCTCGTAGAGCTGCTCGGCCGAGATGCCCCGATCGAGCATCTCGTTGGCGAAGGCATGGGCAGCCTGTTCGTCGTAGGAGAGCAGGATCTTGATGAAGCGGGCGACGTCGAGCTCCCCGATGTGCGGGCGCTCCTGCTGCACCGTGCCGGGCGATTCGCCGCGGTGGTGCTGTGCTCGCGTACTGCTATGGTGCCCACGGACGTGCGAGCCGCTTCCTATGGAAGCGGCCACATCAGCCATCGGCTGCGAGCGAGGTTGAGGACCTGACATCTTCGGCCTCCAGCGGAGCTGGTTGGGGGGTTACCCACGCACCACGCGTACAATGGTCGCGCTGGGGCCGTCTGCTGTCAAGAGAGCCTGACGTAAACTTCTATTGACAACCTCTGGGCCGTCTGCCAATATCTGGGTGGCGCAGGCCGTCGGTCTGCGACGTCGAGGTCTGCCAACTCCCCCCAAGTATGGAGCGGTTCGGCGTGTCAGGCAACCAAGCGTCAAGCGGTCTTTACACTCCGGAGCAGCGTGCGCGGCGCGATGCCACCAAGTGGACGCTCGTGCAGGGCATCCTCGCGCCCGTGCAGTTCCTGGTCTGCGTCATCTCCGCCGCGCTCGTGCTGCGCTTCCTCGCGACCGGCGATGGCCTGTGGATCGCCAACGCCTCCGTGCTGGTGAAGACGGCGTTGCTGCTGACCATCATGGTGACCGGTTCCATCTGGGAGAAGGTCGTCTTCGACGAATGGCTGTTCGCCAAGCCCTTCTTCTGGGAAGACGTCGTCTCGATGGGCGTCATCGCGCTGCACCTGCTGTACGTGGCGGGTCTCTTCTATAGTTGGTTCTCGCCGCAGGGCCTGATGGCGATCGCGCTGGTGGCGTACGCGGCGTACATCGTCAACGCGGTGCAGTTCATCCTCAAGCTGCGCGCCGCGCGGCTCCAGGAACGACACACGCAGGAGCGCATGCAGGAGGTGCTCGCGTGACCGGCACCGCCTTGCCTGTCGTCGACACCGGCTGCCGCGACGTGCCCGTGCTCAAGGAGCGCGGGCAGCGCGAAGTCTTCTGCGGGCTCACCGGCATCGTGTGGCTGCATCGCAAGATGCAGGATGCGTTCTTCCTCGTCGTCGGCTCGCGCACCTGCGCGCATCTCATCCAGAGCGCCGCCGGCGTGATGATCTTTGCCGAACCGCGCTTCGCCACGGCCATTCTCGGCGACCGCGACCTGGCCGGCATGGCCGACTGCAACGAAGAGCTCGACCGCGTCGTGCGGCAACTGCTCTCGCGTCGGCCGGACATCACCACGCTGTTCCTCGTCGGTTCCTGCCCCAGCGAAGTCATCAAGCTCGACCTCGCCAAGGCCTCGCAGCGCCTCGCCGTCGAGTACGTGGGCAAGGTGCGCATCCTGAGCTATTCGGGCTCGGGCATCGAGACGACCTTCACCCAAGGCGAGGACGCCTGCCTCAAGGCGATGGTCCCGGCGCTGCCGGAGACGCAGGAGCAGAACCTGCTCGTCTGCGGCACGATCGCCGACGTCGTCGAGGACCAGTTCACGCGGCTGTTCCGCGAGCTGGGCATCACGAACGTGCAGTACTTCCCGCCGCGGCGTGCGACGCAGCTGCCGCCGATCGGCCCGAACACCAAGCTGCTGCTCGCGCAGCCGTTCCTGAACGAAACCGTGCGCGCTCTCCAAGCGCGCGGTGCGACGCTCCTCTCGGCACCCTATCCCCTAGGTGTGGAAGGCACGACCGCTTGGCTCCGGACCGCGGCCGATGCCTTCGGCGTCGCACCAGAACGTCTTGCCAGCGCGATCGCCGCGCCCGCCCAACGGGCCCGCACGGCGATCGCGCGCTACAAGCCCGCGCTCGAAGGCAAGCGCATGTTCTGGTTCCCCGACTCGCAGCTCGAGATCCCGCTCGCGCGCTTCCTCGCCCGCGAACTCGGCGTCGAGAACATCGAGGTCGGCACGCCCTACCTCGACAAGCTGCTCGTCGACGCGGAGCTGGACCTGCTGCCGCGTACTGCATTGAGCGAAGGCCAAGACGTCGAGAAGCAGCTGGACCGCTGCAAGGCGGCGGCGCCCGATCTCACGGTCTGCGGGCTCGGGCTCGCGAATCCGCTGGAAGCCGAGGGGATGCGCACCAAGTGGAGCATCGAGCTGGTGTTCTCGCCCATCCATGGCTTCGACCAGGCGGGCGACCTCGCTGAACTCTTCGCGCGGCCACTGGACCGCGTCGGCCGGCTCAAGGTGTAAAGCGATGCAACTCACGCTCTGGACCTACGAGGGCCCGCCGCACGTCGGCGCGATGCGCATCGCCACGTCGATGCGCGAGGTGCACTACGTGCTGCACGCGCCGCAGGGCGACACCTACGCGGACCTGCTGTTCACGATGATCGAGCGCCGCGACAAGCGCCCGCCCGTGACGTACACGACGTTCCAGGCCCGCGACCTGGGCGGCGACACCGCGAACCTCGTGGTGAGTGCCGTGCGCGATGCCTACGAGCGCTTCAAGCCGCAGGCGCTGCTGGTCGGCGATTCCTGCACGGCCGAACTGATCCAGGATCAATCGGGCGCGCTGGCGATGGGGATGAATCTCCCCGTGCCGGTGGTGCCGCTTGAACTGCCGGCGTACTCCAAGAAGGAGAACTGGGGCGCGTCGGAGACGTTCTACCATCTCGTGCGCGCGATGGTCGGCAGCGCGAAGCGCGAGCGTCCCCAGCGGTCGGCGGGGCAGCGCCCCAAGGCCAACCTGCTGGGCCCCACGGCGCTCGGCTTCCGCAGCCGCGATGACGTGCGCGAGGTACGCGCCCTGCTCGAAAGCGTTGGCGTGGACGTGCACGTCGTCGCGCCCTGGGACGCGACGCCGGCGCAGCTGCAGTCGCTTACCGACGCGGACTTCAACATCTGCCTGTATCCGGAGATCGCCCTCACGACGGCGAGCTGGCTGCAGCGCACGCAGGGCATGCCGTTCGTGAAGACGGTGCCGATCGGCGTCGGCGCCACGCGCGACTTCCTCACCGAAGTGGGCCAGCTCGCCGGTGTCGATGTCAGCGACGCCCTCGACGCCGCGCAGAGCCGCCTGCCTTGGTACTCGCGCTCGGTGGACTCGACCTACCTCACGGGCAAGCGCGTGTTCATCTTCGCCGACGGCACGCATGCGATCGCCGCGGCGCGCATCGCCCGCGACGAACTCGGCTTCACCGTGGTCGGGCTCGGCACCTACTCGCGCGAGATGGCCCGCGACGTCCGCGAGGCCGCGCAGCAGTATGGACTCGAGGCGCTGATCAGCGACGACTACCTCGAAGTGGAAGCGGCCATCGCCGCCGCAGCGCCGGAGCTGGTGCTCGGCTCGCAGATGGAGCGCCATATCGCGAAGCGCCTCGGCGTGCCCTGCGCCGTGATCAGCGGGCCTTTCCATGTGCAGGACGTGCCGGCGCGGCACTCGCCGCAGATGGGCTGGGAAGGCGCCAACGTGATCTTCGACGCCTGGGTGCACCCGCTCATGATGGGGCTCGAGGAGCACCTGATCGGCATGTTTCGCGAGGACTTTGAGTTCGGCGAGCACGGCTCGCACCACGGCAAGGCCCCAGCCAAGCGCCAGGAGCCCGAGCCGCTGCTCGTGGCGGTGGCCGCCGGCGCGCCGGCGTGGACGGCGGACGGCGAGAAGGAGCTCAAGAAGATCCCGTTCTTCGTGCGCAAGAAGGCGCGCATGAACACGGAGAAGTTCGCCGTCGAGCGCGGCATCGCGCAGATCGGCGTGGACACGCTCTACGAGGCCAAGGCACACTATGGCAAGTAAGCGCGCGGCCGGGGCCTCGGCGGTGAACGTCCGCGTCACGATCGTGACGCTGGATGCGCACTTTGCCGATGCCTTCGGACGCGCGAAGGCGTTGCTGGCCCGCGAACTGCCGGGCCTGACGCTGAGCATGCACATCGCGGCGGACTACAGCGCCAACGAGGCGTTGGCCGAGCGCGCGCGGGCGGATATCGCGCAGGCCGACATCATCATCGCGGGGCAGCTGTTCACGGAAGAGAGCGCGGGGCCGGTGAAGGACGCCATCGCGGCGCGGCGCAAGGACTGCGACGCGGTCTGCGCGATGCTCTGCGTGAACGAGATCGTGAAGCTGACGCGGCTGGGCAAGTACTCGATGGCCGACGAAGACCGGTCCCCGAGTCCGTGGTCGCCGCTGAACATCCTGAAGAAGCTGCGCGGTTCGCGCGACGAGGGCCGCAGCGCCGGCGAGCGCCAGCTCAACGTGCTGCGCCAGCTGCCGAAGCTGCTCAAGTTCATTCCTGGCGCGGCGCAGGACCTGCGCGCCTGGCTCCTCGCGATGCAGTACTGGCTGGCGGGTTCGGACACGAACCTCGCGAACCTCGTGAAGATGCTCGTGCACCGCTATGCGGCGGGGCCGCGCGCGGTGCTCCGGGGCACGCTCGACGTGCAGGAGCCCGAGGAGTATCCGGATGTGGGCGTGTATCACCCGTCGTTGCCGGGCCGCGGGATCAGCGCCGAGCTCAAGAAGCTGCCGACGAAGGGCAAGGCGGGCACGGTTGGCGTGCTGCTCGGGCGTTCGTACCTGCTCGCCGGCAACACGGCACACTACGATGCGGTGATCCGCGCGCTGGAGTCTCGCGGCCTGACGGTGATTCCCGCCTTTGCCAGCGGTCTCGACGCGCGTGCGGCGATCCACGAGTACTTCATGGACCGCAAGCTCGCGCTGCGCGGCACGCACAAGGCGACCATCGACGCCCTGGTGTCGCTCACCGGCTTCTCGCTGGTGGGCGGACCGGCCTACAACGACGCGGGAGCCGCGCAGGCGGTGCTGACGGCGCTCGACGTGCCGTATCTCTCGCTGCAGACGCTGGAGTTCCAGACCGTCAGCGAGTGGGAGCGCGACCCGCGCGGACTGAACGCGCTGCAGGCGACGTTGCAGGTGGCGATTCCCGAGCTCGATGGCGCGATCGGCCCGCTGGTCTACGGGGGCAAGGGTGAACCGAAGGAAGGCACAGCCGCGGCGTCGGAGCCGATCGTCGGACGCGTGGATGCCGTGGCGGCCCGCGTGGCCAAGCTGGTGCAGCTGCGGCGCAGGCCGCGCAGCCAGCGCAAAGTGAGCATCGTGCTGTTCAACTTCCCGCCAAACGCCGGCAATACGGGAAGCGCCGCGTACATCGCGGTCTTCGACTCGCTGTTCAATGTGCTGCAGGCGATGCAGCGCGAAGGCTATACGGTGGACGTCCCCGAGAGCGCCGATGCGCTGCGGCAGATGATCACCGAGGGCAACGCGCAGCAGGTGGGTGCGCCGGCCAACGTGCATGCGTTGATCCGGGCCGACGACCACGTGCGCCGCGAGCCGTTCCTCCAGGAAATCGAAGCGGTGTGGGGACCGGCGCCGGGCAAGCAGCTGAGCAACGGCCGCGAGCTCTTCGTCATGGGCGCGCGGTTCGGCAACGTGTTCGTCGGCGTGCAACCGGCCTTCGGCTGGGAAGGCGATCCGATGCGCCTGCTGTTCCAGGGCAACTTCGCGCCGACGCACGCCTTCTGTGCGTTCTATCGCTGGATGCGCGAGGACTTCGGCGCGGACGTCGTGCTGCATTTCGGCACGCATGGCGCGTTGGAGTTCATGCCGGGCAAGCAGGTCGGCCTCACGGACAAGTGCTGGCCGGAGCGCCTGATCGGCGATCTGCCCAATGTGTATCTCTACGCCTCGAACAATTCGTCGGAAGGCACGATGGCCAAGCGGCGCGGTGGCGCGGCGCTGGTCAGCTATCTCACGCCGCCGATCGCGCAGGCCGGGCTCTACAAGGATCTCGCGACGCTCAAGGCCTCGCTCGATGCCTTCCGCTCGCAGGACGATCCGGACCATGCGCTGGCCGAGGTGCTGCAGGAGCAGGCGGCTGCCCTCGACCTCTGCAAGCTCGAGCCGAAGTGGAACGGCGACACTGGCGAACGCGTCGCGGATGTTCGGGCGCGGCTGCTGGAGCTCGAGTATTCGCTGATCCCGATGGGTCTCCACGTAGTCGGCGAGGGCATGCCCGAGCAGGCGCGCCGCGACACGATCAAGGCGATCCGCGATTCGATGCCCGATGGCTTCTCGGATGCCGAGGCGACGGAGCTCGATCGCTTGCTTGCCGAGGACCATGAGATTCCTGGCATCCTGCGGGCACTGGATGCGCGCTATGTGCCGCCCGCACCGGGCGGCGACATCGTGCGCACGCCGAAGATCGTGCCGACGGGCCGCAACCTGTACGGCTTCGATCCCTACAAGGTGCCGAGCGCCTATGCGTTGATCGACGGCCGCAAGCGTGCGGACTTGCTGCTGGCGCGTCATGTGGCCGATGGGCACGCGCTGCCGGAGACGGTGGCCTTCGTGCTCTGGGGTACGGACAACATGAAGACGGAAGGCGCGCCGATCGCGCAGGTGCTGGCGCTCATGGGTGCCGCCCCGCGCTTCGATGCGGTTGGACGGCTCGCGGGCGCCCGACTCCTTCCGCTCGAGTCGCTGGGCCGTCCGCGCATCGATGTCGTTTGCACGCTCTCCGGCATCTTCCGCGACCTGCTGCCGCTCCAGACCAAGTTGATCGCCGAAGCGGCGCTGCTGGCCTCGCAGGCCGACGAGCCCATCGAAGGCAACTACATCAAGAAGCACACGCTGGAGCACATGCAGTCGCTCGGGCTCTCGCTCGACGAAGCGGCGCTGCGCGTGTTCTCCAATGCCGACGGCGCCTACGGATCGAACGTCAACCTCTTGGTCGAGACCGGCCAGTGGCAGCAGGAAGACGAGCTCGCCGAGCAGTTCGTGCAACGCAAGAGCTTTGCCTACGGCGTGAAGGCCGGCGTGAAGGCGATGCCCGCGCTCATGCAGCGCGCGCTCGGCGGTGCCGACGTCGCGTTCCAGAATCTCGACTCCGTCGAGCTCGGTGCGACGGACATCGACCAATACGTGGAGTCGCTGGGCGGCATGAACCGCGTGATCACACGCGCCAAGGGCGCCGAGGTGCCGGTGTACCTCGGCGACCACACGGGCAAGGACGGCCGCGTGCGCACGCTGGGCGAGCAGGTCGCGCTCGAGACGCGGACGCGCATGCTGAACCCCAAGTGGTACGAGGCCCAGTTGCAGCAGGGCTACGAGGGCGCGCGCAACATCGCCGGCCACGTGGCGACGACGCTGGGCTGGAGCGCCACGGCGGGGAACGTGCCGCAGTGGGTCTATACGGACATCACGAACACCTTCGTGCTCGATCCCGCGATGCGGGAGCGGCTGGCGAAGGCGAATCCGAATGCGGCGGTGGGCATGACCCAGCGCCTGATGGAAGCGCATGACCGAGGCTACTGGCAGCCGAGCGAGGAGATGCTCGCCAAGCTGCGGGAGGCGTCGGAGGACTTGGAGGACCGGCTCGAGGGCGTCAGCGCGGTGGCGTAGTGGCCTGGTGTTGCCAGGGACTGCGCAGCGGGACGGACCCGGTGCGAGACGGAACGCAGTGAACGGAGCGTGGACGTGGCTGGAACGATGCGATTGCCGGTGTTACCGACCCGGGAGGACGGCGAGGGCTCGCTGCAGGTGCACGATGATCAGAAGATCACGGGCGCCCAGGTGTTTGCGGTCTATGGAAAGGGCGGCATCGGGAAATCGACGACCTCGTCGAACCTGAGCGCGGCATTCAGCAAGCTGGGCAAGCGCGTGCTGCAGATCGGATGCGACCCCAAGCACGACAGCACCTTCACGCTCACCAAGAAGATGGTGCCGACGGTGATCGACGTGCTCGAGACCGTGGACTTCCACTCGGAAGAGCTGCGTCCCGAGGACTTCGTGTACATCGGCTACGGCGGCGTGCAGTGCGTGGAGGCGGGCGGGCCGCCGGCGGGCACGGGCTGCGGCGGCTACGTGGTGGGCCAGACGGTGAAGCTCCTCAAGGAGCATCACCTGCTGGAAGACACCGACGTCGTGATCTTCGACGTGCTCGGCGACGTGGTCTGCGGCGGCTTCGCCGCGCCGCTGCAGCATGCGCAGCGCGCGCTGATCGTGACGGCCAATGACTTCGACTCGATCTTCGCGATGAACCGCATCATGGCGGCCATCCTCGCGAAGTCCAAGAACTATGCGGTGCGCCTCGGCGGCGTGATCGCGAACCGCAGCGCGGACACCGACCAGATCGACCGCTTCAACGGCGCGTCGGGCATGTCGCTGAGCGGGCGCTTCCCGGACCTCGACGCGATCCGTCGCAGCCGGCTCAAGAAGTGCACGATCTTCGAGATGGACGAGACGCCGGAAGTGAAGCTGGTGCAGGAGGAGTACATGCGCATCGCGGCGACGCTGGCCGCCGGCGTGCCGGCGCAGCCGGGCACGCCGCTGCGCGACCGCGAGATCTTCGACCTGCTGGGCTACGATTGATGCCGGGCACTCCCTCCACGCCGCCGACCGCCGCCCTCCCGGGCGGCTACGCGCGCACGCGTGCGTGGCTGCACGAGTATTTCGACCGCCAGGCGGCGAAGTCCTGGGAGACGCTGACCTCGGACGCGCCGGTGAGCGGTATCCGCGCGACCGTGCGCGCCGGGCGCGATCGCATGCGCACGCTGATGCTCTCGTGGCTGCCGACCAACCTGTCCGGGGTGCGCGTGCTCGACGCCGGCTGCGGGACGGGCGCGGCGAGCATCGAGTTGGCGCGGCGCGGCGCCGAGGTCGTGGCCATCGACCTCTCGCCGACGCTGGTGGATGTCGCGCGGCAGCGGGCGGCCCAGAGCACGCTGCGCGGCAGCATCGACTTCCGCGCCGGCGACATGCTCGACGCGGCGCTCGGCGAGTTCGACTACGTGTTCGCGATGGACTCGCTCATCCACTACGAGCTCGCCGACGCGGTCGCCGCGGTCAGCGCCTTGGCTCCGCGCGTGCGCCAGGGCTTCGTCTTCACCTTCGCCCCGCGCACGCCGCTGCTCGCGACCATGCATGCCGTGGGCAAGTGGTTCCCGCGCGCCGATCGCGCGCCGCAGATCGTGCCGACCGCGGAGCAGGCGCTGCGCGACGCATTGCAGCAGGCGCTGCCCGGCTTCACGGCCGGGCGGACGCAGCAGGTGAAGAGTTCGTTCTACACCTCGCAGGCGATGGAACTGCAGTCCACCCCCCGGAGGATCTCGCCATGATGTCCTGGATTGTCCTCTCAGCCGCCGTAATCGGCGCCTGGGCGCTGTACCGACGCACGCGCGTGGTTCCCTGCACGATCGACCTCGAGTCGCATCCGACGCACCTGCATGCCCATGTCGAGCTCAAGGGCTACGACGTGCATGAGGGCGATGAGGTGCTGGTGCACAACGCGCCGAATCGCGTGAAGCTCGTCGAGAAGCGGGTGCTCGAGTCCACGGCGACGGTCAAGCAGGCGAGCTGGCCGCGTCGAGTGCTCGTGCGCGTGCTCGGGACCAGCGGCATCACCGAGCTGTACGAAGTCGGATTCGAGGGCTGAGCCATGTACGAAGCGACGATGAAGCCCCCCATGAAGGAAGTGAACGAGTCGACGAAGGCCGCGACCGAGGACGCCGTCCTCAACCCGCGCTTCTATACGACGGACTTCGCCGAGATGGACCGCCTGGACGTCTCCGCCCTGCGCAAGGACTGGGACGAGCTGGTGGACGAGTTCCGCCGCGACCCGAACAAGAACCACTTCAAGCGCAACGAGGAGTTCGAGGCCCTGGACTTCACGGGCTGGAGCCCGGAGCTCAAGACGGCGTTCATCGAGTTCCTCGTGAGCTCGGTGACGGCGGAGTTCTCCGGCTGCATCCTCTACGCCGAGATCAAGAAGCGCGTGAAGAACCAGGACATCCGCGACCTCTTCGGCTTCATGAGCCGCGACGAGGGCCGGCACGCCGGGTTCATCAACCACACGCTGGCCGACTTCAACGTGGCCGTGGACCTCTCGTTCCTGACCAAGGCCAAGAAGTACACGTACTTCAAGCCCAAGTACATCTACTACGCCACGTACCTGTCGGAGAAGATCGGCTACGCGCGCTACATCACGATCTTCCGCCAGCTGGAGAAGCATCCGGAGTACCGCTTCCATCCGATCTTCAAGTGGTTCGAGAACTGGTGCCACGACGAGTTCCGCCACGGCGAGGCCTTCGCGGTGCTGATGCGGGCCAATCCGCAGTTCCTGCAGGGCGGCAACAAGATCTGGATCCGCTTCTTCCTGCTCGCCGTGTTCGCGACGATGTACGTGCGCGACCATGCGCGCCGCGGGTTCTTCGAGTCGCTGGGCTTCGACGTGGATGACTTCGACCGCCGCGTCATCAAGCTCACGAACGAGATCAGCCAGCAGTGCTTCCCGGTGACCATCGACACGGACAACCCGAAGTTCTGGGCCCTGCTCGAGACGATGAACCAGAACATGCAGGCCATCGAGCGCGGCAACAAAGCCGGCGGCCTCGGCGGCTGGCTCACGAGCACGGGCGCCAAGCTCAGCAACGGCTGGACCTTCCTGCGGCTCATGCTGCTGCCGGCGGTGCACAAGCCGCTGCCCGCCAACTTCCGGCTCGAGCCGGTGTGGTAAGGGGTATGCGATGAGCGCCGCGCCGTCAATCATCACGCGGACGATCCAGCAATTGGGTCCGCGCTTCATGCCGTTCGCGGACATCGCGACGGATGACGTGCCGCTGTCGCGCTTCCTGCGGCTGAGCCTGTTCCAGCTCACCGTGGGCATGGCGACGACGCTGTTCTATGGCACGCTGAACCGCGTGATGATTCTCGAGCTGGGCGTGCCGGCGACGCTGGTGGCGGCGTTCATCGCGATCCCGTTGTTGGTGGCACCGTTCCGGGCGCTCATCGGCTTCAAGTCGGATACATACCGCAACGTGCTGGGCTGGCGGCGCGTGCCGTTCATCTGGTTCGGCACGCTGGCCATGTTCGGCGGGTTGGCCATCATGCCGTTCGCGCTGATCGTGCTGAGCGGCGAACAGATCTGGGGCGGTCGCTGGATCCCGTTGGCGGGTTCCGCCTTGGCGTTCTTCTTGGTTGGCGCCGGCGCGCACACCGTGCAGACCAGCGGTCTGGCGTTGGCCACCGACCTCTCTACGGAAGAGAAGCGCCCGCGCGTCATCGCCCTCATGTACGTGATGATGCTCCTGGGCGCGCTCATCTCGGCGTTCGTGCTCGGCGGCCTGCTGCAGGACTTCACCAGCATCAAGCTGATCCAGGTCATCCAGGGTGCGGCGCTGTTCACGCTGGTGATCAACACGATCTCGCTGTGGAAACAGGAGGCACGGCGCCGCGGCGTCGTGCCGTACGCCAAGGGCGAACGCCGGCCGTTGTTCCTCGATGCTTGGCGTGCGTTCCTCAAGGGCGGCAACGCCATCCGCTTGTTGGTCGCGACGGGCCTCGGCTTCTTCGCCTTCAACATGCAGGACGTGCTGCTCGAACCGTACGGCGGCGAGATCCTCGGATGGACCGTGGGGCAGACCACCTCGTTGACGGGCCTTACGGCCGCTGGCGCCATCGTCGCGTTCCTCTGGGCGGCGCGGATGATGGAGCGCGGCTCCGACGCCGTGCGCGTCGCGGCCCTCGGCTGCTTCCTCGGCGTGATGAGCTTCTGCGCCGTGATCTTCGCCTCGCCGCTGCAGAGTTCGACGATGTTCGCGGGCGGGGCGTTCCTGATGGGTATGGGCGAAGGCCTGTTCGCCGTGGGGACGCTGAGTGCGGCGATGGGGCTGCGCGATGCCACGCAGCACGGCATCGCGCTGGGGGCTTGGGGCGCGGTGTTCGCCAGCTCCGAGGGACTGTCGATGTTCGGCGCCGGCGTGATCCGCGACTGGGTGGTGCGGGGCATCGCCGATGGTCGCATCACGGGGGCGATGGCGGATCCCAGTGTGCCGTACAGCGTGGTTTATCACATCGAAACCTTGCTGTTGTTCGCGACGCTGGTGGCCTTGGGGCCGCTGGTGCGGTTGGTGCGAGCGGGCGCGATTGCGCGGGAGACGGGGAAGGAGTTTGGGTTGGCGGAGTTGCCGGCTTGAACTGCAGTTACGAGTTGGAAGTTGTGAGTTGGAAGTGGAACGACGATGCGGACGGTTGGTTCTTGCTGGTTACTTGAACGGGGGGAGGGAGTGATGGAGTACATCGATGGAGCACAGATCGCCCTGTACGCATTCTGGGCGTTCTTCCTCGGCCTGGTGTTCTACCTGCGGCGCGAGGACAAGCGCGAGGGCTATCCGCTCGACTCGCCGCAAGGCAAGCGTGAGGGTTGGCCGACGGTGCCGCCCAAGAAGGAGTACCTGCACGTCACCAACCACGTGGACGGAGGGTCGCACTGATGTCGGAACTCAAGGCTACGCCGGTGGACCACTACAACGGCTCGCCGTTGGTGCCGACCGGCAACCCGATGATCGACGGCGTGGGTCCTGCCGCGTGGGCGAATCGCGCTGATGTCGCCGACCTCACGGTGCGTGGCGAGCCGAAGATCGTGCCGATGCGCGTCGCGCCCGGCTATACGATCGCCGCGGGCGATCCCGATCCGCGCGGACTCCCCGTGAAGGCCTGCGACGGCAACATCGCCGGCACGATCGTGGACCTCTGGGTGAATCGCTCCGAACCGCAGGTGAGCTTCTATGAAGTGCAGCTCACGAGCGGCGCGCGCAAGCTGCTGCCGGCCGCGCTGGTGCAGTGGCCGCACTTCGGGCTCTGGGGCAACGACCACGTGATCGTGAAGGCGATCACCGCCGCGCAGTTCGCGGACGTCCCGACCACGAAGCGCGATGACCGCATCACGCTGCTGGAAGAGGACAAGATCATGGCGTACTACGCAGGCGGCCACCTGTACGCGACGCCGTCGCGTGCGGAGCCGATCATCTGATGACCGCAACGGCCCTCCCCCCCGGGGTGTCGGACGCTGTGCGCGACCTCCCGCGCGCGCGGCTCCGCGGTGTCAATGAGCCCCTGCCGCCGGGCGAGCGCGTGCTGTGGGAAGGCGCGCCCGATGCCCGTGCCGTGGCGCGGCACCTGTTCTTCGTTCGACCCCTGGCGGCGTACCTCGCCGTCATGGTGCTCTGGTGGGTCGGGGTGAACCGCGCCGAGATCGGCACGGCGAGCTTCTGGGCCACGCTCGGCACGCAGTTGCTGCTCTCGGGCGGCCTGCTCTTCGGCGCCTGGTGGTTCGCGCGGGCGATTGCCGGCGGTACGACCTACGCGATCACGGACAAGCGCATCGTGATGCGCTTCGGCGTGGTGTTCCCGCTCACGATCAACGTACCGCTGCACTACGTGCAGGGCGCGAGTGCGCGGCAGTTCCCCGATCGCACGGGCCAGATTGCCGTGAAGTTGGGCACGAAGGAGAAACTGGCGTGGATCGTCCTGTTCCCGCACGTGCGGCCGTGGACGTTCAACAATCCGGAGCCGCTGCTGCGCGGCCTCAAGGATCCGGTGAAGGTCGGCGAGATCCTGCGTGAGGCCGTGATGGCGGTGCCCGCGAAGGAGTCCGCATGAGCGCCGAGATCCATTTCGAGCCGGAACCCGGTTCGACGTCGGCGATGCCGAACATCACGCCGCCGAAGCCTGCGTTGCGGGTGGCGGTGGCGATGGTCGCGTTGACGTTCACCATGGCCTTCCTGGCGTCGCAGTTCGGCATCTTCAAGTCGCCGGACATCTATGAGAACCCCGTGGCGCAGCGCGCGCTGAGCTTCGCCGATGCGGCGGACGGCGGCATCCTCGTGCGCGATGGCGCAACGGGCGAGACGGCGCTGACGCTTCCTGCCGGCACAAACGGATTCCTGCGTGGCGCCCTGCGTGCGATGGCCGACCGGCGCCGCGTGGCGCAGAAGTCGCCGGACGCGCCCTTCCTGCTCACCGCCTGGGGCGATGGTCGCGTGACGATCGAGGATCCCGAGACGCGCGAGCGCATTGCCGTGAGTTCGTTCGGTCCCACGCAGGTGAAGAGCTTCGTCGCCTTGCTCGACAAGGACGGTACGATGTTCGCCGGCCCGCCGTGATCCTGCTGCGGGGCGGGCCGTAATCCCGCCCCCGATGCCGCCTCCCGAAGATTCGGTCGAGGTGACCACGCTCGCCGAATGGCGGGGGTGGCTGCAGGCGAACCATACGCGCCGCGCCAGTGTGTGGGTGGTCACGTACAAGAATGGCGCGAGTCGCCCCCACGTCGCCTATGACGATCTCGTCAGCGAGGCGCTCTGCTGGGGCTGGATCGATTCGCTGCCGCGCAAGTTGGACGCCGAGCGCACGATGCTGCGCTTCTCCCCGCGGTCGAAGAACACGGGCTGGTCCGCGCTCAACAAGCAGCGCGCCGAGCAGATGATCAAGGCCAAACGCATGCAGCCGGCCGGACTCGCGAAGATTGCGGCGGCGAAGGCCGACGGGTCATGGACGCGGCTCGACGCCGGCGAGGCCACGCGTGCCGCGAACGACAAGCGCGCCGCGAAGGGCAAGCGCGCCGCCTGGTGGCGCGACTAGAGCGGCCTCGACTCCGAGAGGCCGATGACGTTGCCTTCGGGATCGCGGCAGAAGGCCATCCACAGTTCATGCGTCGCGGTCTTGCCCACGAGATGGGGCTCGTCGTCGAAGGGCACGCCGCGGACCTTGAGCGCGGCATACGCCGCGGCGCAGTCGGCGACCTCGAAATAGAGAATCGAGTTCTTGTGGTCGAACTCCGCGCTGCTGGGCTTCGTCAACATGAGCCGCACGCCACCGGCGTCGAAGAACGCCATGCCGGCCATCGCGAACTGCAGCGTGAGGCCGAGCCCGTCGCGGTAGAAGGGGACCGCGCGCTCGACGTCGTGCTGGACGAGGGCGATCTGCTGGATCTTGCTGAGTCGGATCTCGGTCATGGGGCGCTCGCCGCGAGGGGTGCCCCAAAGATGCTAGAAGGCTTCTTGGAGGGCGAGCAGCAGCACGGGCTTCTGGTCGCTGTTGAAGGCGACGTCGAGACGCAGCGTATTGCGGGTCTCGGGATCAATCCGGTAGCGCAGGCCCACGCCGGCGGCGATGAAGGGGCCGAAATTCGGGTTCCCGCGGTTATAGTGCACGCTCGAGATGGAGCCGAACAGGGTGCTGCCGAGTCGATTGCGCATCCACTGCGTGGGTCCGCGCCATTCGCCCTCCAGACTGACGGCCAGATCCCCGGGCGCGCGGCCGGGCGCGAAGCCACGGCCGATGCGACAGAAGCCGGCGGATTCGAACTCGGGGAGCAACTCGCTGTCGAGACCGACAAACATCTGCCCGGCAAGCACGGCGCCCGAGGCAAGGCTCCGGTAGCCGCGAAGTTCGGCACGCGCGCTGTAGTAGCGCTCCGAATCCGGGTTACCAAAGGAGATTGAGCTCGCACGCACGGAAAGATCGAGCACACGGCCGCGACTTGGCGCGAAGATGTTGTCCCGCGTGTCTGTCACGCTGCCGAGGCGGGCCGAGAGCGCTTGATACTCCGGCGTGACACCACCGCCACCGATGCCGACGCTCAAGTCGTCCGGGCGCCGAATGACAGTCGTCACGCCGTTCGGCGGAATTTGCAGATGCAGCGGTGCGCCGCAGGGACCGGTGGTATCGCAGGGCGTCCATGGAATGCCGCCAATCGGAAAACTGTACGAGCCGTCGCCCTCACTCTCGTGCAGTCCCACACCGAAGTACGTCCACGTCCGCTCCGTGCGCCGCCACTGCTGCGTGAGGTCGATGCCGTGCCGACGCGGCATCAGGCGCGCGTCCGAGTCGAAGAAGACGATTGGCTCCTTCGACACGAATGCGTGCACGGCCGTGCGACGCTGATTTCCGGCCGTCCAGCGATCGTACGTACCACCGAGGTACCAGCCGTCATTCGCGGACTGGCGGTACTCGGCGATCATGACCGTCGGACGCGTGCCGAGCGTATCGACGGCTTGTCGGACACCCTGCACGGCGACGCCGAGTACATGGCCGGATTCGTAGCCGGTGCTGCCCAGAGGGAGCACGACACTCTTGACCTGTGCGGATGCAACCAACGGTCCGATTGCCAGGACGCCGACGCAGACGCGCACGAACGTGTTCAAAATGCCTCCTGCAGCGCGAGGTGGAGGCCGCTCCTCGGCCTACTATAGCGGTCGACGATGAACGACACCGCGTAGTCGAGACGAAGCGTCGTCCGCGTGTCGGCATTCAGGCGATACCGCAGGCCGGCCCCCGCCCCGAAGAGTGTCGCCGATGTGCCGGCGCGCTGCCAATGCGAACCGCTGACGGATCCGAACGCCGCCGCACCCAAGCGGTTGCGCATCCACCGCTTCGGACCGCGCCACTCCGCCTGCGCAAACAGCAACAGCTGGTCGCGGTATCCGCCGGCATAGTAACGCCCCATGGGGAGGTCAAACGATTCGTCGATCGGAATGGGGTTCCACTTCTCGCTGTCGAGGCCGAACAGCCCTTGCAGTGCCCACACGCCGCCGGCCGCATCTGGACGATAGACGCGCGCATCCAGCCGCACCGAGTATGATTCCTCATCCCATTCGTCGCGGCCATAGCGATGCGCGTGCACGGCGAAATCGACGTACCGACCCCATTCCGGCGCGAAGATGTTGTCTCGGGTGTCGCGCAGCCAGCCAGCGCGCGCCGTGAGCGCGGTGAATCGCTCAGTCCCCGGTACCCAGAAGGACCCGACAGTCGACAACGCATCATGTCCCGTCGCGGCGGCACAGTTCCCGGCGGAATCGCAGAACGGACCGCCCCAGGGCCGGTACGGGTCCGTCCCTCCGCTGCTCTTCCGGCCACCGAGGCCTGCGTACAGCCAGGTGCCCGCTCCGCGCCGCCAGTGCTGCCGCAGCTCCCAGCCCACGCGCTCGGGCTGGAACTCGAAGTCATCGAACACCTCGATCGTGAGCCGCGAGACGTACGCACTCGCCGTGAGCCGCCGCCGATTGCCCGGTTGCCACTTGTCGAGCGCAAACGACGCGCGCCATCCGCCGTCAACGCCCGCCCCGACATCCGCCACGACACTACTCGGCCGCGTGCCAAGGCTGTCGCTCGCTAACGTGACGCGCAGCAGGGCAGCCCCCACCGACTGTACGCGATCGGGAATCACCAGCGCGGTCGGCACGACGACCGAGGTCGTCTGCGCCAGTGCACGCGGTTGCGGAACCGCACTGGTGGCCAGCAGCGCGAGTCCCAGGCGGGGCAGCGCGTGGATCGTGTGCATCAAAACGCCTCGTTGAACGCCACGTACAACCCCGAGTTGCCCTTCCGCCCGACCCCGAAGTCGATGCGCACCGCCGACCGCGTGCGCGCATCGAGGCGGAACCGGATGCCGCCGCCCACGCTCGGGAAGAACGTGCCGCCTTCATCGAAGTCGAACTCGCTGTCGAGCTGCGCCCCACCGCCAAACAGCGCGAACCCGAGCCGCTCGCGCAGCAGCGGCGTCGCATACCGCCACTCCGCCTGCGCGCCGAGCAGGAAGTCGGCGCGCAGCCGCCCCATCTCGTAGCCACGAAGCATGGTGTTGCTGCCCATCACGACTTGCTGATCGAGCGGCGCATACGGATCTGCGTTGATGAGCAAGCCTTGCACCGCGATCGTGTGGCGACCGCGCGTGCGGTAGCCACGGGCATCGGCCCGGAAGCGGAAATAGAGGTCGCTGTCCGGACGGTCGCGCTCTCGCGTGCTCATGCCGGTCAGCGATAGGTCAATGAACCGTCCCGTCGTCGGTGCGAACAGGAAATCGCGAGTATCGCGCGTGCGCGCAGCAGTCACGAGCAGCGTCGTGTGCCGTATGGCCGGCGCAGGGGCGCAATCCACGACAAACGTAGAATCGCCGCCCGTGCACCAGCCGAGATCCTGTTCCGGCGTCGTATTGAGCACCAGCCGCGCCCCGAGGCTATTCCACACCGCCGTACGTCCCTTGCGACTCGCCGTCACCCAGAACTCGGCGCTGCGGTTGTCGATCGTCTGCCGCGGCCCCTGAGCGTCCACCGAGTAGCCGTAGAACGGCAGGGGATACAGCGCGACGATCGCTCCCCACTGCCGCCGTTTGGCGTTCCCCGCCGTCCACTTGTCCGACTCGATGAACGCGCGGAACTGGTCCTTCTGCGTGAACACGATGTTGCCCATCCGACTGCTGGGCCGCGTGCCGAGCGTATCCTCCGGCTGCCAGGTGCGCAGGTACGCCACCCCGAGTTGCAGGCCGGTCTCCGGCGCGCTGCCGATGAACGGCAGCACCGCGGCCTTCTTCTCCTGGGCCGCGAGCGGCAGCGCCATCCCAAGGGCGCAGAGGAGTCGGACTGCGCCCAGCAAGAGTCGTCGCATGCCATCATCTCTCACCCTCGCAGGGTGGGGGCGCAATAGGCCTAGCACCTCTGCAGTTGGCATGGCGAGAGGCCTAGGGCGAGATTCCTTCCTATGACTGACCGCCGGTATTCCGACGACGAGGTCGCAGAGATCTTTCGCCGCGCCACCGTGCTGCGCCCCGAGTCACGGGTGCCGCTGGCAGCGTCCGATGGCATGACGCTCGCCCAACTCGAGGCGATCGCCCAGGAAGCTGGCATCGAACCCTCGCGTATCGCCGCGGCGGCGCGGGAGCTCGATGCCCCGTCGGCCGCCCCGCGTCGCGCGGTCGGGGTGCCGATCAGCGTCTCGCGTAGCGTCGAGCTGCCACGCAATCTCACCGAGCGCGAGTGGGAGTTCCTGGTCACGCGGCTTCGCGAGACCTTCGATGCCACCGGGAAGCTCGAGACGCACGGCTCGCTCCGTACCTGGTCCAACGGCAACCTGCGCGTGATGCTCGAACCCGGCATGAACGGGCATCGCGTGCGCTTCACGTCGCTCAACGCGGGACTCCGTGTCCGCCTCGTCGCGGGCAGCCTCACGGCGGGCTTCGGGCTTACGGTGACGCTGGTCGCGTCCTTCGTCAGCGCCGATGCAGGCTGGGCGGCCTTCGGCAGCTCGGGCATCGTCGGCGTCGTCGGGCTCGTCATCGCGGCCGTGGCCGGCGGCGCCAGCAAGAAATGGCGGGGTGAACGTCGGCAGCAGTTCGACACCCTCGCCGCAGAGCTCGAGCGCCTTACCCGCGGCTGACGACACTCCCGCCGAACTCGCCGAGCAGCTGCACGACGTCACCCAAGCCGGCGAAGCGCTCGTCCTTGGTGAGCCCCTTCCGGTAGCGCGCGTAGATCTGCTGCGCGATCACCGCGACCTTGAACACGCCGAAGGCGTGATACCACGTGGCCGGCCGTTGCATGCGCCCGCTCTTCTTGAGATAGCGCTCCCAGAGCTCGCTGCGCGTGAGGTTGCCGGGCAACGCGGTGATGCCGAGCCCGAGTGACTTGAACGCGGGATGGTCGCCGGCCTCGATCCAATACGCGAGTGAGGTGCCGACATCGAGCAGCGGATCGCCCAGCGTCGCCATCTCCCAATCCAGCACGGCAACGATCTTCCCGGGCTGCTTGGCATCGAGCACGAGGTTGTCGTACTTGAAGTCGTTGTGGATGAGACAGGCCCCGCTCTCGCTCGGCTGATGCTCGGCAAGCCAACTCGCCAACTGCTCGATGCTCGCCACGTCATCCGTGCGCGATTTCTGCCAGCGCTCCGTCCAGCCGTCGATCTGTCGCGACACGTAGCCCATCGGCCGACCGAGTCCACCGATTACCGGATCTGACGGCGTCGCGCCGTGGATCGCGATGAGCGTGTCGAGGAAGCGCTCGCCGAGCTGCGCGAAGGCAGCCGCATCGTAGCCCGGCGGCGCCTTCGACCCGCGCAGGATCACGCCGCGCACGCGCTCCATCACGTAGAACGGCACGCCGATCACCGACGGATCGTCGCAGCCGGCAATCACGCGTGGCGCGGGAATTCCCCGTAGCTCGCACACCGAGAGAATGCGCGCCTCGCGGCCCATGTCGTGCGCCGAGCCCGCCGCGATTCCCTTAGGCGGGCGCCGCAGCACGCACTCTCCGTTCGTAGTCTTCAGCAGGTAGGTGAGATTCGAGAACCCGCCGGGAAACTGTTCTACGCCTGTGACGCGCCCGACCGTCGGCGCCTCAGCGGCTAGCCATGCGTTCAACGCATCGAGCGGAAGTTCCTCGCCGGCGCGCACGGGCACGGACTCAGCCATGACGCTTCATCCCCGCGGCGCCGAGGATGCGCTTCGCCACGGCGCTCTTGTGGACTTCATCCGGTCCGTCGTAGATCCGCGCGCCACGCTCATGCCGGTACCAGTAAGCCAACGGTGTGTCGTCGGTCATGCCAAGCGCGCCGTGCACCTGGATGGCGCGGTCGAGCACGCGCTGCAGCACACCGGCTACGTGGAACTTGATGAGCGAGATGCCATCTCGCGCCGCGTGGGCGCCGTCGCGCTCGATGCGGGACGCGACATCGAGTACCAAGAGCTTGGCCGCATCGATCTCCGCCCGACACTCGGCGATCCAGTGCTGCACCGCCTGCTGCTGCCCCAGCACCTCGCCCGGCGCGATCTCCCGCGTCGCGGCGCGCTGCACCATCATGCGGAACGCCCGCTCGCTGATGCCCAACCAGCGCATACAGTGATGGATGCGACCGGGCCCCAAGCGTTCCTGCGCCAGCGCGAAGCCTGCGCCTTCATCGCCGATGCGGTTCGTGACCGGCACGCGCACGCCCTCGAAGCGCAGCTCCGCGTGGCTCGCATAATCGCTGCCTTGCTCGCCCATCACGGGGATGTTGCGCACGAACACCACGCCCGGCGCATCCATGGGCACGATGATCTGGCTCGCGCGCTTGTGCGGCGGGGCGTCAGGGTCGGTCACGGCCATGACGATCGTGAATGCCGCGCCGTCGGCGCTCGATGTGAACCACTTGTGGCCCGTGATTACGTACTCGCCTCCCTCGCGCACCGCCCGGGTGTCCATCCACACGGGATTCGAACCGGCAAACTCCGGCTCGGTCATCGCGAAGCAGCTGCGGATCTCGCCGCGGGCCAGCGGTTCGAACCACTTCGCCTTCTGCTCAGCGCTGCCGTGCGTCAGCAGCAGCTCCTGGTTGCCGATATCGGGGGCGTTGCAGTTGAACAGGTAATGGCCGATGGGGCTTTCGCCGAGTACCGCGCTGATTTCGGCGAACTCGGGGAGGGAGAGGCCGAGGCCGCCGTGAGACTTGGGGAGATGAGGGGCCCAGAGGTGCTCGCGCTTCGCTTGCTCGCGGAGCTTGGCGAGCTGCGGGACGAGGTCGCGGAAGGGCTTGCTCAAGAACTCGCGCTCAAGGGGATGAGCGTGAGTTTCGAGGAAGGTGCGGTACTGGGAGGGGAGAGGCATAACGGCAGCTGGAAGCTCTAAGCTGTAAGCTGGAAGGGAACTGCGAACTGCTTACTACCACTTACATCTGCTTCTTGTCTCTTGCGGTAGTGCCGCGGGCGGTCTGTTCCAAGGCTTCCCACTGTTCCTTGCTCAGGGAGCCCATCCAGCTGAACTGGCCGCCGCCCTTCAGCTTCTCGCCACCGTCGATGGCGATGCATTCGCCGTTGATGTAGTCGCTGAGGTCGCTGACCAGGAACGCGGCGAGGTTGGCGAGTTCGATCAGCTCGCCGGGGCGCCGGAGCGGGATGCGGTCGATCGCCTCGCCGAGCAGCGAGGGGTCGGGGAGGAGGCGGTCCCAGGCGCCTTTCGTGGGGAAGGGGCCGGGGGCGATGGCATTGCAGATGATGCCGCGTGGGCCCCACTCCACGGCCAGCGAACGCGTCATCGCCAGCACGCCGGCCTTTGCCGCGGCGCTCGGCACCACGTACGCGCTGCCGCCTTCGGCGTACGTGGTCACGATGCTCAGCACCTTGCCCTTGCGGCCCTCGGCCAGCCAACGCTTGCCGGCCGCGAGCGTGCAGTAGAACGACCCGTGCAGCACGATGCCGAGCACGGCGTCCACCGCGCGGTGCGAGAGACGCTCGGTGGGGGAGGCGATGTTGCCAGCGGCGTTGTTGACCAGGATATCAATGCCGCCGCATTCGGCCCAGGCGTGCTCCATCAGCGCATCCACGGCGGCGGGATCGCGCACATCACATGGAATGGCGATCACTCTGCCGCCACACGCTGCCATCATCTCCCGCGCGGCGTCGTCGAGCACCTGCTGCCGGCGGCCGCAGATGATGACCGTGGCGCCGAGCTCGAGGAAACGCTCGCCCATGGCGCGGCCGAGTCCGGTGCCGCCGCCCGTGATGAGCGCCGTCTTGCCTTTGAGGAGATCGGTGGAGAATGACATCGGTTACTTCAGCAGCACGTCGTCCCACAGCCGCATCATGCGCCGCTGCGAGTCCAGGCGTGCCCAGCGCGATGTCCAGCCGTGCGCATCGATGGGATACGTGACGAACTCGAAGTCCTTGCCGAGCTCCATCATGCGCTGTACCAGTCGCGCAGCGTCCTGGTACTGCACGTTCCCGTCCACCAGGCCGTGCTGGAGGATCAGGCGATCGCGCAGGCCCTCGGCGTGGTAGATGGGGGAGCTGACCTTATAGGCCGTGGTGTCGTCGACGGGAGCACCGTTGAGGATGCGCGCCGTGTAGCCGTGGTTGTAGTGCGCCCAGTCGGTCACGGAGCACTGCGCCACGCCGCCCTGGAAAGCGCCCGGATGCTGGAACAGCGCCATCAGCGTGAAGAAGCCGCCGTAGGAGCAGCCGAACAGCCCGATCTTCTGGCGGTTCACGTTGTAGCGCTGCTCGAGCACGGGAATCGCCGCAATCGCCGACTTCACGTCTCGGTCGCCCATCGAGCGGTAGATGTCGGTGCGCATATCGCGGCCGTAGCCCGCCGAGCCACGGTAGTCGAGCACCATGTAGGTGACGCCGCGCGCGGCGAGGTACTGGGCGGTGAGCGAGCCGCCGTGAGCGCTGGAGTTGCTGAACGTCTTGTGCACGCCCTGCGCGTAGCCAGCGCCGTGGATCTCCATCACGGCCGGCCGAGTGGCGACCGTGGTGAGCGGCTTGTACACGCGCGCGAACACCGGCTTGCCGCGGTCGTCGGGGAACTGGATGAACTCGCTCTGCGGCCAGGCAATCCTATAGAAGGCGTCCGTACCCGAACGCGTGATGCGCGTGGCAGGCGCGCCGGCGCGGCGCGGCATGAGGTAGAGGTCCTGCAACTCCGTCGGGGTAGACCAGCGATACGCCAGCACGGTGCCGTCGGGTGACGGCGTCGGCTGTGCCTCCCCTTCACCCGGCGGATTGATGCGCGTCAGCATGCCGCCGCGCAGGGGCAGCTCGTAGAGATGCAGTTCGTTGGGATGCTCGACGCCAGCCATGATCCACCAGCTGTTGCCGTCGTTGCTGCGCGTGATGTTGCGGATCTCCCACTCGCCGCTGGTCAGCGCCTGCTTCGTGCCGTCCATCTTCACGAGGTAGAGATGCGCCCATCCCGTCTCCTCGCTGGTGATCGCCAACGTCTCGCCGTCCGGCAGGAACTCGGCCCAGCTCGCGTTCAGCCAGCCCATGGCCTGGCCGGCGCCGCCGAACCATGCGTCGTCATGGATGTGGTGCAGGATGCGCTCGTGTTTGCCATCGGCAGGGTTCACGAGCACGAACCAGCGATCCTTGTGATCCAGCGACTGGAACTCTACCACGAAGCGCGTGCCGGCGCCGTTCCACAGCGCCGAGGTGGCGGTGACACGCTTGCCGCCGAACTTCGCCGTGTCGGACTCGACGGCGATCGCCTTCACGGAGTCCGGCGTGGCCGTGGGATTGTGCACCACGATCATCGCGCGGCGCACGGGCACCGGTGCGCCGACCTTCGGGCGCGAAGTGCGCTGCACCACGATGCCTGAATCGTTTACGTAGTCGGAGAACGTCGTCTGCGTGGTCTGCACGCGCGGCGTGATGAGGAACGTGGCGTAACGTCCGCCGGCCGGCACCTGCAGGAAGGAGATCGTCTCGCCTTCCTTATATGGCACCGTAATCGGCTGCGGCCAGCGCTCCGCGACTTGGCGGCGGTACATCGAGTCGCGCGCTGCCTTGCGCGCCTCGGTGAAGTCGAAGATGTCGAGCTGCTGCCGCACGAGCTCCGCGCGCTGCCGGTCGGTGCGCGAGGAATCGCGCTGCTGCAGGGCGCGAGTGAGCTGCACCAGCGAGCCGGTTTCCGGATCGATCTCCCAGAGGTTGTTGTCCTCGAGCCAACGCACCGCGCGTTCGTCCGGCGTCCACTGCGGGGTGATGGCCTCAACGCGCTGCAGCAGCGTGCGAGTGATGGCGCCGCGCTTCCAGTACTGCAGCGCGCCGCGGTGGAACCACACCGCGCGCTGTCCGTTGCGCGTGTGGCGCATCTGGGCGGGAATCTCCAGCGCCGCCTCGCGCGTCACCTGCTCCACGCGCCGCGCATCGCGCGAGACGCGCCACCAGGGATCGTCGGGCTGCATGCCCTCCATCGCCGGCGAGGGCGTGAGCGCGTACTGGAAGTACAGCCACTGGCCGTCGGGGCTCCAGCGGGGGGCGGAGACTCCGCCGCCTAGCCACCTCGCGTTGACGGTTGAGTCCAGCGGCACGCGATAGTTCTCGTCGCGGGCTGAGAAGTCGAGCTGGCTCTGTCGGAGCGGGAGAGACTGGGCATTTACTGCTGAGGTCAGCAGTGCAAGCAGGACTACGACGCGCATGGAGGTTCTACCGGCAGTTGGAAGTTGGAAGTTGTGAGTTGTAAGTAGGTGACTTCCAACTCCCTACTCCCAACTCGTAACTGCAGTTGCCCTACCGTGCCCCGCGTCTCGCCCGCGCCTCATCCACGATCGCCTTCACTTCTCTCATGAGTGTAGGCCCGTGGTACGGCATCCCGCCCTTGATGGTCCACTCGACGCCGAGCGTCGGCTGCGATTCGCCGTTGACGATGCGTGTGGTGCCGCCGGGGTAGAGCACCTTGAAGTCCTCGAGCGGATTGCCATCGACAACGATCAAGTCCGCCTTGAAGCCGGCGCGCACGCGGCCCAGGCGGTTCTCCTCGCCGAGCAGGCGGGCGGCGTTGCCAGTGCAGTGCTGGATGACCTTGAGCGGGTGGAAGCCGGCTTCCTGATGTAGCTCCATCTCGCGGATGAGGCCGAAGCCGTAGAGCTGGTAGATGAAGCCCGCGTCGTCGCCGCAGCCGATGGTGCCGCCGAGTTCTTCGAAGCGGCGCAGCGCGCGGAACCAGATCTGGTAGTTCTCCTTCCAGAAGGTCTCGTCGGTGCTGCTCCAGCCGATGAAGTACGAACCGTGGTTGGCGGGATCGGGCTTGAAGTACTCCTCGAGCGCCGGGTGCAAGTAGTCGCGGAACCAGGGCTGCGTCTGCGCGCGCTGTAGGTCGCGCGAGGCTTCGTAGATGTCGAGCGTCGGCACCCAGCCCACGTTGGCCTTCACCATCGACATCAACACGGTGTCGAGCAGGGCAGGGTCGGCTTCGCGCCAGAGACGGCCGGCCCAGCGGAAGCGGTCGGTCTCGTCGTTGTAGTTGTAGTCGGAGGGGAAGTTCTGCCGCTTGCTGCGGATGGCCGCGTCGGGGATGCCGTACCAGTGCTCGATCGTCGTCGTGCCGCCGGCGATGTCGTCCCACACGTTGGTCTCTTCGACGCCCACGTGATGGGCCACGCGCAGGCCCTGCTTCTTGGCCTCGTCGAGCATGGCCATCAGGATGTCGCGGTCGAGGCCGGTGATCTTGATGCCGTCGGCGCCGAGGGTCTTGAGGCCGCGCACGCGTTCGCGGGCTTGTTCGGGTGTGCGGGCACCGCCGAAGCGCAGGTAGGCGAATGCCCGCGGTGACACGATGGTGCCCGCACGCTCGGCGGCGCGCACGGCGAGCAGGCCAGGATTGGAGTCGGTGCCGACTTCGCGGAAGCTGGTGATGCCAGAAGCCAGCCACAGCTTCAACGTGTATTCATATGGTTGCGGGTACGCCGCGCGCTCGTGCTGCAGGTGCGCATGGGCGTTGATGAGGCCGGGGAGCACGAACTTGCCCGTGGCGTCGATCTCCGACTCGGCTTGCGGGCGGCGCGCGCGACCGGCGCGCAGGGCGACCGGGTCGAGCCAGACGATCTGGGCGATCGTGTCGTTGACGATGAGGATGTCGGCCGGGCCGCGGGCGGGGGTGCCGTTGCCGTCGACGATCGTCGCGTTGCGGATCGCGAGCGATCGGCTGCGGACGTTGTGGCGGGCGGGGGCGCTGCCGGCTTGGGCCTCGAGAAGTGCCGGGGCGAGGGTGCCGGCAGCGAGGCCGAGCGCGAGCAAAACGCGGAGCGGGCGGGTGGGACGCACGACGCAGGTTCTCCGAGGGATGGAGGGTCTGCGAAGGTTACGCGCGAGGGGGTGGGAGCGCTATGCCGCGGCCTTGAGGGTCAGGGAGACTGTGTAGCCCGCTTGATGCAGCATCTTGACCAGCGCGTCGAGACTGAACTTCTCGATCTGCCCCCGGGCCAGGTCGCTGACGCGCGGCTGGGACACACCGAACAGGGCGGCGGCGTCCTTCTGGGTCAGTCCGCGCTCTTCGATGATGTCTTCTAGGGCCATCATCAGGCGGCTGCGCATTTGCATGTTCGCCGCTTCGGCGGGCGGGTAGCCGCCGGCTTCCCAGACGTTGTCGTAGTATTTCAAGTGATGACGAGGCATGCTTGAAATATATCCAAATCAATATAACCGATGCAACTGACCGGGATTGAGGCGATTCGTCGTGATTGAGGTCTTCATGCTGGACGCCGGATCGGTTCTAGCTTGGTGATTTGCCGCCCCTGCGGCGAGCGCAACGCGTGCCAGAGGTCCCAGTCAGACTGAAGGCCCAGCCAGAAGTCGGCGCTCATTCCCGTAACCTGGGCCAGTCGAAGAGCAGTGTCAGCGGACACTCCGCGCTTCTTCCGCACAATTTCGTGCAGTCGAACGAACGAGACGCCCAGTCTCGCGGCAAATGCCGACTGGGAAATGCGGAGGGGCTTGAGAAACTCCTCCTCTAGCATCTCTCCGGGGTGCGTCGGAGGCCGGTGGGTCGGTAGTCGACGATGCACCAGCCGCGACGTCTGCTTGGCGGACTCAGTGATAGTCTGTGATCTCGACTTGCGCGGCATTCCCATCCTCCCATCGGAAGCAGATACGATACTGACGATTGATTCGGATACTGTACTGACCGAACCGATCGCCCTGAAGCGGTTCGAGTCGATTGCCCGGTGGCTGTCGCAACTCGTCTAGCCGGCGCACTCGCCGCAACTGGTCCAGCTTGCGCTGAGCGACGTTCCACAGCTGCTGCGGGCACGCGCGCCGTGCGGCCGCCGTATTCCTGCCGTTGAGGACATCCTCGGTGCCGACATCTGCGAAGGAGTATATCACGAGTCGCGATATAACGCCACCCATTATATCCGGTGCAACCGAATCATTGCCTCACCGATCGTGGAAACGCAGAAAGGGCCAGCCCGCCTCAGCGAGCTGGCCCTTCAAATTCCCGGTGGAGCGGGAGCGACTTCGTTTACGCCGCCACCTCAACCGCCGCCACGGCCTGCGCCGAGACGGTGAGCTTCACGTCGTCGGAGACCAGCACGCCGCCCATCTCGAGGGCCTGGTTCCAGGTGAGGCCGAACTCGGAGCGCTTGATCTTGCCCGAGACTTCGATCGAGCAGCGCTGCAGGCCCCACGGATCCTTCATCGGCGAGGAGAGCTCACCGGTGAGCGTGACGCTCTTGGTGACGCCGCGGATCGTGAGGTCGCCGACGATCGTCAGCTCGCTCGGCGTGCCGGTGATCTTCGTGGCGGTGAAGGAGATCTTCGGGAAGTTGGTGACGTCGAAGAAGTCCGGGGACTTCAGGTGGCCGTCGCGCTGCTCGTTGTTGGTGTTGACGCTGGTGGCGTCGATTTCCATCGAGAGCTTGGTCGGCAGGCCGGTGGCGTCGTCGGTCTCGCCGGAGGCGGAGAAGAGGTTGAACGAGCCGCGGACGGTGGAGATCGCCATGTGCTTCACGGAGAAGTCGACATTGGCGTGAGTGGTATCCAGGTTCCAGATCATGGTGGGGTCCTTGTAACTGCAGTTACGAGTTGTGAGTTATACGTTGTGAGAGAACTGCCACTTCCAACTGCCAACTACCAACTTCCTACTTCTGTTGTCGTTTACTTGAGCGGGCCGAGTGCGGCGGCGATTTCTTCGCGCTCCGCTTCGAGCCAAGCCGGGAGCTTGAGTTCCTCTCCCAGCGCGCCCTTCGGTTCATCTACTGCGAAGCCTGGACCATCCGTCGCGATTTCCAGCAGCTGACCGTCGGGTGCTTGGAAGTAGATGCTCTTGAAGTACTGTCTATCCATCACGGGCGAGACCTGCAGCCCGATTGTCATGAGATGTTCGCGCCAGGCGAGTTGCTGCTCGTCGTCCTTGGCGCGGAAGGCGACGTGATGCGTCTGGCCGATGCCATTGCGTGCATGCGGTGAACGCGGGTTCCAGCCAAACAGTGTCCACGAGCTGCCGGGCAGCACGCGGCTGCCATCGTAGTTGGCCCAGAACCAATGCGGCGTGTCCGGGTCATCCTGATTGATGGTCTTCTTCACCAAGCGCAGGCCGAGCGCTTCTTCATAGAAGTCGCTGGTGCGCTGGATGTCGTCCGTCATGCCCGTGATGTGGTGCAGGCCGGTGAGGGCCATGTCGGGCGTGATGGTCGGCACCGGCTCCGGATGCGTGGTGCGGGCGATCATCGCTTCATCGCGCGTGCCGGGCAGCTGGTGCGGCTGTTGGCCGAGCACATGCTGGCCCAACTCGGCGATGGGTTCGTCGATGTCGTAGCCCGGGCCCGCGGTGGCGATCTCGAGGACCTGACCATCCGGGTCACGGAAGTAGAGCGAGTTGAAGTAGCCGCGCGGCATCGGGCCGGAGACGGGGAGTCCCAGGTCCTGGAGGCGGCGCTTCCACTTGAGCAGCGATTCGTAGGTGGGCGTCGAGAAGGCCAGGTGGTGGACGCCGCCGACGCCGAAGCGTCCGCGCGGGGCCTGCGGCCATTCGAAGAAGGTGACCAGCGTGCCCGGCGCGCCCTCGGCGTTGCCGAAGTAGAGGTGGTACGACGACGGGTCGTCGAAGTTGACCGTCTGCTTCACCAGCTGCAGCCCGAGCACCGTGTGGTAGAACGCGAGGGTGCGGCGCGCGTCGGATGCGACGAGCGTGATGTGGTGGAAGCCGAGTGTGGTGGGAGCGGTGCGGGCCATATATACCTCTGCTGGTGAACTTCTCACTACTAAGACAATGGTTCTTGGAATGGTTCCCGGCAAGGGGGCCGGGGTGGCAGGGGGTCCTTCTATATAGATGACCTAGGGCTTGGCGCCGGCTGCCGCGGCGGGTGCGCCGGGGCCGGAGGGCTGGAGCTCGAGGGCGGCGGCGGAGTGGCCGAGCTTCTTGAGGAGATCGGCCAGGGTTTGCTGTTCGGCCGGGGTGAGGCCGGAGACGGCGCGGCGGATCACCTCGGCGTGGCCCGGGAAGATGCGGGCGATGAGGTCGCGGCCGGCGGGGGTGAGCTCGGCGTAGCGGGCGCGGCGGTCGGACTCGCAGAGGCGGCGTTGGACCAGGCCGCGTTGGACGAGTTTGTCGATGAGGAAGGTGATGCCGCCGCTGCTCACCAGGATCTTCTTCTGGACTTCGCCGAGGAGCATTGAGCCCTTGTGGTAGAGGGCTTCGAGGATGGCGAACTCGGTTTGGGTTAGGCCGTGGGATTCGATGTCGGACTTGGTGTGGACGTGCAACGCCTCCGACGCCCTTGAGAGGACGACGTAGAGTCTTAGGGGGTCGGAGGTGGAATTCATCTCACTTCTAAGATAATACGCAGATCGTGGAATTGATATGCCTCGCTCCATCTGATCTTGATCACGCGCGTACCCGGGGCGAGGTTCTCGAATCCAAGCAATTGACCCATTGCCCCGAATTCGATGACGCGTCGAGAGAAGCACACAAAGCCGTTCACGATTGCAAACCTCGGATTTCTCATTGATACCAAGAAGGTCTGGCTAAATCCGACCTATCAACGCGAAGCAGTTTGGACGCGATCTCAGAAGCAGCTGCTGATCGATTCACTCCTGCAGGACATCGATATTCCCAAGCTTTACTTCCGGTCAGTCGACACGGATGGGTATCACTACGAAGTCGTCGACGGGCAACAGCGTCTTCGCGCCATCTCCGAATTTCTCGGAAACGACTACCCGCTTGCCGACGAGGCTGACGCGATCGATAGCCATAAGGTTGCTGGCCAGAGAATGCGCGAACTGCACCACGAATTGCAAATGAAGCTTCAAAACACACAGCTCGACGTGTGTGTGCTTCAATCAGGCTACAGCGACGACGACATCGAAGAGATCTTCCTGAGACTGCAGAACGGCACACCGCTCAATGCCGCAGAGAAGCGACGTGCTCTGGCAGGAAACATGCGACACGTCGTGGAAGAACTCGCGGCACATGATCTGTTTTCTACCGACTTCTGCGGCTTCACGGGGAAGCGCTTTGCTTATGAGGATGCAGTTGCAAAGCTCCTTCATCTGACGATTGAAGGACAGATCACGGACATCAAACACTCGACGCTGAAGCGCACGTACGAAGCAAACAAGACAATCAAAGCCACCGATCCAGCTCCAGCAGCGCTGAAGAGTGCTCTGAACTACTTGGTGAAGGCGTTCAAGGGCGGACCCAATCCGAAGCTGAAGAAGTTCTCAATCGTATCGCTAGGACATCTCGTAGTTGATCTGCGCGAGAAGTACAACGTCGGCGACTATCCAAAGGAGTTTGCGGCAGCCTATCTCGCTTTCGAAGAACGCCGCATTTCAAACGACGACCTCGAGGAGCATCTTCAGGACCCGCGGTTGAGTGCGTACACGAGCGCGGCGCGAGCGGATCGCGTTCAGGATCTCGAGTTTAGGCACGAGACACTGAGGCGAGAGATTGTAGCGATGCTGCCCGAGCTAGTGCGAAAGGACGAGGAGCGTATGTTTTCTGAAGATCAGCGACAGGCGATCTTCTTGCGTGACAAAGGTGTCTGCCAGCAGTGCGGCCAGAATTGTAAAGACTCATTGTTCCACGCAGACCACATCGTTCCGTGGTCGAAAGGTGGAAAGACGAAGATCAGCAACGGACAAGTGCTCTGTCCCGCGTGCAATGCAAAGAAGGGTGCAGGATGAACACTGTTTGCGTGGATCAGTCGCTATTCTAGAGGCCCCGAAACCCAGATGCTGAAAGACGCTGCCATGTCTGGTCGAGCTCGCTGAGGGGCGGAATCCAGAGAACGAGCGCGTCTCGTCCGCGTGTCATGAGAACGCGATAGGCATTGATTCGGAGCCGAAGCGGGTCATGGACAAGCGCACCACGCTTGTAACCGCGAGCGCGCCGGTCAGACCATCTCCCGCGTTCGAAGAGAAGGTCGGTGCCCCAGGCAAGCAGGCTGGCGTCAAGTTCAAGTCCCTGGGCACCGAACTCTGTAACGCAGGACTCGAGTCGCCTGCAGCTCCGGCCACCGGGAGCATCCTCGGCGTCTCCATACCACGGGCCGTGCTTTAAGGCTTTGGTCGCCTGGAATTCATTCGGGATTCCGAAGTTCGAAAGCGACTTGTCACGCGCCGAGGCCAGCAGCCCATAGCGGGCCTGAGGGTCGTCTGAATAGCGCTCTCGCAGATAGCGCTTCGCAGTCTCCAGTTCACGGGTGATCCGCAGGCGGTATCCGTCAGCCTCAAGCCGTCGCCCCAGCTCGTCCGACGGCTCAGCGTCTGATAGAACGTCAGCGACCAGCTTGTGTAGATCAGTCGCGGCGTGAAAGCGGAGTTCACGATCGAGATTCAACGCGTATTTGAACTCAGATGTGACCGAATGTGAACGCATTTCATCTGCAAGCGCTGGGGGCGAGTGTATGGTCCACTCAGCCCCTCGCGATGACTTCTCTAGGGCGAGTCGCCATTGGCCGACACCTCCTTCCTCCCCGGTGTTGATCTCTTGGCCTGAACCAATGAGAGCAACAACAACGCACCAGTCGGGGATTCTCTCCGCAAACTCGATGAACTGCTCGGGTTCAGAGCCGGTCACCGCTCCATCGTGTGAGTCGGCCATCTTCGCCGCATCGAAGGCGCGCTGGGCTTCATCGAATACGAGCACGTGCTCAGGCGGCCTTGACTCCCGATTTCGCGAATACTTCTTGACGTAGTCCTTTACACCACGCACGAAAGTCTTGCCGTCGCCGCCCGCCTGTTTGAGTTCATACTGAAGAACTTCGACGAGTGGGCCATTTCCACTAAGGAAGACCGCGGGAGCCGACGGCTTCTCTCTGCCTCGCGCGACCGCAAGGTCGTCAAGGAAATGCGCATGGACAGTCCGGAGCCCGACGAGAGTCTTTCCCGCACCCGGGACGCCAGTCACGAGGACTAGGTGGCGCGACTTAGTGAGCGCTGCTGTGTGGATGATGCTTGATATCTCATTCACACAGGGGTCCGTAGCGGCTTTTGCGCGATGAATCGAGCGAAGAGTTCCCGAGCTCATAAGCTCGCGAGCTGCTTCCACAAGAGTGGGAAGCGGGCGGTAGGCCGACTCCGCCAGAAACCGGTCACGAGGCACGGGGTCGCCTGCGATGTCTCGGACAAAGCGACTAACGAGGTCATCGAGAGCATCCGGACCGGCAACATGGACACCTTCGATAGAACCTGCGTACCCTCGCGCCCGTGTAGGAACCAGCACCGGGATAACGCTTCTGGATTCGCACTCGCGATGATAGCAGCGCAAGTCTCGCGCGTAGGCCGACACCTGGTCTAGATCCGCAATAGTCGGCTCTGACTTGCCCTTCAATTCGAGAACTACGACAGCTGCGCCGACAAGCAGAATCACGTCCGGTCGCCGCGATTCCATGGGAAGCTCGTACTCGAGGATCGTCGAGTACGTCGCTGCAAGTGTGTCGCGCAGAAGTGCCTTGTCGACTTCGCGCTGCAGCGGCGGAATGGAGTCATCCCAAGCGCGTATCTGTTCAGGCGATGCGACGCCGAGGAATCTCTCGAGGCGTTCGCGAATTGAACGGGCTGGTGTCGATCTGAACTCAGGAAAGTCAGAACCCCAGCCATGCCCAGCCTCACGTTCGCTCATGAACCGGTTCCCGATGTCGTTTGTGCCCTGCGAAGGCACCGGAAACCCGGCGACTGCAGGCGCAAGTCTATGTGCCGTCTGTTTGCATCGCCCGCAGGGCAAGTTCCGGAGTCGTGCGCGGATTCATGACTGTCATGCGAAGCGTCCGAGTTCCACCAACGACGGTAGAGGTGGCCCAGCCAATCTCGCGCTCGTTCAGCGCCGCCACCAGGTCTGGAATCGCAGAGGTATCAACCGTGGCAGGACGCCAGCAAATAATGTTTGACTCTGGTACGTGGATGACGGACGCCAAGCGTGACTCAAGGGCCTCGGCAGCGACCCTCGAAGACAGGTCGCATAGCTGTGCGTAAAGAGCGCCGATGCCGCGAACACCGAACCGCTGCAGCGAAACCCAAACTTTCAACGCATCTGCCCGCCGCGAACACTGAAAGCTCCGCTTCCCAAGATCCGGACTAAGCTCAACCTCCGAGTCCGCCCCGTGGAACAGGTAAGGCGCCGACTGGGCAAACGCCCGCTCCAAGTCCTTCCCATCCCGCACCAGCACCATGCCGGCAGACAAAGGCATGAGCATCATCTTATGCGGATCCCAAGCCAGCGACCGCGCCCGGTGAATCCCCTTCACTCGCCACTTGTGCTTCTCGCTGAGCAACGCCGACGCGCCGTGCGCACCATCCACGTGCAGCCAGTGCCCGTACTTGTCGCACAGATCGGCAATCGCCTCGAGATCATCGAAGGCCCCGACGGCCGTACATCCCGCCGTCGCAACGACAGCCAGCACATCACGCCCTGCGCGGTGCAGGCGCTCTAACGTCTCAGCGAGCAACGCCGGATCCATCTTGAACTCCGGCGTACTGCCGATCGCAACGCAGTTGTCTGTGCCGAGTCCCATCGCCCCCGCAGCACGCTGCACCGCGTAGTGCGCATGCTCGCCATGCACGAGCACGGGCGGCTGCTTGCCGAACCACCCGGTGCGCCAGGCGTCGGGATACTTGGCCGCGCGCGCGGCGAGGAGCGCGGTGAACGTGGCCTCGGTGCCGCCGCTGGTGAACGTGCCCGCGGCGCCGGGGCCGTAGCCGGCGAGTTGGCACATCCAGCCGATCACGCGCTCCTCGATGACGGTGGTCACGGGCGACATCTCCCACACGGCCTGGGACTGGTTGATGGCGCTGATCACGACATCGGTCCACACGGCGGCGGCGAGCGGCGCCGAGACCTGATGGCCCATGTACTTGGGGTGCATCAGTTGGATGATGTCGGGCATGACGTCGCGCTCGACGCGCGCGGCGACGTCGGCGAGCGGCTGCATGCCCATGGGGATAGGCTCGTCGAAGCGCGCGGTGATCTCGCGCTTATCTAACCGCGTGGACACGGGGCCTTCGCCGGCGCGGGTCCGCTCGAAGTAGTCAGCGGCGATCTTCAGGAACTGGGCGCCAGCCTCAAAGCGGGTGTCGGCCTCGAGCGCGGCCAGGAGTTCGGCGGTGCGGGGGTCGGTCATGGCCTGCAATGTATTGATGCCATTTGCGATGCTTTGACATCATTCAACTGATGCGTTAGCATCACGTTGTGCGTACCACCGTGGACCTCAATCCGGACCTCCTGAACCGCATCCGCCAGCTCGCGGACGACGAGGGCATCTCATTCAAGGATGCCCTGAACCGCGTCGTCACGCGCGGACTCTCCGAATCCCCGATCGCTGGCCGGCAGCCGTACACGCTTCCGAAAGTCGCGCTCGGCATTCCGAAGTCCATGGACGCGCGGCGCATGAAGGAGTTCCTCGCGCAGGATGAACTGAAACGCTACGCGCGCCGCACCACCGCGGACGAGCCGCAGTGAAGATCCTCGATGTCAACGTGTTGATCGACGCGGTCAACACCACCAGCCCGAATCACGCGCGGGCCTCGGCATTCCTGGAGCGCCTGCTCAATGCCGATGAAGTGGTGGCGATGCCTTGGCATTCCCTGCTCGGCTTCCTGCGCATCACGACGGATCATCGCTTCGAACCGCATCTGACGCCCGAAGCCGCCGCCAGCATCGTGGATGGATGGCTCGCGCTTCCGCACGTGAGAGTCGTGCAACCCGGCGAAAGGCACTGGGAGATTCTTCGTGAGCTTGTTGAGCAGCTCCCGGCGTTCGGCCCGCTCGTTTCGGACGCGCACCTGGCTGCCCTCACGATCGAGAATGGCGCCGAGCTCTGCTCGTCAGACGTGGACTTCGCGCGCTTTCCTCGCCTGAGGTGGACGGACCCGTCCCGGCCGGCCTGAACATCGCGATGGAGTTGACGCACGCAGCCTAGGTCAATGCCCTAGGCCGTTATTGCGATGTTTTGTGTTGCATCGTCTGAGCGTAGGACGATAATTGGCGCACCACGCGTGACCGCGCGTCGTGCGTCCGCTTCCCCTTCGCTCACTCCGATGCAAGCCTCCCACCGCTCGCTCTCGCAGCGCCTCGGCGCGCGCCCCTTCTTCCTCGGCGCGCTTGCCCTCCTCATCGGCATCTCGTGCAAGGAAGTCACGGGACCTGAAGACTCTGCGGTCGGCTTGACGGTGATCGCCGGCGACAACCAAGCAGGCCGCGTGAGCAGCGATCTCGACGATCCCATCGTCGTGCGCGTGACGAATCGCAGCGGCGCGGGCGTGAAGGGCGCCACCGTGCTCTTCAGTCCCGACTCCGGCAGCGGCGCGCCGACTCCGCTCGTCGCGACGACGGACAGCACAGGCGTTGCCAGCGTGCGCTGGCGCCTCGGCCCCGCGCTCGGCCCCATGCGGCTCACGGCGTCGTTCGCGGATCTCACGCCGGTGACGGTGACCGCGACGGCCGTGCCGGATCGCGTCGAAGTGGTGAGCGGTGACGCGCAGCAGACGCGCGTGACGGGCACGCTGTCGCAGCCGCTCGTCGTGCGCGTGACGGACTTCCAGGGCCGCACGGTGCAGGGCATCTCGGTGTCCTTCACGCCCGACTCGGGCAGCGGCACGGTCGCCCCCGCGTTGATCGCGACGGACGCACAAGGCCTCGCACGCGCGACCTGGACGCTCGGCAACGCCGCCGGTGCCATGCGTGTGGTGGCGACCGTCGCGACGAGCTCGCCGGTCGAGTTCAGCGCCATCGCCAACCAGGACGTGCTCAACCTCGCGTCCGGCGGCGATCAAGGCGCGCGCGCTGGCACGACGCTGCCGCGGCCGGTGCAGGTGCGGGTGACGGACCAGAACGGCACGCCCGTCGCGAACGTGATCGTGAACTTCGAGCCCGGGACGGGGAGCGGGACGGTGAGCCCCGTGAGCGCGCAGTCGAACGCGCAGGGCATCGTGCAGACCAATTGGACGCTGGGCGCGACGCCCGGCGCGCAGACACTGACCGCGCGTTCCAACTTCGCGTCGCCGATCACGGTGAACGCGGCGGGCCTGCTGCCGAGTGAGATCCTCGTGGTGAGCGGCAACCAGCAGATCACGCGCGTGAGCACGCCGGTGCCGAGCAGCTTGGTGGTGTTGGTGACGGACTCGACGGGTCGTCGTGTGCCGGGCGCGCAGGTGCGCTTCGTGCCGGATTCCGGCAGCGGCACGGTGGATCCGGCGATTGCGACGACGGACACGCTGGGTCAGGCGAACGCGCGCTGGACACTGGGCGCGAGCGTCGGCGTGATGCGACTGCGTGCGATCTCCGGTTCAGATACGCTGGTGTTCCAGGCGACGACGACGGCAGACCTGCTGACGGTGACGGCTGGCAACGGCCAGACGGGTCGCTTCGGTGCCGCGCTGGGCACGCCGCTGGCAGTGACGGCGCGTGACCTCGCGGGCAATACGGTGGCAGGTGTGGTGGTGACGTTCACGCCGGATGCGGGCAGCGGCACGGTGGCGCCGGCGTCGGTGACGACGGACGCCACGGGTGTGGCGCGCACGCTGTGGACGCTGGGTGCTGCGCCGGGTCCGATGCGCGTGGTCGCGTCGGCGGCGACGGCGGCGCAGTCGGTGGAGATTCGCGCGACGGCGTCGGGTGACAACCTCACGGTGGCCAGCGGCAGCGGTCAGGCGGCGGCTGCAAACGCGGCACTGCCCGCGCCGGTCGTGATGCAGGTACGTCGCGCCGACGGCACTCCGGTGTCTGGCGTGACGCTGACGTTCGCGCCCGAGGCCGGCAACGGCACGGTGGCGCCGACGACGGCGACGACGGATGCGAATGGACGCGCGCAGACGGTGTGGACGCTGGGTGCCGCGGCCGGCACGCAGGTCCTGAACGTGTCATCGGGCACGACGCTGCCGACGACGGTGACGGCGACCGCGCGTACCGCGGCCTCGATTGCCGTGACGGGGGATGGCCAGTCGGCGCGCTTCGGGACGGCGCTGACGAATCCGATCGTCGCGACGCTGACTGACCTCGATGGCAATGCGGTTGCGGGCGCGACCGTGACGTTCACGCCGGATGCGGGAAGCGGCACGCTGGCCGCCACCTCGGTGACGACTGACGCACTGGGCCGCGCCTCGACGACCTGGACGCTCGGCGGCACGCCGGGCGCGATGCGCGTGACGGTAAGCGCGACGGGCGCGACTTCGCAGATCGTCAACGCTACGGCGACGGGTGATGCCATCGCGCTCGAAGCGGGCGGCGGCCTCTCGGCCCTCGTGGGCACGGCGCTGAGCCCGGCCGTGCGTGTGCGCGTGACCAATGCGGCCAACGAACCGCAATCGAATGTGCTCGTGACGTTCGCCCCGACCACGGGCAGCGGCACGGTCTCCGCGGATACGGTGCGTACGGACAGCTTTGGCCGTGCGCAGGTGACGTGGACGCTCGGTGCCGCGCGCGGACCGATGACGTTGAACGTGACGACCCCTGTGACGCAGCTGCTGGCGGTGAGCGCGACCGCGCTGGCGGCCGACGCGATTGCGTTGGATACGCAGGGCTCGCTGAGCGGCTTCGTGGGCACCGCGCTGGATTCGACGGTGCGCGTGCGTGTGACGGATCGCGGCGGCGCTGTGGTGCCGGGTGTGTCGGTGAGCTTTGCGCCGAGCGCTGGCTCGGTGAGCGCGGCGACGGCGACGACGAATGCGAGCGGCATCGCGTCGGTGCGCTGGACGCTGGGCACGACGCCTGGGGCGCAGACCTTGGCGGCATCGGTGGGCGCGAGCCCGACGGTGAACGTGTCGGCGACGGCGCGGGTGGATTCGAGCCGGGCGATCAGCGTGCAGTCGGGTGATGCCCAGGACACGACGCTGACGAAGGCGCTCGGTGCGCCGCTGGTGGTGCGTGTGCTGGACCGCTTTGGCAACGCGGTGCAGGGTGCGACGATTGACTGGACCGGCACGAACGGCGTGACGTTCTCGTCGTCGAGCTCGACGACGAACGCCAGTGGCGACGCCAGCGTGACGGTCACGACGGGAACGACGCTTGGTGCGGCAAGCGTGACGGCGACGGTGTCGGGTCGAACCGAGTCCCGAACGTTCACGTTGACGACGCAGGCGGCGTTCACGAGCGTGTGGGCGGGCAACTACTTCACCTGCGGCCTAGCCGAGCGCGGCGAGGCGTATTGCTGGGGCTTCAACCAGAACAAGCAGCTCGGGTCGTCGGCGACGGAGGATGCCACCAACGCGCCAAAGCTGCCGGTAACATCGGGGTCGCAGATTCCGGTGTTCCGAAAGATTGATGGCGGCGAGAACCACGGCTGCGGCGTCACGATCGCCCGTCAGGCCATGTGCTGGGGGCTCGGGCAGGGCAGCTTCGGCGTCTCGACCCCGACGGTCATCAATCTCGCCAATGCTTCAATCATTGAGGATGTCACGGTAGGTAGCGGACATAGCTGCCTCCTGACGGCCAGCGGAACCGTAGCGTGCGTCGGCGACAATCTTCGCGGACAGCTTGGCATCAACACGGTCGCCGCGAACGCAACGCCGTACACACCAGTGGACAGCAGCTACTCTGCCGTGTCGGCGGGCGGCCTGCACACCTGCGGTATGGTGCGTGGTTCCGGACGCCTGATGTGCTGGGGTGACAATCAGGTCGGCCAGGTGGGCGATGGCACAACCACGCCGCGCCTGCTCGTGCCAACCCCTGTCAGCGTCGGCGGTGGCGTCACGTGGGATACGACGAGCCTCGTCACGGGCGACTCACACAGCTGTGCCCTGAACTCTGCGGGCCAGGCGATTTGTTGGGGAGCGAACGGTTACGGCCAACTGGGTAATGGAACCACGGCGTTGAGCCGTGATACGGCACTCGTGGCCGGCGGGTTGACCTTCCGCCGCCTCGCAGCTGGCCGCGACCACACTTGTGGCTTTACGACAACGGACTCGACGGCATACTGTTGGGGGCGGAACGATGCTGGGCAGCTGGGCGACAGCACGACTACAAACCGCAGCAGCCCGACAGCTGTGAGGGGAGGTCTAAAGTTCCGTTCGATTGCGACCGGCGAATTCCATTCATGTGGCGTGGCATCCAATGCCAGCATGACGCAGAACACCCTGGCGACCCGCGATCTGTTGTATTGCTGGGGTGACAGCGAGTATGGGCAGGCCGGCACCGGTGTCTTTGAACCGAACAACACTCCGATACTGACGCCAAGACGCGTCTCGCACCAACCATAGCGCCCGAATCTGAGCGACACAGGAGCCCGGCCCGCCTCGCGAGCCGGGCTCCTGTGCTTTCCCCACCTGAATCCTATCGCGCCCGTCAGTCCCCCGTGCCAACTTGTGGCATGCCCCGCCACACCCTCTCCAAGTCCGACTTCAAGACCGCCCGCGGCTGCGGCACCAAGCTCTACTACCGCGAACTGAAGTACCCGGACACCATGCAGCAGAACGAGTACCTCCAGCTGCTGGCCGAGGGCGGCTACATGGTGGAGCTGCTGGCCAAGCAGATGTTCCCGACCGGCCTCACGCTGGAGTACGGCAAGAAGCCGCTCGAAGCAGCCGCGCAGGAGACGGCCGCGCAGCTGGAGCGCGGCGCGCGTGAAGAGGTCGTGCTCTTCGAAGCCACGCTGTTCGACGGCGTGCGTCAGGCCCGCGTAGACATCCTCAAGCGCACGCCGCGCGGCTTCGATCTCTACGAGGTGAAGTCCTCGTCCATCGACTTTGAGAAGCAGGCCAAGGCGCTGGAGAAGACCGGCTCGCTGTTCAAGTCGCAGCGTACGCCCTTCGGCATCCACAGCGATTGGCGCGAGTACCTCGAAGACGTCACCTACCAGGTGGCGCTGCTGCGCGACCTCTACCCAGACGTGCCGATCCGCGCGCACCTGATGCTCATGGACAAGCGCGCGCCCGTGCCGCACGACGGCATGCCGCAGTGGTTCCGCATTGTGAAGGCCGATGACGGTCGGCTCGCCACGGCGGAGTTCATCGGTGACGCGGCGCTGGCCCGCGAATCGCGCCTCGTCATTGCGGTGGACTGCACTTCAGAAGTCGAGGAGCTCGAGCCGGGGGTGCGCGAGGCCGCGCAGGACCTGGCCGCGAGCCTCGCACCGGAGCTCACGCGCATCGAGCCGGTGCTCACGCGCGCCTGCCGAAACTGCGAGTTCCGCACGGATCCCGCCGAGGGACCGAGTGGCTTTCACGAATGCTGGGGCGAGCGCGGCACGGCGCATCCGCACGTGCTGCAGCTCTTCCGCGGCGGCGATCTCATCGACGAGATGATCGCGCAGGGCATCGACCGTGTGACGGACATCCCGGACGCACACGTGGCGGCGCTTAAAGGCGTGTACGGCGAGCGCCAGCGCGTGCAGATCGAGCAGACGCGGCTCGGCAAAGAGTGGTTCGACCCCGCACTCGGCCACGAGATCGCGCAGGCGCGGTACCCGCTGCACTTCATCGACTTCGAGGCCGCGCGCATCGCAATCCCGCATCACAAGGGCATGACGCCGTACGGCTTGCTCGCCTTCCAGTGGAGCTGCCACACGCAGCGTGCGCCGGGCGCGGAGCTGGAGCACCGCCATTTCCTGAATACCGATCCGATCTGGCCCAACGAACTCTTCGCGCGCGAGCTGCGCGACGCGGTGGGCCACGACGGCACGCTGCTGGTGTGGTCGGCCTTCGAGAAGAGCATTCTCTCGGCGGTGGCCGAGGAGATGTCATCGCTGGGTTCTGGCGATGCAGAGCTCGCGAACTGGCTGCGTGAGGCGGCGCTGCCGCTGGGCGACGGCGTGGGGCGGCAGCTCGACATGCTCAAGCTCTGCCGCAAGCGCTACTACCATCCGGGCATGCAGGGCAGCAACTCGATCAAGTACGTACTCGATGCCCTCTGGAAGCATTCGTCCGAGGCGCGCTCGCGCTTCGCCGCGCTGGCGGGGCGCGAGGGCGATCCGGAGCTCGGGCCCTACGCGACGCTGCCGCCGGAGATCATCGATGGATCGGAAGCCGAGGTGAAGGAAGGCACGGGCGCGGTGCGTGCGTACTTCCGCATGGCTTACGGCCTGGAGCGCGAGGACCCGACCATCAAATCGCAGTGGTCGAACCTGCTGCTCGAGTACTGCAAGCTCGACACGCTGGCGATGGTGCTCATCTGGGAGCACTGGCAGCGCATCACGGGCAGCGCCGCCACCGGGCGCTAGATGTTGTTGGTGAGGAGGTTGTTCACAGGAGCGTAGCGGATGCAAGCTGGGGTTGCTGAGACGCTCAACCGGCACCCCGCCAGAGGCTCCTGTGAACATCCACAAGAATGCACGTCTGACCGTCGCGGGGCGACTCGCCGTCGCGACCGCCGTTCTGGGCGGGCAGGATCCCGCCGCCGTCGCCCGGGGCGCGGCCTGTTCCGTCCGCACCGTCTGGAAGTGGGTCGCCCGCTTCCGCACCGGCGGCGCGGCGGCGCTCGCGGACCGCTCGTCGCGCCCGCATCGCCTCACCCAGCTCCCGCGGCCGCAGCGCCGCGCGATCCTTCGGGGCCGCACCCGGCGGCGCTGGAGCTCGACGCGCATCGCCCAGGAGACGGGCATCCCGCTCTCAACGGTGATCCACTTCCTGCGCCGCCACGGCCTGCAGCGGCTCCCTCGGCTCGAGCCGCCGCGCGCGGTGCGCCGCTACGAGATGCGGGCACCGGGCGAGCTGCTGCACGTCGACACGAAGAAGCTCGGGCGCATCGGCCGCGTGGGGCACCGCATCCACGGCGACCGCCGGACCCGCGTGCGCGGGATCGGCTGGGAGGCGGTGCACGTCGCGGTGGACGCCTACTCGCGCGTGGCCTACGCCGAGGTCCTGCCCGATGAGCGCGCGGCGACCACGGCGGCCTTCCTCGCACGGGCGATCGCGTGGTACGCGGCGCTCGGCGTGCGGGTGCGCGCCGTGCTCACCGACAACGGGAGCTGCTATCGCAGCCACGCGGTGCGCACGCTCCTCCGCTGCGACGGCATCACGCACAAGCGCACCATGCCCTACACGCCGCGCACGAACGGCAAGGTCGAGCGGCTGATCCAGACGCTCCTGCGGGAATGGGCGTACGCGCGCCCCTACCCCTCCTCGCGGGTGCGCACGGAGTGGCTCGCGCGCTACCTGCGGACGTACAATGAGGCGCGCGGACACTCAGCCCTCAACTACCTCCCCCCCATGCTGCATCTCGCTGCGGCCCTGTGAACAACGTCCTCACTAACAACAGCTAGAGCACACCCTTCACCGGCAGCGCGGTGCCGCAGGCCTTGCAGAACACGGCATCGAGGTCGTGCCCGTCGCGTCCGCAGCGCGGGCAGGTGACCGCCCGCGGCACACGCCCCGCGCGCTGCAGCTCCATGGTGACGATGCCCGTGGGCACGGCGATGATGCCGTAGCCGAGGATCATGAGCGCGCTCGCGAGCAGGCGGCCGAACGGCGTGCCCGGCGAAATGTCGCCGTAGCCGACGGTGGTCATCGTGACGATCGCCCAGTACATCGCGGTGGGGATGCTCGTGAAGCCGTGCTCGGGGCCTTCAATGAGGTACATCAGCGAACCGACCACGCTCACCGCGGTGACGATCGTGAACATGAAGACGACGATCTTGTAGCGCGCCGCCACCAGCGCCTGCGTGAGCATGCTGGCTTCGGCCACATACTGCGTGAGCTTGAGGATGCGGAAGATGCGCAGCACGCGGATGATGCGGATCACGCCGAGGAAGCGGCTCTCGGGCAACACGAGCGCGATCCAGGTGGGCAGCACGGCGAGGAGGTCGATCACGCCGTAGAAGCTCTTCGCGTAGCGCAGGCGGTCGGCGGCGCACCAGAGGCGCGTCACGTACTCGGCGGTGAAGAGCAGCGTGAACAGCCACTCGAACACATAGAGCACGCGGTGGGCGAGCGGCGGCAGCCCGGGCATGCTGTCGAGCAGCATCGTGATGACGCTGCCGAGGATGGCGACGATGAGTGCGACGTCGAAGGCGCGGCCGGCGCGGGTGTCGTGATCGAAGATCACGCGGCGCCAGAAGGTGCGGGGGTCCATCGCGCGCGTTTCGCTCATGGGACGATGACCTGGAAGCCCATGCCGTGGGCGGCGGTGGCGAGGCGGCGGTCGTAGGTGGCGAGGGGCATCCCGTGACCGGTTCGGTGCAGATGCTCGAGTGTCGCCAGGTGAATCGCGTCGAGGGTGCGGACGCCGGCAGGCGGCCGTGTGTAGAGCAGGCTGAGAGACGCGGCACTCATCTCGATAAACTGCATGTGCGCCAGTACCGCGTCGACGTCCTCGACAGACCCGCGAGGCGCTCGCCCAGCGACTCGTACGCGGACCTCGAGGTCAGCGAGCCGACTTGCGAATCGTGGGCCGAGCCAGAATCGGTCATCCGGTCTTCGGGCTTCCGCGAACACCGTGGCGAGCACCACGGAAGAGTCCACGTACATCTAGAAGCGATCCTCGCGGCTCTCGTCGAGGTCACGAAGAATTTCTTCAAGGGGCACGAGTGGATAGTCGCGCTTCAATTCGAGCGGCGTCCCTGGTGGAACCTTCGAGGGCGTGATATGCCCCAACCGCACCTGCTCGGCGAACCAGGGATCGTCCATCAGGGGATGATCGACATGCTTCGGTGCGCGGAGTTCAGCGACCACCTGTCCTCGATCCGTGATGGCGATAACCTCGCCTGCCTTCGCGAGGCGGATGTACTCGCTCAGCTTGTTCTTCAGCTCCTTGATGCCGACAGTCTTCATGCTTTCAAGGTAGCTACTAGTAGCTACCTTGGCAAACCCGTCGCCCTCACCCTCGGCGCGATCAATCATGCGCCACACTACACCCAGCGGCGGCACCAGCCGCAATCATTACATTCTGCCGATGCGCCCAATCGCCCTCCTCGCCGCGCTCCTCCTGCCCGCCGCCCTCACCGCGCAGGCCTCCGTGGAGCCCGCCAGCCCGCCGCGGTTGCTGCCGATGCCGCGCGAGATTGTCCGCTTCGACGGCAGTGCGCTGTTCCGCGCGCCGATCTCGATCGCACCGGGCTCCGAGCGCGCGGACATCGAAGCCGCCGAGGACTTCGCCGCCGCCATGCGCGAACGCGGCTTCCAGGCCGCCCTGCACGCGACCTCCCGCGGCTGGCACGTGACGATGCTGCGCAATGGCTCCGAGCAGGCGCGCCGCGTGCTCGCCCAGCTCTCGCTCCGCTTCGAGGCCCCGATGCGCGAGGAAGGCTACATCCTCGTCACCGACACCACGGGCGCGACGCTCATCGCCGAAACGGCGGCGGGCGCCTTCTATGGATTGCAGACGCTCAAGCAGCTCTTCGTGGGCGCGGGCACGAGCGCGCGCCTGCACCGCGTAACCATCCGGGATTGGCCAGCTATGCGCTGGCGCGGCGCGCAGGACGATATCTCGCGCGGGCCGATGCCCACAATCGAGTACCAGAAGCGTCAGGTGCGGCTGCTCGCGAGCTACAAGGTGAACGCGTTCACGCTGTACTTCGAGCACACGCTGCAGTTCGCCTCGCAGCCGGTGATTGCGCCGCCGGGCGGGTCGATGAGCCGCGAGGACGTAGCCGAGCTGGTGGCTTACGCGAAGCGCTATCACGTGACGGTGATCCCGCAGCAGCAGACCTTCGGGCACCTGCATCACGCGCTCAAGCTGGAGCTCTACGCGGACCTAGCCGAGACGCCGCATGGGCACGTGCTCGCACCGGGCCAGCCGGGCACACTGCAGTTCACGCGCGGGATCTTCGCCGAGATCGATTCGATGTTCCCGTCGCCGTTCGTGCACTTGGGCGCCGACGAGACCTTCGAGCTGGGCGCCGGCCGCACGAAGCCGATGGTCGCGGACTCCGGACTGGGGCGCGTGTACATCAACTATCTGCGCGACATCGTGAACACGGTGCGCAAGCCGGACAAGCGCTACCTGTTCTGGGGCGACATCGCGATGAACTCGCCGGAGCTGGTGAACCGGCTGCCGAAGGATCTCATCGCGGTGGGCTGGGACTACTGGTCACGCAACAACTTCGACCGCTATCTCAAGCCCTTCCGCGACGCGGGCATGGAAACCTGGGTGGCGCCGGGCGTGAGCAACTGGAACGGCGTCTACCCCAACAGCAACACGGCGCTGCCGAACATCCAGGGCTTCATTCGCGACGGGCAGCGTGCCGGTGCGACGGGTGTCATCAACACCACCTGGGACGACTGGGGCGACGCGATCTTCGAGCAGGTGTGGTACGGGCTGGTGTTCGGCGCGGCGGCGTCGTGGCAGAGCGGGGAGTCGAGCATCCCGGCGTTCCAGGCGTCCTACGGTCTCAACTTCCACGGCGATACGCTCGGTGCGATCGACGCGGCGCAGCGGCATCTGATGGCCGCGCACGCAGCGCTGCAGCGCTCAGGCGCCGGCGATGCGGGTTCGTACCTGTTCTTCCTCGATCCGTGGAGTGACGAAGGTGTGATCGAGACGCTCCGCCTGCGTCCGCACATCGCGCAGGTGCGCATCCACGCGGAGAGCGCGCTGGTGCAGATCGCGCAGGCCCGCACGCAACGGCACCTGCGTGAGCCCAGCGCCGTCGACGCCATGGAACTCGGCGCGCGGCGCATCGACTGGCTGGGCATGAAGTTCCAGATCGCCGATGAAGTCGCGCAGGGCGTGTACGCGCTCGCCACGCTCGACACGGTGACGTGGAAGGAGCTGGCCGAGTTCACGGGGATCAACGGCAAGCTGCAGGACATGCGCGACGGCTGGGTGCTGACGCGCGAGCTGTTCGAGCGCAGCTGGCGCTACGAGAACCGGCCGTACTGGCTGGGCAACAACCTCGCGCGCTACGACGTGGAGACGCAGCGTTGGGTGGAGCGGATCAACGCGATGGACGCCGCGCGGCGGAAGTTCACTCGGGAGCGGAAGCTGCCGGATCCGCAGTCGGTTGGAGTGCCGTCAGGATTGGCGCCCCCGCGCCAGGCCCCGATGCCATGCGGAGGCGGAAGCGGGCGTCCTCCGGCCCGTAGACCCGTCCCACCAACGCCGGGTCAAAGTCCGCCACTGACCTGAGCAGCGTCGCCGGCACGAGCTTGCCGCGGGTCTCGAAGAGCAGCAGGTGGAAGTGGTCGGCGTTCTCGATGCCGCGGGTCATCTCGGGGATCCAGGCGTCGCTCTTCATCGCGGCTTCGATCACCGCAGCCGGTGTGCGCGGGCCGGCGATGTACACGCGGTCGTACGCGAACGGCACTTCGACGTAGAGCCAGAGCGTGGCGGTGTCGCCGCGGGCGGAGGCCTCGGCGACGGCCTCGACCAAGTCGGCCTCGGTCTTCTCGAGGCGTTCGGGGCCGCATGCGGCCAGGATGATGGCGAACACTGCGACCCACGAACGCTTGAGCATACGGTTCAGCGCCTCCGCGCCTTGGACTTGGTCTTCTCCAGTGCGCGGCGCACCGCGCGCTCCACGGAGTCTATGCACTTGTCGAACGCCGCGCGCGGGTCGGCGTCGACGACTTCGACCAGGACGCTCTCGTGGCGCGAGATCACGACCTTGATGGCGCAGCGATCGGCGGGGGAGCCCTTCTTGGGGCCGTTGAGGTCCTCGAAGCGTACGGTGATGCGCTCGATGGCCTCGGCGAACTTGCCGAGCTTGAAGCCGGCGCGCTTGGCGACGTACTCGCGGAGCGCCTCGTCCACCTCGACGTCCTTGGTGCGGACGGCCAGCGGGGTTTCAGGGGAATCCGTACGGCCGCGCTCGGCGCGGGGGGCGGCGTTGGCGGCCACGCCCATGGGGGCGCGTCGGGTGGCGTGCGAACGGGTGGAACGGGCCATGCGAAGCCTCGCGGTCTCGAGTGTGTGTCGCTGCCTGAAATCTCGCGACTGGGGCGCGGCAATCCAACGCCTGCGCGGAGGGGGCCGTAGACTATGTGCCCCATCAGGGGCGGACCCCACAACCTCCATACCCATATGCGTGTGACACGGTTCCTTTCGACGCTGAGCGGCGTCGCGGCGCTTGCGGCGACCTCGCTCTCCGCGCAGTCGGTCGACCAATCGGTGATCGACGGCCTTCGCTGGCGGCAGATCGGCCCGGCGAACATGTCCGGCCGCATCGCCGACGTCGAGGGCATTCCCAGCCCGAGCAAGACGTTCTTCGTCGCCGCGGCGGCGGGCGGCGTCTGGAAGACGACGAACAACGGCGTGACCTTCCGCCCGGTGTTCGACAACTATGGAATCGCTTCGCTCGGTGATCTCGCGATCGCCCCGAGTGACACGAACATCATCTATCTCGGCACCGGCGAGCCGAACTCGCGCAACTCGATCTCTCCGGGCGGCGGCGTGTTCAAGTCCACCGACGGCGGCATGACGTGGACGTACATGGGCCTTAAGGAGACGGAGCACGTGGGCCGCATCATCGTGCACCCGACGAATCCGAGCGTGGCCTGGGTGGCCGCCCTCGGCGCGGCGTGGCGTCCGAACCGCGAACGTGGCCTCTACAAGACCACCGACGGCGGCACGACCTGGCAACTGAAGAAGTTCATCAACGACACGACTGGCTTCGTGGATATCGACATCCACCCGACGAACCCGAACGTGCTGTTCGCGACGAGCTATCATCGCCTGCGCGGCCCGTACTTCCTGCAGTCGGGCGGTCGCGGCTCGGCCCTCTGGAAGTCCGAGGACGGCGGCGAGACCTGGACGGAAGTGCGCGGCGGCGGATTCCCGGCGACGATGAAGGGCCGCATGGAGATCGCGATCGCCCCGAGCGATGGCAACGTGATGTACGTGATGGTGGAAGCGGACACGAATCCGAATCCGCGTCCGACGGCTGGCGCTGCGGCGCAGAAGAGCCCGAGCGGCCTGTATCGCTCGGCGGACGGCGGCCGGACCTGGGAGAAGACGGCGGACGACAACGTGCGCCCCTTCTATTACAGCCAGGTGCGCGTGCACCCGACCAACCCGAACCGCGTGTGGTTCAGCTCCACGCCGGTGAAGGTGTCGGATGAGGGCGGCAAGAACGCCCGCAACGCGACGATCGGGCTGCACGTGGACCACCACGCGCAGTGGATCGACCCGAAGGATCCGGACCGCCACATCGTCGGCAACGACGGCGGCATCGGCATCACCTTCGACAACGGCGGCAACTACATCTTCCCGAACACCTTCGCGATCGGGCAGTTCTACAACATCTCGTTCGACATGGCCGTGCCGTACAACGTCTGCGGCGGCCTGCAGGACAACGGCTCGTGGTGCGGCCCGTCGCGCCGCCGCCAGGGGCCGATCACGAACGCGATGTGGTACACGTTCAACGGCGGTGACGGCTTCGTCACCAACCAGGACCCGACGAACCCGGACATCATCTACGGGACCTCGCAGGGCGGCAACATGGCGCGGTTCATCGTCTCGACGGGCACGAGCACGCGCCTGCAGAAGCCGAACTACCGCGAGCGTTACATGAAGTGGGAGGACTCGATCATGGTCGTGCGCGGCGACACGACGCGTCCGGCCTCGGCGGCGCTGCAGCGCACGATCGCCGGCCTGCGCGCGCAGCAGCGCACGGACTCGATCGCCGACAGCCCGCGCTGGAACTGGAACACGCCGTTCTTCCTCTCGCCGCACAACCCGAGCATCGTGTACATGGGCGCGAGCCGCGTGTACAAGTCGCTGCAGCGCGGCGACAACATGTTCCCGATCTCGGCGGACCTCTCGTACGCCGACACGATGAAGATTCGCGTGTCGACGCGCACGACGGGCGGTATCACGATCGACGCGACGGGCGCCGAGACCTTCGGCACGATCGTCTCGCTCAATGAGTCGCCGCTGGTGGCGGGCAAGCTGTACGCCGGCACCGACGACGGCCGCCTGTGGATGACGGAGAACGACGGCGGGACGTGGACGGAGCTCACGTCGCGCGTGCCGGGCGTCCCGGCGGGCACGTATGTGTCGCGCATCGAGCCGTCGCAGTTCGACGCGGGCCGCGTGTACGTGACGTACGACAACCATCGCCGCGGCGACTTCACGCCGTACGTGTTCGTCTCGGACGACAACGGCCGCACGTTCCGGAGCATCGCGAACAACCTGCCGAAGGGCGGACCGGACTTCGTGCACGTGATCCGCGAAGACGTGAAGAACCAGCACCTGCTCTTCGTGGGCACTGACGTCGGCGCGTATGTGTCGGGCGACCGCGGCGCGACGTGGCAGAAGTTCATGACCGGCCTGCCGAACGTGCCGGTGCACGACCTCAGGATCCATCCGCGCGACGCCGAGCTGATCGCCGGCACGCATGGCCGTTCGATCTGGATCGTGGACATCGCGCCGCTGCAGCAGATGGGCGGGGCGCTGTCGCAGACGGCGCATCTGTACGCGCCGCGTCCGGCGTTCCAGTACGGCGAGCGCCGCATGGAAGGCCACTCGACGGGCAACATGCTGTTCCAGGCGCCGAGCCCGCAGTACGGCGCGGACATCTGGTACCGCGTGGGCAAGAACGTGGGACCGGTGCGCATCGCGATCCTCGACGTGAACGGCGACACGCTGCAGACGCTCACGGGTCAGGGTCAGGCCGGCGTGCACAAGGTGACGTGGGGCTTCAACGGCCGCCCGGCGCCGCGTCCGGCGCTGCGCGGTGCGGCGCTGCGCGACTCCGTCCTGCAGGCGCGCCGTGTGGCCTTCGTGCTCGACTCGGTCGAGGCGGAGGGCAAGATCCCGGCGCCGGCGATCGCACAGTTGCGTCGTGCGCTGTCGCAGGGCGCGACGGGCATGCAGGCGATCGCGCGTCAGTTCGGCTTCGGCGGTGGCGGCGGTGGTGGCGGCGCGCAGCCTGGTGTGTGGCAGGATCGTCCGGCCGAGCAGTCGCCGCCGGCGGCGCGTCCGCAGGGTGGGGCGGGCGGACGTCCGGGCGGTGCGCCGGGTGCCGGTGCGCCGGGTGCCGGCGCGCAGGGCATGGGCGGCATCACGCAGGAAGACCTGTTCGCGATCATCCGCGCGGCCGGCATCATGGGCGGCGGCGGTGGCGGCTTCGGTGGCGGCGGTGCGCCGACGGCGGAGCCGGGTGACTACCGTGTGGCGATGACGATCGAGGGCCAGACCTACACGCAGACGCTGCGCGTGGAGCGGATGGCTGGCGGTGGCTCGAGCGGCTTCCCCTTCGAGGTCGAGGAGATGGAGAAGGCCTACACGCGCTGGCTGCGGACGCAGCGCTAAGCGTTACCGCAGGCGCAGGACCACAGGCGGGCCCTCGACAGCAGCATGGTCGAGGGCCCGTACTGCTAGGCGGTCGGTGGTGGCGTTGACGGTGATCTCGCGTGCGGCACCGCGGAGCACGGTGGATTCCCAGGTGCCGTCGCCGCGGCGGGTTTGGATCAACCACCAGCGCGGCGTATCGGGCTGCGGCGTGAGGCGCGCGACGAGCGTGCCGTTCGCGCCGGAGCGCAGCTCGACCTGCGGTTCGCCCTGGCGTACGACGCGCATCCACGGCGAGGCGGGCACGAGGGCGCGCGTGTCGTACACATGGCGCGAGAGGCGCGTGGCGAGCGAGTCGCGGTCCTCGAGGAACACCTTCGCGCTGAAGTGCACGTTGCCGCTGGCGCCGGCCTCGGCGCGCGTCACGCGGATCTGGTGCTCGATCTCGTTGGTGCGCCACGCCGTGCGCGAGGGCTCGCCGACCTTGCTCGTGAAGTTGCCCGGCCAGAGGTGACGGCCGAAGGCGTTCTGCTCGCTCCACCAGCGCAGCAGCACGGGATACTCCTGGCCGCGCTGCTGCACGGGCCAGTAGAGCTGCGGCGAGAAGTAGTCGAGCCAGCCTTCCTGCAGCCACTTGCGTGCGTCGGCGTAGAGCTCGCTGTAGGCATCGAAGCCCACGACCTGCTCGGGGAAGCCCGGGCGCCAGATGCCGAACGGCGAGACGCCGAACTTCACCCAAGGCTTCTCGGCGTGGATGCGCGTGTACAGCTCCTCGACGAGGCCGTTCACGTTCTCACGGCGCCAGTCGTCGTGGTTGAGCGTGCCGCCGCTGCGTTGGTAGCGCTGGAAGCTGCGGTCGTCGGGGAACGGGATCGTGCGGCCGGCGCGATCGCGCTCCTTGTACGGATAGAAGTAGTCGTCGATGTGGACGCCGTCGATGTCGTAGCGCTTCACGACGTCGAGGATGACGCGCACGGTGTGGGCGCGCACGGCGGGCTCGCCGGGATCCATCCACTCCTGCCGCCCGTACTGCCGCACGAGCGAGGGCCGCGCGAGCCGCATGTGGCCGCGTGAGTGCGGACCCTTGGCGCTGGTGTGCCGCGCGCGATACGGATTGAACCACGCATGCAGCTCGAGGCCGCGCTTGTGGGCTTCGTCGACGGCGAAGCGCAGCGGATCCCACCAGGGGCGCGGCGCGACGCCTTCCTGGCCGGTGAGGAACTCCGACCAGGGTTCGATCTCGCTGGCGTAGAGTGCGTCGCCCTGCGGGCGCACCTGGAAGATGACGGCGTTGAGGCCGCTGGCCTGCGCGCGGTCGAGCAGGCGGGTCAGCTCGCGGCGTGCGGAGTCGGGCGGCAGGCCGGGGCGTGAGGGCCAGTCGATGTTGCCGACGGAAGCGATCCATAGCCCGCGGAACTCGCGGGCGACGGGCGGCGGGACGCAGCTCGCATCCTCTTGCTCACAGCGCTCCTGCGCCGCGACGGGCGCGGCGAGCAACAGCGAGAGCAGGAGGAAGACGCGATTCATTGCACGACGTAGACGAGGTTGCCGCTGGGATGGGTGGAGCAAACGCCGCCGTAGGTGCCCGGGTAGGGAATCGTGAAGTCGCGCGTCTCGCCCGCATCGGCGCCGAAGAGCGCCAGTTGGTGCCGCGTGGAGTCGCCGTTCACCACCCGGATGACGGTGCTGCGCCCGCGCGCCTTGACGTACAGCGTTTCGGGCAGGACCGCACCGGCGACGGTCGCGATGCCCCCCGGCGCGATGCGGATCGTCACCGCGGGGCGCGGCCACGTCCACCAGGTGAGCGCAGCCACTACAAGGACGATTGACCCCAGCGTCAGGCTACGGCTGGCGGACACCGGCTCTCACCTCGACCGTGCGGCCCGATTGGAAGCGCAGCGTGACGCTGAGCGTATCGCCAGGCACGAGCGGGCGACGCAGGTCCGTGAGCATGACATGGGCACCCAAGGGGCGGAAGGCGACGGAATCGCCAGCGGGCACGGGCAGCGAGGTCACAGGCGACATGTGCATGGTGCGGCCCTGTTGCATGGAGACATGCATCTCCGTGCGCGCCGCGATCTCGCTCGAGACGCCGACGAGGGTGTCGGACTCGACGCCGCCATTGCCGAGCGTGAAGTAGACGGCGGACATGGCGCCGCTGTCGGCGGGCCGGGCCCAAGCTTCGCGCGCCTCGAGGGCGTTCACGACGGGCGCCGCGTCCTTGGGTGCGCAGGCTGCGCCGAGCACGACCGCCGCGAGCAGGCTAGAACAGCTTACGAAGGTCTTGCGCGAGTTCTTCACCACTGACTCCCGGTTGGAAGAGCACGCGGAGCCGGCCCTGCCGGTCCACGACGAAGGTATGGGCGGGATGCGCGACGGTGTAGAAGCCGTCGCGCGGATCGCCTTCGGGGTACGCCGCGATGCTCCAGCGCTTCTTGAGATCTTCCAGTTCGAGCGGCGTGCCGGTTAGCCCGACGAAGGCGCCATCGAACTGCCGCGCATAGGTAAGCGCGAGTTCTGGCGTGTCGCGATCGGGATCCATGCTCACGAACACGAAGCGGATGTTCGTGGTGTCGGCGCCGAGGGCGCGCTTGGCGCGGGCCCAGTCGGAGAGCGTGGTGGGGCAGACGTCCGGGCAATGCGTGTAGCCGAAGTACAGCATCACGACCTTGCCGCGTTCGGCGGCGAGATCGAAGCGCTGGCCGTCGGCGGCGGTGAACGCCAACGCAGGTGCGGGATCGGCATCTTCGATGACGATCCCGCGCTCGAGCTTCCCCGAGCAGGCCGCAAGCATGAGTGCGGCCGCGAGCATGAGGCGAGACATCATGGCAATTTACCCCGCTGCGGCGGCCAAGGTACGAAGGCACTGACTTCGCGTTGGTATTGGCGATATGCCTCGCCGCGCGACCGCAGCGCGTGGGCCTCCGTCGCAGCGATGCCGGTGACGCGCGTGAGGAAGTAGAGCATGAGCGCGGGCCCGAGCAGCCCGGTCCAGCCCCAGGGCGAGGCGAGGCCGAGCAGCGCGAAGCCGACCCACACGAGCCAGTCGAAGAAGTAGTTGGGATGGCGCGACCAGCCCCAGAGCCCAACACGGCAGACCTGGCCGCGATTCGCGGGATCGGCCTTGAAGGCGCGCAGCTGCGCGTCGGCGGTGGCTTCGCCGAGCATGCCGAGTGCGGCGACGGCGGCGCCGAGCCAGGTGAGCGGGTGGATCGCCGGCGAGGGATCGATGGCCGCGAAGAGAAAGGGCAGCGCGAGCAGCACGTCGAGCAGGCCTTGGCCGACGAAGAGCGTGAAGAACTTGAGGCCGAGGTTGCCGCCCCAGCGGGCGCGCATGTCGCCGTAGCGCGGGTCTTCGGTGGCGCCGATGGTGCGGGTGATGAGGTGCAGCGTGAGCCGCGCACTCCACACCCCGACCACGGCCGCGATGAGGATGCGGCGCGGCAGGTGTCCCGGCGCGACGATGGCGTAGGCGACGGCGAGGAGGCCCACGTTGCCGGCCCAGCCGACGTCCACCCAGCTGGCGTTGCGCGTGCGCAGATGCAGGGCCCAGAGCGCGAGCATCACCGGCGTGGTGATGAGCAGGCCGAGGACGAGCAGGTGGGCGGTGAGGACGGCGAGGCCGGCGCTGGTGGGAATCATGGGTATGAGAAAGATGCGCGGCCGCGCCTTGTCGCGGGGCCATGTTCGGCCTGGCAGCCCCGATCGCGAGACGGGGGTTCTGAATGGTGTTGGTATTCGATGCTCACGGATATCGGACAATAGGTGGTCCCCTTAGGTGGTCTCCTTGTCGTGCGGCGCGGAGCTCGCTGCGCTCGTCGCGTGGCGCGGGGTGGCGCGGCGTGGCGCGGCGTGGTGCTAAGGGGTTCACCAGTTGTCCGAAATGCCGTAGTGCGCGGAGTAGGTACTGGTGCAGCTCCCAGTGCAGCTCCCAGTGACCGGCCCACAATCCCCGGCCCCCAGTCCCCGGCGCTCAGTCCCCAGCTCTCGGCCACCGCTCCGCAGTTCGCACCGGGACCGTAATCGCCACCACGGTGCTCGCAGGCTTGCGGCGGCAGTTATGTTATATTACTATTTGGTTATATATGACGCTTATCGCGGCGGTGGGGGCGGTGCTGGTCGGCCTGACGCTCGGGTTGCTGGGCGGCGGCGGAGCCATCGTGACGGTGCCGGTGCTGGTCTATGCGCTCGGGCTCGACGCCAAGCTGGCCGTCGTCATGGCCCTGCCGATCGTCGGCGGCGTGTCGCTGATCGGCGTCGTGCAGCACTGGCGCCAGGGCAACGTGGACTTCCGCACGGCCGGTGCCTTCGGCCTCACGGCGATGGGCGGCGCCTACGGCGGCGCGCGGTTGGCGCAGTTCGTCAGCGGGCGCCTGCAGCTCACGCTGCTCGCATTGCTCATGCTCGGCTCGGCGTTCTCCATGCTGCGCGGCGCCGGGCCCAAGGCCGCAGCGGAGAGCGACACCCGCAACCTCAGCGTCGGCGTGCTGGCCGTGGGCCTCGGCGTCGGCGTGCTTACCGGCCTGCTCGGCATCGGCGGCGGATTCCTGCTGGTGCCGGCGCTAGTGCTGCTCGCGCAGGTGCCGATGCGGCAAGCGGTCGGTACCTCGCTCACGGTGATCGCCATGAACACCGCCGCGGGCTACCTCGGCTACCTCGGCCAGGTCGATTTGCCGTGGACGCTGGTGCTGCAGTTCAGCGCCATCGCCGGCGTCGGCATCATCATCGGCTCGGCGTTGGTGCCGCGCATCCCGCAACTCGCCCTCAAGAAATCCTTCGGCGTGCTGCTGATCTTCCTCGGCGCGCTCATCCTTTGGCAGCAGACTTGATCCGGAGACTCCCATGTTCTTCAAGCGCTTCTACGACGACGGACTCGCCCAAGCCTCGTACATGATCGGTTGCCAGGCGACCGGCGACGCGATGGTGATCGACGCCAACCGCGACCTGCAGCAGTACCTCGATGCCGCCGCAGCCGAGAAGCTCCGCATCACGCACGTGAGCGAGACGCACATCCATGCTGACTACGTGTCGGGCTCGCGCGAGCTGGCCAAGCGCACGGGCGCGCAGCTGTTCCTGTCCGCCGAGGGCGGTACGGACTGGCAGTACGGCTTCGCCAAGCAGGACGGCGCGACACTTGTTCGCGACGGCGACGTGATCAAGGTCGGCAACATCAAGATCGAAGTCATGCACACGCCGGGCCACACGCCGGAGCACATCTCGTTCCTCGTCACGGACACGGCCGGCGCCAGCGAGCCGATGGGCATCGTGACGGGCGACTTCGTGTTCGTGGGCGACGTAGGTCGCCCGGACCTGCTCGAGAAGGCCGCCAAGGTGGCGAACACCATGGAAGACGGCGCGCGCACGCTGTTCCACTCGCTGGAGCGCTTCCGCAAGCTGCCGGACTACATCCAGGTGTGGCCGGGCCACGGCGCCGGCTCGGCATGCGGCAAGGCCCTCGGCGCCGTGCCGATGAGCACGGTGGGCTACGAGAAGCGCTTCAACTGGGGCGTGGGCACGACGGACGAGCAGCAGTTCGTCGACATGGTGCTGGCCGGCCAGCCGGAGCCGCCGCTGTACTTCGCCGAGATGAAACGCATCAACCGCGACGGTCCGGCGATCCTCGGCGGCTTCAAGCAGCCGCCGCGAGGCACGCGGGAGTCGCTGGGCTTGGCGCTGACCAACAACGCGGCCGTGATCGACCTGCGCCCGGCGACGGAGTTCGCCAAGGGCCACGTGCCCTTCACGCTCAACATCCCGCTGAACAAGAGCTTCTCCACGTGGGCGGGGTGGCTGGTGAAGTATGACCAGCCGATCCATCTCATCGGCGAGGAGCTCGAGGTGCAGAAGGCCGTGCGCGAGCTGGCGATGATCGGGCTCGACCATGTGACGGCCTGGTACCAGCCGACGATCGTCGGGGCGTGGCAGAACGCGGGCCAGGTGCTCGGCGTGGTCAAGAAGATCGACGTCGCGCACCTCGCGCCGAAGCTCGCGGCGGGTGACGTGACGGTGGTCGACGTGCGCAATCGCAGCGAGTACGAGGCGGGGCACCTGCCGGGCTCGCTGCACATCCCTGTGGGCTACCTGCCGGAGCGTCTGGCCGAGATCCCGCGCGACAAGCCGATCGTGGTGCAATGCCAGAGCGGCGCGCGCTCGGCGATCGCGACGTCGGTGCTGCAGAAGCTCGGCGTCACGGATGCGACGGATCTGGTCGGTGGCTTCGTCGCCTGGGCCAACGCGGGCAAGGACGTGGTGCGCGAAGCCGCGACGGCAGGAGTGTGACGTGGCACATCGTACGATGACGCCGGCGATGCTGGCCGAGGTGGCGGAGCGCTTCAAGGCGCTGGGCGAGCCGGTGCGGCTTTCGCTGCTGCAGGCGCTGCGCAAGAAGGAGATGTCGGTGGGCGAGCTGGTCGCAGCGACGGGGCTGGGGCAGGCGAATGTGTCCAAGCACCTGCATCAGTTGCTGGACTGCGGCTACGTCACGCGGCGCAAGGAAGGGACATTCGTGTACTATCGGATCGCGAGCGACGATGTGTTCATGCTCTGCGATGTGATGTGTTCGCGGATTGACGAAGAGGTACGGATGCGGCGGGAGAGGATCGGCAGGTAAGAGGGGGAGATGGTAACTGCAGTTACGAGTTGAAAGTTGGGAGTTGGGAGTTGTGCACTTTCAACTCTCAACTCCCAACTCGTAACTGCTGTTCAGTCCTTCTTCCGTACAGCGCGTCCCGTCCTCACCAGATCAATCGCCCAACAGATCGCCAGCACCACCGCTCCCAGCTCAAGCGGCGGGTATGCTCCCACTTCGCGGTAGACGAGCATTCCGCTGAGTCCGAAGGCGAATAGTCCGCTCCATGCGATCCAGCACTGCACCTCGAACGAGAGCGGTTGGCGCCACTTCGACTTTGCTGCGTGCATCAGTGGCCTCTCGCGCGGAGGAAACTGTCCCAGGGCGTGCTCTCGAGGGTCATGCCGAGGACGATGATCTCGAAGACGGCGAGTCCGAGGATCGTCGCGTAGAGGATTCCTGACTGCCGCTTACCTTCGCTGGGGGCGCGGCGGCAGAGCCATGCCGTCGCGAAGGTCGCCAGGCTGAGGGCGACGATGCTGGCGCCGAGGAACCAGGAGTTCTCGAGCGGCCCGAAGAACTGGCGCAGGTAGGCGAGGTGCGGCGGCAGGAAGTTGCCGGCGGGGTTCTCGACGCCGAGGAACACATTGACCTTCGCGACCTGCTGCACGGCCCAGAAGATGACGAGGCCCCAGAGACCGGTCTTGTTGCGGTCACCGTGGAGCAGCAGCGCGACGGCGCCCATGAGCAGCAGGGCGGCGACATCGCTGAGCAGCGTGGCTTGTATGGCGGGCAGCACCAGCGCCCACGAGGGCGCAGCGATGCCGAGCGCGTCCACGTGGAAGCCGGTGAGATAGCCGCCGTAGAACGTGACGGAGACCCAGCCCCAGAGCAGCGCGCCGCCCATGAAGCTGCGCCGCGCGCCGACGGCGGTGTCGTCGTTGGCGGACGAGCGCAGCTCCCAGAATCCATACACGGCGAGCATCGTCGCAACGACCAGTGCGCTGACGCGCGTCCATCCGGCGCGCTGCATGGCGATGATCAGGCCGGTCGCGACCCACCAGAACAGCACGACCAGCGCGATGCCGCGGCCGATCATGCCGCGCAACGCGCCCCTGTGCGCATTCATGCGCGCGCCGCCGTGACCGCGGCGTGGATGCTGCGCGCATCCGTGCGCGGCAGGGCGACATAGCGCGCGCCCATCGCGGCGGCGACGTCCTGCGCCTGCGGACTGGGGCGCGGCGACGTGTCGATCACCAGCACCTGGCCCTCGAGGCCGCGCAGAACGCGCGCCGACTGCAGCGCGTCGGCCATCGCCTGCTCGCGGCCGCCGCTGCCGTCGCGTGCGATGTTGGCGCGGGCGTCGGTGAGGAAGACCACGACGGTGTCGTTGCCCTCGCGGCGCGCGCGCAGCGTGAGCTCCACGGCGCGGTCGATGGCCGAGGCCAGCGGCGTGCCGCCACCCCCGGGCAGCGCGGCCAGCGCGCGCTTGGCGGCGGCGATGGCACGCGTGGGCGGCAGGAGGATCTCGGCCTGCGCGCCGCGGAACGCAATCAACGCGACTTCATCGCGGCGCGCGTAGCTCTCGGCGAGCAGCAACTCCACGGCGCCCTTGGCTTCGGCCATGCGATTCGCGGCCGACGAACCCGACGCGTCGACGACGAAGATGGCCGTGGTGCCGGCGGGTTCGAAGAGCCGGCGGATGCGGAAGTCGTCGGGGCGGACGAGCACACGCGGCTGCGGTGTGGACGCTTCGGCGGCATGCTGGGCGTCGCGCGTGCGGCGGCGCAGCGGTTGCCAGGGCGCGGCGGCGCGCAGCGTCTCCACCAAGTCGAGCCGTCCGCCGCCGCGCGGATCGCCGCGGCGCGTGCCGACCTGGCGGCCGCGCAGGCCGCCACTGCGATCCGCACCGGCACGTCCGGCCGCGCGGCCGGCTTTGGGTGTGCGCGTCGGCGCATCCATGGTGAGGCCGACAGGTAACGCGGCGACCATCGCCTCGATGATGCGCTCCTCAAGCTCACGCACATCCTGCTCGTCGCGCTCGGCGCTGTCGTCTTGGTTCTGCGCGTCGTCGGGCGGCGGCGGCGGGGGCTCCGGCTCGGAGCTGGCCTCCGGTGGCGGCGCCGGCAGGCGCGTCGCGCGGGGCCCGAGCACGAGCGCCGCGGCCGTTGCGAGATCGCCGTCGGTGGTCGCGCGGCGGCCATCGAGCGCCGCGAAGCAACGCGCCGCGCGCAGGGCCGCGCGCACCGCGCGCAGGGAGTCGATGCCATACAGCTCGGCGGTGTGCACGAGGGTGCGCAGCTGCGCCTCGTCGGCGATCACGTTGGGCAGCAACGCGGCGGCGGTCGAGATGTCATCCCGCGAATACAGTGCGGGCAGCGGCTGCGCGTCGAGCATCAGATGAAACGCGCAGCGGTCGGCGATTGCGCCGTGCACGGGATCTTCGTCGGCCTCGGCTTCATCGATGGCGACGATCGTGACCCGCGCGGCATGATGCTCCGGCGCATCCTCGATGCGTACGCGCTGTGCGACGTGACCGAGGTCGAGCACCTGGGTGAGACGCGCGGCGAGCGAGGCTCCGATGCGTTCGGCGCCGGGGATGACGAGCAGGCCCCCGTCGAGCGCCGCGAGCAGTCCGCGGTCGGCGACGGGCCGTCCGTGGGCAAGCGTCATCGCGAGGTCGAGTCCGCCGAGGAGCCGATCGTCGGGGATGGCGAGCGGCAAGCGACGATGTGGCGCGGCTTCAGGCATCAAGCACCGCAGACGCGCGACGAACGCCTCGGCAATGTCACTGCGCGGCGCGCGGAGTACGGCGCCGCCGAGGGCGACGCCGTCGAGCGCGAGCACGGCCGCCGCGAGTTCGGCGCGCGTCGCGGGATCGAGCGCAGCCGCGGCTTCGTTCACGCCGCGCCCAGCACGTCCACGACGGCGCGCTCGATGCGCACGGCCGAGCCGACGTCATCGAGTACGTTGCGGCGCAGGCGGTGACGCAGCGCCGAGGGCGCGATGGTACGGAGGTGCGCGGTGGTAACGGCGCGCGCGCCGTCGTAGGCGGCAAGGGCGCGGGCGCCGCGCAGCAGCGCGAGTTCGCCGCGCACGCCGTCGGTGCCGACGGCGGCGCAGAGGCGGGCGGCGTCGCGCAGCACGGCGTCGGGCACCTTGAGCGCGTCGATCCTCTTGCGGGCGCGTTCGACGTGCTTGCGCGCGTCGAGGTCTTCGGATGCCCACTTGGCGGTGAAGCCTTCGGGGTCGCGGTCGAAGGCATCGCGGCGCTTGATCACCTCGACGCGCGCATCGAGGTCGGTGGTGGTGGTGACTTCGACGGAGAGGCCGAAGCGATCGAGCAGCTGCGGCCGCAGGTCGCCTTCCTCGGGATTGCCCGAACCGACGAGGACGAAGCGCGCGGGATGGCGCACGGAGATGCCTTCGCGTTCGACGACGTTCTCGCCGGTGGCGGCGACGTCGAGCAGGAGATCGACGAGGTGATCCTCGAGGAGGTTGATCTCGTCGACGTAGAGGTAGCCGCGATTGGCGCGCGCGAGCAGGCCGGGTTCGTAGGCTTTTTCGCCGCGCGTGAGCGCGCGTTCGAGGTCGAGCGCGCCGACGACGCGGTCTTCGGTGGCGCCGAGCGGGAGATCGACCACTGGCACAGGGTGCTTGTCGTGGCGCAGCTTCTCGCCGGCGGCGATGCGCGCGCGGCAGTCGTCGCAGCGGCGGGTGTCATTGTCGGGATCGCAGCCGTAGCGGCAGCCGCGCACGACGGACATCGGCGGGAGCAGGGCGGGCAGTGCACGCACCACGGTGGACTTCGCGGTGCCGCGATGACCGAGGATCAGCACCCCACCAATGGTGGGGTCAACGGCGGTGAGGAGGATGGCGCGCTTCATCTCCTCCTGGCCGACAATCGCCGAAAACGGGAAGGCGAGTCGCAACGGGAGCACTCCGGGGGGTAAGTGTCAGACCTAGATTATAGGAGGGACCGCAGGTGTCGCAATCCCCTGACACTCAATATGTCCAGTAGACTTGACAGATTGAAAACACGGTCTTATCGTCGCCTTGTCGGCACACCCCCACTCCGACGCTCGGTGTGGGGAACAGTGCCGGCCTCTCCCGGGCTTCACTCCGAATGGCACCTCCGGAGAATACGATGGTTGGGGTGGCGGTCGCTGATGAGGCGCCGCCGATGACCTGGCGCGATCGCCTGCTGGCTTGGCGTGATCGTATCCAGTCGAGCCCCACGTTCCAGCGCTGGGCTGCGAGTTTCCCGCTCACGCGACCGATCGCCCTGCGACGGTCACGCGCGCTGTTCGACCTCACGGCCGGCTTCGTCTACACGCAGACGCTCACGGCGTGTGTGCGGGTCGGACTGTTTGACTTCCTGGCGGAGAGGCCGCGCACGCGCGCGGAGATTGCCGCCCACGTGGGAATCCCGCTGGAAGAGACCGAGCGGCTACTCCGTGCGGCGATTGCGCTCAAGCTGGTGCAGGGGCGGTCAGGCGACCGGTTCGGCTGCGGTCCGATGGGTGCGCCGTTGATTGGAAATGTCGGCTTGGCTCGAATGATTGAGCACAATGCCTTGCTATATCAGGACTTGACGGATCCTATCGAGTTCTTCCGGTCAAGTCAGAGCAGTAACAGAGCAGTATTGCAACACTTTCCGTACACAAGCGTCACTGATCCTGAAAAGTTCGGCCGCGGTGTGGTCGCCGACTACTCCTCACTGATGGCGGAGACTGTGCGGCCGCTGGCGGAGGACATCCTCGACCGGTACTCGCTGGACGGTCGAAAGGCGCTGTTGGATGTGGGTGGTGGTGAGGGCGCGTTCCTCGCCGAGGTCGCCTGGAGGTATCAGGGGATCGGTTTGAAGTTGTTCGACCTCCCTGCTGTGGTAGAGGGGGCGAAGATACGTCTGGCCCGGTTGGGTCTTGTGGGGCGGGTGGAATTGTCCGGGGGGAACTTTCATCAGGACCCCCTCCCAACCGGTGCCGACGTAATCACGTTAGTGCGCGTGCTCTTGGACCACGATGACGCCTCTGTGCTGGGGCTGCTGCGGCGGGTGCGCGCGGCGCTCGAGCCGGGTGGCGTCTTGTTGATCGTGGAGCCGTTCTCGGGAGTGCGCGGGGCGGAGACGGTCGGCGATGCCTATTTCGGCCTGTACCTGCGGGCGATGGGACGGGGTCGGGCGCGTCGGGCGGATGAGCTCCAGGCCCTACTAATGAAGGCGGGGTTCTCTGGCAGCAAAGTGCACCGGACCCGGTACCCGGTGTACGCGGGGCTGATTTCGGCGACTCCATAGACGCACCGGCTCGATTTGAGCTGGGGACTAGCGGGCCGGCCCTCCGGCCCTCAAGTTTTTCCGGTAGTGTAAATCTGTCTTGACGGTTTGTAGTGTCAGTCGTACGTTACGGACTGAAGGCTCCTTCCTTATTGAGGACGCTGGTGCAGACTCGGGCGATTGTCTTCGAACAACCACGGCAACTCAGCGTGCGCGAGCTCACACTCGCGGCACCGAGTGCATCGGATGTCGTTGTCGACATCGCGTGGTCGTCGATTAGCGCCGGGACGGAACGTCTGCTGTGGGAAGGCCGCATGCCGATGTTTCCGGGCCTCGCGTATCCGCTGGTGCCGGGCTACGAGTCGGTAGGCACAGTAATGAAAGTCGGTGATGGGGTCACGCAACTCGCGCCGGGTACGAGTGTCTTCGTGCCGGGCGCGAACTGTTATGGCCCCGACGTGCGCGGGCTCTTCGGCGGCGCATCACGTCGCGTCGTCGTGCCCGCATCGCGCGTGATCGCCATCGATCCGTCATTGAAGGAGCGCGCGACGTTGCTCGCGCTCGCCGCCACGGCGCTGCACGCGCTGCGCGGCGGATCCGCGCTGCCCGAGCTCGTGATCGGCCACGGCGTCTTCGGCCGTCTCACGGCGCGCCTGATCCAAGCGCTGGGTGGCAGCCCCACGGTGTGGGAGCGCAACGACGCCCGCATGGGCGGTGCGACCGGTTACGCCGTGCTCGACGCGGCGAACGATCCGCGCAAGGACTACCGCTGCATCTTCGACGCCTCCGGCGATGCGTCGCTGCTTGATGCGCTGGTGATGCGCCTGGCCAAGGGCGGGGAGATCGTGCTCGCGGGCTTCTACTCGACGCCGATCTCCTTCGTGTTTCCGCCGGCCTTCATGAAAGAAGCTCGCTTCCGCATCGCGGCCGAATGGTCGCCGGCGGATCTCGCCGACTGCGTCGCCATGCACCGCGACGGTCGGCTCTCGCTGGACGGACTCATCACGGATATCTCCCCCGCCGAACGCGCTGCCGATGCCTATCGCGCCGCGTTCGATGATCCGCACTGCCTCAAGATGGTCCTCGACTGGAGCACACTATCGTGATTGACAACGGCACACCGACCGACGCGCTCGTCCAGCTGCACCGCGGCCTCCGCGACGAAGCCGCCTCCACGCCCGAGCCGGTCAGCACCGGCGAGGTCAAGAAGGAAACGCAGATCATCGCGATCTACGGCAAGGGCGGCATCGGCAAGTCGTTCACGCTGGCGAACCTCTCCTATATGATGGCGCAGCAGGGCAAGAAGGTCCTGCTGATCGGCTGCGACCCGAAGAGCGACACGACGTCGCTGCTCTTCGGCGGCCGCGCGACGCCGACGATCATCGAGACGAGCTCCAAGAAGAAGCTGGCCGGCGAAGAAGTCACCATCTCCGATGTGTGCTTCAAGCGCGACGGCGTCTTCGCGATGGAACTGGGCGGTCCGGAAGTCGGCCGCGGCTGCGGCGGACGCGGCATCATCCACGGCTTCGAACTCCTCGAGAAGCTGGGCTTCCATGAATGGGGCTTCGACTACGTGCTGCTCGACTTCCTGGGCGACGTGGTCTGCGGCGGCTTCGGCCTGCCGATTGCCCGCGACATGTGCCAGAAGGTCATCGTCGTCGCCTCCAACGACCTGCAATCGCTCTACGTCGCCAACAACGTCTGCTCGGCGGTCGAATACTTCCGCAAGCTGGGCGGCAACGTCGGCGTCGCGGGCATGGTGATCAACAAGGATGACGGCACGGGTGAGGCTGCGGCGTTCGCCGACATCGTCGGCATCCCGGTCTTAAGCGCGATCCCGGCGCACGAGGATATCCGCCGCAAGAGCGCCAACTATGAGATCGTCGGCTTGCCCGGCGGTCAGTGGGGCTCGCTGTTCGAGACGCTGTCGACAAACGTCGCCGAAGCGCCGCCGGTACGTCCGAAGCCGCTCACGCAGGACCAGCTGCTCGGCCTGTTCGCCAGCGACGTGACGGGGCGCGACGTGGTGCTCGAGCCGGCGACGATGGTCGACATGGTCGGCCGCGCCGACATCTCGAAGCCGTCGCTCGAAGTCGTCTACGACACGGTCTGAGCCGATGACGTCGATTCCGCTTCCCATGGTCGAGAATCCCGACGCCCTCAAGGGCGACGGGATGGGCTGCCATTCGGGGAAGGAACAGCTGCAGGCGGCGGCCCGCGCGGCGGGGAAGAGCGAGACGCTCGACCAGTACGCCGCGGACTATCCCAAGGGTCCGCACGACCAGCCGCAGAGCATGTGCCCGGCGTTCGGCTCACTGCGCGTGGGGCTGCGCATGCGGCGCACGGCGACGATCCTCTCCGGCTCGGCGTGCTGCGTCTACGGACTGACGTTCACTTCGCACTTCTACGGCGCGCGCCGCACAGTCGGTTACGTGCCGTTCAACTCCGAGTCGCTGGTCACGGGCAAGCTCTTCGAAGACATCCGTGACGCCGTGCACGCGACGGCGGATCCGGAGAAGTACGACGCGATCGTGATCACGAATCTCTGCGTGCCGACCGCTTCGGGCGTGCCGCTGCAGCTGCTGCCGAAGGAAATCAACGGCGTGCGCATCATCGGCATCGACGTGCCGGGCTTCGGCGTGCCGACGCATGCGGAAGCCAAGGACGTGCTGGCCGGGGCGATGCTGAAGTACGCGCGCACGGAAGCCGAGTTGGGTCCGGTGGCGGCGCCGCGCGGTGGGAAGAGCGAGAAGCCGACGGTCACGCTGTTGGGGGAGATGTTCCCGGCCGATCCGATGGGTATCGGCGCGATGCTTGAGCCCATGGGGCTCGCCGCAGGTCCGGTGGTGCCGACGCGCGAATGGCGCGAGCTGTACGCCGCGCTGGATTCACAGGTGATCGCGGCGATCCATCCGTTCTATACGGCGAGCATCCGCGAGTTCGAGGCGGCCGGCCGCACGATCGTCGGCTCCGCGCCCGTGGGTTACGACGGCACGGCGGCCTGGCTGGAGAACATCGGGAACGCGTACAACGTGGGCGCCGACAAGATCGAGCTGGCCAAGCAGAAGATGCTGCCGGCGATCAAGGGCGCGCTCGCGAAGATGCCGATCAACGGCCGCATCACGATGAGCGGCTACGAAGGCTCCGAGCTGTTGGTGGCGCGCCTGTTGATCGAGAGCGGCGCCGATGTGCGCTATGTGGGATCTGCGGCGCCGCGCACGAGGTGGAGCGATGCCGACCGCGAATGGCTGGAGGCGAAGGGTGTGCACGTGCAGTTCCGCGCCTCGCTGGAGCAGGATCTCGCGGCGATGCAGGAGTTCCAGCCGGACCTGGCGATCGGCACGACGCCAGTGGTGCAGAAGGCGAAGGAACTCACGATCCCGGCGCTGTACTTCACGAACCTGATCTCGGCGCGGCCGTTGATGGGGCCGGCGGGGGCGGGATCGCTGGCGCAGGTGGTGAATGCGGCGATGGGGAACAAGCGCCGCTTCGATACGATGAAGGAATTCTTCGCTGGCGTCGGGGAAGGCTACGCCGCTGGCGTGTGGGAATCGGTGCCGGAGGATCGGCCGGAGTTCCGGGAGCATTACAAGCGGCATCTGCAGAAGCTCGCTCGGCAGCGGAAAGCTGAGGAGATGATCTGATGACAACTACAACAGCAGTTATGGGTTGGGAGTTGGGAGTTATGGGAGGGCACTGCGCATGCTAGTGCTCGATCATGATCGTGCGGGTGGGTACTGGGGGGCCGTGTATGTGTTCACGGCCATTAAGGGACTGCAGGTTGTCATTGACGGGCCGGTGGGCTGCGAGAATCTGCCGGTGACGTCGGTGCTGCATTACACGGATGGCTTGCCGCCGCATGAGTTGCCGATTGTCGTGACGGGGCTGTCGGAGCAGGAGCTCGGGCGCGACGGTACGGAAGGCGCGATGAAGCGCGCGCACTCGGTGATGGATCCCGAGTTGCCGGCTGTGGTGGTGACGGGGTCGATCGCCGAGATGATCGGCGGTGGCGTGACGCCGGAAGGGACGGGCATCAAGCGCTTCCTGCCGCGGACGATCGACGAAGACCAGTGGCAGAGCGCGAATCGCGCCATCTACTGGCTGTGGACCGAGTACGGCCTCAAGAAGGGCGTGAAGCCGAAGAAGGCGGAGCGTGCGCCTGGTGCGAAGCCGCGCGTGAACATCATCGGGCCGGCGTACGGGATGTTCAACACGGCCAGCGACCTGCACGAGATCCGTCGCCTGGTGGAAGGCATCGGTGCGGAGATCAACATGGTCTTCCCGCTGGGCTCGCACCTGCAGGACGTGCCGCGCTTGGTGGATGCGGACGTGAACGTCTGCATGTACCGCGAGTTCGGCCGCATGCTCTGCGAGGCCTTGGACACGCCGTACCTGCAGGCGCCGATCGGGCTGCATTCGACGACGAAGTTCCTGCGCACGCTGGGCGAGCTCCTGGGGCTGGACCCCGAGCCGTTCATCACGCGCGAGAAGCATACGACGATCAAGCCGGTGTGGGACCTGTGGCGTTCGGTGACGCAGGACTTCTTCGGTACGGCGAGCTTCGCCGTGGTGGCGAACGAGACCTATGCGCGCGGCGTCCGGCATTTCCTCGAGGAGGAGATGGGGCTGCCCTGCACGTTCTCGGTGAGCCGCCTGGTCGGCAAGAAGACCGACAACGACGAGATCCGCGGGCTGGTGAAGACGAAGCCGCCGCTGATCCTGTTCGGCAGCTACAACGAGCGGATGTACATGGCGGAAGCGGGAGGGCGCGGGATGTACATCCCGGCGTCGTTTCCGGGCGCGATCATCCGCCGGCACACGGGCACGCCGTTCATGGGCTACGCGGGTGCGACGTACCTGATCCAGGAAGTGTGCAACGCGCTGTTCGATGCGCTGTTCCACATCCTGCCGTTGGCGATCGAGATGGACAAGGTGGAGGCGACGCCGTCGCGACTGCACGAGGAGATGGCGTGGAGTGCGGAGGCGAAGGAGCTGTACGACGAGCTGGTGGAGCAGCAGCCGATCCTCATCCGGATTTCCGCGGCGAAGCGGTTGCGGGATGCGTGCGAGAAGGATGCGCGCGGGCTGGGGGATACGGTGGTCGAACGGGACCACGTGTTGGCGGGGAGGCGGGTGCTGACGGGGGCAGGGGTTTAACTGCAGTTACGAGTTGGGAGTGGGGAGTTGGAAGACTCACTACTCACAACTCACTACTACCAACTGCAGTTGTGGGGATAGCAGGACTGTAGGTGCAGCAAATGTTGTTGGATGCGACTCGAATGAGCGCATCTACCCGGACCGCGCGGGTATACGCGGGACACACTATACCCACGTGGAGGTGGCGTATGAGTGACAAGGGCATGACGGAAGAGGAAGCCCGAGCCTTTCACGGCTATTTCGTGATGGGGTTCATCGGCTTCACGGCAGTGGCCATCGTGGCACACTTCCTCGCCTGGTCGTGGCGTCCGTGGCTTTGAGCCACACAACCTAGGGAGATAGATCATGCACAAGATCTGGCAGGGCTCTGACCCGCAGGTGCTGCTCGCGGGACTGGGCTTCTTCCTCGGTAGCCTGGCGATGGTGATCCACATCTTCGCGTTCAGCGTCCTCGGGTATCCGAAGACGACGAAGGCGAAGTACAACCCGCCGGCGGTCGCCTCAGCACTCCGCTGAGTCGCACCGAGAAGGACTGACCCGTCGGGGTCGGGTAAGGTGTCCCCACCGTATCCGCCCCACGGGCCCCAGTCCGGACCCAATTCCACAGAGGAATTCGTATGCACCGCATTTGGTTGTCGTTCGACCCGCGGCGCGTGATGGTGGCCCTGACGGGCTTCCTCGCGGTGCTGGCACTTCTGATCCACTTCATCCTGCTGAGCTCGAACCGGTTCTCCTGGATCGAGAATGGGACGCTTCCGGCCGCGCAAGCGCCGGTGGGTGCCTCGTCCCCGATGGCCGCCGCCGAGATGGCGCCGCTGCCGGCGGGCCGGTAAGCAGGCTTCGGGTTGGTGGCGCGGGGATGAGGACCAGCAGGACCTCATCCCCCCCACCGCCACCGAAGGACCCAGTTGTCTGCAGGGCCCGGTCGCGTCTGCCGGCGGTAGCAACCACAGGCGCCCTTATCGGAGAACTTCGCGATGGCGATGCTCGACTTTGAAAAGAAGTACCGTGTGCGCGGCGGGACGCTGCTGGGAGGGGACCTGTTCGACTTCTGGTTCGGCCCCTTCTATGTCGGCTTCTTCGGCGTGACGACGATCTTCTTCACGGCGCTCGGTACGCTCCTGATCATCTACGGAGCGGCGATCGGGCCGACCTGGAATATCTGGCAGATCAACATCGCGCCACCGGATCTCTCGTACGGCCTCGGCATGGCGCCGTTGGCCGAGGGCGGTCTCTGGCAGATCATCACCTTCTGCGCCGTCGGAGCATTCGTCTCCTGGGCGCTTCGGCAAGCGGAGATATCCCGCAAGCTCGGCATGGGCATGCACATTCCATGGGCATACTCCGTGGCCGTGCTCGCCTACGTCACGCTGGTCATCATCCGCCCGGTGCTGCTCGGGGCCTGGGGGCACGGCTTCCCCTACGGCATCTTCAGCCACCTCGATTGGGTGTCGAACGTCGGGTACCAGTACCTGCACTTCCACTACAATCCGGCGCACATGATCGCCATCACGTTCTTCTTCACGACGTGCCTGGCGCTGGCCATGCACGGCTCGCTGATCCTCTCGGTGACGAATCCGAAGAAGGGCGAGCCGGTGAAGACGAGCGAACACGAGAACGTGTTCTTCCGCGACTTCCTCGGCTACTCGATCGGCGCGATCGGCATCCACCGTCTCGGATTGTTCCTGGCGCTCAGCGCCGGCATCTGGTCGGCGATTTGCATCGTGATCAGCGGGCCCTTCTGGACGAAGGGCTGGCCCGAGTGGTGGGGCTGGTGGCTCAATCTTCCCATTTGGCGCTAACGGAGATTCCTCATGCTTGAATACCAGAATCTCTTCACGCGCGTCCAAGTCCGACACGCGCCCGACATGGGCCTTCCGGTGGACACGACCTTCGGCCAGCGCTACGGCACGGGGTGGTTCTCCTACTGGATGGGCAAGCTCGGCGATGCGCAGATCGGCCCGATCTATCTCGGCCCCTGGGGCATCTGGTCGCTGTTCTTCGGCTTCGTGGCGATCGAGATCATCGGCCTGAACTTCTTCGTGCAGGTGGATTGGAGCCCGGTGGAGTTCATCCGCCAGCTGCCATGGCTCGCGCTGGAACCGCCGCCGCCGGAGTACGGGCTGCGCTTCCCGCCGCTGCGCCAGGGCGGATGGTACCTGATCGCCGGCTTCTTCCTGACGATCAGCATCTTCCTCTGGTGGGTTCGCACGTACCGCCGCGCCCGCGCGCTCGGCATGGGCACGCACCTCGCCTGGGCGTTCGGGTCGGCGATCTTCCTCTACCTGAGCTTCTTCTTCCAGCCGCTGTTCCTCGGCAGCTGGAGCGAGATGGTGCCGTTCGGGATCTTCGCGCACCTCGACTGGACGAGCGCGTTCTCGATCCGCTACGGCAACCTCTACTACAATCCGTTCCACGCGCTGTCAATCGCCTTCCTGTATGGATCGGCGCTGCTCTTCGCGATGCACGGCGCGACGATCCTCGCGGTGAGCCGCCTGGGCGGCGAGCGCGAGATCGAGCAGATCACGGACCGCGGCACGGCGGCCGAGCGTTCGGCGATCTTCTGGCGCTGGACGATGGGCTGGAACGCGACGATGGAGTCGATCCATCGCTGGGCCTGGTGGTTCGCGGTGCTGACGACCTTCACGGGCGGCATCGGCATCCTGCTCACGGGCACGGTGGTGGACAACTGGTATCTCTGGGCCGTGAAGCACGGCGTGGCGCCGCAGTATCCGGCGCAGAACACGCTGACGCCGGAGCAGCTCGAGAAGCTGCGCGGCCAGTACATGGGCCGCATGCAGAACGGCTATCCGACGTATGTCGTGCCGGCACCCGCCGCGCCGATGGATTCGATGGCGGCTCCCACGACCACCGCTCCGGCGGGAGGGACTCGATAATGCGTACCCTCCGCTATGCAGGACTCGCGGCGCTGGTGTTGACGGCGTCGAGCTGCCAGTTCTTCAAGTCGAAGGACCGCGCGGTGGTGCAGCAGGGGTATCGCGGCACGGCGATGGAGATCAACTACGTGAACCGCGACGTGCAGGTCGCGATGGCCGACCTGCAGAAGCAGATCCCGGCGATGTTGCCGCCGGCGCCGGAGGGCGGTCCGGCCCCGGCGTGGCAGAACGTGCAGGTGCTGGGTGACATCTCGGTGAACGAGTTCAACCGCACGATGATCTCGATGGCGACGTGGGTGGCCGGCGGCGCGGGCAACTGCGGCTACTGCCACAACCTCGCGAACTTCGCGGCGGACACGTATCCCGACGGCGAGGCGATCTACACGAAGGCCGTGGCGCGCCGCATGATCGAGATGACGCGCAACATCAACGCGAACTGGGGCGACCACGTCGCGAACACGGGCGTGACCTGCTACACCTGCCACATGGGGAAGCCGCTGCCGAACGGGCTGTGGTTCTACACGGACGAGAACCAGGTGCTGCGGCACTATCTCGACAACGTGGCGGGACGCGTGGTGTCGCACACGGTCGGGCCGACGGAGGCCAACCGCTCGAGCGTGAAGCAGACGGAGTGGATCTGGGCGACGATGATCAACATGTCGCAGGGGCTCGGCGTGAACTGCACGTTCTGCCACAACTCGCGGCAGTTCGCGAGCTGGGAGCAGTCGCCGCCGCAGCGCGTGACGGCGTACGCGGGCCTGCAGATGATCCGTCAGTTGAACACCGAGTACCTGGCGCCGCTGGCGTCGGTGTATCACCCGTCGCGCCTCGGGCCGATGGGCGACGCGCCGAAGGCGCAGTGCTCGACCTGCCACAACGGGGTGTACAAGCCCCTGTACGGTCTCCCGATGGCGCGGCACTATCCGGCGCTGTGGGGAGGCAAGACGGATTGGGATACGCCGCCGGGGCCGAAGTTCACGACGCCGGTGGCGGCGATGCCTGAGTCCGCGAGCACGGCCGGCAGCGGGATGCCGCAGCAATAGCATTGCCACCTCCGAGCACGGGCTACGGGCCTGGCGCACTCGTGCGCCGGGCCCGTTGGCTATCGACGGCAACTACAATCACCACGAAGGCACGAAGACACGAAGGAGGTGGCTTTGCGAGGAAGCCGGAATGCTTTGGGGGTCCGCGCCGACGAATCGGTACGGACCCCCTAGAGGCAAGCTGGTCTCGGTTGAATCGATGTCCTTCGTGCCTTCGTGTCTTCGTGGTGAACGGCAGTTCCGCCGCTCAGCCCTCGTAGAGATCGCGCGCGAGGAGGAGCTGGATGTGCTCGGTGCTCTCGCTCTCGATGGCCTGCACGGAGAGCGGCAGCGTGCCATCGGGGCGGACCATGCCCTTCACCTCGTCGTAGAGCGCGGCGACGAAGTCGAGCACGTCGTCACGGTTGCCGGCGACGCGCATCTGGGTCTGGTACGCGGTGCGGATGGGCGGATTCGACAGCGAGATGTGCAGGCGCGCCGAGGGGCGCGGGGCGCGGGCGCGGATCTCCGCCTCGAGCTGGTCGAGCTTCTCGGCGCGGGTCATCGCCAGGGAACGCTGCTGGCGGTCGGCGGCACTCATCGAATCGGTCATCACGGCACTCATGGAATCCATCGCGGATGGGGTGGCGCGAAGCGCGCTCACCCTCAGTGAGCGCCCAAGGGAAAGCTATGGTTCCCCGAGCGAAAAGCCCCCACCCGTGTGGGTGGGCTGTCACTCGCCGAGCGAGTTGGGCCGTGGCGTCGTATCTTGGGGCGCGCGTTTCGCCACCCCCATCCGTCGCCGCTGATGTCCGAGATTCCCTCAGCCCTCGCCACCGCCCTTGCCGACCGCTACCGCTTCGAGCGCGAGCTCGGGCGCGGCGGCATGGCGACGGTGTACCTGGCGCAGGACCTGCGGCACGAGCGCCAGGTCGCGATCAAGGTGCTGCACGCGGAGCTCGGCGCGGTGCTGGGAGGCGAGCGGTTCCTGAGCGAGATCAAGACCACGGCGCGACTGCAGCATCCGCACATCCTGCCGTTGCTCGAGAGCGGCGAGGCGGGCGGCTTGCTGTTCTACGTCATGCCCTTGGTGACCGGTGAGACGCTGCGGGCGCGCCTCGAGCGCGAGCGACAGCTCCCCATCGCCGACGCGCTGGGCATCGCGACGGAAGTGGCCGACGCCCTCGCGCACGCGCATGCGAAGGGCATCATCCACCGCGACATCAAGCCGGAGAACATCCTGCTACAGGATGGGCACGCGTTGGTGGCGGACTTCGGCATCGCCTTGGCGGTGCAGAGCGCGGGCGGCGCGCGCATGACGCAGACCGGGCTCTCGCTCGGCACGCCGCAGTACATGAGCCCCGAGCAGGCGATGGGCGAGCGCAGCATCGATGCGCGCTCGGACATCTACGCGCTGGCGGCGGTGACGTACGAGATGCTGGCGGGCGAAGCGCCGTTCACAGGGCCGAGCGTGCAGGCGATCGTGGCGCGGGTGCTGAGCGAGGAGCCGCGGCCGTTGAGCGCGCAGCGGAAGGCGGTGCCGCCGGCGGCAGAGGAGGCCGTGTTCCGCGCATTGGAAAAGCTGCCGGCGGATCGCTTTGCCAGCGCGAAGGAGTTCGCGGCGGCGCTGAACGCGTCGGAGGCGACCGGCCAGCGCACGGGCACGCGCGCGGTGCCGCAGCGACGCGACTGGCGCGTGGCGGCCTTGGGTGTGGCGTTGGTGGCAGCGGCGGGCATGGCCGTGGCGGGCTGGATGCGTCCGCGCGCCGAGTCCTCGACGCTGCTGCGGTATCGCCTCAGCGCGGACTCCGTCGTGGAAGTGCGCGACTGGACCGGGAGCATCGCCATCTCCCCGGACGGCAAGACGATCGTGCGGGCGAGCGGGCCCGGAGGCCCGCTGCTGCGCCGCGATCGCGACGCCTTGGAGTTTGCGCCGATTGCCGGGACCGTCGGCGCCCAGGCGCCGTGCTTCTCGCCGGATGGCAAGCAGCTGGCCTTCTTCAGCAACGGGCGGCTGGTGTCGACGGCGCTCGACGGCGGCGTGGTGCATGTGGTGCTGCCCGACGTTCCGTCGCCGGTGGCCTGTGCGTGGAGCGACGACGGGTATCTCTACCTCGAGGAAGGTGTGCAGTCGACGTTGGTGCGCGTGGCGGCGAGCGGAGCCGCGGATGTCGAGCCGGTGACGCTGCCCGATACCGCGCGCGAGCTCACGCATTCGTTGCCCGAGGCACTGCCGGGCGGTCGCGGCCTGCTCTTCCAAGTGCAGCTCCGCGACGGTCAGGTCTCCGTGGCGTTCACGGAGGGACCGGGCAAGCCGCACCGGACGCTGCTCGCCGCGGTGCGCGCGCGATACCTCTCGAGCGGACACCTCGTGTACACGTCGGCGGACGGCCGCGTGTGGATCGTGCCGTTCGATCTCGATGCCGGCGCGCTGCGCGGCGAACCGGTGGCGATCGGCGACGGTGTGCCGATGACGATGCTTGGTCCGACGGACTTCGCGGCGTCGCGCACGGGGACGGTGGTGTATGCCGAGGATCCCGCGGGTGCGCGTCGCGAGCTGATCTGGGTGACGCGACGGGGTGAGCGATCGGCCGTCGACTCCACGTGGCGCGGCGCGCTCGTCGGGCCCCGGCTCTCGCCCGACGGCCGCATGGTCGCCGTGACGCGCCAGGACGGCGATGACTCGCAGGTCTGGATCGTGCCGCTCGGCGCTGCGACGCCGCGGCGGCATACGCTGGGCACCGCGCGTTATGAAGAGCCGTCGTGGTCGCCGGATGGCCGCAGCGTCAGCTACCTCGCCAACGAGGGGTCGGTGGCCGGCGTGTGGCGGCGCGCGCTCGAGGGCGGTGCCGCGCCGGAGTCGCTGTTGGTGATGGAGCGATCGATCTCCGAGCAGTCGTGGTCGCCGGACGGTCGAACACTGGTGGTGCGCACGACGACGCCGACGCCCGGGGCTGGGGACGTGCTGCGGCTGCGTCCGGGCGTGGACCGCGCGGCGGTGCCGATCGTGGCGGGTCCGCGGTCGGAGTACACGCCGAGTGTGTCGCCGGACGGCCGCTGGCTCACCTATGCGTCGAACGAGAGCGGACGGCTGGAGGTGTACGTCGTGCCATTCCCGGATCCCGACGGGCGCAAATGGCAGGTGAGTTCGGCCGGAGGGATTGCACCGACGTGGTCACGGCGCGGCAACGAGCTCTTCTTCCTCGACCTGCGCGGCAACATGGTCGCGACGCAGGTGACGACGGGCGCCGCGTTCAGCGTCGGCGAGTCGACGGTGCTCTTCGCTGCGGGTGACCTGGCGACACGTGCGGTGTCGCGCCGGAACTATGACGTGAAGGCGGACGGGCAGCGATTCGTGATGGTGCGACGCGCGGGCGGCGTGATGCGGGCGCAGATGGTGGTGGTGGAGCAGGCCGCCGCCGCGATTGAGGGCCGCTAGCGATGCCTGCGGCGCAATCTCGCGCTCGACGCATCGGCGCGGTCGCCGGCGTCACGCTGGCGATTCTCCTGCTCCTTGTCATTCCGGCCGCCGGGCCCAGTGTTCCGCCGATGCCGCCCGAGGGCAGTCCGTTCGTGTGGGGGAGCGATTCGCTCTGGGCGGCGCTCGAAGCGCAATTCGCGGCGGAGCGCGCCAGCGGCTGTGCCGATTCCGCGTCGACGGCTGCGGAGATGCGCCGTTTCGAGACGGACGTGCAGGTGCTGCGGCGCGCCGATGCCGCGACGCTCGACTCGCTGGGCCTGCGCTTCTTCGCGCTGGCGCCGCGTGTGGCGAGCTGTGCGGAACTGGTGCCGCGCTTCGTGCAGCTGCAGGCGACGTGGCGCAGCACGGCGAAACGGGTCTCCGTCGACTGGGATCCACGCGAGCGCACGACGCGGGATGCCTTGTACCGCGCGCTCTACGGCGGTCGCGCCGCCGTCGAGGAAGTGATCCTACAGCAGCCGCGCATGGTGCCGGCGCTCGTGCAGGACGCAGAGGTGGCATCCGCAACGCCGAGCGCGGTGGTGCAAGGTGTCCTGTTGCACTCCGGCGACATCCTGGTCTCGCGCGGCGGCTATCCGACTTCGGCGCTCATCGCACGGGGCAACGACTACGCGGGCAACTTCTCGCACATCGCGCTGGTGCACATCGACCCGGCGACACGCGCGGTGTCGGTGATCGAGGCGCACATCGAACTCGGCGTGGCCGTCACCACGGCCGAGGGATATCTCGCCGACAAGAAGCTGCGCGTGATGCTCCTGCGTCCGCGGCCCGATCTACCTGCGCTCATCGCCGATCCGCAGCTGCCCCACAAGGCGGCGCAGGCGATGCTGGACCGCGCGCAGCGCGAGCACATTCCCTACGACTTCGCCATGGACTACCAGGATCCGGCGAAGTTGTTCTGCTCCGAAGTGGCGTCGCAGGGATATCGCTCGCAGGGGCTCACGCTCTGGATGGGCACGTCGACCATCTCACGCCCGGGACTGCGGCAGTGGCTGGCCTCATTCGGCGTGGAGCACTTCGAGACCCAAGAGCCGAGCGACCTCGAGTACGATCCACAACTCGCCGTCGTGGCGGAGTGGCGTGACCCGACGACGCTCTTCGAGGATCACGTGGACAACGCCGTCGTCGACGCGATGCTCGAAGGCGCCGACCGCGGTGACCGGCTGGGGTATGCTTGGCACGAGCTTCCGGTTGCGCGCGTGCTGAAGGGCTGGAGCTGGCTGCGGGAACGCACGGGCGGTGTGGGCCCGATTCCCGAAGGCATGGCAGCGGCTGCGGCGCTGCGCAACCGCGGCTACAACGCGCGACACGACGCACTCAGCGCGGAGGTCCTGCGCCGCGCCGAGGCGTGGCGCGCGGCGCAGGGATATCCGCCTCCGTACTGGGCGCTGGTGGCGTTGGCGCGCGAGGCGGTGGCTGCCTCGCGCTAGGCGGGCAGCACCTCGAATACGCCCGCGGCTCCCATGCCGCCGCCGATGCACATCGTCACCATGCCGAGCCCGCCGCCGCGGCGACCCAGCTCGTGCACCAACTGCACGGTGAGCTTCGCGCCCGTCGCACCGAGCGGATGCCCGAGCGCGATGGCGCCACCGTTCACGTTGATCCGCGTGGTGTCCATCTCAAGGTCCTTGATGACCGCCAGCGCCTGCGCGGCGAAGGCCTCGTTGAACTCGATGAGCTTGATGTCGCCGAGTGCGAGGCCGGCACGGGCCAGCGCCTTCGGCACGGCCTTCACGGGACCGATGCCCATGACATCGGGATCGACGCCGGCCGTGGCGAAGGTGATGAACTTCGCGAGCGGCTTGAGTCCGAGCGCCTTGGCCTTCTCGGCGCTCATCATGAGCACCGCCGCTGCACCATCGCTGAGCGGGGACGCGTTGCCCGCCGTAACGCTGCCGCCGGGCTTGAAGGCGGGTGGCAACTTGGCGAGGCCTTCGAGCGTGGTGCTGCCGCGCACGAGCTCGTCGGTGGCGAAGGCGACCGTGGTGCGCTCGGCCTTTGCGCCCTTCCACGTCACGCGTTCCACGTCGATCGGCACGATCTCGTTTGCGAAGACGCCGCGCTTCCACGCGTCGGCGGCCTTCTGCTGGGACGAAAGCGCGAACTGATCCTGCATCTCGCGCGTGATGCCCCAGCGCTTGGCCACGCGCTCGGCCGTGAAGCCCATGCCGATGTTCTCTTCCGTCAGTTCCGGATGCAGGCGCGTGTGGAAGCCGCTCATCGGCACGGCGCTCATCATCTCCACGCCGCCGGCGATGATGACGTCGTTCATCCCGCTCAGGATGGCCTGCGCGCCGAGCGCGACGCTCTGCAGGCCGGAGGAGCAGAAGCGGTTGATGGTCATCGCGCTGACATCGACCGGGAACCCCGCGCGCAGCACGGCAAGGCGCGCGACGTTGAGGCCTTGGCCGGCCTCGGGCATGGCGCAGCCCCAGATCACGTCATCGACGTGCTTGGGGTCGAGCTTCACCTTCTCAACGACCGCCTTGAGCACGGCGGAGGAGAGATCGATCGGATGCACGCTGGCCAGCGATCCGTCCTTCTTGCCACGAGCGACGGCCGTACGGACGGCGCTCACGATCACGACTTCGTTCTTCATATGATCTCCGTGTGAGCGCCGCTCAGTTGCGCAGCGGCTTGCCGGTGGTGAGGGTGTGCGCGATGCGGGCCTGCGTCTCCTTGGTGCCGAGGAGGCGGAGGAAGGCGTCGCGCTCGAGGTCGAGCAGGTCCTGCTCGGTGACCTCGCGCGGCGGTCCGTCGCCACCGGCGAGGATCACCGCGACCTCGTGGCCGATGCGGAGGTCGTGGTCGCTGGCCTGGCCTGCTTCCTTGAACGACCAGAGCGCGTAGTCGAGGTTGGCGACGGCGGCGCGACCCATCGACGTCATCTTGCGCATGGTCGGCGCCACGTAGTCCGGCGCCAAGTCGAGCACGCGGGCCTTGGCATCGGCGATCAGCACGTCGCGGTTCATGGTGATGCGATCGGCGATCGGTCGCAGGAAGCCCATGCTGCGCGCCTCGTGCGCGCTGGTGCTGGTCTGCGCGAGCGCGATGAGCTTGAAGGCGCGCTTGAGACCCTCGAACGCGTCGGCTTCCTCGTAGGGGGCGAGCGCGTTGGTGAAGCGGAAGGCGAGCTCCTTGGTGCCGCCGCCACCGGGGATCAACCCGACGCCGACTTCGACCAAGCCCATGTACAGCTCGGCGTGCGCCTGGATGCGATCGCAGTGCAGCGAGATCTCGCAGCCGCCACCCAGCGTGAGGCCGAACGGTGCGGCGACGACGGGAATCGGCGCGAAGCGGAAGGACATCACGGTGTCCTGGAAGCGCTTGGTGAGCATTTCCAGCGACTTCCAGTCGCCCTTCTCGAGGAGCTGCCGCGGGCCGGCGAGGTTCGCGCCGGCGGTGAAGGTGCGCGGATCGTCGTTGCCGATGACGAGGCCGGCGAGTCCGTTCTTGACGCCGTAGTCCAGCGCCCACTCGGCGAGGTCCATGACGCCGACGCCCAGCGTGTTCATCTTGCCGCAGAACTCGAGGCAGGCGACGTCGTGGCCGAGATCGATGACGCGCGCCTCGGCGTTCTCGCGGACGACCTTGCCGGCGCGCCGCAGGTGGCCAAGCGCGATCTGGCCGGGAATGGCCGGCACGGCGACGCGGTTGTTTTCGCCGAGCGACGGGACGAGCGTGCTGCCGTTGACGTCGGCATAGAACGCGTTGCCGGCGCGCGCGAGCAGGTCGGGGACGGACTTGCCCTGCTGCTGGATCGCCGAGCGCAGCCAATCGAGACCGAAGGCGTCCATCGCCTTGAAGGGGCCGAGCTCCCAGCCGTAGCCCCACTCCATCGCGCGGTCGATCGCGGCGAGGTCGAAGGCCAGCTCCGGGGCGAGCGTGCAGGCGTAGTGGCACTGCTCGACGAGCAGCTCGCGCAGGAAGTCGCCGTCCTTGCCCGGCAGGTCGCGGGCGGCGCGGAGGCGCTCGGTGAGCGGCTTCTTGAGTATCGCGTCGATGGCGTCGGTGGTGTAGCGGCCGACGTTCTGGTACTCGAGTGTCTTCCAGTCGAGGGCGAGGATGTCCTGCTTGTCCTTCTTGTAGAAGCCCTGTCTGGTCTTGTCGCCGAGGCGGCCCTGCTTGACCAGCTCATGCACGAAGGGCACGAGGGCGAGGTCTTCGCCGGTGGTCTGCGAGAGCCCGGCGGTGACGTGCACGAGCACATCGAGGCCGGAGAGATCGCCGGTGCGGAAGGTGGCGGTCTTGGCACGGCCGATGAGGGCGCCCGTGAGCGTGTCGACCGCGGGGATCGAGAGCTCGTGCTTCACCATCAAGCGGCCGGCGACGACCATGCCATGCACGCCGAGTCGGTTGGCGACGAAACCGGGCACGTCCTTGGCGAGCACGATGCCCTTGCCGAGGATGCGCTCTTGGAAGTGGCGGATGCTGCTGAGCACCTCGTCATGCGTCTCGGGCGTGGGGATCAGCTCGAGGAGGTGCATGTACCGCGGCGGATTGAAGTAGTGCGTGCCGAGGAAGCGTTCGCGGAAGCGCTTGCTGCGACCCTCGAGCAAGATCGCCATCGGGATCCCCGAGGTATTCGAGGTCACGATGGCGTCGGGGGCGAGCGATTCCAACTTCGCGAAGAGTTCCTGCTTGGGCGCGGGCTTCTCGATGATCGCTTCGCAGATCCAGGAGCAGTCGGCGAGCAGCGCGAGGTGGTCGGCGGTGTTGCCGGTGGTGATGCGAGACGCGGCGCTGGCGTCCATGAAGGCGGCAGGCTTCGCCTTGCGTACCCGATCGAGCCCCTCGCGGGCGGGCTTGGAGCGGTCGGGGTGTGTGGGGTCGTCGTGGCCCGGGATGTCGAGCAGGACGACGGGGAGTCCGGCGGAGGCCGCGAGGGCGGCGATCCCGGCTCCCATGGCGCCGGCGCCGATGACGCCGACCTTGGTGATCCGCATTGCTGCTCCTACAGGAAAGGGTCTGCGGGGTGTGGCGCAGGGCGCCACGGCGGCCGTCGCAGGGCTCGGGCCGCCATACGGAATGTAGTAGTTGTCACTGGCTGGCGTTCGCGTCCGAGCCTACCTTGGGCGGGTGATCAAGTACCTCGGCTCCAAGCGGAAGCTCGTCCCGCGCATCGTGGGATTGGCGCAGGCGATTCCCGGGGCGCGGACGGCGTTGGACCTCTTCACGGGGACGACGCGCGTGGCGCAGGGACTCAAGCGCGCCGGCTTCATGGTGACCGCCAACGACCTCGCCAGCTACAGCGAGGTGTTGGCGCAGGCGTACATCGCGGCGGATGCGCGCGCGGTGGACGTGGCGGCCGTGGAGGCGATGTTGGCCGAGCTGAACGCGCTGCCGGGGGTGCGCGGGTACTTCACGCGCACGTTCTGCGAGGACGCGCGCTACGTGCAGCCGGCGAACGGCATGCGCGTCGATGCCATCCGCGGGCGCATCGAGACGATCACGGCGGATGCGACGGAGCGCGCGATCCTGCTGGCGGCGCTGTTGGAGGCGACGGACCGCGTGGATTCCACGACGGGCCTGCAGATGGCCTACCTGAAGCAGTGGTCGGCGCGGAGTCACCGGCCGCTGCGGCTGCGCCTGCCGATACTCCTGGACGGAGCAGGGCGCGCGTTGCGGCTTGACGCCCGCGAGGCGGTGACCCTGCTCGGCCAGTACGACGTGGCGTACCTGGATCCGCCGTATAACCAGCATTCCTACTATCGGAACTATCACGTGTGGGAAACCTTGGTGCGCGGGGATGCGCCGCCCGCTTACGGCGTGGCGCGCAAGCGCGAGGACTGCCGCACGACGCGCAGCGTGTTCAATGCACGGGCCGGCGCGGCGGAGCGCGCGCTCGGTGAGGTGCTCGCCGCGGTGCCGGCGCGGCATGTGATCCTCTCGTTCTCGGACGAAGGATTCGTGTCGTTGGATGCGCTGCGCGCGATGCTGCAGGCGCGCTTCGGCGACGTGGCGGCGGTGCCGGTGCCGTCGAAGCGCTATGTGGGCGCGAAGATCGGCATCTACTCGACCGATGGAAGCCTGGTCGGGGCCCCCGGCCACTTGATGAACACGGAGTGGCTGTTCGTCGCGGGGCCCGATGCCGCGGGGATCTCGGCGCGTGCGGACGGCGTGGCGCTGGCGGAGGTCGCGTGAACGCGCCTGGGCATTCGGCGGTCGCGGCGGAGCACTGGTTGCCGGTGCACACGGCGTTGGTGCAGGGCTTGGTGCACGCCTGCAACAATCGCGTGGCCGCGCTCAGCGGCATCACGCAGCTCTACGAAGCGCAGCTCTCCACGAGCGAAGAGGGCATGCAGCAGTTGGGGGGCGAAGTGGAGCGGATGCGGCAGTTGATGGCGATGTTCCGCTTGGTGTCGGCGACGGGTGGCTCGCGTCGCGAGCCGGCGCGCATGGGCGAGGCGCTGCGGTCGGCGGCGGCGTTGCTGGCGTATCACCTGGAGGCGCGCCAGGCGCAGTTCACCGCGCCCGAGGATTCTCCGGACGTGGAGCCGGTGCTCCTGCTGACGGGCGATCCGCTGCGCTTCGCACTGCTCGCGTACTTGGCCGCCGCGGCCGGCGCGGGAAAGGGCGGTGGCGTGACGGCGTCGGTGGCGCGGGTGCTCGACGAAACGCTGGTGACGATCACGGCGCCGGGGCGCGAGGCGGACCTGCGTGCACGCGAGGAGTTCACGGCGTTGGCACAGGCGGCAGAGCGCGAAGGGGGAAGCCTCCGCAGCGCGCCGGGGCCCGACGGGTCTGTGCTGCTGCTGCTCGCGTTGCCCGGTCTGCAAAAGGCGACGGCGCGGGGTTAGCCGCGCCGTCGGGTACTACCGCTGCGTGTCGCGCGGGGTGCTCGCGTTAGAACGCGCGCTCGGCGTCGATCCGCAGGTGCTGCTGCCAGTCGGTGCCGGCGGCGTCGGTGACGCGGACCCGGACCGGGATGGTGGCGCCGTTGGTGACGTCGCCCAAACCGATGGTGGCGGGCGTGGCGGTCCAGTTGCCGTTCTGGTCGAGCACCGTGACGCCTTCCGGGAGCTCGAGGGCGTCGAGCGTCCAGCGGACGTTGCCGCGCACCGTGTAGGTGGCGAGGTACTCGGTGAAGCCGTTGCCCTTATGGGTCTGGGTGAGGGCGACCGTTTCGGTGGCGCGGAGGTAGGCGGGGATCGTCAACCCGGCGGTGACGCGGACGGTGGCACGCGCCCCGTTCCCAACGGCCAGCGCAGTGGTCTGCGCGGCAACCGGCGCTGCGGTGATCAGCGCTGCGGCGAGGATGAGGGTCAGGGTGCGCATATCGAGCTCCGTTAGGTTCTGACCCCTTCTATTTCACGTTCTGTGCCGCTCTTTGTATCCTCGTAAGTGATTGCTTTGTAATGACTTACTGAATTTCATCCTAGGGTTCACCACCCGGCAATTTTCGCCGAGTGGCAAGAGTTGCCGAGCAAGTTCTGTTGCGTCAGGCGACGCGCGGGTTTGTGAGGCGGAGCTTGAGTTGACGCAGGGCGCGGGCGCGGATGCGGCTGGCGCCCGATTCGGTGACGCCGAGTCGGGGGGCGATTTCGCGGAGCGGGCGGTCTTCGAAGAAGGAGAGGACGAGGACTTCGAGGGCGTCGCGGTCGAGCGAGTGCAGGGCCTCGCGCAGGCGTTCGCGTTCGCGCTCCCGATCGAGTTCGAGATCGAGGTCGGGGTCGACGGCGGGAATGCGATCTTCGCGGCGCGGGGTGTCGATGTGCGGCGGCGCCTGGCTGGCGTCGAGACTCAAGGGTGTGGCGTCGAGCGCCTCGCGTTCCCAGGCGAGCAGTCCGAGGAGGTCGGTGTCGAGCGCGTCGGCGAGTTCCTGGCTGTCGGGATTGCGGTGCAGCGACTGCGCGAGGGAATCGCGGGTGCGTTCGAGTCGGCGGGCGCGGGTTCGCGCGCCGCGCGTGAGCGGATCGACGCGACGGAGTTCGTCGAGCATGGCGCCGCGGATGCGCGTGGCGGCGTAGGTGGAGAACGCGAGTCCGCGGGAGGCGTCGAAGGCTTCGGCGGCGGCGAGGAGTCCCCCGAGGCCGGCGCTGACGAGCTCGTCGAGATCGGCGTCGTCGGCGAGCGTCGTGTGCAGCCGGCGGGCGAGATAGTGCACCAGCCCGATGTGGCGCTGCACGAGTTCGTCGCGGTGGAAAGACATCCTGAGACTCCGAGGCGTGATGGTCCGCCGATAGGGAGTTCAGGAATCGTGCCGCAGCGAAATTCTGCTAAACTACTTCAAATCAACGACTTACACTCAGCGGGCAACGCAAAATCGCCCGGCGAATCTCGCCGAGCGGCAGTTTTCGCCGAGTTGTAATGGTTAGGCGTCCGGGGCGTTCAGGCGCGTGCGGAGCGTGCGGATCGAGATGCCGAGCAGCTCCGCGGCTTTCGTGCGATTGCCGTTGGTGCGCGCGAGTGCGACCTCGATCAAGCGCTGCTCGGCGCTGGCGATGTCGAGCGAGTCGAGCACGATGGCGCCGTCGGGAAGCGTCGCGGGGTTTGCCGCGGCACTGGTCGCGGGGACGGCGACGGGCGTGGCGCGGCGGTCGGTCCCCGCGAAGGCCGGGAAGGTCAGCACCGGATCGCGCGAGAGCACGACGGCGCGTTCCACCAGGTGCTGCAGCTCGCGGACGTTGCCGGGCCAGGCTTGGGCGCGCAGCCACTCCATGGCGTCGGGGGCGATGCCTTGGATGTCCTTCTTGTACTCCTGCGCCGCGCGCATCGCGAAGCGCATGGCGAGCAACGGGATGTCGCTGCGACGTTCGCGAAGCGGCGGGATGTGGATCGGGATGACGCTGAGGCGGAAATAGAGATCCTGGCGGAACCTCCCCTCAGCCGCGTCCTCGGCGAGCGCGCGGTTGGACGTCGCGATGATGCGCACGTCGACCTTGATCGGCGTCTCGCCGCCGACGCGTTCGAACTCGCCTTCCTGCAGCACGCGCAGGAGCTTGGCCTGGAGATCGAGCCGCATCTCGCTGATCTCGTCGAGCAGCAGCGTGCCGCGGTTGGCGCGCTCGAAGGCGCCTTCGACGCGCTTGATGGCGCCGGTGAAGGCGCCCTTCTCGTGGCCGAACAGCGCGCTCTCGATGAGGCCTTCGGGAATGGCCGCGCAGTTGATCTTGATGAACGGCTGGCTGCGCCGTTCGCTCTGCTCGTGGATGGCGCGCGCGAAGAGTTCCTTGCCGGTGCCGCTCTCGCCGAGCAGGAGCACGGAGGCGCGGGTCGGGGCGGCCATGGCGACTTCGTTGAGCGCCTTCTGGATCGCCGGCGAGTCGCCGAGGATCTGCTGGTTCTGCCGCAGCTGCATGACTTCGTCGCGCAGCGCGGCGTTCTCGCGCTTGAGGCTCTCGAACTTGAGCGCCTGCTCGAGGGCGATCTCGAGATGCGGTCCATCGACGGGCTTGGTGATATAGTCCACCGCGCCGGCCTTGATGGCACTCACCGCGTGCTCGATGCTCGCATAGCCGGTGAGGATGATGAGCGGGATGTCGTAGCCTTCGGTCTTCAGGAGCTCGAGCAGGTCGAGGCCCGTGAGGCCCGGCATCTGGTGGTCGGAGACGATGAGGTCCACGCGTTCGCGCGCGAGGACCTTCAGGGCCTCGTGGACGGACGAGGCCCCGACCGCATGGTGGCCGGCGCGCTCGATCATGTGGCCGAGCAGCTGGCCGACTGCCGGTTCGTCGTCGACGTAGAGGATGGTCGCCATCGCTCGGACGAAGGTAACTTCCGCGCATGCCTCCACGCCACGCGAAGGCCATCGCGCACCTGAGCGCCGTCGATCCGATCCTCGGCCGCTGGATCGCGCAGGCCGGCCCCTGCTCGCTGACGCGCGAGCGCAGCGGGACCCATTTCGCCGCTGTCGCGCGTTCCATCATCTACCAGCAGTTGAGCGGCAAGGCGGCCGGGACCATCCACGCGCGCTTCGAGGCGCTGTTCGACGGACGGTCGCCGGAGCCGCACGAGGTGCTGAAGGTCAAGCACACGGCGCTGCGCGGCATCGGGCTCTCGGAGCGCAAGGCCGAGTACGTGCGCGGCCTCGCGGAAGACGTGCATCGGGGGCGGATCCCGCTCGAGCGCGTGGACGCGATGCCAGACGCCGAGGTGATCGAGACGCTCACGCAGGTGCGCGGGGTGGGGGAGTGGACCGCGCAGATGTTCTTGATGTTCCGGCTGGGGCGGCTTGATGTGCTGCCGACGCTGGACCTCGGGATACAGACCGCCATCAAGCGGCTTTATGGACTGCGCTCGCATCCCAAACCGGAGCGCGTGGCGAAACTCGGCGCCAAGTGGGCGCCTTACCGGACGGTGGCTTCGTGGTATCTGTGGAGAGTGGTGGACGATCCGCCGCAGTAGCGGCGACTGGCTCGGCGTTGCCGCGCGGCACGGTGGTGCAGCGGCGCACCGAGATGCCGGTGAGCGCCGAGGCGCTGTTCGCCTGGCACGAGCGGCCGGGTGCGTTCGAGCGCTTGACCCCGGGGTTCATGCCGGCGCGCGTGCTCTCGCGCAGCGGCGGCATCACAGACGGCTCGCGCGTGACGCTGGGCATCCCCGTCGGGCCGGTGACGACGACCTGGGAAATGGAACACGTCGGCTACGTGCAGGGCCGCGAGTTCCGCGATGTGCAGCGCTCGGGCCCGTTCGCGCACTGGGAGCACATCCACCGGATGGAGCCGCTCGGCGACTCCACGAGTGTGCTCGATGACCGCATCACGTATGCGCTGCCGTTGCCGCCCTTCGGCGACGTGGTCGCCGGCTGGTTCACGCGCGAGCGCCTCGAGCGCCTGCTGCAGTGGCGGCATGCACTGACCAAGCTCGACCTCGAGCGACACGCGCAGTTCGCCGCGCAGCCGCGGCTGCGCATCGCGGTCACGGGCGCCAGCGGATTCCTCGGCACATCGCTCTGCGCCTTTCTCACGACGGGCGGGCACAGCGTACTGCGCATCGGGCGCGGGCGCGGCAACGACGTGCACTGGGATCCGGCGCGCGGGCAGCTCGATGCGAGCGCCCTGGAGGGCGTGGACGCCGTGATCCACCTCGCGGGGTCGAGCGTGGCCGAGCGCTGGACGTCGGAGCACAAGCGCAGCATCCGCGAGAGCCGCGTGCAGTCGACGCGGTTGATCGCGCAGGCCATCGCGAAGCTCACGCGCAAGCCGCGCGTGCTGCTGAGCGGCTCGGCGATCGGCATCTATGGGTCGCGCGCCGACGAGGTCCTGGACGAGTCGTCGACGCTCGGCGACGACTTCCTGGCCGACGTGGGGCGCGAGTGGGAAGCCGAGACGCGCGCGGCGGAAGACGCGGGCGTGCGGGTGGTGCATCTGCGCACGGGCATCGTGCTCAACCCGGCGGGCGGCGCGCTGGCGAAGATGGTGACGCCGTTCCAGGCGGGCGTGGGCGGCAAGCTCGGCAGCGGTGCGCAGTGGATGAGTTGGATCAGCCGCGAGGATTGGATCGGCGCGGCGCATCACGCGCTGTTCACCGATACCGTGCGCGGTGCGGTGAATCTCGTGGGGCCGGAGCCGGTGACCGCCGCGACCTTCGCCGCGACCTTGGCGCGCGTGCTGGGGCGGCCGAACCTGTTTCCTGTGCCGGCGTTCGCGCTCAAGACGCTGTTCGGCGAGATGGCCGCGGGGACGATCCTCGCGAGCCAGCGCGTAATGCCGAAGGCGCTGCAGACGAGCGGATTCGCGTTCGCGCATCCGTCGCTGGCGACGGCGCTGCGGTTCGAACTGGGGCTGCTCTAGGTGTCGGTTCTAAAGAGGTTGTTCACTGAGGCATAACTGAGGAAGCTGGAGGTGCGAGCCACCCAACCTTCAGCCAGAGGCCTCAGTGAACATCCACAACAATGCGCGATTGACCGCCTGGGGGCGAGCCGAGCTCGTCCGCCGGGTGGTCCTCGACGGCGAGCCGGTGCGCGCCGTCGCCGCGGCCCTCCACATCAGCCCGAGCACGGCTTACAAGTGGCTGCGCCGCTTCGCGGCCGGGGGCTGGGCGGCGCTGGCCGACCGCTCCTCGCGCCCGCATCGCTCGCCGACCGCCACGCGGCCGGCGCTCATCGAGCGGATTCTCCGCCTGCGCGCGACGCGGCTCACCGGGCCGGAGATCGCGGAGCGGCTCGGGCTCGCGGTCTCGACCGTGGGCCGGGTCCTCACGCGCGCGGGCCAGGGCCGGCTGAAGGGCCCGGGGGCGACGGGCGGGCCGCGCTACCAGCGCGAGACGCCCGGCGAGCTCGTGCATGTCGACACGAAGGCCCTCGATCGCTTCGTCACGGCGGGCCATCGCGCGCACGGCAACCGCTCGAAGGTCGGCCGCCGTCGGGGGCTCGGGCAGGACCATCTCCACGTCGCGGTCGACGACGCGGCTCGCGTACGCGGCGCTGCTGCCGACACAGGACGCGGCGGCGTGCACCCGCTTCCTCGAGGCGGCGCGCCGCTGGTTTGCGCAGCTGGGCATCGCCGTCACCGGTGTGATGACCGACAACGCCAAGGCGTACACGAGCCACGCGGTGCAGGCCGCGCTGGCCGCGCACGGGATCCGGCACCTGCGCACCAAGCCCTACCGCCCGCAGACGAACGGCAAGGCGGAGCGCTTCATCCAGACCGCGCTCCGCCGCTGGGCCTACAAGAAGCCATACCGGACCTCGGCGCACCGCAACGCGGCGCTGCCCGACTTCCTAGATTGCTACAACGTCGAACGGCCGCACCGGTCGCTCGGCCGCGTCCCGCCGCTGCTCCACTTCCTCATGCAGCGTGAACAACGTCCTTAGAACCGACATCTAGGCGGGCGGGCTCAGATGCTTGTGCGTCCGATGCGCTTGAGCCACTCCGAGTGTTCCTTCTCGCCCCAGTGCGCCACGCCGATGAAGTAGCCATCGGGATCGCGCAGGTAGATCTCGCCGCTCGGGCCGTGGTCGGGATACTGGATCTCCGTGGGCTCGAGTCCCGCGTCCACCAGGCGCTGGCGATACGGCGGCAGGTCGTCGGCGTACATGTAGAACATGACGCCCTGCTTGTCGATCTCGGGCGGGTGCTCGGCGCGCAGCAGCATCACGGCGCCGCCCTGGCAGTGGAGGCGGGCCCAGCCCAGCGGCTCGCAGCGGTCGGTGTCGATGAGTTCGAAGCCGAGGGTCTCGTAGAAGCGAATGGAGCGCGCGAGGTCCATCGCGTGCAGCATGGGCGTGAACCATCCGGCGGTGGCGGCCATGACGGACTCGGGTGCGGGGTTGCCGGATATTGTAACTTTCGCCGATGCCTCTCGTGCCTTTCGATAGCCTTCCCGACGACTCCCGCTGCTGGGTCTTCGGCGCGCGCGCGCCGATCGACGAGGTGGACGAACCGCGCCTCATGGCGGCGGTGGATCGCTACCTCAAGCAGTGGAAGGCGCACGGGACGCCGCTGGTCTGCGGCCGCATCTTCCGCGACGAGCACTTCCTCGTGGTCGCCGTGGATGAGCGCGCGTCCGATGCGTCGGGCTGCTCGATCGACGGCCTCTTCCGGACGCTGCAGGAGATCGAGGCGGGCATCGGCACGTCGATGGTGGGCGGCGGCAACGTCTACTTCCGCGATGCCGGCGAGATGGTGCACTGCCTGCCGCTGCCGGAGTTCGAGCGCATGGTCGCCGAGGGCGACGCCAGCGGTGATACCGTGGTGTTCGATACCACCGTGACGACGCTTGGGGCGTACCGCGAGCGTTTCGAGGGCCCGGCCCGCGACAGCTGGCACCGCCAGCTGTTGAAGGAGTCTTAGGCCCGGAGCCAGTCGGCCTGCCAGTCCTTGATGGCGGCCTTGATCTCCTTGCCCGACTTGAACTCGCCCTTGAGCGTGCGCTCGATGAGCGCGGGGAGTTCGGCGTCGGAGGCGAAGCGCAGCGCGATCAGCTGGCGCACCGTGAGCGCCTTGCTGCGCGCGAGGAGGTCGCCGCTCAGGAGCTCCTTGAGGCGCAGGCGCATCTCGAGGCGAATCACGCGGTTCTGGACCGTGAGTACCATGATGCGCGAGGCGAACACGCCGACGGCGATCGCGGTCGCCCAGACCGCGTGGATGAGGTTCGCCTTGACCGGCTCACGAAACGCCAGGTTGATGGCGTACAGCATGTAGAGCATCGTGAGCGGCGAGGCGATGAAGTGGAACATGGGCTGCCAGGCCGTGTGGCTCTGGAACGACTGTGGGCGGGAGGACATGGGGATTGGCGAAGGTTGGACTGCGTTCGGCACCGGACGAACGCGGGAACCCAGACAAGAGTTCTGCCCTACATTCTAGTATGCCCATTCCCAAGCTTCCGTCCAGCGAGCTCACGCCCGAGGCGTGGTACCTCGACCGTCGCAGGTTCCTCGCGGCCGCCGGCGTGGCCGGCGCCGGCCTGCTCGGCGCCGCCCGCATCGCGCAGGCCGCGACGCAGGGTCAGCAAGACGCACCGCAGGCCCGCGGGACGCCGTACGGCCTGCAGCCCAACGACACGCCCACGCCGTGGGCCGACGTGACGGGCTACAACAACTTCTACGAGTTCGGGACGGGCAAGGAGGATCCGGCGCGCAACGCCGTGAACTTCGTGCCGCGGCCGTGGACCGTGAAGGTGGACGGGCTCTGCGACAATCCGGGCGACTTCCAGTTGGAAGATTTCCTCAAGCCGTCGCGCGTCGAGGACCGCATCTACCGCATGCGCTGCGTGGAAGCGTGGTCGATGGTGATCCCGTGGCGCGGCATCCCGCTGAAGGACGTGATCGACCGGGCGCGCCCGCGCGCGTCGGCGAAGTTCGTGGAGTTCACGACGTTGATGGACGCGCGGCGCATGCCGGGGCAGCGTTTCCCGATCCTCGACTGGCCGTACGTCGAGGGCCTGCGGCTCGATGAGGCGCGGCATCCGCTGACGCTGCTGGCGACGGGCGTCTACGGCCGCGACCTGCCGAACCAGAACGGCGCCCCGCTGCGGCTCGTGGTGCCGTGGAAGTACGGCTTCAAGGGCATCAAGAGCATCGTGCGGATCCGCTTCACGGAGCGGCAGCCGCTGAGCTCGTGGGAGAAGTCGGCGCCGCAGGAGTATGGCTTCTACGCCAACGTGAACCCGCAGGTGGACCATCCGCGCTGGAGCCAGGCGACGGAGCGGCGCATCGGGGAGTTCCGCCGCCGGCCGACGCTGCCGTTCAACGGGTATGCAGACCAGGTGGCGTCGCTGTATTCGGGGCTGGATCTCCGCCGGAACTACTGAGTGGCGGCGGCGAAGCCACTCGGCGGCATCGAGCGCCAGCCGCGGGGCTTCGGCGTCGTGCTGATCGTCGCGGCGACGGTACCGGCGCTGTGGTACGCGTGGGCGATCTACTCGGACTTCGCGCTCGGGTCGCGCTATCTCGGGTCCGATCCGATCAAGGCCGCCGAGCATGCGTACGGCGCGTGGACGCTGCGCGCGCTGCTGGCCACGCTTGCAATCACGCCACTGCGCCGCCTCACGGGCTGGAACTGGCTGGCGAAGCATCGGCGCGCGCTGGGGCTTTATGCGTTTTCGTACGGCGTGCTGCACCTCTTGGTGTGGGCGATCATCGACGTGCAGCTCATCATCGATGACCTCGTCGGCTGGGACGTCGTGCAGACGGACCTCTTGAAACGGCCGTTCATCACCATCGGCATGCTGGCGCTGCTGCTGATGTTGCCGTTGGCGGTCACCAGCACGAAGGGCATGATCAAGCGGCTTGGGAAATCGTGGGTGAAGCTGCACCGCTTGGTTTACGTCGTTGCGGTCCTTGGCTTGATCCACTTCTTCATGGCGGTGAAGCTCGATTGGCGTGAGCCGCTCGTGTACGCGCTGATCCTGACGGCGCTGCTCGGCTGGCGCGTCGTCGACGCACGCCGCCGCACGACATGACCTACGACGCATGGGCCGTCGCGGCACCGGGCCTCGAGCCGCTGCTCGAAGCCGAACTGCGCACGTTGGGCTTCGCCGACGCGGCGGCCAGCACGGGCGGCGTGCGCTTCGCCTGTGATGCGAGCGGCCTGGCGCGCGCAAACCTCCAGTCGCGGCTCGCGAGCCGCGTCGTCGTACGACTCGCGACGTTCAAGGCGCTGGCGTTCCACGAGCTCGAGCGTGCCGCGCGGCGCGTGGAATGGACGCGCATGCTGGGTCCGAACGCGAGCTACCGGCTGCGCGTCACAGCCAAGAAGTCGCGGCTCTACCATTCCGACGCCATCGCGCAGCGCGTGGCGGAGGCGATCGAACGGGCGGTGCCGGGTGCGCGGCGCGTGGACGGGCCGGCGAAGGATGAGGACGAGCCGCTCGACGACACGCCACATGCGCTCGGCGTGGCCGCCGATGCGGCGAGTGCGCAGCTGTTCGTGGTGCGGTTCGAGCATGACCGCTGCACGGTGAGCGCCGACAGTTCCGGGGCGTTGCTGCACCGCCGCGGATATCGGCAGGCGGTGGCGAAGGCGCCGATGCGCGAGACGCTCGCGGCGGCCATGCTGAGCGCCGCCCGCTACGACGTGCGGCAGCCGCTGGTGGATCCGTTCTGCGGGTCAGGGACGCTGTTGATCGAGGCGGCGATGATGGCGCGGCGTATCGCGCCGGGGTCGTGGCGCAGCTTTGCGGCCGAGCGGTGGCCCGAAGTGCCGGCTGAGGCGTGGGCACGGCAGCGCGCACAGGCCGCCGAGCAGGTACTGCCGAAGGCGCCGGCGGCGATCATCGGGGCCGACCGCGATGCCGGCGCCGTCGCGGCGGCGATTGCCAACGCCGAGCGCGCGGGCGTGCGCGCCGACCTCGAGGTGCTGCAGCGCCCGCTGGCGGCGACGCAGTTGCCGCCGGGCCCGGGGCTGCTCATCACGAATCCGCCCTACGGCGTGCGCGTGAGCGAACGCGGACCGCTGCGCGACCTGTACGCGACGCTGGGCCGTGTGCTGCGCGAGCAGGGGCGTGGCTGGCGCTTCGCGATGCTCAGTGCTGACCGTGCGCTCGATGGGCACACGGGGCTGCGGTTCACCGAGCGGTTGCGCACGAGCAACGGTGGGATTCCGGTGCGCGTGGTGGAAGCGCAGGGCTAGGCGGGCGTCGCATGCGCGACGCCCGCCCATGCCTCAGAACTGAAAGCCGACGGCGAGGTTGATGTGATGGGCCTTCTGCCGCGCCGCGTCGCGATACGCGGTCCGGATGCGGCGGTACTCAAGGCCGAAGAGCAACGGGCCTGTCGGTGTCCACTGCGCGTGCAGCGCATCCACGTCGTTGCGGATCCGCGCCGAGACCGCGGGCACGTCGTCGACGTTCGCGGCATCCACGCCGCTACCGATGCCAAGGACCCAGCGCGCGTTCGGACGCAGGTTGAGCTGGCCCCAGCCACCGCGCGCGCGCACGGGACGCCCGTCGTCCGAGAACCCCTGGCCGATGCCACCGCCGCCGAGACCGCTGAGGAGCTGGCCATCGAAGGCCTCGCCGCGGAACTCGAAGATGCCGAGGAAGGGCACGCTCGCGCTGACGGCAATCGCCTCACTGTGCCGTTCCACCGAGTCCGCCTGCGCCCTCGCGCGGCCGCGATGCACGCCGATGCCGACCTCGGCGGCGGACTCCTCGCTGCCCCAGCGGGCGCTAAGTCGCGCCTGCAGCGACGGCATGCGCGAGCGTTCGGCGGCGTCGAAGCTGGTGTTGAAGGCGGTCTGTGCGGTGATCGGCGTGGGTGCGAGCACGGCGCCTTGGAAGGCGACGCGCACGGCGCCTGGTGATTCGACGGTCGCGCGGATCTGCGGCAACCACAGCCAGAGATTGCCCGCGGTCGTGAATCCTGGCGTGCCGACCGACGCGAGACTCACGGGATCGATGTCGGCGATCAATGGCGTCTCCTGCCCCGCCATGAGCGTGACGCGATTCCACGCCAGCGTGGCGCGTGCCGTCCGTAGGCGCAGCAACGGGAAGTGTCGGCCGCCCGTGCTCGCGACCTGGCCGCCGAAGAAGTCCACGTCGAGGTCGCCGGTGAAGTGCGCTCCGACGACGTCCGGGGCGGTGACGGCGAAGCCGAGCATCGTCTGGCGCATCGTGATCGTGCCGCCGCCCGGTCGTTGCTCCGGCAGTGTCGCGGCGGCGACGAGCGGGACATCCACGTTGTTGGTGCGGCCGCTCGTGAACAGGGAGTTCATGAGCACGCGCCCGCGCAGTTCCAGCGCCGCGCGCGAGCGGGTGCGCACCGCGGTGCCCGCTTCAGTGGCGAGCTGCTCGCGCAGCATCTCGATGGTGGCTTCGAGGTCCTCGAGGCGCTGCCGCAGGGAGTCGACGGCCGGTGGAGTCGGATCCTGCGCTTGCGCCGGTGTGACTGACGTCACGAGCGCGAACGCGAGGGCTGCGCCGCGCATTATGTTCTGGGCAGCGTGCGCCGAGCGCGCGCGGGCAGGTGTCGACCGGAGGGACGCGTGATGCATCGAGACGGATCCACGAAAGGCGTGAAGGTGCGGCGACTGGCCCTGCTCTGCGGAGCGCTGCCGGCGCTCGTGGCGTGGGTATCGCGACCGGCGACGGCGCAGGGTGTCGTCGAGGGCCGCGTGAGCATCACCGAGCGCGCGGGTGAGTCGACGGAGGACCTCGGCAACACCATTATCTACCTCGTGCGCAGCGGCAGTGCCACCGCGCGGCGTGGCGCGGCCGACGCCACCATCGCGATGAACGGCCGCGCGTTCGTGCCGCGCGTGCGTGTGGTGCCGGTGGGCAGCAAGGTGAGCTTCCCCAACCAGGATCCGTTCAGCCACAACGTGTTCTCGACGTCGCCGTTGGCGCGCTTCGACCTCGGGCTGTATCCGTCGGGGCGCTCGCGCGACGTGACGTTCCGGCGGGCGGGCGTGGTGCCGATCTACTGCAACATCCATCCGCGCATGACCTCGTTCGTGCTGGCGGTGGATACGCCGTACTACACGCAGGTCGGCGAGGACGGGCGCTGGCGCATCCCGAACGTGCCGGCGGGCGAGTATACCGTGCACATCTGGCATGAGCGCGCGACGCCGGTCGAGCGGCCGCTGACGGTCGTGGCGAGCGGCAATCCGTCGTTCGACGTCACGCTCGACGCCCGCGGCTTCCGCTTCGTGCAGCACCGCAACAAGTTCGGTCGCGAGTACGACCGCAGCGGCCCCAACCGCTACTAGCGCCTCCTCGCCGCTGCCCAGCGGTCCCCCTTTCGCCCTCTCCTCCGTGGCTTCGCGCGGCCTTTCGCTTTCGGTCAAGATCTTCATCGGCATCTCGGTGGTCGTGCTCGTCGTCCTCGGCGCGACGCTGGCGATCACGGCGCGCTCGGCGCGCACGGCGGCCGAGGCGAGCGTGGCGCGCGTGGGCGCCGCGGCGCAGCTCGCGCTGGACGCCCAGATCGGCGGTCGTTTCAAGGGGCTGATCGGTTCGGCCCGCACGTTCACGAACAACGGCGTGTTCCGGGACCAGGTGCGGCAGGGCATCGTCGCCGACCTGTTGGACCAGGCGAACGTCGCGGCCGACGCGGTGGGCGCGGATTGGGTGCAGATCACGGACGGGCAGGGTACGCGGCTGGCGAAGAGCGACGATCCCGACGCGCCGGCCGAGTCATTGGCGTCCTCGCCGTCCATCGGCGGCGCGCTCGAAGGCAACGAGATCGACGCGTTCGGCATCTGGGACGACACGCTGCTCTTCCAAGCCGCCGTGGTGCCGATCGAGGACAACGGCGTGGTGTATGGCGCGCTGATGGCGGTCAGCTACATCACCGACGAGTTCGCCCGTCAGGTGAAGCAGTCGGCGGCCGACGCCGTGGATGTGGTGTTCTATGCCCTCGATGACGCGGGCGTCCCGCACGTCAACGCGTCGACACTGGACCGGGCGGACCTGACGCCGGCGCTGCTCGAGAAGCTCCACGGCGTCGCCAGCGCCGAGGGCGATGTGATGCGCGCGGATGTCGACATCGCCGGCACGGACTACGTGGCGCTCGGTGGCATCCTCCAATCGGCCGGTGGCGCTCCGCTGGGTGGTTACGTGCTGCTGCGCAACCGCGATGCCGAGTTTGCGCTGTTCCGGCAGTTGGAGCGCACGATCCTCCTGAGCGGCGCGCTTGGCCTGCTGGCCGCGTTCCTGTTCTCGCTCTTGGTGGCGCGCTGGGTGACGCGGCCCGTCACGAAGCTCGCCGACGCCGCGATGCGCGCCTCGGACGGCGACTACAACGCCGAGATCACCGCGGCGTCAAAGGACGAGATCGGCGCGCTGGCCTCGGCGTTCCGCCGCCTGCTCGGCGACTTGAAGGAGAAGCAGCAGCTCGTGGAGTTCCTTTCGGGCGCCGGAGACGACGCCAAGACCGTGCAGCTCAACGCCGCTGCGCTGACCGGGACGCAGGCGAATCGCGCGGCGGCGGCGGGGCTCGTCCCCGGCAGCACCTTCGCCAACCGCTACGAGGTGAAGGAGATTCTCGGCCAGGGCGGCATGGGCACGGTGTTCAAGGCGGTGGACCGCGAGCTCGGCGAGGCGATCGCCATCAAGACGCTCAAGCCGGACTTCCTCAAGGAGGATCCGACGGCGCTCGAGCGGTTCAAGAGCGAAATCCGCCTCGCGCGGAAGATCTCGCACCGCAACGTCGTGCGCACGCATGACATCGGCGAGCGCGACGGCCTGTACTTCATCACGATGGAGTACGTCGAGGGCACGTCGCTGAAGCAGCTGATCCGCTCGCGCGGCAAGTTGCCGATCGCCGTGGCGCTGAGCGTCGGCAAGCAGTTGGCGCGTGCGTTGGAGGTCGCGCACGAGCAGGGCATCATCCACCGCGACATCAAGCCGCAGAACATGGTGGTCGAGCCCGACGGCGTGCTGAAGGTCATGGACTTCGGCATCGCGCGACTGGCCTCGCGGCCGCAGGAGAGCGGCGTGACGCAGGCGGGGGCGATCATCGGCACGCCGGAGTACATGGCGCCCGAGCAGGTGACGGGCGAGCCGGTGGATCAGCGCGTGGACATCTACGCGATGGGCGCGGTGCTGTACGAGTGCGTGACCGGCCGCACGCCGCTCACGGCGGACACGCCGTATCAGATGATTGCGCGGCTGCTCGAGGACACGCCGGACGCGCCGCGGGCGTACAACGCGGAGCTGCCGGCGGCCTTCGACGCGCTGATCGTGCAGATGCTGGCCAAGAAGGCGGATGCACGGCCGCAGACGGCGCTCGAGGTGCACGACCGGCTGGCGGAAATCGGGTAGCGATTCCGCCTCGGCCGGGCCGGATTCCGCGCGCGAAATCATTAGATTTGGGGCATGGCACAGGACACGCCCCCCATCGCCAGCGTCTTCAACGACGCTTACGCCGCCGAGCAGTTCGAGCGCTACCGCCAGGACCCCGCGTCCGTGGAGGAATCGTGGCGCCAGTTCTTCCGCTTCGCCGAAGAAGCGATGGGCCGCGGCCCGTCGTCGGGCGGCGGTGACGACTACGCGCGCATCGTCGCGGGCGCGGCGCGCTACACGACGGCCATCCGCTACTACGGCCACATGGCGGTGCAGCTGGATCCGCTCGGCAGTCCGCCGCCGGGTGCCGAGGAGCTGACGCCGGAGTTCCACGGCATCACCGAGGCGGAACTCGAGCTGGTCTCGGGCGCCTCGCTGGGCTGGCCGCATCTCGCCACGGCGAAGGACGTGGCCGAGCGGCTGCGGAAGCGTTACATGCGCCACCTCGCCGTGGAAGTCGGGCACCTCGGCTCCGACGAGGAGCGCACGTGGTTCCGCCAGCTCTTCACGGAGGAGCAGCTGACGCGGCCGCTCACGGTGGAGGAGAAGCAGCAGGTGCTGCGTCGCCTCACGGAGGTGGACGGCTTCGAGCGCTTCCTCGGCCGCACCTTCGTGGGCTACAAGCGTTTCTCGATCGAGGGCACGGACGCGCTGGTGCCGATGCTCGACACGGCGATCAGCGAGAGCGCGGCGCATGGGGCGGAGCACGTGGCGATCTCGATGGCGCACCGCGGCCGCATCTCCGTGCTCGGGCACGTGATGGGCAAGCCGCTGCCGCACATCCTCGGCGAGTTCCAGGGCAAGCACGGGCATCTCGCGGATGCGTCCACGGGCGACGTGAAGTACCACCTCGGCTTCGAGAACGTGCGCGAGGTCAACGGCAAGCGCGTGAAGCTCTCGCTGGTGCCGAACCCCAGCCACCTGGAGATCGTGAACCCGGTGCTGCAGGGCGCGGCGCGCGCATGGCAGCGTGACGCGCAGGACCGTGCGCAGCGTGACGAGAGCAAGGTGGTGCCGGTGTGCATCCACGGCGACGCGGCGTTCCCGGGCGAGGGCATCGTGCCGGAGACGTTCAACCTGTCGCGGCTGCGCGCGTACCGCGTCGGCGGCACGCTGCACATCATCGTGAACAACCAGATCGGCTTCACCACGGATCCCATCGACTCGCGCTCGACGCACTATGCGTCGGACATCGCGAAGGGCTTCGAGATGCCGATCATCCACGTGAACGCCGACAACGCCGAGGCCTGCGTCGTCGCGATGCGCATCGCGGTGGCGTACCGCGCGCGCTTCAAGAAGGACTTCTTGATCGACCTCGTGGGCTACCGCCGCTGGGGCCACAACGAGGGCGACGAGCCGACGTACACGCAGCCGCAGCTCTACGAGAAGGTGAAGGCGCATCCGACGCCGCGGCAGGTGTTCGCCAAGCGCATGGTCACCGAGGGCGTGGTGACGGAGGCGCAGGTGGAGGCGCTCGATAAGGACGTCGCGGCCGTGTTCCAGGCGGCGTACGAGGAGTCGAAGGCCCCCGACGCGCCGCATCACCCGCATCCGGTGGAGGCGACGTCGGCGTCGGCGCCGACGGCCGTCGCGGCGGACCGGCTCAAGGGCTGGAACGAGGCGCTGCTCACCTACCCGAGCGACTTCACGCCGCATCCGCGGCTCGCCAAGCAGCTCGAGCGTCGCCGTGAGGCACTGAGCGGCGAACCCGCGATCGATTGGGGGCATGCGGAGCAACTGGCCTTCGCGAGCATCCTCGCCGAAGGCACGCACATCCGCATGAGCGGCCAGGACGTGGAGCGCGGGACGTTCTCGCACCGCCACGCCGTGCTCAACGACGTGAATACGGGCCGCAAGTACGCGCCCCTCGCGGCGCTGCCGAATGCAAAGGGCACGTTCGAGGCTTACAACTCGGCGCTGAGCGAACTCGCCGTCCTCGGCTTCGAGTACGGCTTCAGCGTCGCGGCCAAGGACACGCTCACGCTCTGGGAAGGCCAGTTCGGCGACTTCGCGAATATGGCGCAGCCGATGATCGACCAGTTCATCGTGAGCGACCGCGCGAAGTGGGCGCAGGACTCGGGGCTGGTCATGCTCCTCCCGCACGGCTACGAGGGCCAGGGGCCGGAGCATTCGAGCGCGCGGCTCGAGCGCTTCCTGCAGATGTGCGCCGAGAGCAACATGCGCGTGGCGTATCCGAGCTCGCCGGCGCAGTACTTCCACATCCTGCGTCGCCAGGTGAAGCTGGCGCGGAGACCATTGGTCCTCATGCAGCCGAAGTCGCTGCTGCGCCTCGCGCAGGCGTCGAGCACGGTGAAGGACCTGAGCGAAGGCGCGTTCCGTCCGGTGATCGACGACCCGAAGGGCGCCGAGAAGCGGCAGGCGGTGAAGCGCCTGATCTTCTGCACGGGCAAGGTCTACTACGACCTGCTCGCGGCGGGGATCCCGGAGAGCGTGGCAGTGGTGCGGGTCGAGGAACTGTATCCGTGGCCGCACGAGGAGATCGCGCGCACGGTGGACCTGTACCCGCACATCGACGAAGTCGCCTGGGTGCAGGAAGAGCCGAAGAACATGGGCGCGTGGACCTTCGTGGCACCGCGCCTGCGCGTGTCGACGGGCAATGCGCTGGTGATCCGCTACTACGGCCGTCCGGAGCGGGCGAGCCCGGCGGAGGGCTATCCGTCGGCGCACACGGAGGAGCAGACGCGCATCGTGACCGAGGCGCTGTCGGCGCCGGTGCGCCACACGGGAGCGCGTCGCGTGACCGCGATGTCGATGAAGGCTCCGTGAGCGTGCGGCGACTGCGGGCCGGCGCGCGGGCTGCGCTGGCCGGCTTCGCGCTCTCCATGCTGATCGCGCCGCGCCTTGCCTCCGGGCAAGAGCGCGGCGCGCCGGCGTTGGACCAGCTGCTCCGTGGCATCACGGTCACCGGGCGCGTGCTGATGATCGCGGCGCATCCCGACGACGAAGACACAAACCTGCTCGCGACGCTGGCGCGCGGGCACCAGGTGCATGCGGCGTACCTCTCGCTCACGCGCGGCGACGGCGGGCAGAACCTCATCGGCAACGAGTTGGGCGAGGCGCTTGGCGCGATCCGCACGGAAGAGCTGCTCGCGGCGCGTCGGGTGGACGGGGCGCAGCAGTACTTCGCGCGGGCGTATGACTTCGGCTTCTCGAAGAACGCCGAGGAGACCTTCGAGCAGTGGGATCGCGAGGCGCTGCTGGGCGACGTGGTGCGCGTGATCCGCAGCTTCAAGCCGCACGTGGTGGTGAGCGTGTGGTCGGGGACGCGCGCGGATGGGCACGGGCATCACGAGGCGGCGGGCCTGCTGGCGCAGGAGGGCTTCGACGTGGCCGGGGACACGCTGCGTTTCCCCGTGGCATCGCACGGGACGCCGTGGACGCCGGCCAAGCTGTACTACGGCACGCGCACGCGGCCGGCGCCGCTGATGCTCGCGGCCGGCGCGTACGATCCCGTGCTGGGTCGCTCGCCGGCGGAGATCGCGGCGGAGAGTCGCTCGATGCATCGCTCGCAGGGCTTCGGTGCCGTGCAGCGGCGCGGGGCGGTGAATGTCGGCCTGCGTCGCCTGAAGACGCGCGTCAACGACAGCACGCCGGCGGAATCGGAGCGCACGCTGTTCGACGGCGTCGATACCGCGTTCGCGCGGCTGGCACGTCTGGCCGGTGGCCGTGCGTCGGCGCTGGCCGGCATTCCGGCGCGCATGGATTCGCTGCGGCGCGTGGTGGACCTGCGCGAGCCGGGGCGCATTGCGCCCGGGTTGGCGCGGGTCGTCTCGACGCTGGAGTACCTGCGCACGGCGGTCCCGCAGTGTCCGCTCGTGCCGGCACCGGCAGCGACGACGACCTGTGATGCCGAGTTGATCGAACTCGACGCCGCGCTCGAGCGCAGCCTGCAGCGTGCGCGCGCGGCGCTGGCGCAGGCGGCCGGTGTGCTCGTCGAAGCGACGGCGCGGCAGGAACTCGTGGCGTTCGGCGATGCGGTGCAGATGGTGGTCACGGTCTATAACCGGGGGCGCGACACGGTGGAGCTGCGGTCGATCGCCGCCTCGGGATTCCCGCCGCAGCGCTTTCCGCGCCCGGTGCCGATCGCACCGGGCCGCGACACGGTGCTCGCCGCGCCGGTCACGGGCCTCGTCGACCTCCGCCCTTGGTGGGTCGGTACGCGGCAGGGCACGGCGATGTTCCGCGACCAGGAATCGGCTGGCGATGGCCTCGCGCGCGTCACGATGGGGCCGGCCACGGCTTCGGTGCCCGCGGTGAGCGTGGCCGAAGACGTCCGACGCGTGACGGATGTCCGCGTGGGGGTGATGGTGGCGGGGACGGAGACGATCGTCGATGCGGGCCCGGTGGTGTACCGCTTCGCCGATCCGGTGCTCGGCGAGCAGAATCGTCCGTTGGGCGGCGTGCCGCCGATCACGATCGCGCTGGACCGCACGCTGGAGTACGTGCGCGCCGGCGTACCGCTCGACCGCCGCCTCCGCGTGACGGTGCGCTCGCACACGGAGCGCCCGCGCATGCTGCGGTTCCGGACGCTGATTCCGCCCGGCGTGCGCGGCGAAGGGTTGCCCGATTCGCTGCTGCTCGAGCCCGGCGCGACCTCGGAGCTCTACATCACGCTCAAGGGCCAGCTCGCCGCGGGGCGGCACGAGTTCGGCGTCGGCGTGGAGAGCGAGGGGACGATCTTCGTCGAAGGGTTCGCGACCATCGAGTATCCGCATATCCGCCCGCAGCGGATGTACCGGCAGTCGGCGGCGTACCTGCAGGCGGTGCCCGTGAACATCCCGCGCGGCTTGCGCGTGGCCTACGTGCGGGGCGTGTCCGACGCGAGCGCCCCCGTGCTCTCGCAGCTGGAGATCCCGCTGACGACGCTCGAGGCCGACCAGCTGCCGTTGCTCGACCTCACGCAGTACTCGACGGTGGTCATCGGGCCGCGGGCCTACGAGACCAGTGCCGAACTTCGCGCGGCCAATCCGCGTTTGTTCGAGTGGGTGCGCGGCGGCGGCACGTTGGTCGTGCAGTACGGCCAGTTCGAGATGGCGCAGCCGGGCATGATGCCGCATCCGGTGGAGTTCTCGCGGCCGGCGGCGCGCGTCACGCGCGAGGACGCGCCCGTGCGGGTGCTGGATGCGCAGAGCAAGCTGCTGCGTTGGCCGAACCGCATCACTGACGCTGACTGGTCCGACTGGGTGCAGGAGCGCGCCCTCTATATGCCGAGCACGATCGACGAACGCTATCGCACGCCGTTGGCGATGCAGGATCCCGAGGAGCCCGAGCAGAGCGGGGCGATCCTCGACCTGCCGATGGGCCGTGGGCGCTACGTCTACACCTCGCTGGCGCTGTTCCGGCAACTGCCCTCTGGCGTGCCGGGCGGTGCGCGGTTGTTCGTGAACCTGCTGTCGGCGGGACTTCCCGAGGGAGGGGCACGATGAACGCCGCGAAGCCGAAGGCGCGGGTCGTCATCATCGGCGGTGGGTTCGGCGGCCTCAACGCGGCGCGTGCGCTGGCGAAGCGCCGGGACGTCGAAGTGCTGCTGATCGACCGCACGAACCACCATCTGTTCCAGCCGTTGCTGTACCAGGTGGCGACGACGTCGTTGGCGCCGAGTGACATCACCGCGCCGATCCGCTGGGTGCTGCGCGAGCAGAAGAACGTGACGACGCTGCTGGGCACGGTGGAGAAGATCGAACGCCGCAACCGCTCGATCCGCGTGGTGGGCGAGCCGGAGCCGGTGCACTACGACTATCTGATCGTGGCGCCGGGGACGCGGCACAGCTACTTCGGCAACGACGGCTGGGAGCGCTGGGCGCCGGGCCTGAAGAGCGTCGAGGACGCGCGGCGTATCCGCAAGCGCTTCCTGTTGGCCTTCGAGCGCGCGGAGTGGGAAGAAGACGAAGCCGCGCGCAAGGCGTTGTTGACCTTTGTGATCGTCGGCGGTGGTCCGACCGGCGTGGAGCTCGCCGGCGTGTTGCCGGAGATGTGCCGAGTCGCCTTCCGTCCGGATTTCCGGCGCATCGATACGTCGATGGTGAAGGTGATCTTGCTTGAAGGCGGTCCGCGCATCCTGCCGGCGTTCCCGGAGCGTCTCTCGCAGCGCGCCTGCCGCGACCTCGAGCGGCTCGGGGTCGAAGTGCGCGTGAACACGATGGTCACGGACATCACCGAGCAGGGCGTGCGCGTGGGTGAGGAGTTCATCCCGACGCAGTCGGTGTTCTGGGCGGCGGGCAACGCAGCGTCGCCGCTGGTGAAGACGCTCGACGTGCCGCTCGATCGCTCGGGGCGTGTGTTGGTCGAGCCGGATCTCTCGCTGCCGGGCGATGGTCGCGTGTTCGTGGTCGGCGACGTGGCGGCGGTGAAGCAGCCGGATGGTCGCTGGGTGCCGGGCGTGGCGCCGGCGGCGAATCAGATGGGCAAGTGGGCGGCAGGCAACATCCTGCGTCAGCTCGATGGCGAATCGTCGCGGCCGTTCCGCTACTTCAACAAGGGCGACCTCGCGACGATCGGCCGGCACAAGGCGGTGGCGAGCTTCTTCGACGGCAAGCTGCAGTTCCGCGGGTACATCGCGTGGTTCCTGTGGCTGTTCGTGCACATCGCGTATCTCGTGGGCTTCCGCAACCGCATCAGCGTGCTGCTGCAGTGGGCGTACAACTACATCTTCTTCGAGCGCGGCGTGCGGTTGATCACGGAGACGGAAGACGCGTCGATGTCGCGGCATCCGGCGACGCAGGGGCGCACGGGGGAATACCATGCGCGGGCTTCTGATTCCGTGGCGGGTGGAGGCTGAACGGCAACTGATGCCACGGAGGCACAGAGGCACGGAGGTTGCACGGAGGACTGCAACTGCTTTTCACCACGAAGGCACGAAGACACGAAGGACGTGTGGTGGGAGCTACTGCAGTGGCCGGGTAGTGCACGGCCAACAGCAACAGCGAACGACTTAGGGGGTCCGCACCGATGTTTCGGCGCGGACCCCCAAGTCGTTGTCGTGCTCTGTGCAACCTCCGAGTCTCCGTGCCTCTGTGGCAAAGCAGTTCGAAGTCCTTCGTGCCTTCGTGTCTTCGTGGTGAAGCGCCGTTACGCCACGGAAGGCTTGTGATCGGGCAGGTGATGCTCGATGCCGAGCCCGAGGAAGATCGTGAATGCCGCCAGCGCCGCACCTGTGAAGAAGGGGACGCCCTTGCCGAGGTAGTCGAAGGCGAAGCCCGCCCAGAGCGGTCCCGCGACGCGCGCGATGCCGCCGAAGGTCTGCTGCACGCCCATGTACAACCCGCGCTCATGGTTCGGGATCACCTGCGAGAGCATGCCCGTCACGCAGGGGAAGGTGAAGGCCGTGCCGAGCGGGATGAGCAGGATCGCCAGTGCCAGCGAGGCGTAGTTCGTGGTGAACGGCAGCGCGAGCATGCCGAGCATCAGGAACATGCCGCCGTAGCGCGAGAGCCGTGGCTCGCGATAGCGATCCACGAGCGGCCCGAGGAAGACTGCACGGGTCAGCACGCTGAGCACGCCGATGTACACGAAGACCCAGCCGATGCTCGTCTCGTCGATGCCGAACTGCGCGTTGAGGAACAGCGCGAGGATGGCGTTCATGCCATGGAACGCGCCCATGCCGATCGCGTAGATCCAGATCAAGCGGCTCGCCGGCAATCCGGGATGCGTCGTCACGCGCAGCAGCGTCTCGCGCGAGCCGGAGACCTTGGGGCGGTCGGCCGTCTTCACGCCGGCGTGCTCGTTGCTCTCGGTGAGGTACTTCCACGCGAAGCCGACGTTCACCAGCGTGATGATCGCGGCGAAGAGCCCGGGCCATTCGGGGCCGATGCGCGCGGCGAACGAGCCGATGGCGGGACCGAGCGCGACGCCGGCGTTGGTCGCGGCGCTCAGCCAGCCGAGTGCCTTCGCGCGGTCCTTCGGCTCCGTTGCATCGGCGACGTAGGCCTGGATGACGCCCACGGTGCCGCCGCCGGCGCCCTGCACGATGCGCGAGAGGAACAGCAGCTCGAGCGAGCCGGCGTAGGCGAACACCACGTAGGCGATGCCCGAGCTCGCGAGTCCGATCATCAGCGCGGGGCGCCGCCCGTAGCGGTCGGACACGCGGCCCCAGAGCGGGGCGCTCACCAGCTGTGCAATCGCGAAGCTGGAGACGAGGATCGCGATGACGGTGCCTTCGCCCCCGAGGCCGACGGTATCGAGCGCCCGCCACAGCGGGCCTTGGCCGACGAAGCGCTGGGCGTAGAACGGGAGCAGTGGGAGCACCATGAGGAGCCCCACCATGTCCACGAACGCCGTGACCATCAGCACTACGAGCTTGCCCAGAACCCCGTCCTCAGCAGAAACCGGGGCGACAAGCCCATCGGCGACGGGTAAACTAACACGGCGAGGCCCGTGGCCGCGGCGGCGAGGTCGCGCGCCGGCAATTCGGTGCCCTTTCGGCCTGCTGGTTCGTCTTCTCCCGAGGTGCTGGCTCCCTCCACCAGCCACGGTAACTTCCCAGCGTGTTCGAGACGGTAGGCAAAGGGCTCCGGATGGGGCTCGGGACGATCGGCACGGCGAGCCGCCTCACGGCGGAATCGGCGCGCGCGCTGCGTGACGTCCCGACCTGGCGACCGAACTTCGCGCAGCAGGCCAAGCAGCTCGGCGTGGACTCGCTGCCGATCGGCATGCTCATCGCCGGCTTCACGGGCATCGTGCTGGCGCTGCTCGCGAGCTACAGCTTCACGGGTGCGGTGCCGCGGTATCTCGTGGGCACGCTGGTACAGAAGACGATCATGATGGAGCTGGCGCCGGTGCTCACCGGCCTCGCGCTGGCGGGCCGGGTGGGGGCCAACATCGCCGCCGAGATCGGGACGATGCGCGTGACGGAGCAGGTGGACGCGCTTGAGACCCTGGGCTACGACCCGGTGGCGTACCTCGTGGTGCCACGCGTGCTGGCCGGCGTGCTGATGTTCCCCGTGGTGGTCGGTGCGGCGATGGCCGTGGGCATGCTGGCCGGCTGGATGGCCTCGCTGCTGCTGCTGGGCCTGTCGACGCCGGAGTTCCTGAAGGGCGTCCGGTTGTTCTTCGACACCTTCGACGTGCGCTATGGCTTGGTGAAGGCGGCGAGCTTCGGCTTCGCGGTGACGATCCTGGCGAGCGCGGCGGGCCTGCGGACGCGCGGCGGGGCGCAGGGCGTGGGTGGCGCGGCGACGCGCGCGGTGGTGCAGTCTTGCGTGATGATCCTCGTCCTCGACGCATTCTGGGCGATGGTGTGGCTACTCGGGAGAGCACGATGAGCAAGCGGCGGAACGACTGGCTCGTGGGCCTGACGGTGCTGAGCACGATGCTCGTGCTCATCGCGGGCACCATGTACCTCCAACAGGCGGATCTCGGAGCGCGACGCACGTCCATCAGCGCGCGCTTCCGCGACGTCGGCAACATGCAGGTCGGCAACGGCGTGGTGATCCGCGGCGTCAACGCGGGTCGCATCGAACGCATTTCGCTGGCCGAGAAGGGCTGGGTGGTGGCGGAGATGAAGCTCAACGAGGGCATCACGCTCCCCTCGGATCCCGTGGTGCTCATCCAGGCGGCGACGCTGTTCGGCGAATGGCAGGCGGTGATCACGGCGCGCAGCGCGGCGCCGGGCATCCGCGAAGTCGCGATGCAGCTCGAGGATACGGTGGGCGCTCCGGCCGCGACCCTGCCGGGCGGCGTGCTGCCGGACATCGCGCAGCTCACGTCCGTCGCGGGCGGCATCGCCGGCAACGTGGCCTCCGTGGCCGAGCGCGTGCGCGTCGCCTTCGACGACAGCGCCGCCCGCGAGCTGCGCGGGACGATCCGCAACTTCAACGCGATGTCCACGCAGCTCACGCGCACGGTTCGCGAGCAGTCGCGCAACCTCGACTCGGTGGCCGTCGACGTGCGAGTAGGGGCCAACGAACTGGCGCGCGGCATGGGCAACTTCCAGCGCTCGATCGCCCGCCTCGACTCCGCCACCTCGCGCGGCGAGGTGGAACGCATCATCGGCGAGACCCAGCAGGCGGCCATCAACCTGCGGCAGGTGAGCGAACGGCTGGCGACGATGTCCGCGTCCCTCGAACGCAGCGAAGCCTCGTTGCGCGGTGCCCTCGGCAAGGCCGATACCATCCTTGGGCGCATCGAGCGCGGCGAGGGCTCGCTGGGTCTGATGGTCAACAACCCGTCCCTGTACAACAACTCGGACTCGCTGGTCATCGACCTGCGGTCCCTGATCGCGGATTTCCGCCGGAACCCCAAGCGCTACATCAATCTCAGTATCTTCTGAGGATGGCGCAGCGCATACGCACGCGGTTCGTGGTGATCGGGTCGGGGATCGCCGGCCTGCACACGGCCTGGCGCGCCTCGGACCAAGGCGACGTCGTCGTGCTGACCAAGCGCTCCTTGCGCGACTCGTCGACGGCGTGGGCACAGGGCGGCATCGCCGCCGCCCTCGGTGCCGGCGACTCGCCGGACCTGCACCGGCAGGACACGCTCGCCGCGGGCGCGGCGCTCTGCGACGCCGCGGCGGTCGAGGTGCTCGTGGCGGAAGGCCCGGCCCGCGTGCGCGAACTCGCCGACGCCGGCGCCCAGTTCGATGTCGACACCAGCGGCCGCTTCACGCTCGGCAAGGAAGCCGCGCACTCGCGCAAGCGCATCGTGCACGCCAAGGGCGACCAGACGGGCGCCGAGGTGGCGCGCGCGCTGATCCACCGCGTGCGGGAGCGCGCGAACATCACCGTGCTCGAAACGGCGCGCGCGCTGGATCTCATCGTCGTGAACGGGCGTTGCTGCGGCGTACGGGCGAACGTGAACGGCAAGGCCGTCGAGATCGTCGCCGATGCGACCGTCATCGCCGCCGGCGGCTGCGGGCAGCTGTACCGCTACACGACCAATCCGCTCGTCGCGACCGGCGACGGCTACGCGATCGCCCATCGCGCCGGCGCCAAGCTCGCCGACATGGAGTTCGTGCAGTTCCATCCGACGGCGCTCGACACGCCGGAGAATCCGCTCGCGCTGATTTCCGAGGCGGTGCGCGGCGAGGGGGCGGTGTTGCTGAACGACCGCGGGGCGCGCTTCATGACGAAGGCGCACAAGCTCGCCGAGCTCGCGCCGCGTGACGTGGTCGCCCGCGAGATCTTCCACATGCAGCAGTCGGGCAGCCGCGTGTGGCTGGATGCCCGCAAGCTCTCGCGCACGTTCGCGCGGCGCTTCCCGGGCATCCTCGAGCTCTGCCTCAACCGCGGCATCGACCCGCGCCGGGACCTCATCCCCGTGACGCCGGCGGCGCACTACATGATGGGCGGCATCGTCACCGACCTCGCGGGACGCTCGTCGCTCGAGCGGCTGTATGCCTGCGGTGAGGTCTCGCGCACGGGCGTGCACGGGGCGAACCGCCTCGCGTCGAACTCGCTGCTCGAGGGCCTGGTGTTCGCCGAGCGCGTGGCGCGGGACATGGTGAACCAGCCGCGCCTGCCGCGGGTGCCGCGCGCGACGGAGTGGGACGTGCCGCGGCTGCGGGACCGCGGCGCCGCGCAGGTGGCGGCCGACGAGATCCGCTCGGTCATGTGGGCCCACGCGAGCATCGACCGGAACGCCGCCGGGTTGCGCACGGCCAAGAAGGCGCTCGACGCCATCCGGGCGCGCCTTTCGGCGGGCGCGACCGAGGAGATCAACATGGTCGAGACGGCGCGGCTGATCGTCGATTCCGCCTTGATGCGCCGTGAGTCGCGCGGCGGGCACTACCGCAGCGACTTCCCCAAGCCCAAGAACAAGTGGCGGGGCCGGCATATCGAGTGGTGACGCCAAGACAGGGGCACGGTAGCTTTCGGCATGTCCCAGTCCGTCCCTGACCGCGAGGTCGCGGAGCTCCAGCGCCGTATCAAGGCGCTCGCCAAGGAGCGCAACGCGGTGATCCTCGCGCACAATTACGAACGTCCGGAAGTCCAGGATGTCGCGCACTATGTAGGCGACTCCCTCGGCCTCTCACGCGAAGCGGCAAAGACCGACGCTGAGGTGATCGTCTTCTGCGGCGTGCACTTCATGGCCGAGACCGCGGCGATCCTCTCGCCGGAGAAGACCGTGCTGCTACCGGATCTCGCGGCGGGCTGCTCGCTGGCCAGCACGATTGACGCCGAGCAGCTGCGCGCGTGGAAAGCCGAGCATCCGGGCGCCGTCGTCGTCGCCTACGTGAACACCACGGCCGAGGTGAAGGCGGAGAGCGATTACTGCTGCACGTCGGGCAACGCCGTCGAGGTGATCAACGCCATCCCCGCCGAGAAGGAGATCCTCTTCCTGCCGGACATGTTCCTCGGCGCGCACGTGCGTCGCGTGACGGGCCGGCAGAACATCCATGTGTGGATGGGCGAGTGCCACGTGCATGCGGGCATCGACCCCGAGAACATCCGGTTGCAGCGCAAGCTGCATCCGGAGGCGGAGTTCCTGATCCATCCCGAGTGCGGCTGCGCGACGAGCGTCGTCGAGGCGGTGAGCGCCGGCGACGTGGATCCGGAGGGCGTGCACATCCTCAGCACCGAGGGAATGATCAAGCGCCCGGGTGAGTCGAGCGCGAAGAGCTTCATCGTCGCGACGGAAGTCGGCATCCTGCACCGCTTGGAGCGGGCCTACCCCGGCAAGACGTTCTACGCGGCCAATGAGCGCGCCAGCTGCGCCTACATGAAGGTCACGACGCTGCCGAAGGTGCTGGGAGCGCTGGAGCGCTTGGAGCATCGCATCACGGTGGCGCCGGACATCGCGGCGAAGGCCAAGCTGGCGATCGAGCGGATGGTGAGCATCGGCGGGTCGCAGGTGACGCCACCGGGTCCGGGCGTCGACCCGGGCGAGTGATGCCGAACGGCGCCGCGGCGGGCTTCCCGCTCCATGACGGCGCGTTGCTCGCGCTGGCGCGCGCGGCGCTCGAGGAGGACCGCGCGTTCGAGGACGTCACGACGCTGGCGACCGTGACGCCGGGGCATCATGCGCGGGCGGATCTCGTGGCGCGGCGCGATGGCGTGGTCGCCGGCGTTCCGCTGGCGGTGACGGCGTTCAAGCAGCTCGACCCACACGTCGAGATCCGCATCGATGTGCGCGACGGCACGCCGGTGAAGAAAGGCGACGTGGTGCTGCATCTCTCCGGTACGGCGCGCGGCCTGCTCTCGGCGGAGCGCGTGGCGTTGAACTTCGCGCAGCGACTCTCTGGTGTCGCCTCACTCACGGCGCAGTACGTGAAGGCGGTGGCCGGCACGTCGGCGAAGATCCTCGACACCCGCAAGACCACGCCCGGGTGGCGCATGCTGGAGAAGTACGCCGTCACCTGCGGTGGCGGCACGAACCATCGCGCCACGCTGGCCGATGCGGTGCTGATCAAGGACAATCACCTGGCCGCCTGTGGCGGCGACGTGGGCGTGGCCGTGCAACGCGCACGCGAGTACGCGCCAACGGGCATGCTGGTGCAGGTCGAGTGCGACACGGTGGCGCAGGTGCGCGCGGCACTGGCGGCGGGGGCCGAGGCCCTGCTGCTGGACAACATGCCGAACCACGCGCTGCGTGAATGCGTTGAGCTGGCGAGAGGCAAGGCATGGACCGAGGCATCCGGCGGCGTTTCGCTGGACACGGTCCGCGGCATCGCGGAGACCGGGGTGGACCGCATCTCGATCGGCGCGCTGACGCATAGTGCCCCGAGCCTCGATCTCGCCCTCGACTTCGAATAGGCCCCAATGACGGATTTGCTTGCCGCCCGCACTCAGATGGCCTTGAGTCTGGGCTTTCACATCATCTTCGCGGTGATTGGTATCGGCATGCCCGCGCTGATGGTGTTGGCGGAGCGGAAGTGGCTCAAGACGGGCGATCCGGTGTGGCTGGACCTCGCCAAGCGCTGGAGCAAGGGCACGGCAATCCTCTTCGCCGTGGGTGCGGTGAGCGGCACGGTGCTCTCGTTCGAGCTGGGCTTGCTGTGGCCTACGTTCATGGAGTACGCGGGGCCGATCATCGGCATGCCGTTCTCGCTCGAAGGTTTCGCGTTCTTCACCGAGGCCATCTTCCTCGGCACCTATCTCTACGGCTGGACCAAGCTGTCGCCCAAGGCGCATTGGTGGGCGGGCGTGGCGGTGATGGTGAGCGGCACGGTGTCGGGGATCTTCGTCGTGTTCGCCAACGCGTGGATGAATGCGCCGGCGGGCTTCGAGATCGTGAACGGCCTCCCGACGAACATCGATCCGATCGCGGCGATGCTCAACCCGGCGTCATTCCACCAGACGTTGCACATGACCATCGCGGCCTTCGCGACGACTGGCATCGCGGTGGCGGGAATCCACGCCTGGATGCTGCGGAAGAACCCGCACGACGTGTTCCATCGCAGCGCGTTGCACGTGGCACTGCTCGTGGCGATCCCCGCCTCGCTGCTGCAGCCGATCTCGGGCGACATCAGCGCGAAGTTCGTGGCGAAGTACCAGCCGGCCAAGCTCGCGGCCATGGAGGGCCAGTTCGCCACCGAGCGCGGCGCACCGCTGCGCATCGGCGGGATCCCGAACGAGGCGACGCGCGAGACGAAGTACGCGCTCGAGGTCCCGAAGGCGCTGAGCTTCCTGGCGTTCGCGGACTTCGACGCCGAGGTGAAGGGTCTCGAGGCGTTCCCGGAAGAGGACTGGCCGCCGGTCGCCATCACGCACTTCGCCTTTCAGATCATGGTCGGGCTGGGCACGCTGATGATGCTGGCGTCGCTGTGGGTGCTTGTGCTGTGGTGGCGGAAGCGTGAGGTCGCGGAGTCTCGGCCGTTGCTGACCTTCCTGGCCTTACTGACACCCGCGGGCTTCATTGCGGTGGAAGCGGGCTGGGTGGTGACGGAGGTCGGGCGGCAGCCGTGGATCGTGTACGGCTTCATGCGCACGAAGGACGCGTTGACGCCGATGCCGGGCCTGGTGTATCCGCTCATCGGCATCACGCTGCTCTATTGCTTCCTCGGCGTCGTCGTGGCGTATCTGCTGTGGGCGCAGATCCTCAAGACGAAGCCGATGACGCAGGAGATGCGCGTCCCGTGACCTTGGCCTATGTCCTCGCCGGCGTGACGATGCTCGCGCTGAACGCCTATGTGTTGCTGGGCGGCGCGGACTTCGGCGCGGGCGTGTGGGACCTGTTCGCGCGTGGGCCGCGTGCGGCGCGGCAGCGGGCGGCGATCGAAGAGGGCATCGGGCCGATCTGGGAAGCCAACCACGTGTGGGTGATCCTCGTGGTCGTGCTGCTCTTCACCTGCTTCCCGCCGGTCTACGCGCACCTTTCGGTGGCGCTGCACATCCCGATTTCCTTGCTGTTGGTGGGCATCGTGCTGCGCGGCTCGGCGTTCACGTTCCGGGCGTACGACTCGACCAAGTCGCCCGTGCAGAAGTACTGGGGCCGCATCTTCTCCATCTCGAGCACGATCACGCCGGTGCTGCTCGGCGTGTGCGTGGGCGCGTTGGTGAGCGGCGCGCTCGCGCTGCCTGAGGGTGGGGACTTCCTCGCGACCTACGTGCGGCCGTGGCTGACGCCGTTCGCGTTCGCGATCGGGGGGCTCACGCTGTCCGTGTTCGCCTTCTTGGCCGCGGTGTATCTCTGCGTCGAGGTCCATGAGCACGAGCTGCAGGAAGACTTCCGGCGCATGGCGATCGCGGCGGCGATCGCCGTTGGCGCGTTCGCGGGCATCGCCCTCGTATTGGGCAGCCGCGATCGACTCCCCGTCATGGGTTCGCTGCTCACGCAGCCATGGGCGCTGCCGTTCCAGCTGATCACGGGCGTGCTTGCCGTGGCGGCCATCGGCGCGCTGCTGACGCGGCGGTATCGCCTCGCACGCGCTGCGGCGGCCGCGCAGGTGAGCGCGCTGATGTGGGGTTGGGCGCTGGCGCAGGCGCCGTACCTGATTCCCGGTGTGCACACGATCGAGTCGGCGGCGGCGCCGGCGATCACGCTGCGGCTGGTCAGCTACGGCCTCGTTGGCGGCGCCTGCGTGCTCGTGCCGTCGTTGTGGTACCTGTTCCGCGTGTTCAAGTCGGATTCGATGTCGGCCTTCGAACGCGTGGACACCGCGGAATACCGACGCCCGCCCGAGCCCTGAGCGCTAGCTGTTGTTGGTGAGGAGGTTGTTCACAGGAGCGTAGCGGATGCAAGCTGGGGTTGCTGAGACGCTCAACCGGCACCCCGCCAGAGGCTCCTGTGAACATCCACAAGAATGCACGTCTGACCGTCGCGGGGCGACTCGCCGTCGCGACCGCCGTTCTGGGCGGGCAGGATCCCGCCGCCGTCGCCCGGGGCGCGGCCTGTTCCGTCCGCACCGTCTGGAAGTGGGTCGCCCGCTTCCGCACCGGCGGCGCGGCGGCGCTCGCGGACCGCTCGTCGCGCCCGCATCGCCTCACCCAGCTCCCGCGGCCGCAGCGCCGCGCGATCCTTCGGGGCCGCACCCGGCGGCGCTGGAGCTCGACGCGCATCGCCCAGGAGACGGGCATCCCGCTCTCAACGGTGATCCACTTCCTGCGCCGCCACGGCCTGCAGCGGCTCCCTCGGCTCGAGCCGCCGCGCGCGGTGCGCCGCTACGAGATGCGGGCACCGGGCGAGCTGCTGCACGTCGACACGAAGAAGCTCGGGCGCATCGGCCGCGTGGGGCACCGCATCCACGGCGACCGCCGGACCCGCGTGCGCGGGATCGGCTGGGAGGCGGTGCACGTCGCGGTGGACGCCTACTCGCGCGTGGCCTACGCCGAGGTCCTGCCCGATGAGCGCGCGGCGACCACGGCGGCCTTCCTCGCACGGGCGATCGCGTGGTACGCGGCGCTCGGCGTGCGGGTGCGCGCCGTGCTCACCGACAACGGGAGCTGCTATCGCAGCCACGCGGTGCGCACGCTCCTCCGCTGCGACGGCATCACGCACAAGCGCACCATGCCCTACACGCCGCGCACGAACGGCAAGGTCGAGCGGCTGATCCAGACGCTCCTGCGGGAATGGGCGTACGCGCGCCCCTACCCCTCCTCGCGGGTGCGCACGGAGTGGCTCGCGCGCTACCTGCGGACGTACAATGAGGCGCGCGGACACTCAGCCCTCAACTACCTCCCCCCCATGCTGCATCTCGCTGCGGCCCTGTGAACAACGTCCTCACTAACAACAGCTAGCGGCCGAGTGTCCGCAGCTTCAGGTACAGCACGGCGAGCGCGATGACGACGGCGTAGATCTTGAGGTCGCGGATCGCCTTCGCGCGGATGACGGCCGGGTCGCGCCGACGCTGCCGCTCGGCCTCTCGCTCCTCCGGCGACTGCTTGTTGAAGCCGTAGCGCGGCACGAGCACCGCGAGGGTGAGCAACGCCGTGACGCTCAATGCCGCGATGAAGGCAGCGGGCAGCAGGATCATGACCATGCCTAAGCCGCCCCAGCCGCTGAAGTTGCCGGCGCGCGCCTCCGTGATGAGGTAGATCGTGATGGGAAGGGAGACGAGGGCGGCGGCGCCCCAGAAGAGCAGGTACCAGGGCCGCAGCCGGTGCCGCACGGTGACCAGACCCCAGACCACGACGCCGAGGAGCAGGAAGATGCCCGCGAACTCGCGGATGCTGTTCCAGGGTTCCTGCATGGGCATGGGGAGTTCTGGCACAGGTGAGTCACGGGACGGTCCGTCGGCTGGCGTACAAGGACGGTGTCGAGCCGGCGCGCGTCACGCATGTACGGCCCGCACGTCCGGTTAACTTTCAGGGTCACTCCTTCCGTACTCCCCCCGCGTGACTACGCCCTTCGTCGTCCTCCAGCATCTCTTGCCGAAGCAGCTGCTTACGAGCGCTGCCGGCGCCTTCGCACGCGCGGAGCTCGGCGGTCTGACCACCGGGGCGATTCGCTGGTTCGCGGGTCGCTATCGCGTGAACCTCGCGGAAGCGGAGCAGCCGGATCCCGCGAGCTACCGCAGCTTCAATGAGTTCTTCACGCGCCCGCTGCGCGCGGGAGCGCGGCCACTCGCGCAGGCCGATTTCATCTGCCCCGTGGATGGCGCCGTCAGCGTCGTCGGCGCACTCGACGGCGACCGCCTCGTGCAGGCCAAGGGCCACAGCTACACGACGACGGCGCTGCTTGGCGGCGATGCGGAGCGGGCGGCGCTGTTCGCCGGCGGCAGTTTCGCCACGATCTACCTGAGCCCGCGGGACTACCACCGCATCCATATGCCGGTGGCGGGACGACTGACGCGGATGGTGCACGTGCCGGGCGCGCTGTTCTCGGTGAACCCCGAGACGGTGCGTGGCGTACCGGGCCTGTTCGCGCGCAATGAACGAGTGGTCTGCCACTTCGAGACGGCATTCGGGCCGTTCGTCCTGGTGCTGGTCGGCGCGACGATCGTCGGCAGCATGGCGACGGTGTGGCATGGCGTGGTGAACCCGCCGCGACCCGGCCAGGTGCGCGCCTGGGATTATCCCGCGACCGGGGACGGAAGCGTGACGCTCGCGCAGGGCGCGGAGATGGGACGCTTTCTCCTCGGCTCGACCGTGGTGATGCTGTTTCCGAAGCCCGGCACACGATTCGGCAACGACTGGCTGCCGGGCCGCGCGACGCGCATGGGCGAGGCCATGGCGACCGCAGGGGAGGGCTGATCCGGTGGCGAAGTACGCAACCCAACCCGACGGACCGGCACAGGGCGAGACCTGCGACTATTGCGGCAGCCCCGCGCTGACGTGGCGGAAGTGCAAGCTGATCTGCGACGACTGCAAGCAGATCAACAAGTCCTGTGCGGACCTCTAACGAGCGATCCGATGACGGATGCGGCCAAGACCGATGATGTGACGATGCTGCAGCGGCAGGCCGTGGCGATCACGATGATCGCGACGGCGCTGCGCATGGTGCTCGCCGCGCGGCTGCCGCTCGTCGCCGACGAAGCGTACTACTGGGAGTGGTCGCGGCACCTGGCGTTCGGGTACTTCGACCATCCGCCGGCGATCGCGTGGCTCATCGCATCCGGCACGGCGATCTTCGGCGATGTGCCGCTCGGGGTGCGGTTCTTCCCCGTGCTCTGCGGCGCGATGGCCGCCTTCGCGCTCGCGGAACTGACGGAGCGGCTGGCCGGTGTGCGCGCCTCGCGGTTCGCCGCGTTACTCCTCGCCGCCACTCCGTTCACCATCGGGTTCGTGCTCGCGACGCCGGACGCCCCACTGCTCGCGGCGCTCGCCATGACACTGATGCTGGTCGAGCGCGCCATCGATCCCACGGCGACCGCGCGGCAAGCGCTGCTCGCCTGGGCAGGTGCCGGTGTGGCAATCGGCATCGCGATGGCGTCGAAGTTCACGGCGGTGTTCGTGCCGATGGCGCTGCTGCTCGCCTGCGTGATCCATCCGGCCCTGCGCATCCATTTGAAGCGCCCGGGTGCGTACGTGGCCGTCGCCGTGGCATCGCTGGTGATGCTGCCCGTGCTGCAGTGGAACGCCACGCACGAGTGGATCGCCTTCCGCTTCCAGCTGGGTCACGGGCTCAATGCCGTGGGCAACGGGAGTTGGTGGCAGCGTGAACTGGAATTGATCGGCGGTCAGCTCGGGCTCGTCACGCCGATCCTGTTCGTGCTGCTCGTGCGCGCCATCTGGCGGGACTACAACCCGAACGGGGAGCCGCGGCGCTTCGCGCTGGCGCAGGTCGCGCTGTTCTGCCTCGGGTTCTTCATCTACAGCGCCACGCGGCGCCGGGTGGAGGCCAACTGGCCGGCCATCGGCTGGCTGCCGGCGCTGGCGCTGCTCGCGGCGGCCACGCAGGAACTGCGCAGCGTGTGGGAGAGACGGGCGCTGTGGCTGGCAGGTGCGTTGACGGCGCTGGTCTTGGCGCACATCGCGTTCCCATTCCTCCCGATCGCGCCGCGAAAGGATCCGGGGGCGCGGCTGCGCGGTTGGGACGCGCTCGCCACGGCCGTGCGTGCAGACTCGACCACTGCGGCGCGCTTTGTCGCAGCGGCTCGCTACCAGGAAGCGGCGCTGATTGCCTGGCATGACCCCGCGCATCCTGCCGTGAGCGCCATCAACCTGCTCGGCCGGCGCAACCAATACGACCTGTGGCCGCGCTTCCAGGATGTCGCCATTCCGGGCGCGACGCTGGTGCTCGTCGTGCCCGACACGTCACAGCGGCCGGCCCTCGTCGACACGCTGCGTGCGCATTTCGGCAGCGCGACGCCGGGCGCGCTGGCTGCCGTGACCTACCGCGGCGATACGCTGACCCTGCGTCGCGTGTGGACGCTCGCCGACTGGCGCGGCACCTGGCCAGCGGACCCCAACGATCCCCTCAAGAACCGATGACGACCAAGACGACGATCGATCCGAAGCTCGCACAGTGGCTCGACGCCAACGATGCGCGAGTGCGCGACCAGCTCTTCGAGTTCCTGCGCATCCCGAGCGTGAGCGCGCGCTCCGAGCACAAGGGCGATGTGCGCGCGGCCGCGCAGTGGCTGCACGCGCAGTGCGCGCGCATCGGCATGCAGGTCGAGACGCTCGAGACCGCCGGACACCCGATCGTCCTCGCCGAATGGCGCCAGGCACCGAAGGGCGCGCCGACGGTGCTCGTGTACGGGCACTACGACGTGCAGCCCGCGGAGCCGCTGGAGCTGTGGACCTCGCCGGCCTTCGAGCCGACGATCCGCGACGGCAAGATCTTCGCGCGCGGCAGCGTGGACGACAAAGGTCAGCTGTGGCTGCACATCGCGGCGCTTGAGGCGCACCTCGCGACGCGCGGGACGCTGCCGGTGAATGTGATCGTGCTCGCCGAAGGCGAGGAGGAAGTCGGCAGCGAGCACCTGGCCGAGTTCGTGAAGGCGCATCGCGAGCGCCTGAAGTGCGACGCGGTGGTGATCAGCGACTCGACGATGTTCGCGCCGGGCATCCCGAGCATCCTCAGTTCGCTGCGCGGCCTCGCGTACCTGCAGGTCGATGTGACGGGCCCCAATTCAGACCTGCACTCGGGGATGTACGGCGGCGCGGTGGTGAATCCGGCGACGGCGTTGGCGCGCATCGTCGCGAGTTTCCACGATGCCGACGGTCGCATCGCCATCGAAGGCTTCCACGACAAGGTCCGCCCGTTCCCCGACGCCGTGCGGGCAGGGCTGCGTGAGCTGCCCTTCGATGAGCGCGAGTTCATGGAGCACCTCGACGTGCAGGCGCTGGGCGGCGAGCCGGGCTACAGCACGCTGGAAAGGCTCTGGCATCGCCCGACCTGCGAGGTGAACGGGATGCTCAGCGGCTACACTGGCGAGGGCGCGAAGACGGTGTTGCCTGGCCAGGCGATGCTGAAGGTGAGCTGTCGGCTCGTGCCGGATCAGGATCCGAAGGAGATCGCGAAGCTCGTCGAACGCCACGTGCTGAAGCACGCGCCGAAGGGTGTGACGGTGAAGGTCACGGAGCTGCACGGCGGGCATGCATGGCGGGCGGAGCTGGATGGGCCGCTGTACGACGCAGCATCACGCGCGCTGGAGGCGGCGTTCGGGCGGACGCCGGTGATTACGGGAGAGGGCGGGTCGATTCCCGTGGTGAACGACTTCGCGACGATTCTCGGGGCGCCGGTGCTGCTCGTGGGCTTCGGGTTGCCCGGCGAGAATGCGCATGCGCCGGATGAGTGGATCTCGGTCGAGAACTTGGAGAAGGGGATGAGGGCGATGGCGTGTTTGTGGGACGAGATTTCCAAACAGCAGATGTGAGATGTAAGATGTGAGAGATAAGAGGGGGCTTCGCCAAAGCATCGGCGAGGCCCCCTCGCGGCGTCCGCCGCTCTGGTGGGGCTATCCTGCCGGTTGTAACGTCTGGCCATGGATCAGCTCGGCGAGTCTCTCGCGCGCGCGCTTGCGGGTCGATACGCCATCGAGCGCGAGCTCGGGCGCGGGGGCATGGCGGTGGTGTTTCTCGCGCGCGACCTGCGGCATCCCCGGCATGTCGCCATCAAGGTCCTGCGACGCGATCCGAATGATTCATCGCTGACTGACCGCTTCGCACGGGAAGTGGCGCTCCTCGCGAGCCTGGAGCATCCGCACATCGTCTCGCTAATTGATTCGGGCACGAGCGACGACGCGGTCTTCTTCGTGATGCCATTCATCGAGGGCGAGACTCTCCGGGCGCGGCTGTCGCGGGAAGGTGCGATGCCGATCGATGATGCGGTCCGCATCGCCTGCGAAGTGGCCGATGCCCTCGAATACGCGCATAGCCGCGGCGTCATCCACCGCGACCTGAAGCCCGAGAACATCTTCCTGTCGTCGGGCCACGCCAAGCTGGGCGACTTCGGCGTCGCCCGAACGACCGATGGCGCGGAGACTCCGATTACCGCGACCGGCGTCGCGCTCGGCACGCCTCGCTACATGAGTCCCGAGCAGGCGCTCGGTAGCGCCCGGCTCGACGGTCGCGTCGACCAGTACGCGCTCGGCTGCGTGCTCTACGAAATGTTGACGGGGAGCCGCCATTCAATGCCCCGACCATGCAGGCGATGCTCGCCCGACACGTCACGGATCCCGTCCCGCCGATCCGCACGGTGCGACGGGTGCCGGCCGCGTTGGAGGAAGTCGCCTTGCGGGCGCTCGCGAAGACGCCGGCGGATCGCTGGCCGTCGGCGCGTGCGTTTGCCGATGCGCTCGAGCGCGCTGCGACCGCGGACGCGGAACGGCCGACGGTCGCGGCGGCGCCGTGGTGGCGCAGCCGTGTCGCCCAGGCGTCGGCGCTCGCGGCGCTCGTCCTCGTCGCCGTCTCGGTGGGGCAGCTGGTTTCCACGTCGGCTGGGCGCGCGCCACGCGCGATGTCGCTCGCCATCGTCCCGTTTTCGTTCGAAGGCACTCCGGAGAAGCTGGTCTACGCCGATGGGCTGGCCAACGACCTCGTGGTCGGGCTCGTGCGCGAGAACCTGCGCGTCTCAGATCCCGCCCGCATGGAGCAGTTCCGTGGTTCGTCGCTCGATCCCGTCATGATCGGCGATTCGCTCGGTGTGGATGCGATCCTCTCGGCGACGGTGCGTGTGGCAGGCAACGCGATCGGCGTCTTTGCCCGCCTCACGGACGTGAAGGACGGCGAGCTGCTCTGGGCCGAGCAGTTCGCCGGTGAACTCGAGACTGACGGCAAGCTCGCCGATCCGTCGACGATCGTCCGGGACCTGAACGAGCGCATCCTCATCTCCTTGCTGCCGCGGCTCGGGAATCGCGCTGGCCAGCCGCCGCGCGGCCTCGGGACCGACGACGCACGGGCGTATGAGGAGTATCAGCACGGCATCCGTGCCCTACGGGACGTCCGCTTGGGGGGCGCATCGCTCGCGCAGCGGCATTTCGAGCTCGCGCTGGCCCGCGATCCCGCCTTCGCCGACGCGTGGATCGGGTTGGCGACGGCGCTCGACCAGCTGCTGCAGCTCTCGTCGCAGGCGCCGACCAGCCTCATCAGTCGCCTGCAGGAGGCGCTCGCGCGGGCCTCGTCGCTCGACAGCCTGCATCCCGACCTCATCCTGCTCCGGGCGCGGACCCGCCTGATGTTCGACTTCGACCAAGCGGGATACGACCGCGAGATGATTCGCGGCATCCGCCGCTACGCGAACAACGCCTCGCTTCACTTCGGTTACGGCCAAGACCTGCATATCATCGGACTTCCCGACTCCGGCATCGCGGAAGTGCGACGGGCGGTAGCCCTCGAACCCAACCATCCCTTCCGCGTCGGCTACCTCGGCAGCGCCCTCGCCGCGACGGGACGGGCCGACGAGGCGCGCGTGTACATCGACCGCGCGCTGGCCATGGATTCGACCTTGTGGCTTTCGTGGCTCGACCGTGCCGTGCTCGCCTCGCACGCGGGGCGGCCGGACGAGGCGGAGCGATTCGCCGCACGCGCGCTCGACCTGCAGGCGAACAGTCCATGGATGGTGGGCTGGTACCTGCAGTGCGCCGGCGCGGCGACGCCGGGCACCCGGCAGCGCATCTACGAGCAGCTCCTGCAGTCCGCCCAATCCGGCGCGACGTACGTGCAGCGTGTGTTCCTCGCCCATTCCCACCTCGCGATGGGCCAGACCGCTCGCGCACTCGACGAACTCGAAGCGTCGCTGCGCGTCAGGGACCGCGATCTGTTCGCGAGCCTGGGTTGGGGGGTCTTCGAGCAGCTGCGCGGCGAGCCGCGCTACGAGCGGGTCCTCGACGCCGTCGGACTCGGGCCCGCGATCCGGCGCAGTCGCGGCGGATCGGACACGCTGCAGCGTGGCATCTGCCGGACGAGTGGATGAGCGTGGAGGACGCGAAGAAGGGAATGAGGGCGATGGCGTGTTTGTGGGGTGAGACATCTAAACAGCAGATGTGAAATGTAAGGTGTGAGATATGAGAGGGGGCTTCGCCAAAGCATCGGCGAGGCCCCCTCCCTTACATCTTACAGCTTACATCTCACATCTGCTGTTGTACTAAAGCCCAGCGAGGAGCGCATCGTTCGATGTCGTGCTCGCAATCCGCTTGATCAGCCACTCCATCCCCGACTGCGGCGGCATCTGCTGCAACCCACGCCGCAGCGTGTAGATCGCGTCGATCTGCTCGGCCTTGTAGAGCTTCTCCTCGCGCCGCGTGCCGGAGCTCGCGACGTCGAAGGCGGGAAAGATGCGCTTCTCGGCCAGCGAGCGGTCGAGCTTGATCTCGCAGTTGCCGGTGCCCTTGAACTCCTCGAAGATCACGTCGTCCATGCGCGAGCCGGTCTCGACGAGCGCGGTGGCGATGATCGTGAGCGAGCCGCCGCCATGCTGCGGCAGGATGTTGCGGGCGGAGCCGAAGAAGGCCTTCGGCTTGGCCATCGCGCTGGTATCGAGACCACCCGACAGCGTACGGCCGGTGCCGCGCTCTGCCGTGTTGAAGGCGCGGGCCATGCGCGTGAGCGAGTCGAGGACGATGATCACGTCCTTGCCCTGCTCGACCAGGCGCCGCGCGCGCTCCTGCACCATCTCGACGACTTCGACATGGCGCTTGGCCGGCTGGTCGAAACTGCTGGCCACCACTTCACCCACACCCCAGGAGATCGCCTCGCTCACTTCCTCCGGACGCTCGTCCACGAGGAGGATGATGAGGTGCGCGTCGGGGTGGTTGAGCGCGATGCCTTCGGTGATCGCCTGCATGAGCATCGTCTTGCCGGCGCGGGCCGGGGCGACGATGAGCGCGCGCTGGCCGTAGCCGATGGGCGCGATGAGGTCGATGGCGCGGCGCGTGAGTTCGGGACCGCCCTTCGCGGAGCGGCCGGTCTCGAGCGTGATGCGACGCTCGGGGTACGAGGCGATCAGCGTCTGGAAGTCGGGGCGACGCTTGCCCTCGACGGGCTCTTCGCCGTTGATCGCCGTGATCTCGGCGACCGACACGCGGCCGCGGGAGTCACGACCGGTCTTGCCGCTGATCATGTCGCCGCGGCGGATGCCGTACTGCCGCACGAGATGCGGCGGGACCCAGGCATCGCCCTGTTCGGCGAGGTAGCTGTATTCGGGGCGGCGGATGAAGCCGGCTTCGCGCGCCGGATCGAACCAGCCGGTGGTCTCGCCATCCACCACGAGGATGACCGGCGGGGCGCCGTTGTACTCGCGGTCGGGATGATTGCCGTTCTGGCGCTGCTCGCCGTTGTTGCGGTCGCCGCGGTCGCCACGCTCGTGGCGATTGCCGAAGTCGCCGCGATCTCCGCGATCGCCACGCCGGCCTCGTCCGCGCTGACGTCGGCCGCGTCGGCCGCGGCCACCACGCTCCGGCCGGTCACCGCGCTCGCCGCGGTCCCCCCGGTCCTGCCACGGGCGACCGCCCTGGCCGTCGCGGTTCTGCGGCTCGTTCTCGCTGCGCTCGGGGCCGTTGGCGGCGTTCATCGCATCGCCACCCTCGCGCGATTCGCGGGACTCACGCGGCTCCTGGGGCTGCCGCGGTTCGCGCGATTCCGTCGTGTCGGCAGAGGGCGACGTCTCGATCGCCTCCGCCTGCTCGCCGCGCGCCGCACGGGGTCCGCGACGCGACCGGGTGGGTCGGCGGGGGGCGTCATCAGCGGAGGGGGCGGGCGCCGCGTCGGAGGGGGCGGGCGTCTCGAGATACGGATCGGCGTCCGTGGGAACATCCGGAGCCGCGCCACGGCGCGGACGGCCGCGCCCGCGACGGGGAGAACGGGGACTATCGGTCATGCGAGGGGGTGTAGGACCACAGAATGGTCGTGGCGGAGCGAATCCCGCGGGGGTCCAGCGATGTGAGAGCGGAGCGTCCTGACGTTTACCGTCCGGATCCCGGTGCATCTGACCGGGGGACGTCGCGCGATTCGTCGCGACGGGGGCTATGTCGGGGAGCGCGGCCGTCCGGGTGGGCAAAGGGCCTCACCGCGACGGGCGGTTGATTCAGTATGGGGTCACCGGGGGCATTTGGCAAGCCTAGGACAGCGCCACCCGTGTCGATTCACTGCGCGATCAGAGGTCCTTCGGCACCTCCTCGCGGACAATCTGCACCAGCCGTCGCGTCAACTCGACGCAGCGCTCGACCGCGGCCCGATGCGCATCCGGCAGGTCCTCCATCTCGAGCAGCTGGAGCTCCGCCAGCAAGCCGGCGAGCGGGTTGTTCAAGGTGTGTTGGAGAGACTTCTTTGGCGAGCTGTCCACGACCCACTCCGGTGCCGGGGGCGCCCTGCGCCCGATAGCTTTCTGTATGGTTCGATCCGCGCAAGACGCGCGCGCCGCCGTCGCGGCCTGCGTGAAAGCATATCGGCAGGACGGTGACATCGCCAAGCTCTTGGCGGCTCTCGATGCCGTCTGCGAGTCCACGCCTTCCACGGCGGAACTCATCGCGGCTGTGGAGCCGTACCGGGAGCTGCATGAGGTCGCGGGCCCCGTCTACGAGCGCGTCGTCGAGCGCGAACCCGACAATGCCGCGGCGCTCGTCGCCTTGGCCAACGCCTACTGGCTCACCGGACGTGGGCCGGATGTGGTGGGCGAGATCGCCGGCCGCGCCCTCGCTGCGGACCCCGCGAACCGCGCTGCCTGGCACCTCTGGGCGCTGACCGAAAGCTCGCCGCGCGGCCGCATGAGCCGCTGGCAGCAGGTCACGACGCGCTTCCCCGAGGACAAGCTCGCCCACGCGGCGATGGCCGACAACGCCGCCAGCGTGGCCAGCGCGGAGAACGATCCCGTGGCGATGAAGCTCGCCATCGGCACCTACGAGATGCTGATGGCCACCGCCGGCGACGCGCGCGAGAAGGAAGCGCTGTCCGCCGCCCTCACGACGCTCAAGGCCTGGAAGCTCTAGTCCGCCGGCCGGCGCTGACGTAGCGCGTGTTGTTGCGGTCCAGTTGGTCGAGCGTGCGCTCGAGCTCATCGCCGAACACCTGCACGCGCGGGATGCGCAGCGGATCGAACTGCGGGTCCTTCGGGCTGCGCGAGGGACCGCCGGCGACCATCAGGATCGCATCGATCTCATAGCGTACCTCGCGTCCCGTGCGCGGGTCCGTCCAGCGGCCGCTGCGCAGGATGCTGCGGTCGGCGGGCCACTCGCCGAGCGGGAGGGCGAAGCTCGTCATGCGGTAGCCGCTCACCGCGGAGTCCACCGCCAGCTGTGCGCGGGCAATCTGCTCCGTGCCGAACGCCGCCGACGACCGGGCGAGATTCACGTGGTAGAGCGTGTGGTTGCAGACCTCGTGGCCCTTCTCGACGAGCTCGCGCACCTTGCGATGCCGCCACTCGCTGCGCTGGCCCTGGATGCCCTTCTCGCCGAACAGGGCATGACCCTCGCTCGCCGCGGTCAGCACGCAGAACGTCCCGCCGCCCCTCCATTCCGGGTGCTTGGCGGCCATCGCGTCCCAGATGCCGACGGCGGACTGCGGATCGACGACGAGCTGGCCACTGCGCTCGATGTATCGAAACTGGCCAGGCGAGGCGTCGTCGAAGGTGATCACCACCGGCGAGAGCCCCGCGGGCAGGTCGATCTCGCCGCGTACGAGTTGCCGCACGGTGATTGGCCGATACCCACGGGCATGGAGCAGCTCGAGGTCGCGGGCGAAGCGCTGCCAGTTGCGCGACCACCGGGCCTCGCGCTCACCGATGAGGTGGTACTCGAGGACGGGAATGCGGCCGAGTTCATTCGGCGCGCGAGTGGGCGACGCTGCCGGAGTGGCCTGGGCCGCGGCAGCGCGACCTAGGACGAACAAGGCAAGGAAAATCGTGAGGCGCATCACGCTTCAAACGTATCAAGCGCGTCTCGATTGCCCAGTGGCCCTTCGCCGAGCGGCATCGTCATGAAATCTTCATCGCAGCGGTGGAACGCGCCGTGACGCTGCGGGTTCTTCAAGGGTAGTACACGCAACAGCCACAAGCGCAGGGAGCGACGATGGACGTGATGGTGCAGATCCACGAGGGCAATGACGAGCGCGCGACGGTCGCGCGCGTCAACGCCGTGCATTCGCGGGAGACCCTCGAGGCCCCTACGCGCGAGATCGTCACGCTCTACGGCGAGCCGACGCCCGAATCCCTGGCCCTCGCGCTCGCGGCGACGGTCGAGGCGCGCAAGGCGTCGCGCGGCGAAGCGTTCACCACCGGTGAGATTCGCATCGTCGGCGACGAAGGCGCCGTCGGCGAGACCGCCTACACCGACCGCAACACGGGCGAGATCATCAAGCGCGAGCTGAGCATCCCGCTCACCGTGCTCACCGAGACGGCGCAGGAGATCCTCCGCGAAGGCGGCCAAGGCATCCGGCGCCTGCTTGCGAACCTGCTCATGCCGGAGTGGCCGGAAGGCACGCGCCGCGCCCTGGGCTTCCAGTTCGCGTCCTCGGCGGCTCCGGTCACGCGTCCGTCGGACCAGCTCGCCGCCATGCGCGAGGCCGACGCCCAGAACTTCGCGGACGACGAGTAGGTCGCGGCCGCGCGGCAGCGTCACGGGCGCCCCTCGGGGCGCCCGTTTGCGTCTGGGGCAAACCCTCACAGGGGGGTCCTGAACCGCCCGATTGCCATCGGCGGCGCGCGGGGCCAACATCTACTCCCCAGATGCGCCCGCCACCGGCGGGAGGAGGGTGTCCCGATGCGGGAGTACGAGAGCGCGGCAATCCGGAACGTGGCGGTCGTCGGACATGGAGCGAGCGGGAAGACCACACTGGTCGACGCGCTCGCTTTCGTTTCCGGGAGCTCCCGACGACACGGCGCGATCAAAGACGGCACCACGCTCACCGACACCTCGCCCGAGGAGACGAGCCGCGGCTACTCGATCTCACTGGGCTGCGCCCACGCCGAGTGGCGGGACGCCAAGATCAACCTGCTCGACACCCCGGGCTACGCCGACTTTGCCGGCGATGCCATCGCCGGCCTCGTCGCCGCCGACGGCGCCCTCGTCACCATCGGCGCCAACTCCGGCGTCGAGGTCGGTACGGAGCGCATGTTCCGCGAGGCCGTGAAGCGGCAGGACCCCGTGCTGTTCGTGGTCTCGATGATGGACAAGGAGACCGCCGACTTCGACCAGGCCTACCGGTCCATCAAGGCCAAGCTCACGCCGAAGGTCGTGCCCGTGGAGATCCCCATCGGGTCGGGGGCGGGCTTCAAGGGCATCATCAACCTCTTCACGAAGAAGGCCCATCTCTTCAAGCCGGGCACCAAGGCGGGCGAGTACGAGGAAGGGCCGATCCCGGCCAGCGAACAATCGCGCTTCGAGCGCTACCACGCCGAGCTGGTCGAAGCCGTCGCCGCAACGGACGATGCCCTGCTCGAACGTTTCTTCTCCGGCGAGGAGATTCCCGGCGACGAAGAGATGCGCGCCATGAAGGAGGCGATGAAGCGGGCCGAGCTGTTCCCGCTGCTCTGCTGCTCCTCGCAGCTCACCTACGGCGTCCGCACCGTGCTCGACTTCCTCGTGCAGCTCATGCCCAGCGCCTACGAGATGGAAGAGCAGCATGGCCTGAAGGGCGCCGAGGGCGACCACACGGTCGAGATCCACCCGCGCGACGACGCGCCGTTCACGGCATTGGTGTTCAAGACGACGACCGAGCCGCACGTCGGCGAGGTGAGCTACTTCCGGACCTTCTCCGGCACCGTCGCCAACGGCGCGGAGGTCTACAACGCCACCCGCAGCGTGCCCGAGAAGCTCTCGCATCTCGCCATCCCGCAGGGCAAGGAGCGCCTCGAGGTCGCGCGCCTCCACCCCGGCGACATCGGCTGCGTCGCCAAGCTGCGCAACACGCACACCAACGACACGCTCTCCACCAAGGAGCATCCGGTGCGCATGCCGCAGATCCCGTTTCCGGATGCGCTGGTGAGCTTCGCCATCGAAGCCGCCGCCCGCGCCGACGAGGAGAAGCTGCAGCTGGGCCTGCACCGCCTGCACGACGAAGATCCCACGATCCAGACGCACTACGAGTCCGAGACGCACGAGACCATCATCGAAGGGCTCGGCGAACGCCATCTCGAAGTCGCGCTCGCGCGGCTCGAGCGGCAGTACGGCGTGAAGGCCGTGCTCCGCGCCCCGCGCGTGCCGTATCGCGAGACGTTGCTCGGCAAGGCCGAAGGCCAGGGCCGGCACAAGAAGCAGACGGGCGGCAAGGGCCAGTTCGGTGACTGCTGGATCCGCATCAAGCCCGTCCCGCGCGGGTCAGGCTATCGCTTCGTCGACAACATCAGCGGCGGCGTGATCCCTCGGCAGTACATCCCCGCCGTGGACAAAGGCGTGCAGGAAGCCGCCGAGCGCGGCGTGCTGGCGGGCTATCCGGTGGTGGATTTCGAGGTCGAGGTCTTCGACGGCTCCTACCACTCGGTGGATTCCAACGAAGCCTCGTTCAAGATGGCCGGCATCCTCGCGTTCAAGACCATCGCGCCGAAGGCCAAGCCCGTGCTGCTGGAGCCGCTGATGCAGGTCGAGGTGCGCACGCCGGACGCGCACCTAGGCGACGTGATGGGCGATCTCTCCGGACGTCGCGGGCATATCCTCGGTACGGAGCCGCTCGAGGACGGCAACGGCACGGCGGTGAAGGCGATCGTGCCGATGGCCGAGCTGCATCTCTACGCCACGCGCTTGCAGAGCCTGACGCATGGGTACGGCACGGTGCGCTACCGTATGCATGGGTTCGAGCAGGCGCCGGCGGAGGTGGTGCAGAAAGTGGTGAAGGCGCAGGCCGCGGAGTAGCGGCCTGCGCCTTCGGATGCGTCCTGCCAGGGCGACTTAGATCTTGTGGTACGCAATCCGCGCCGACTCGGCGCGGTCCGCCGCGGTGTAGACCTCGAAGTCATTGAAGAAGGCCGGCGCTTCCTTCTGGAGCACGCGCAGCACGGCCAGCGCCATGCGGCGGATCTCGAACTCCGCGCCCTCGGCCGAACGCAGCTCGAGCATGGTGCGCCAGGCGCGCACGTTGCCGGTCACGACGATCTTGGTCTCGGTGCTGTTGGGCAGCACGCCGCGCGCGGCCTCGCGGGCCATCTTGCGGCGGTGGACCTTGTCGTCCACCCACTGGTAGCGCGCCATGAGCTTGTCGACGAGCGCGATGTACGTGGCCTGCGCGCTCTCGATCTGCTGCTTCCAGGCGTCGACCAAGGCGTCGTCGCCGATGATGGCCGGCGGGATCACGAAGGCGGCGTCGGATTCATCGACGTAGCGCTGCGAGAGCTGCGAGTACGCGAAACCCGCGCGATGCCGCACCAGCTCGTGCGTGAGCGAGCGCGAGACGCCCTCGAGCAGCAGCGAGTAGTTGGCGTGCTCGAAGACCGAGCCGTGGCCCTGCTTCTTGATGTTCTCGAGATACTCCGCCGTGGTGCGAGAGGCCGGATTCTTCTGGCTCATGTAGCAGAGCCGGCCGGCGAACTCGGCGAGCTTCTCGCCGTCCGTGCTGTCGCCGATCCAGTTGACGGGGAGGTGCTCCGGCTGCGTGAAGACCGGGCGGGCGAGGACGGTGACGCGGGGCGCCGTATAGAAGTGGGGCATGCCTAAAGCTACTTCTGTCGCTCCAAGAGGTCTAACCGGAACTTGCCCCAACCCTTGGTCTGCACGATCTCATCGAGCGCGCGGCGCGCGGCGGGAGGCAGGGCGGGGAGCTGGGGGTCGTACTTGATGTCGGTGAAGGGGCGCGTACCGACGGGCGCCACGACGACGCCGGGGTTCAGGACGCCGAGCGGGTCGAAGGCCTGCTTGGTGGCGGCGAAGGCGTCGCGCGCTTCCTGGCTCCAGACGGTATCCGCGAGTGCCGCGCGCAGGCGGCCGTCGCCGTGCTCGCCGGCCAGCGTGCCGCCCAGCGACGCGACGAGCACCGTGACGTCGGTGATGAGCTGGTCGATGCGGGCGCGCCAATTGGGCTCCTGCATGTCGATGAGCGGATTCACGTGCGCGTGGCCGTCGCCGGCGTGGCCGAAGATGACCCCGCGCACGCGGGCGTCGTCGAGCGCGCGGCGGACGCCCCGCACGTATTCGGCGAAGCGCTCCGGCGGCACGCAGCCGTCCTCGATGAACTGCATGGACTGCACGCGCGGCGCGAGGCGGTTGAGGATCGGGCTCGCAGCGTGGCGCAGCTGCCAGAGTCGCGTCTCCTCGTGCGGATCGCGGGCCTCCTCGACGAAGGTCGCACCGCCGGCCTCGCACCAGCCGGCGAGTTCGCGCAGGCGTGATACGGCTTCGAGCTCGGTGCCGCCCTCGACCTCGACGATCAGCACGGCCTCGAGCCCGCCCGGCAACGCGATGGGCAGGGGATCGCCGGCGCTGGCGGCGATCTCGAGGAACGTGCGGTCGAGCAGCTCGACCGCACTCGCTCCGCGCTCGGCGAGCTTCACGGCGGCGGCCGCCGCGCCTTCGAGGTCCGGGAAGCCGGCGAGCAGGCCGGCCGTGCCGCCGGGCAGCGGCGCCAGTTGCAGCTCGACACCGACGATGATCGCCAGCGTGCCCTCGGAGCCGATGAGCACGTCGACCAGATCGCCGCTCTCGAGCCACGCGGCTAGGCCGTAGCCGGAGGATTCCTTGCGCACGCCGTCGTGGCGCAGGCGCGCGATGTCGAGCGTGCGGAGCTTGGGGCCCACGTCATAGAGGAAGCGCCCCACCGCACCGATGTCATCGGGCGGAGCCTCGCCGCGGCGCACCCAGGCGCGCGCGCCGTTGGCGAACACGCAGTCGAGGCCGGTGACCCAACGCCGCATCGCGCCGTACTTCACCGTGCGCGCGCCGGCGGCGTTCGTGGCGGCCATGCCGCCGATGGTCGCGAACGCGCCGCTCGAGGGGTCGACGGGGAAGATCAACGCCTCTTTCAGCGCCTCGCGCTCGACGCGGTTGCGTGCAACGGACGGTCCGACGACGACGCGTCGTGTGTCCGGATCGATCTTGCCGAAGGCGTCGAGCCGGTAGAGGTCCACGATCACGCCATGGCCGACGGCACCGTTGGCCATCGAGCTGCCGGCGCCGCGCGCGGTGAGCGGCACGCGCGTGTCGGCGGCCCACTTCACGAGGGTCACGACGTCGTCGGCGTCGACGGGCACGGCGATGGCGGCGGGCACGATGCGCTCGATGCCGGCGGCTTCGCTGTAGACCGCGCGTGCGTCGAGGTCCGTGCGGAAGGTCCCCCGGAATCCCGGCGGTGCGGCGAGCTCGAGCCCTGCCGTGGTCATATCAGGCGCCCGCAGGCGCGAGCGTGAATGGCTTGGACTTCACGCGGCGCACCAAGCGGCGCAGCGCCCCATTGCTCACCAACGACAGCACGCCGACGATCATCAGCGCCTTCACCTCGCGGCGCGAGATCTTCACGTTGCCGCCGGGGGTGAGCATCGCGCGCGAGCCGGAGAGGTCGCGCAACGTGGCGTAGGCGAAGAGCAGCGGCAGCACGCAGAACGCGCGGATGGCGAAGGCCCGCCGCGGGATCAGCAGGATGTACTCGAGCGCATCGTCGAGATCGTGGCGTGCCAGCTCGATGAAGCGCTGCACCGCGGCGTGGTTGTGCTCGAGGTGCTGCGGCGAGAGCAGCGTCTCGTGCGAACTGCCCGCCGCCTGCAGGTCCTGCGCGGGGATGTAGATCGAGTTCTCGTGCTGCGCGTCGTGGGCGATGTCCTTCAGGATGTTGACCGTCTGCAGCGCCTCGCCGAACGCCTGGCACTTCACCCACAGCTTGTCGAACTCGCGCTTGCCCACGGCCGGCGCATGCAGGTGCCAGAGTTCCGTGAGCATGCAGCCCACGGTGCCCGCCACGTAGTAGCAGTACTCCTTGTACTCGGCCACGGTCTGGATGCGGATGCCGCGCGGATAGTTGCGCACGAACTTCGCCATGCCGACGCCCATCTCGCGCACCCAGTGTGCCACGCGCTCCTGCGTGCGCGGCGGCAAGCTGCGGAAGTTGACCAGCACGAGATCCGTGTGCCGCACCAGTTCCAGATGCGCGGCGTCACCCTGCAAGCCGGCCGCGAGCGCCGGGAAGGCCTCCGCCTGCTCGCGGTCGAACAGGGTCGCGAGAAACAACTCCAGCAACTCGGCGCGACGCTCCGGCAGCGTCGTGTTGTCGTCTTCGATCGTGTCGGCGATGCGGCAGAGCAAGTACGCCGTCAGCACCGCCTTGCCGAGGTCACCGGGCAGGAAGCGGATGGAGATGGCAAACGTGCGCGAGACCTCCGGCAAGATCCGCTTGCCGAAGGCCTCCGCTTCCCGGATACGACCGAGGGGGTCGGCTGTAGGGATGTACGCGCGTGGCCCGCTGCTCATCCCGTGGAAAATAGCTTCCCCTTGCTCGCCTCGCCGAACTCGAGGCGGTCGAGGATCTGCTCCAGCGCCAGCTGGGCCAGCCGGGCGTCCCGCCGGTAGCTGCTGCGGGCGCTGGCCGCCGCCGTGGCCGCGATGACGGCACCGGCGCCGATCGCCACGGGCAGCATGAGGTTCAGCGCCACGAACACGAGGGACGTCGCCGTGCCACCCAGCAGCCCGAAGGCGCCCGCCTGGGCGGCGTTCGACCGACGGTCGTGCAGCAGCGCCTCGAGGCGCACGTGGACCCGCGTGGCGTCCGCCGCCACCGCCACCGCGCTGACCTCATCGGCGCGCGCGAGCGGAAAGCCACGTCCGTCGAGCCGCGTGAGCGTGCGGATCGTCCCCGCGAAGCCGCCGCGCGCTCCCCACACCACGCGGTCGGGAAAGCGGCGCACTTCGCGCAGGTTCTCGCCCTCGTCCATCATGCGGTGCAACTTGGTCAGCACGTCGCGCGGCGTACCGTGGACGGTGCGCGTGGCCACGAAGGTGGCGGGGCCGGTGAGCGATGCCACCAACCCGCGCTCCTCGGGCAGCACTACGCGCATGCGTTCCTCGACCAAGGCCTGCCGCAGCGCCGTCGCGCTCAACCCCACCTCGGCGCCGAGCGCGACGAGTTCGTCCTCGGTCAGCGTCTCCGGCACTTCCGTGCTCGCCGCCTGCAGTTCCGCGGCGCGCTGCAGCACGCGTTCGAGCGCGGCGCGATGCAGGACCGGCGGGGTGGGATCCGCCATGTCAGATGCCCTGGAACGAGAGGGCGATCTGGCGTTTCATCTCCTCGATCATGACCTCGGGCATCGGGAACGCCTCGGCGAGCGCCGCGAGCGCGCCGCCTTCGGGCGCGGTCTTGCCCGCCTGCGCGAGGTAGTAGCGCGCATAGCGCTCCCCCGCGCCGGGTGACGCCTGCTCGGCCAGCAGCGCGCCGCCGCGCACGAGCCCGTACGCCCCCAGGACGTTGCCCAGCCCCTGCCGTTGCTGTGCCGGCGTGAGGTGGTCGGCCACCGCAACGCGCGCGATCTCGCCGGCGGCTTCGTGCACGAACACGTAGAGCAGAACCTCGGCGGAGTCGGGCGTCGCCGGGAATGCGACGGCGTACTGGCTGCTGCGCTGGCCGGCCGGCAGGGCGCGACCTTCGCCACCGAGCGTCATGGCGAGGATCAGGTCACCGCTGGTCTGCCGCGTGTAGTTCAGGTAGCGCTGCAGCCCGGGGCGCCAGGTGGACTGCCACATCGAGTCCGCGACGGCGAGCGCGCGCTCGCGTGCGCGGAACTGCTCGAGCCAGTACGCCTTGTAGAACTGGTCGTACTCGGATTGGATGGCGTCCGTGAGCTTGCGCAGCCATGCGCGGTCGTCGGGGCGCGGGAAGGTCTGCGCGAGGAACGCGACGATGGCCTGCACTTCGCGGTTGTTGGCGCGGCGCGGGTCGCCCTCGGCGCGCAGGAAGTACTCGATCGCCTGGCTCATCTCCTGCCAGGTGCCGAAGTACAGCGGCAGGAACTGCGCGTCGAGCAGATGCTTGGCGCCGGCCGGATCGGCGGCGAGTGCCGCGCGCTGCTCGTCGAACTTCGTGTACACGCCGCGCGAGTTCTTCACGATGGTGATGCGCTCGGCGTAGCCCCGGTCGAAGAACGGCACCTTGGCGGTGTCCGTCTGCAGTAGCGCGAAGGCGTGCAGCCAGAGGTCCACATGCTCGCGCGTCTTCACGGGCCACTGCGGTCCGCCGGCGGGACGCAGCGGTTCGGCTTGGCGTCCGCGCTGGGCGTCGGCGGTGCCGGCCGTGAGGGCCAGCGCCGCGAGTGGCAGGATCAGGGCGCGGAGCGCCCGCAGGTTACGCAGAACTTCCATTCGGCTTCCATCTCGGCGCTGCATCCGGGGCAGCGCCGGATGCGCAGGTTGAGCCCGCAGTGCGGGCAGTACTTGAGCGTGCGGTCCGTCGGCAGCGACTGCGAGCAATACGGACAGTCGAGCGTATCGGGTTCTGCCGGCCGTTCGACGAGCGGCACCTGTACCACGGGCGTCGGTGCTGCAGGCGACGCGGTCGTCGGCGCGGCCGGCGACACGACGGGTGATACCCCGCGCGGGGCGGTCGGGATCGCGGCGGGCACCGACGGACGAACGGCGGGCCCCGCCGGAGCGACGACGGCGGGCGCTGTGGCAGGCGATGTGGCAGGCGCTGCGGCCGGCGTTGGCGCGGGCGCGACGATGTCCGTCGCCGCGGGCGTCGGCGGCCGCAGGTCGATCGACGTATCCCCGGCGAGCACGCGCTGCGCCTCGGCGCTGGCGATCCGCACCTTCGCGGTGCGGTAGGTGGTGAGCACGCCGAGGTCGGGGTTGATGGCCGAGAGCTCGTTGCGCAGGTCGTCCTGCAGCAGGTCGTCGGAGAAGATGTACCCGCGCTCGCCGGCGAGCAGCTGCATCATGCAATGCAGGTAGTCGTCGTTGGTATCGAGCAGGCCGTCGCGGCGTGCGGCGCGGTAGGGCACGAGCGTGTCGAGCACTTCGCCGATGTCGATCGGGCGCGCGAGCGCGCCGGCCTGTTGGGCGGCGAGCACCAGGCGGCGGAACAGTGCGTCGAGCGCGTCGGTAGTCATGTCAGGGGACCCGCGGCAAAGATGCCGAGGCCTTGAACGTCGCGCTATCGGGAAACGCCGCGATCTCCGTGACGCGTCCGCCCTTGGCGCGATACGCCGCGAGCCAGGCGTCGAAGCCGCTCTCGATGGCGCCGCCCGACCGCGATTGGTCCGCGGCGGCGCGTGTCGCCAGGTGGTTGGCGTACTCGTTCTGCGGATGGCCATCGTGGCCGCGCACCCACTGCCAGCTCACGCGGTGCGAGGCGGCGCTGCGGATCGCGTCGTGCCACAGCGGGAGATTCTCGATCGGGCCGGTCTTGCGCTTCCATCCGGCGCGCGCCCACCCGAACACCCAGCCCGTCATGCCATCGACGATGTAGCGCGAGTCGGTGGTGAACTGCACGCGGAACTGCTGGCCCTTGGCGCCCAAGGCATCGAAGGTCTCGATGACGGAGCGCAGGGCCATGCGATTGTTCGTCGTGGCGGGATCGCTGACCCAGAGGTCGCGGCGCGTGATGCGACCGTCGGCATGGCGGAACTCGATCAGCACGCCCGCGCCGCCGGGATTCGCGCCTTCCTTGCCGTTGCCGAGGCAGGACTCGTCGGCGTAGACGGCGACGAGCGGGAGCTCGCCCGCGTTCACGTCACGACCTCGAGCGCGTCGGTTTCGTCGAGGTACAAGGTGAGCGAGGCGCCGGTGCTCGGATGCCGCGCGATGATCGCCTCGCGGCCCTTGATCAGCGTGAGGCGCTCGGGAATCACGAGGAACTCGGTGCCGCGCCGCATCACCATGACGCGCTGCTGCTTGGTGACGGCGCGCTCCAGCGCGTCGTACTGCTTGACGCTCAGCTGCCCCATGCGACGCCCTTGGGTCCGCACCAATCGACGACGAACTGCGTGAGCACGTCGGTGGCGACGGCGATCTCGTCGACCGGGCAATACTCCTCGGCGGCGTGCGCGAGGCCGATGTCGCCGGGACCGAAGCAGATGGCGGGAATGCCGGCGGCGGTGAAGAGCGCGGCGTCGGTCCAGCAGCTGAGGCCTTCGATGGGCGCCGCTGCGCCGCGCGTGGTGGCGGCGGCCTTGAGACCTTGCACGAGCGCGTGATCGACGGGCACGTCGTTCGGCTGCTGGATGAGGCCCGGCGTCACGCTGGCGCGGAAGTTGGGCGTACGCGCGGCGACGCGGGCGATCGCCGCTTCGATCTCGTGCACGAAGTGTGCGCCGTCTTCACCGGGCAGCGTGCGGCGTTCGAGCCCGACCGTGCACCAGGCGGGGTAGGCGCTCAGCGAACCGTCGCTGTGGATGGGGCCCGCGTGGAAGGAGGCGCGCCCGAGCAATGGATGCGTGATGCCGGGCAGCACATCGCGTTGGTATCCGTCGAGTTCGGCGAGCAGCAACGCCGCGTGGGTGACGGCATCGATGCCGATGTCGTAGCGCGAGCCATGCGCGGCGCGGCCTTCGACGCGCACGTCGGCCCAGGAGAAGCCGCGATGCGCCGGGCAGATCGCGAGGCGCGTCGGTTCGGTGACGATCGCCGCGTGGGCGCGCAGGCCCATCGCGAGCAGGTGGCGCGTGCCGATGCTCTCCCACTCTTCGTCGGCGACGGCGGCGATGATGACTTCCCCGCCGAGTCCGGTGGAGGCGGCGCGGTGCGCGGCGGCGCACATCGCGGCGACGCCGGCTTTCATGTCGCAGGAGCCGCGGCCGTAGAGCCGGCCGTCGCGGACATCGGCACCGAAGGGATCGTGCGTCATGCCGGCGACGCCGACGGTGTCGAGATGGCCGTTCAGGATGAGCGAACGGCCGCCATGCCCGCCGCCGATGCGCGCGAGGACGTTGGGGCGGCCGGGCGCGGCGTCGACGAGATCGACCGTGAAGCCCCACGCGGTGAGCGTGTCGGCGAGGAGCTGGGCCGCGGCGCCTTCGCCCGGTGCGTCCGGGGCGAAGGCGGGATTGCGGGAGTCACACGCGACGAGCGCGCGCGTGAGCGCGAGGGCATCGCCGGGCGGAGCGAGCTCACGCCGCACGGGAGCCCCCGGGGATCACTTCTTGGCGGCGGGCTTCTTGGCGGCCGGGGCCTTCTTGGCCGCCGGAGCCTTCTTCGCCGCAGGAGCTGCCTTCTTCGCCGGGGCGGGCTTGGCGGCCGCCGCCTTCGCGGCAGGCGTCTTACCAGCGGTCGCGATGCCCTTCGGCGCCGGCAGCTTGCCCTTGTTCTTCTTGAGCCACACCGCTTCGGCTTCGGCGAGGAGCTTGTCCGCCTCGTCCTGTGTCATCTGGCTGCGCCGCACCATAAACTGGATGAGGTCGCGCGCGGACTCGAGCGAGAAGGGGACCATGCCGGACGCGGCGCCGATGATGTCCTTCATGGCGGCGGCCATCTTGCTGCCGGCTTCGAGGGAGATCTCGTGGGCCTTGGCCGCCATTTCCGCGACAGTGTCACGGACGTCTTGGCCGCGGTGGCCGGGGCTGCGCTTGGGTGGGACTGGCTTATCGGCGGTTTCGGCCGGCTTGGCGGTGTCGGGCATCGGGAGTTGCTCAGGTGCGAGGTACTGCGCGAGATGAACGGCGGCAAGTATATGATTTTTCGGCGATTACGCAAGTGACTGGGCCGTCGGAGTTTAGCTGAATTTTCACTCTGCAGGCCGTCGATTAATGATACAGTAACAACACACTAAGAAGCCATCATGCCACCTCTGCCGCTTGAAGGCATCCGAATCCTCGATCTTTCGCGGGTTCTTGCCGGACCCCTCGCCAGCATGATTCTCGGCGATTTGGGCGCAGATATCGTGAAGATCGAGCGTCCCGGCCTCGGCGACGACACGCGCGGCTGGGGTCCGCCCTTCGATGCGCGGGGCGAAAGTGCCTACTACCTGTCCGTCAATCGCAACAAGCTTTCGGTGGCCGCCGACCTCTCTCGGGCGGCGGACCGGGAGCTCCTGGCGTCCCTCATCGCCGGCGCGGACGTGGTCCTGGAGAACTTCCGGCCCGGCACGCTGGAGCGTCACGGACTCGGTGTCCGCGAGATGCTGGCCGCGCATCCCAGGCTCCTCTGGTGCACCATCACGGGCTTCGGGCTCGAGAGCCCGCGTCCCGGCTATGACTTCGTGGTGCAAGCCGAGAGCGGCTGGATGGCGATTACGGGCGAGGCGGATGGCGCGCCGATGAAGGTCGGCGTGGCGCTCGCCGACGTGCTCGCCGGGAAAGACGCGGCCATCCAGATCCTCGCGGCGCTCGCCGGCGGGCGTCGAGGCTCGCGACACGTGAGCGTCTCGCTGCTGCATTCCGCGACGGCCGCCTTGGTGAACGTCGCGCAGAACGCGCTCGTCACGGGTCGCGACGCGACCCGCTGGGGCAACGCGCATCCGAATCTCGTGCCCTACCAATGCTTCGACGCGGCGGATCGTCCGTTGGTGATTGCCGTCGGCAACGATGCGCAGTGGCTGGCCTGCGCGCGCGCCCTGGGGCTCGAGGCGCTCGCGACGGACGTCTCGCTCGCGACCAACGCGGGCCGTGTGCGCGATCGCGACCGCCTCGTGGCCGCGCTTGCCGCGCGCGTGCGCACGGCGCCTGCGGCGCAATGGATCGCGGCACTCGAAGAGGCGGGCGTGCCCTGTGGTGTGGTGAAGCCCGTGCTCGAGGCGTTGCGGAAAGTGGAGGCCTCGCCGCTCACAGGTGTGGCACCGATGGCACCGGGTGCGGTGCGATTGCCGCCGCCGCGGTTGGATGAGCATGGGACGCTCGTGCGCGCCGAGGGCTGGGGGGCGTTCGCGGTGGCGCGACGCTGAACGCTTGCGAGCCGACCTCCGGTGGCGTCGCGTGAACGGTGTCGGCGCGTCTTCGGGGTCGCGGCAAAGGGGCTGTGACCGCGGTGTGACGCAGGTCCCCGGGTCTTCGTCTTGTTGATGCGACGGACCTGGAGTCCGGCGTGGAATCCGAGGGTGCAGAGGGCTGTCCGCGACGCGCGTGTTGGGTTACACTAGCGTCGTGCCTGCCAGACAGACTGCACCCGTGCCATCGGACGAAACGCTTGACGCCGACCAGGCGGTCATTGACCGCGTGCTCGCCGGGGACCGCAATGCCTTCGGCATCCTGATCGAGCGCTACAGCGATCCGCTGTATCGCCACGCCTACGGGATGACGGGCAGCGCGGACGTCGCGGAAGACATCCTGCAAGTGTCGTTCATCAAGGCGTATCACCATCTCGCCGAAGTGCGCGGCCGGTTCGACGCGTGGGTGTTCCGGATCGTGGCCAATGGCTGCAAGGATTGGCTGAAGAACATCCGGCGCACGCACCTGAGCTACGAGGAAGACGACCAGCCGTCGGGCTTCGAGACGCCGGAGGAGGAGCTGGATCGTGGGGAGCTGCGGCGCGATCTCGATGGTGCGCTGGGGGCCCTGCCGGACTCGTTGCGGGAAGCGTTCGTGATGAAGCACGTCGAGGGCCGCTCGTACGAGGAGATGGCGGTGTTGCTCGACGCGACGGTCGGTGCCCTGAAGATGCGAGTCCATCGCGCCCGTGAGGCGCTGCAGAAACTGCTGGAGGAGCGATACGCGTGATGCACGATCCCTTGGATTCCCGGAACGAGACGGCGACGCCGTCCGCTGATGCGCGCGTGCCGGCGCAGGCCGAGCCGCAGGCGACGGACCGTGAGGTGCCGCTGGCCTCGCGCGAGCTGCCGAGCGCGGTGCATGCCTGGCTGGACGGCGAGGCGTCGACCGACTCGCTGGCCGGGGCGGAGCGCGAAGTCGCCCTCTGGACCCAGATCAACGCCGAGACGGGCCGCCGCCGCCGCATGACCACGCCGGCGCATGTGCCGGTGCAGATCCTGGCCAAGCTCGCGGACGACTGACTCTTCGCGCTCGGGTGCTTTCGACCGGCCTCCTTCGCGGGGGCCGGTTTCTTCTTTTTACCACGAAGGCACGAAGACACGAAGGCTAGAGTCGCATGCGAAGGATGCCGTGTCTCAGCACTGCGGTGTTGAAGTTGAATAGCAGACCGGTCCGAATGCGGGTGAGCCGCAAGTAGGTGAGCAGCTGTGCCTGATGCACGCGCTCCAATCGTTGCACGCTCTTCACCTCGACAATCACAGAATCGTCGACAACGAGATCGATGCGATAGCTGTCCGCGAACGTCTGGCCTCGATAGGCGAGCGGCACGGGAACCTCTTGGCGGCTCGGAATCCCGCGATACTCCAGCTCAATGGCCAAGCATCGCTGATACACCGACTCGAGGAGGCCGGGCCCGAGCCTACGATGGACCTCAATCGCGGCGCCAATCACCTCTCGAGAAAGCGGCTCAAACTCCAAGTCATCTCCTTCGTGTCTTCGTGCCTTGTATGTCTCACACGAATGGTGGTAAGTCATCGGGGCGGCGACAGCTCGATTGTCGTGCCAGGGGCGTGCAGAGCCCGTCACGAAGCGGGAGCGTCGTCGAACCGATCGCGGGACGCCCGAACAGCCGCTGGGGCCGCGAGCCCGCATGGCGCAAGGCCGGGCGCGCGCGGTCCTCACGCGGCGAGGGACGGATGACGTACATCGGGATCGATGTGAGCCAGGGCACGCTGGACGGCGCGGACGCGACGGGCGCGGCGTGGCAGCACGCGAACGACGCGGCGGGCATCGCCGCGACGGTGGCGCGCGTGGGCGCGCAGGGGCCGACGCTGGTCGTGCTGGAGGCGACGGGCGCCTACCACGTGCCGCTGACGGCGGCGCTCGCGGCGGCGGGCGTGCCGGTCGCGGTGGTGAATCCGCGGCAGGTGCGGCGCTTCGCCGAGAGCGTCGGGCAGCTGGCGAAGACGGACCGGCTCGACGCGGCGCTGCTCGCGCGCTTCGCGGCGACGGTGCGCCCGGCCGCGCGGCCGCTGCCCGACGCGGCGACGCAGGAGCTCGCGGCGCTCGTCGACCGGCGGCGGCAGCTCGTCGAGATGCTGACGATGGAGCACAACCGGCTCGCGGTGGCGCGCCGCAGCGTGCAGCCGAGCGTCCGGCAGACGATCCGCGCGCTGGAGCGGGCGCTCCGGGCCCTCGAGGACGAGACGGACCGCTGGATCCAGGGCTCGCCGCTCTGGCGCGCGCAGGAGGAGCTCCTCACGAGCGTGCCGGGCATCGGGCCGCAGACGGCGCGGCTGCTGATCGCGCGCCTCACGGAGCTCGGCGCGCTGTCCGCGAAGGAGATCGCCGCCCTCGTCGGGCTGGCGCCCTACGCGCAGGAGTCGGGCCGCTGGCGCGGCGTGCGGCGCATCCGCGGCGGCCGCGCCGACGTCCGCACGGGGCTCTACATGGCGACCCTCGCGGCGATCCGCTGCAACGCCGTCGTACGCGCGATGTATCGGCGCCTCGTCGCCGCCGGCAAGCCGAAGAAGCTCGCCCTGACCGCGTGCATGCGCCGCCTCCTCGTCATCCTCAACGCGATGGTCAAACATCAAACGCGGTGGCAGGCGTCACCGACGCCCACCACCGCTTGACTTCCAACACAGCCACTTCGTGGTGATTGCAGTTACCATAGCCCCCCACGAAGCCAGCGCCGCACCGAAATCCCGCGAGGATGGTAGATTCCCCAGCCTACCAAGGAGCCAGCCATGAGCGCCCACCGGCGGATTCGCCCCACGGCCGAGGAGTTCGCGCCGTACTATGCCAACTACATCGCGCAGGTCCCCGACGGCGACGTCGTCGAGGCGTTGATCGGCGGCGCCGAGATCGCCTCGGCCCTCCTCGGCGACCTCGAGGACGACGTCGCCTCCCGCGCCTATGCGCCCGGCAAGTGGACGCTCAAGGAAGTCGTGCTGCATTGCACCGACGCCGAGCGCATCTTCTCGTATCGCGCCCTGCGCATCGCCCGCGGCGACACCACGCCGCTGCCCGGGTTCGACGAGAACGCCTACGCCCCGATGAGCGGCGCCAACCTGCGCACGATCGACAGCATCCTCGATGAGTTCGAGTCGGTGCGCGATGCGACGGTCACGCTGTACCAAGGGCTGCCGTCGGAGGCCTGGACGCGGCGCGGCGAGGCGTCAGGGAAGACGGTGTCGGTGCGAGGGATCGCGTGGATCACGGCGGGGCATCTCCTGCACCATCTGTCGGTGATCCAAGACCGGTATCTCTGAACTGCAGATGTGAGATGTAAGATGTGAGGTATAAGAGGGGGCTTCGCCCAAGCATTGGCGAAGCCCCCTCTCTTACATCTTACATCTCATATCTCACATCTGCAGTTCAAATGTGAATCGCCCGCCCCAATGCCGCCAACGCCGCCTCCTTCACCACTTCGCTGAGCGTGGGATGCGAGTGCACCGTCTCTCCCACATCATCCGCCGTGCCGCGGTACTCCATCGCGAGCACGATCTCGCTGAGCAGGTCGCTCACGTTCGGGCCGATCATGTGGCAGCCGAGGATCTCGTCCGTCGCGGCGTCCGTGACGAACTTCACGAAGCCTTCCGTGCTCGCCATCGACCGTGCGCGGCCGTTCGCACTGAACGGGAACTTGCCGACCTTGATCGCCTTGCCCGTCGCACGCGCTTCCGCCTCGGTGAGGCCGGCGGTCGCGATCTCGGGCCACGTGTAGACCACGCCCGGCATGTTGTGGTAGTGCATCTTCGCGTGATGGCCGGCGATCACCTCGGCGGCGATCACGCCCTCTTCCTCGGCCTTGTGCGCCAGCAGCTTGCCGCCGACGGCGTCGCCGATGGCGAAGACGTTCGGGAGGCTGGTGCGCATCTGCGCATCGACGACGATCTCGCCGCGCGTGCCGAGCGCGAGGCCGAGCGCCGCGGCGTCCACGCCGGTGAGTGAGGGCTTGCGGCCGATCGAGACGAGCACGTAGTCGGCCTCGAAGCGCATCGCCTGGCCGTCCTTCTCGGCTTCGATCGTCACCATGCTGCCGTTGCGGCCTCCGCCGGTAACCTTGGTCGCGGTGTGGATCTCCAGGCCCTGCTTGGTGAAGATCTTGTGCGCTTCCTTGGTGATGTCGTCGTCGTTGCCGGGCAGGATGGTCGGGGCGTACTCGATGACCGTGACCTTGGCGCCGAGGCGACGCCAGACGGAGCCGAGCTCGAGGCCGATGACGCCGCCGCCGATGACGATGAGGTGCTTGGGCACCTCGGGGATGCGCAGCGCGCCGACGTTGGAGAGCACGCGCTCCTCGTCGAAGGGCAGGAAGGGCAACTGCATCGGCACGGAGCCGGTCGCGAGGATCACGTGCTTGGGCCGGTACGTCGTGAGCGCGCCGTCGAGGGCCTTCACCTCGACGACGTTGCCGGCCTTCAGCGTGCCGACGCCCTTGGCCCAGGTGACCTTGTTCTTCTTGAAGAGGAACTCGACGCCCTTGGTGTTCTGCGCGACGACGTCGTCCTTGCGCTTGAGCATCTGCTGCAGGTTGAGCTGCACGCCGGCGATCTCGATGCCGTGGTCCTTGGCGTGCTTGAGCGCGAACTCGTAGTGCTCGCTGCTCGAGAGCAGGGCCTTGGACGGGATGCAGCCGACGTTGACGCAGGTGCCGCCGAGGGTCTTGTCGAACTCGACGCAGACGACGGAGAGGCCGAGCTGCGCGGCGCGGATGGAGGCGACGTAGCCGCCGGGGCCGCCGCCGATGACGACGAGGTCCGGGGTGAGGTTCTGGTCTGCCACTGGGGGGTGTCTCGGGTTGGAGTCCTGTGCCGCAATCTAATCGGAGATGGCACGCCCTCCTGCGCGGGCGGCGGCCTAGGATGTGACGTCGCGTCCTATGGCGTGGATCGGCGTCGGCGTACATACTGGCGCGTCCCCCGCCTCCCGGAGCCCTTTGGTGCGCATTGCCCGACTTGGCGTCATGCTCGCAGCGGTGGCGGCACTCTCCGTCGCCTGCTCAGTGCACGTCCGCGACCCCCTGTTGCATCAGCCGACACCGGAGGGCCTCGAGGCGGCGCGCGCGCGTTCCGATAGCTCGCGGACCACGCGAAGCGGCGATACGGGCCCCGGCACCAAGTCGTCCACGCAGCCGACGCCGGTCAAGCTGCATCTCCTCGACGGCGGCGTGATGCTGCTGCAACAGGTGTCGCTCGACACCGTGACGCGGACACTGGCTGGCGTCGGCGCCCGCTTCGACGCGACGCGCACCCTGATGGGTCTCGCCGACGAGGGACACCGGATCCCGATCGACTCGGTGGCCCTGTTCGAGAGTGACAATCCCGAGGTGGCGATGGCGGCAAGCCTGGGGCTCTACCATGCGTGGACGGTGGTGTGGGGTGCCGTGACAGTGATGTGCATGGCGGATCCGAAGAGCTGCTTCGGCTCCTGCCCGACCTTCTACGTCGACGGTGAGGATGCAGATCGACCGCGCGCCGAGGGGTTCTCGTCGAGCATCGCCCGGCGCCTCGAGGCGCGCGACATCGACGACCTCGGGCTGCGGCGCGACGGCGGCGCAACGCTGACCTTGAACATGTTGAACGAGGCGTGGGAGACGCACGTGGTGCGCTCCGTGCGTCTGCAGGTGGTACCCGCCCCGGCAGGCAGCGATGTCGTGGCGTCGCGCGAGGGCCGGTTCCACGCGCTGCGCGGCGGCCAGGCGCCGACGCGCTGCTCCGCGAGTGGCGGCGACTGCCGGACGGCGCTGGCCGCGCTGGACGGCCGCGCGTGGCATGACCTCGCGGACTCGACGGACCTCGCGGCCACCGACACGATGCTCGTGGAGTTCGACGCGCCGGTGACCGAGACGCCCGCGCTGCTGCTCGCCGCCCGGCAGAGCTTCGTGTCGACCTTCGTGCTCTACCAGACCATGGCGTGGATGGGCCGCGAGGCCGCGCCGTGGCTCGCGCGACTCGAGCGCGGCGATCCGCAGGCGATGATGCCGCTCGCCGCCGTGGAGGCCGCCATCGGTGCGATCGCGGTCGAAGCCGAGGATGCCGAGGGGCGGTGGCATCGGGTGGCGCGCTTCGATGAGCATGGCCCGATTGCCACGGACCGCCAGCTGCTGCCGGTGCCCCAGGCGACCGACGGCCTGCGCCGCGTGCGCCTGATCTACGCCAAGGGCAACTGGCGCATCGACCAACTGGCCTTGGTCGAGGCGGGCCCGCCGATCGAGGCCGTGCGCGTGGAGCCGACACGCGCGCTGCGCAGCGGCTCGCATGCCGGCGACGTGACGGCCGTGCTCAATGATCCCGCACGCACCGTCGTGACCTTTCCCGGCGACACCGTCGCGCTGGAGTTCGTGATGCCGCGCGAGGCGCCGCAGTATGCGCTGTTCCTCGAGTCCACCGGTTATTACCTCGAATGGATGCGCGGTGAGTGGCTGGCCGAGGGCGATGCGCAGATGGCCGACATCCTGATGCGGACGCCGCGCGAAGGACTGCGCCAGATGGCGCCGCTCTTCAAGGCGCGCGAGGCCGGCTTCGAGCAGAACTTCTGGGCGAGTCGCTTCGGGAGGCAGCCATGAGCGCGTCGCGGCGCGCGACCCTGCTGCTCGCGCTCGTCGCGAGCGCGTGCATGCCGGCCCGCACCAAGCCCTCGCTGCTCGGCGCACGCGTGACACTCTTCGCCAGCTCGGGCACGGTGTCCGGCGAGTTGCTGGCGATCAACGACGACAGCGTGTGGGTGTTGGTGCCGGAGACGGCTGGTCCGACGGCGCTCGGACGCAGCCGTATACGGAACGCCATCGTGCACCGCGGCGCGGGAGTCGGAAGCCTCGCGATGCGCGGCGTGGTCTTCGGTGCCGTGACGGGGCTCGGGATGTACGCCGCCTGCTCCTCGCTGAGCCGAGACGAGGCTTCGACGGGATGCGGCGGCGTCTTCGTGACCAGTACGCTCATCGCCGGCGCGCTCGGATTCTTCGCGGCGTCGTCCATGGAGTCGGCGCGCGACCTCGAGGTCGCGCGCGTCACGCCCGCGATGCTGTCGCGCTTCGCCAGATGGCCACAGGGGCGCCCCCAAGTGGAAGCGCCCCCGTCGTCACCACCGGATCCGTAACCGACGCGTCAGTCGTCGATCAGCATCGCCGCGGGATCTTCCATCAGCTCCTTCACGCGCACGAGGAACAGCACGGCCTGCTGTCCGTCGATGATGCGGTGGTCGTAGCTGAGCGCGACGTACATCATCGGGCGAATCTCGACCTTGCCGTCGATCGCCACCGGCCGCTCCTGGATCTTGTGGAGTCCGAGGATGGCGACCTGCGGGTAGTTGATGATCGGCGTGGAGACCAACGAGCCGAACACGCCGCCGTTGGTGATCGTGAACGTGCCGCCGGTAAGGTCGTCCATCGTGAGCTTGCCGTCGCGCGCGCGCTTGGCGACCGCGTTCATGGCGCGCGAGAAGCCGACCATGCCCATGCGGTCGGCGTCCTTCACGTTCGGCACGACCAGGCCCTGCTCGCTGGCCACGGCGATGCCGAGGTTCACGTAGTGCTTGTAGATGACGGAGTCGCCGTCGATCTGCGCGTTCACCACCGGGTAGGCCTTGAGCGCCATGCAGGCGGCCTTGGCGAAGAACGGCATGAAGCTGAGCTTCACGCCATGCTCCTTCTCGACGCGCTCTTTCATGCGTTCGCGCACGGCGCTCACGGCGCTCATGTCGATCTCATTGAACGTCGTCAGGTGCGCCGTCGCGTGCTGCGCCTGCAGGAGGTTCTCGGCGATGCGCTTGCGGCGCGTCGTCATCTTCTCGCGCGTCTCGCGCGTGCCCTCGGGGCGCGGCGCGGGCGCGGGCGCGGCCTTCACCGGGGCGGTGGTCGGCGCCGGAGCGGGGACGTTGGCCTTCGTCGGCGCCGGAGCGGCGCTCGCGGCGACGACATCGGGCTTGGAGATCACGCCGCCGCGGCCGCTGCCTTGCACCGTCGAGAGGTCGACGCCCGTGGCGGCGGCGAGCTTCTGCGCCGACGGCGCGGCGCGGAGGTCGCCAGTGCTGGGCGCGGCGACGGGAGCCGCAGGGGCAGCGGGTGCGGCCGGCGCGCTGGGAGCGCCCGGTGCCGGCGCTGCGGGAGCGCTGGGGGCAGGAGCCGCCGCGGCTGGCGCGGCACCCGCGCTGGCACCTTCTTCCAAGTGGCCGAGCGTCTCAGCCAGCTGCACTACGTCGCCTTCATTCTTCAGGCGCTTGCGCAGCACACCGGCATTGAGGGCGGGCACTTCGACGGTGATCTTATCCGTCTCAAGTTCGACGAGCGTGTCGCCGACCGCGATGGCTTCGCCTTCCTGCTTGAGCCAGCGGGAGACGGTCGCCTCGGTGATCGATTCACCGAGGGGGGGGACCTTGATCTCGATCATGCGGGAAATATAGCAACGGAGATAGGGTGCGAGCACTGACAATCGACGCCCATGGCGGGACGGAGCAGGTCCGCTATCGCGAGGACGTGGCGACGCCCACGCCCGAGCCGGGCGAGGTGCTCGTCCGGATGCGAGCGGTGGCGCTCAATCGGCTCGACCTCTGGACCGTCGGGGGGCTGCCGGGCGTCACGATCACGCCGCCCTGGGTGTTGGGCGCCGATGGCGTCGGTGTCATTCAAGGCATCGCCGGCGAGGCGCCCGGACTCCGGCTCGGCGACCGTGTGGTCATCAACCCCGGCATCTCCTGCCGCCGCTGCGAATGGTGCCTGAAGGGCGAGCATCCGCTGTGCGTGACGTTCGGGCTCTTGGGCGAGCATCATCCGGGCAGCTTCGCCGAGTACGTGGTGGTGCCGGCCTCGAATGTGATGAAGGTGGCGCATAACGTCCCCGACGACATCGCCGCCGCGTTCACACTGGCGACGCTCACGGCTTGGCGCATGTGCGTGAGCCGGGCGCAGGTGCAGGCCGGCGAGGACGTGCTGATCTGGGGCATCGGTGGCGGCGTGGCGCAGGCGGCGCTGCGCATCTGCAAGCAGCGCGGTGCGCGGGTGTGGGTCACGTCGTCGGATCCGGCCAAGCTCGAGCAGGCGCGCGCGATGGGCGCCGACGAGTGCCTGAATCACGCCACCGAGGATGTCGGGCGTGTCATCCGCGAGCGGACGAACAAGCGCGGCGTGGACGTCGTCATCGATAGCGTCGGCGAGAAGACGTGGAATGCGTCGCTGCAGGCGTTGACGCGCGGCGGCCGCCTCGTCACCTGTGGCGGGACGTCGGGCCCGAAGCTCGAGATGGATGTGCGCCGGCTGTTCTGGTACCAGTGGTCGCTGATGGGCTCGACGATGGGCAACGATGCGGAGTTCGCGGCGGTCACCGCGGAACTCAACGCGGGCCGCCTGTGGCCGACGGTGGATGCGGTGTATCCGCTGGCCGAGGGGCGCGCGGCGTTCGAGCGGATGGCGCGCGGGGAGCAGTTCGGAAAACTGGTGCTGCGGGTGAGCGATGGCTGAGAAGGCGCAGTTCACCGCGGACGAGGAGCGCAGCGTGCGCGAGGCCTACGCGCGCGACGGCCACGCGGATTGCCCGCGCTGCGCGGTGCGCATGCACGAGCGGGCCATCGGCGGCGGGAGCTTCGGGCTCGGCTACGCGCGGCAGCGGGAGTGGCTGCTCTGCCCGCAGTGCAAGCGCAGCGTGCTCTTCGACCTCAAGCGCGGGACGCGCAACTAGGCCCCCTGCACTAGATTTTCCGCCAATGCGATCCCTCTTGCGATCCCTTGGCGCGCTGGCGTTCGCCGCCACGTCGCTGACCGCCCAACACGATCCGCCCCGCCGTCTCGATCTCGGCACGCCCGTGCAGGAAGCCGAGCGGCCGCGTGACGACGGCGAGACCTCCCGCGACATGCGCAATGTGTACGTGCGCAACCAGCTCGCGCTCGGACTGGTCTCGTACGGCCCCGCCTTCGCGGTGATGCTGGGGAGCGAACCGGCAACGCGCATCGCGGGATACATGCTGATGTCGGGCGCGACGTTCTTTGTGGCCAATGAGATCACGCAACAGGTGAACGTCACGCCCGCCCGACAGGTGCTGAGCACGCGGATGGGCGCGCGCGGCAGCGCGAGCTTCTTCCTGCTTGGCCACTCGTGGCGCATGAGCGAGAGCGAGATTGGCGCCGTGTCGCTGATTGGCGGCCTCGGTGGCTCTGCGATTGGCCTGTGGGTGGGCGGGGGTCTCACGGAGGGCGAGGCGGTTGCGTCGGTGGTCGCGCACGACCTTGTGGCCCTGAGCACCTACGCGGTCACCTGGATGGCCGACCCGCGGGAGAACGACGGTGAAGGACTGCGTCGCAGCCAGCGTCTGGCGGTACCGATGCTGCTCGGCTGGGGCGGGTACGCACTGGGCCGGAAGTGGGCGGGCACGGCGTCGTACGAAGTCACGGCGGGCGACGCTACGCTGCTTTGGCTGGGCGCGGCAATCGGCGGCTCTGCCGCGGCGACGACGCTCATCGAGGGCGATCCCGAGCCGCAGACGGTGGCAGGAACGCTGCTCGCTGGCGGTCTGCTCGGCGTGTGGGGCGCGAACCGCTACTTCGTGCGCAACTTCGACCACACGCGTGGCGAAGGCGTGTTGGTGGCGACGGGCGCGGGCGCCGGTGCGCTGATGGGCATCGGTCTCGGCGTCCTCATCGCCGGCGATGCCGAGCGCGGTTCGGCGGCGACGCTCGGCATGGGTACGGTTGGTGCGATGGCGGGCGCGTGGCTGACCGAGCGCTACGCGCAGCCGGCGCGCGACGAAGGGCGGCGCCTCGAGGTCGGTAGCCGCGTCCAGTTCAATCCGTCGGCGATCGCTGCGGCCGCGGCGCGCACGCCGGGGCAGCATTCCATTCTCCGCATCACGTTCTGATCCCGGACTCAATCATGGCGTTCCTCGATCGCCTGCAAGACAGCCTGCTGCGGCTCTGGGAGTATGTGCCGGCGCTCTTCGGCGCGGCGGTGGTGATGGTGGCCGGCTTCCTCGTGGCGCGCTTCGCGCAGCGGACGATCCATCGCCTGCTGCGCCGCGTGCACCTCAACGAGGCGCTGCAGAAGGGCGGCGTCGCGCCGCCGCTGGATCCCTACGGCGTGCCGCTCACGCCGTCGCGCGTGATCGGCAATGTGGTGTTCTGGTTCCTGATCTTCACGGCGATGCTGATTGCCGCGGACACGTTGGGCATCGACTACCTCGGCCAGGCCTTCGCCGAGCTGGTGAGCTACGTGCCGAGCGTGATCGCGGCGGTGGTGATCGTGATCCTTGGCTTGGTGCTCGGCGACCTCGTGGCGGCGCTGATCGCGGCGAGCGCGGGCGCGCTGGCCGGCGCGAGCACGCTGGCGCGCGTGGGCAAGGGCGGCGTGGTGCTGCTCGCGGTGTTCATGTCGCTGCAGGAGCTCGGCGTGGCGACGGGTATCGTGACGACGGCGTTCGCGATCATCTTCGGTGCGATCGCGCTGGCGTTGGCCTTGAGCTTCGGGCTCGGCAACCGCGAGCTCGCCGGTGAGGTGACGCGACGCTGGTACGAAGACTGGCGCCACGAGCGCGAGACGCTGCGCAAGGCGTCGGAACAGGCCGAGGGCGAGCATCCGAGCGCGGAGCCGCGCTAAACGGCGGGTCACCACGAAGGCACGAAGGGAGCCGCAACAATCTCACGGGCCCGCGACGCAGAAGAAGCAAAGCTTCTTGGGGTCGCGGGCCCGTCGGCAGTTCGCGAGCCCCTTCGTGCCTTCGTGGTGAACGCTGTTTTCGGGCCACAAAACCCGTTGTTTGCGCCTGCGAAATCGGCTAACTTTCGGGGTCGCGGTTCCCTCTGAAAATCGACCCCAAATCGAGCGTCTATGACGGCCCCGAACAACCGTGAGCGCATCCTTCCCCGTTTGATCCAGGACGAGGTGAAGGAGTCGTTCATCAACTACTCGATGAGCGTCATCGTGAGCCGCGCGCTGCCCGACGTGCGCGACGGCTTGAAGCCCGTGCACCGGCGCGTGCTGTATGCGATGAACGAGCTCGGGTTGGTGCCGGGGCGGGCGTACAAGAAGTCGGCGACGGTGGTCGGCGACGTGCTCGGCAAGTACCACCCGCACGGCGACCAGTCGGTGTACGACGCGCTCGTGCGCATGGTGCAGGACTTCTCGCTGCGCTATCCGCTGGTGGACGGCCAGGGCAACTTCGGCTCGATGGACGGCGATCCGGCGGCGGCGTACCGCTACACGGAATCGCGCCTGACGCGCATCGCCGTCGAGATGCTCACCGACATCGACAAGAACACGGTCGATTTCGCGCCGAACTTCGACGACCGCCTGGAAGAGCCGACCGTCCTGCCGTCGGCGTTCCCGAACCTGCTCGTCAACGGCTCTGCCGGCATCGCCGTCGGCATGGCGACGAACATCCCGCCGCACAACCTGCGTGAAGTCGCCGCGGCCGTGACGGCGATGATCGACAATCCCGACCTCTCGGTCGAGGACATCCGCAAGCACATCAAGGGCCCGGACTTCCCGACGGCCGGCTTCATCTACGGCCGCGCGGGCATCAAGGACTACATCGAGACGGGACGCGGCAAGATCATCATGCGCGCCCGCGCGGTGATCGAGGAGAAGGAGTCCTCGAACAAGTCGCAAATCGTCGTCACGGAACTGCCGTACCAGGTGAATCGCGCGAACCTCGTGACGAGCATCGCCGAGCTGGTGCGCGACAAGAAGATCGAAGGCGTCTCGGACCTGCGCGACGAGTCGGATGCGCAGACGCGCATCGTGATCGAGCTCAAGCGCGACGCGATCCCGAAGGTGGTGCTGAACCAGCTGTACAAGCACACCTCGATGCAGAGCACCTTCGGCGTCATCATGCTGGCGCTGGTGCCGGACCCGGTGAGCAAGCGCCTGGTCCCGAAGGTGATGCCGATGCGCGACGTGCTGCAGCACTACATCGCGCACCGCCACGAAGTCATCGTCCGGCGCACGCAGTTCGACCTCGACAAGGCGAAGGAACGCGAGCACATCCTCGAAGGCCTCAAGATCTGCGTCGACAACATCGACGAAGTGATCAAGGTCATCCGGGCGGCCGAGGACACGCCGCAGGCCAGCGAGCAGCTGCAGCGGCGCTTCAAGCTCAGCGAGCGCCAGGCCGAGGCCGTGCTCAACATGCGCCTCGCCAAGCTCACCGGCCTCGAGATCGAGAAGCTGGAAGAGGAGCTGGCGGAGGTGCGCGGGCAGATCACGGAGCTGGAGTCGCTGCTCGCGAGCAAGGAGAAGCGCATGGGCGTGATGAAGGCCGAGCTCAAGGCCTTGGTCGACACCTACGGCGACGAGCGGCGCACGGAGATCGTCAGCGACGAGGGCGAGTTCTCGATCGAGGACCTCATCGCGAACGAGGAGATGGTGGTGACCATCTCGCACGCCGGCTACATCAAGCGCACGAACATCTCGACCTACCGCAAGCAGCGGCGCGGCGGCGTGGGCACCAAGGGCACCGAGCTGCGCACGGATGACTTCGTGGAGCACCTGTTCGTGGCGCAGACGCACGACTACCTGCTCGTGTTCACGCACGACGGGCGCTGCTTCTGGCTCAAGGTCCACGAGATCCCGGAAGGCGCGCGCGCCGCGAAGGGCAAGCCGATCGTGAACCTCATCAACGTGTCGCCCGATACGACGGTGAAGGCGATCGTGCCGGTGAAGGAGTTCACCGAGAACGAGTTCCTGATGTTCTGCACGAAGGACGGCACGGTGAAGAAGACCGCGCTCTCCGAGTACAGCAACGTCCGGTCGACGGGCATCAAGGGCATCAAGCTCGAGGACGGCGACGAGCTCATCGACGTGCAGATCACGTCGGGCACGAACGACGTGGTGCTGGTGACGCGCCATGGCCTGAGCATCCGCTTCCACGAGCAGGAAGCGCGGCCGATGGGCCGCGACACCACCGGCGTGCGCGGCATCGCGCTCGGCGAAGGTGACCGCGTGGTCGGCATGGTGGTCGTGAAGCGCGACGCCTCGCTGCTGGTGGTGACCTCGCTGGCCATGGGCAAGCTCACCAACGTCGACGAGTACCGCGTGCAGGGCCGCGGCGGCAAGGGCATCCTGACGGTGAAGCGCACCGAGAAGACGGGCGACGTCGTCGGCCTACTCGAGGTGCTGCCGGAGGACGGGCTGATGCTGATCACGCGCGGCGGACAGTCGCTGCGCTGCGCGGTGAACCAGATCCGCGAGACGGGCCGCGTGGCGCAGGGTGTGAAGCTCAAGGACCTCGAGCTCGGCGACGTGGTCGCGGCGATCGCGCGCGTGGTCTCCGACGACAAGGACGACGGCGCCGAGGGCGGGGAAGACGCCGGGCCGGGCGAGCAGATCGAGCTCTCGGCGGGCGAGTAACCGCGGTTCACCACGAAGGCACGAAGGGAGCCGCAACAGTCTTTCGGCCCCGCAACCCTGAAGAAGCGATGCTTCTTGGAGTTGCGGGGCCTTTCGTTTGTCGCGACTCCCTTCGTGCCTTCGTGGTGAGTGCATTCGGCAGTCGGCACAAAGCGAGGCAGGCGCGCGTAGTATTCGTCATGCGCAATGCCCTGATCATCGCCCTGCTCGCGGCCGCGCCGCTGAGCGCCCAGCAACCCCGAGCCGCGCGGCCGCTGCCGGCGCCGAACGCCCAGTTGGAGGAGCCGTGGAGCGGCCCCCTGCAGCTGGTGGAGCTCAAGAACGGCGACATCGTCGTGCACGACTCGCGTGAGAAGCGCCTGGTCGTGACGAGCTTCAGCAGCCAGGAGCAGCGTGAGGCGGCGCGCGACGGGTCAGGGCCGTTGGAGTACCGCAGCGTGATGGCGATGTGGCGTACGGTCGGCGACTCGGTGCAGATCCTCGACCTCATGCAGCAACGCATCCTCGTGCTCGATCCCACGGGCCGCGCACGACGCACGCAGCCGATGGCCGGCGCGGGCGATCCCATGGCGCTGATGCGCACGCCGTTCACGCGCACCGTGGATGCGCAGGGGCGCTGGTACGGCGAAGGGCGCGACATGAGCTTCGAGGGCGGTCGGCTCTCGTTCGGGGACTCGGTGGTGGTGGTGCGCACCGATCCACGCACGGCCAAGGCCGACTCTCTGATCAAGTTCTTCAACATCGTGCGTGCGCCGCAGATCTCGGCGCAGGTCATGCGCATGCAGGTGCCGGGCTACCCCAAGTACGACATCTGGGGCGTGTTTCCCGACGGCCGCGTGATGCTGTTGCGCGCGAATGGCTATGTGCCGGAGATCGTGCTGCCGGACGGCCAGCGGCGTCGCGCGGCGGCGCTGCCGTACCCGCGGCTGCCCGTGACCGAGGCCGACAAGAAGGCCATGATGGACTCGGTGCAGAAGGCGCTCGACGAAGGCCTGCGGCAGTCGGCGGGCATGGTGCCGGCGGGTACGCAGATGCCGCGCTTCGAGCTGGTGCCGCCCGAGCCGTGGCAGACGGAGAAGCCGCCGTTCACGGGCGATCGCATCCTCATCGACCCGCGCGGGCGCGCCTGGGTGCCGGTCGTGGATCGCACGCCGGGGCAGCGCTATGACCTGCTGAATGCGGACGGCGCGATCGTCGATGCGATCAAGTTGCCGCCGCGGGTGCAGCTGCTCGGCTTCGGGGCGAGCGGGATGTACACGGCGCTGCGGGATGAGGATGATCTGCTGGTGATTCGGCGGCATCCGTTGCCGTGACCCCGCCCAACGTTCTCGGCGTGCCTCCCGTACCTAGGCTGAAGGGAGGGACGCCAGGAGCGTGGGGCTCCTGGAAACCCTACCGGCGGCCGGCGGTGACAGATTTCGTGTCCCGCCGGTCGTCGTGTGTTAGGGGCGGGCTGACCCCGATTCCGAGAGATCTTCCGTGAAGCCGATTCGCATGATGCCGTTGGCGATGCTCGCCTTGGCCGCGCCGCTGTCCGCCCAGCAGGCGCCGCGCACGTTGCCGGCCCCGCAGGCCGAGTACGAGGAGCCCTTCAGCCAGATCGGTGGCGTGCGCGAGCTGCGCGATGGCCGCGTGATCGTGGCGGACCCGCGCGACAAGATCGTGAGCGTCGTCGACTTCCGGTCGGGCACCGCCGCGAAGATCGGCCGCGAAGGCAGCGGGCCGCAGGAGTTCGGCCTGCCGATGCGTCTGTATGCGGCGCCGGGTGACACGACGCTGTTGTTCGATCCGCTGAACTCCCGCTACTTGATCATCGGTCCGGACGCGAAGCCGATCAGCACCTTCCGGCTCGAGGATGAGACGCCGCGCCGCCCGCAGACGCCGCCGCCCGGGCAGGGCCAGGGGCGTCCGCAGGGCGGCCCGCAGATTTCGCTTGGTGGGCCTGGCTTCAGCCCCCGCGCCTCCGACGCACGCGGCCGGCTCTATGGCGAGGGCAGCCCGATCTCGCCGGGGCCCAACGGTCCGGTGGTTGCCGATTCCGTGCCGCTGATTCGCCTTGACCGCAGCACGCGCCGCATGGACACGCTCACGTACATCGTGCTGCCGAAGTCCAACTCGCAGGTCAGTGGGAGCCAGGGCAACGTGCGCGTGATGATCGGCGGGGCGAATCCGCTGGCGCCGCGTGACGAGTGGGCGGTGTTCCCCGACGGGCGCGTGGCCGTGGCGCGCGCGGGGACGTATCACATCGAGTTCATCGCGCCGGACGGCAGCAAGCGCTCGGGGCCGCGCATCGCGTACACGCCGGTACGCATGAACGCGGCGGAGATCCGCTACGAGGAAGGCCTGCGCAACGCGGCGCGTGCCACCCAGATGTCGATCATGGTGACGAACAACAATGGACAGCGTTCGACGACCGCGCAGATGGGCCCGGGTGCCAACGCGCCGCCGCTCGAGCCGCTGACGGATTGGCCGGAGGTGAAGCCGCCGTTCCGCGCGGGCCAGGCCAGTGTGTGGGCGCGGCCGAACGGCGAGCTCTGGGTACGCCGCACCGAGAATGCGCAGGCACGCGGGACGCTCTACGACGTGATCAACGCACAGGGCACCGTGGCCTTCCAGGTGCGGCTTGAGGACGGCGTGACGCTCGCGGGCTTCGGCACCAACACCATCTATACGACGCGGAAGGACGAGGACGATCTCGTGTACCTGCGTCGCCACACCGCGACGGAGATCCCGCTGCGCGGCAACTGAGGCGCACGCGGGCACGGACGGCGGGGGTGGGCCATCGGGCTCACCCCCGCTTTCATTAGGGTTCGGTGAAGCGTGTTGACGGGTGTTCTCCCGAGGGCCAAATAAGGGCGATGCAACGGACTCTGGCTGCGGCGCTCGGCGCCGCCATCCTCGCGGGCGCGGCCTGCGGCGGCGAGGCGCCGCAGCAGGCGAATGTCGTCCGCACGGACTCGGCAGGCGTGCGCATCGTCATGAGCACGGGGCCGGATACGGCCTTGGCGTGGCGCTTCGATACGATCGGCGTGCTCACGGATTCGCTTGGCGAGCCGTGGCTCTTTACCGGCGTCACTCCGCAGCAGGTGATCACCGATCGTGCGGGCCGGACGTATGTGCTCGAGCGCGAACCGGCGATCCGTCGCTTCGGCCGCGATGGTCGCTACGAACGGAGCATCGGCCGGAAGGGCGGCGCGCCCGGGGAGATGGGACTGCCGTTCCATCTCGTGCAACAGGGCGATTCCATCGCCGTGCTCGACGTGGGCCGCAGCGCGCTGGTGCGCTGGGGGCCGGATCTCGACCCGATCGCCGACATTCCGCTCCGTGACGGGCTCGCGGGCACGATGCGCATAGCCTTCCGCACCGGTGGGCTCTGGCAGCAGGTCAGCAGCTGGGATTCGACCGGCAACACGATGACGTTGCGCGGCGACACCACAGGCAGCGCGGTGCTGGCCACCGTCTTCGAGCCGGCAAATCGAAACGCGCGCATGCTCTCGGGCTGCGGCGGTCGCGTGCAGCTGACGCAGCCGAACTTCTTTGCGCGCAGCATCCAGTGGGACGCCGACGGTCCGCGCGCGCTGGTGTATGCAGGTCCACACTACGAACTCGCGCTCTACGAAGGCAACCGGCTCCTCGCCTCGGTGCGTCGCGACCTGCCGACGCGGGCGCCGACAGTGGATGACGTGCGACGCCAGTTCCCCGATGGTCTCAAGCTCCAGATCCCCGGTGCCGAGTGCACGATTCCGCTCAGCGAACTCACCGCGGGACCGGCGCTCGATGGGATGCTGCCCTTTGCGTTCGGGGTGACGCTGCTCGCGGACGGCACGATGTGGGTGCAGCGGTCGCTGCGCGACGAGAAGCCGGGGGTGCTCGACGTCTTCGGTTCCGACGGGGCCTACGTCGGCACGGTGCGCGGGTATCGCCTGCCGGTCGGGCTCCTGCCGAACGGCGAGCTGCTCGTGCCGATCGATGACGAGGAGTCCGGGGGGCTCGTGATCGCCCGACTGCGCGTCCTCCGCTGAAGAACTGCGCTGACACGTGCAACCAAAGGCTGTCGTAGAGGGTCCAACGCAGGACACCTTCCCACGAACCACCTTCCAGATGTCGATGCGCCGTCCTCTCGCGTTCCTCCTCGCCGCCACGACGCTCGCGGCCTGTGACAAGATCAAGTCTGCCGTCGGTGGCGCCGCCACGGCGAGCGCCGATTCCACGGCGGCGGCCACGGACTCGGGCGGCACGTCCGGCGGCTCGACGGTGTCGTTGCCCGTCGTCGTGTCCGACGTCGAGGACGGCGACCTCGTGCTGTCGATCAACACCACGGGCCAGGTGCGCTCCGAGACCGAGGGCCGCATCCGTACGGAAGTCGCGGGCACGGTGAGCCGCGTGCTCGTGCGGCCCGGCGAGCGGGTGCGGCGCGGGCAGGCGCTGATCGAACTCGACGCGCGGCCTTTCGAGATCGACCTCGCCGAGGCCCAAGTGGCGTTGAAGCAGGCCGAGCAGCAATACGAAGACCTCTATCGCCCCGACTCGGCGGCGACCGGTGTCATGCCCTCGCAACAACGCCTCGATGCCTTCGTGATCCGTTCAGGCCTGGCCGCGGCGCGCGTGCGCCTCGATCGCGCCAAGCTGGCTCGCGAGCGCTCGACGATCTACGCGCCCTTCGACGGGACGATCGATCGCATCAACACCGTGATCGGCGATCGCGTGAACGCCGGGCAGGAGCTGGGATTCCTCGTGGACCTCAACAACCTGCGCGTCGAGGCGGCGGTGCTCGAGCACGACCTGCCGCTGATCCGCGTGGGTGGCGAAGCGGTGATCTCCAGCGCGGCGATGCCGGGGCAGGCGATCGCGGGCCGCGTCGCGGCCGTGCTGCCGATGGTGGACAGCACGACCCGTGCCGGTCGCGCCTTCGTGCGCGCCTCCGGCAACAGCGCCCTGCGCCCCGGCATGTACGCCGACGTGCGCCTCGAGGCGCAGCGGCTCACGGGCCGGCGCCTCGTCCCGGCACGCGCCATCATCGAGCGCGACGGCCGTCCGCTGGTCTTCGTCGTGAAGGACGGTCGCGCGCAGTGGACCTACGTGCTGCCGGGGCGGAGCAACGGTCAGCAGACGGAGATCCTGCCCGACACCACCAGTGGCATCATCCCGGTGAATCCGGGCGACCGCGTCATCATCGAAGGGCACCTCACGCTGACGCACGACGCGCCGGTGCGCGCCGTCGCGGCGCGCGAGCGCAACTAAGCGGGCGTCCCGATGTCGCTCTCCGCATTCGCCGTCCGTCGTCCGGTGACGACGGTGGCCGCGACCTTGGCCATCGTCCTCCTCGGCAGCGTCTCGCTGACGCGCCTGCCAGTCACGCTGCTGCCCGACGTCACGCTGCCGGTGCTCACGGTGCGCACCACGTACACGGGCGCAGCGGCCGAGGAAGTCTCGCGCTTCGTGGCCGAGCCGATCGAAGCGGCGGTGGCTGCCACACCGGGCTTGGTGGAGCTGCGCTCAGTGAGTCGCAACGGCGAGGCCGTGACGACGATGCGCTTTCAGTGGGGCACGGACATGCCCACGACGATCCTCACGGTGCGCGAGCGGCTCGACCAGGCCCGGTCGCGGTTGCCGGAGGGCGCCGCGCGGCCGACGCTGCTCACCAGCGATCCGGGTGAACGTCCCATCGCGGTGATCGGCCTGACGGGCCTCAACGACCTGCGCCTGCTCGGCCGCACGGCCAATGACGTGCACGCGCGGCGCCTCGAGCAGATCGGCGGCGTGGCCAGCGTGGCTGTGGTCGGCGCGCCGGAGGACGAGATCCGCATCGAGGTCGACCCGGAGAAGATGCGCGCGCTGGGCATCTCGACGAACGACGTCGCGACGGCGGTGCAGAGCGCAAACGCCAACGGCGCGGGCGGCACGATCCGCCGCGGGCAGTTCCGGTTCTCGGTGCGCGCCCTCACGGAGTTCCGCCAGCTCGCCGAGATCGCCGAGACGCCGGTGGGGCCGGCGAGCGCGAACCTGCGCCTGCGCGACATCGCGACGGTGACGAGCACGCTGGCCGAGCCACGCACGCTGACGCGGCTGGATGGCGGTGCGGCGGTGGGCCTCGTGGTCTACAAGGACGCTGGTTCGAATACGGTGAAGGTCACCGACGACATGCGCGGCGTGATCGAGCAGCTGCAGACGGAGTTCCCCGACATCCGCATGCACGTCGTGGCCGCGCAGGCCGATTTCGTGGTCGACGCGCTCTCGAACCTCGGCCAGGAGATCGTCATCGGCGGCGTGCTCTCGCTGCTCATGATCCTCGTGTTCCTGCGGCACTGGAAGTCGAGCATCGCAATCGCCGTCGTGCTGCCGCTCTCGGTGATGATGGCGTTGGTGTTCCTGCAGCTCTTCGACGTGACGGTGAACGTGCTGTCGCTGGGCGGACTCGCGCTGGGCGTGGGCCTGCTGGTGGACAACGCGATCGTCGTGGCGGACGCGACGAGCCGGAAGATGGCGGAGACGGACCTGCCGCTTGACGAAGCGGCCATCGCCGCGACGGACGAGGTGTCGGGTCCGCTGTTCGCCGGTACGTTGACGACGCTGCTGGTCTTCGGGCCGATCATCTTCGTGAAGGGCTTGGCGGCGGCGCTGTTCCGCGACCTCTCGTTGGCGGTGGTGCTCTCGGTCGGCGGGTCGCTGATCCTCGCGCTCACGCTCATGCCCGTGATGATCGTCGGGCGCCGGCGATTCGCGGCACGCGCGCGCGTGCGGGCCGATCGCGTGCCGGGGCCGATGGAGGCGAAACTGATGGCCTTCGGCGAGCGCTGTGCGGACGTCTATGAACACGGCATGGAGTGGTCGCTGCGGAATCCGCTGGCGATGCTCGGCCTTGGCCTCGCGATCGTCGGTGTGATGGTCGTCTCGTTCTGGAAGCTGCCCAAGGAGATCCTGCCGCAGGTCGACGAAGGCATCGTCGTCGCGGCGCTGCAGCTGCCGGAGGGCACGGCCATCGACGAGACGACGCGCCAAGCGGCGCGCATCGAGGCGGCCGCGAAGCGGCTGGGATCGAGCGGCGTGTACTCGCGCGTTGGCATCGCGACGGACGAAGAGGTGCTCTCGGGCGCCGAGCCCGGCACGTCGGCGACGGCGCAGCTGTTGGTGCCGATCCCCGACGGCGCCGACGCCGCGCAGTTCGCGCAGCAACTGCGTGACGCCGTGCCGGACCTCGCGCAGGGCGGCCTGCTCGCGTTGGACCTCGCGGGCCAGAGCGAATTCGGGTCGCTGATTGGCCGTGAGGGGCGCTTGGTGCGCGTGGAAGTGAGCGCACGCACCTTGGCCGAGTCCCAAGCGTGGGCGGATTCGGTGCGGCGGCGCCTGGCCGCGTTGCCGACGCTCAGCGACGTGCGGGATGCGTACAGCACGACGCAGCCGCAGATCGAGGTGCAGTTGGAGCGACAGCGTTTGGCCGAGCGCGGCATTGCGGTGCAGACGGTGCAGCGGGCGCTGCAAGGCGGATTGGGTGGCGTGGATGCGAGCGAGCTGCGCGAGACGGACCGTCGCACGCCGATCCGCGTGCGCTTCGCGGGGAACGCCAACGAGGACCTGCAGGTGGCGCTCGCGACGCCGGTGAACGGCATTCCGCTCAGCCAGCTGGTGACGTGGCGCGAAGTGCGCGCGCCGATCGAGGTGGTGCGCGTGAACCAGCGGCCGGTGAGCATCGTCGAGGGCCTCATCGAGGCAGGGGGCACCGCGAAGGCCAGCGAGGACGTGCAGGCCCAGCTCGCGCAGCTCACGCCGCCGGCAGGGCTCACGTGGGCCGTCACAGGTGCGGACGTGGAACAGCGCCGCACCACCGAGCAGCTCGCGTTGGTGGCGATCCTCTCGGTGGCGCTGGTGTTCCTCGTGCTCGCCGGCGAGTTCGCGTCGTTCACGATTCCGCTGGTCGTGATGATCACCGTGCCGCTGGCGGCCGCGGGCGGCTTCGTGCTGCTCTGGATGACGGGCCAGAGCATCAATGCCGTGTCCCTGATCGGCATCGTGGTGATGATCGGCATGGCCGACAACGAAGCCGTCGTGAAGCTCGATGCGATCCGACGCTTCCGCGAAGAGGGACATTCGATCCACGACGCCGTGCTGCTCGGCGGGCGCCAGCGCCTGCGCGCCATCACGATGACCTCGCTCACGACCATCTTCGGCGTGCTGCCGCTGGTGTTCGGCTGGGGCTCGGGCGGTGCGCTGTACCAGCCGCTGGCGTCGGCGGTGATCGGCGGCGCGATCAGCGCGCAGGTCGTGACGTTCTTCCTGCTGCCGGTGGCGTACGCGCAGCTTGAGGGCTGGCAGGAGCGGCGGGCGCAGCGCGCGGCGGTGGACGCGCTGGTGGTTGAGGGCACGCAGGCGTGATTCGCGCTGCGGTAACGCGTCCGGCCGTGGTGTGGGCGGCCTCCGTGGCCATCTGCCTCGGTGGCGCCGTCTCGTTCACGCGATTGGCGCTGGCCACGCGCACGACGGTGGAGCTGCCGCGGCTGCAGATCTCGTCCTCGTGGCAGGGCGCGTCCGCGGAACTGGTGGAGATGTACATCTCGTCGCCGGTGGAAGCGGCGGCGCAGGGCGTGCGCGGCGTACGCCGGACCAACAGCGAGTCGCGCGACGGCACGTCGCGCATCACGGTGGAGCTGGACCCGAAGGCGAACGTGCAGATGACGCGCCTCGCGATCCTCGAGCGGCTGGAGCTGCTGCGTGGGGACTTCCCGCTCGGCGCGACGCAGCCCTACGTGGGCAACCTCGTGCCCGAGGCGCTGCAGGAGCCGCCCCTGCTGCGCGTACTCCTGAACGGACCGTACACGCCGGGCGCGCTGCAGCGCATCGCCGACGAAGTGCTGAATCCGCGCTTGAGCGCGGTGAACGGCGTCAGCGCCGTCAGCGTGCAGGGCGGCACGGAGTTCGGTGCGAGCGTGAGCTACGATCCACTCCTCCTGCGTCAGGTCGGCATCGACCCGCAGGCGCTTTCGACGGCGGTGCGCGAGAGCCGCGTGGTCGCGGCGCTCGGCACCGAACGGCTCGGCGCGAGTCGACGCGAGGTGGTGCTGCGCGACCAGCCGGATGCACTCGAGGAACTGAACGACTTGCCGATCCGCGGCCGCGGCGGCCGCGTGTTCCGTCTCGGTGACCTCGCCGAGGTGCGGCCGGAGGAAGACACGCAGGGTCGGTTCTTCCGCGTGAACGGCAACACGGCGTTGGCGTTGACGGTGACGCGCGAGGCGGGTGCGGACGCCATCAAGACGGCGAAGGCCGTGCGCGCCGCGATGCGCGAGGTGACGGCCGAGCTGCCGCCGGGCATCACGTGGAAGGTCACGGCCGACGAGTCCGTGGAGTTGGAGCGCCAACTGAATGACCTGATGCTGCGCGGCGCGATCGCCTTCGCGGCCGTGGCGTTGGTGTTGGCGATCGCCCTGCGCAACTGGCGCGCGGTGGCGCTGGTGATGGGTTCGGCGGCGGTGGCGATCGCCGGTACGGCACTGGGCCTGTTCCTGCTGGAGATCCCGGCGAACATGCTCACCCTCGCCGGGCTCGGTATGGGCATCGGCGTGTTGGTGCAGAACGGGCTCGTGGTGGTGGAGCGCCTACGCAGCGCCCCCGACACGCCGGAGGGCCGCGCGCAGGTGGCAGCGCGCATGGTGCCAGCCGTGGTCGGCACGACGCTCACGACGGCCGTGGTGCTGTTCCCCTTCCTGTATCTCCAGGGCAATGCGCGCGCCGCATTCTTCCCGTTCGCCGCGGCGTTCACGCTGGGGCTGTTCTGGTCGGTGCTCTCGGCGCTGGTCATGGTGCCGGCGTTGGCGGCGGGTCACGGGCTGAAGGAGACGCACTGGCCGCGCGCGCAGCGCATCTACGGCTGGATGCTCAAGAAGACGCTGCGCTGGCGCTACGTGACGATCGTCCTTTCGCTGGCGACGGTGAGCGGCTTGGGCTGGGTGTTCGTGAAGAAGATCCCGCGGTTCTCGTTCAGCGGATTCGGCGTGCAGCGCAATAGCGTCTCCGTGAGCATCAGCTTCCCACGCGGGTCGGATCCGGCGTCGCTGGATGCCGCGATGCGCGAGATGGAAGCGGTGGTCGTGGGGCGCCCTGGCATCGAGGAAGTGATCGCGCAGAACTCCGGCCAGTTCGGCGCGGGCATGCGGGTGAGCTTCACGCCCGATGCCGAGGCGACGGCGATCCCGCTGGAGGTCCAGGAGGCGTTGACCGCGCGCGCGGTGTACGTGGGCGGCGCGAGCATCTTCGTGGCGGGGCAGGGACCGGCGTTCAGCTCGGGGGGCGGGGGCGGCTCGAGTGCGAACTTCCGCATCCGCGTGCTGGGCTACTCGTACGCGGCAGTGGCCGAGCTCGCGGAAGACATCCGCTCGCGGCTCGAGCGCATCACGCGCGTGCGGAACGCCGTCGTGACGAGCGGCAGCTTCTTCGGCAGCGACCGGGCGTTCGCGGTGACGCTGGATCCCGATCGCGATGCATTGGCACGCTACGGCGTGACGGCGGCGACGTTTACGGGTGCGGTCGCGCGAGAGGTGCGCGGCCCGGTGGGCGGGCAGCGCCTGGAGATCGGCGGTGAGGAGATCCCAGTCAGTGTGAAGACGCAGGGCGCGCGCGAGCGTTCACTGGACCAGCTCCGCGATGCGCTGGTGCCGACGGCGACGGGCACGCCGGCGCGCATCGCCGACCTCTCGGACGTCGACGAGCGCGAGCAGCTGGCCACGGTGACGCGCGAGGACCAGCGCTACCTGCGCGTGGTCGCCTACGAGTTCCGCGGGCCGAATCGCCTTGCGCAGCGCACGCACGACGCGTTCATGAAGAGCATCAGCGTGCCGCCGGGCTTCACGGTGGAGGACCAGCAGTTCTTCCAGAACAACCAGGACACGAGCCAGAAGGGCCTGTGGCTGGTGTTCGCCATCGGCGTGACGCTGGTGATCCTGGCGGTGGCGATGGTCTTCGACTCGGCGTGGGGCGCGGCGATGGTGTTCCTCTCGCTGCCGATCGCGTTGGGCGGCGTCGTGGCGGCGTTCTGGGCCGCCGATGCGGCGTTCACGCGTGAGGCCGCGGTGGGGGTGATCCTCGTCGTCGGTCTGGCGGTGAACCAGAGTATTCTCTTGGTGGACGCCGCGCTCGAGCGGCGCGGGAAGAGCGGTGGCAGGCTGCGCGCGGCGCAGGTGTATCAGGCGGCGCTGGACCGTTCGGGGATGATCGTCATGGTCACGCTCACGACCATCGCGTCGCTAGTCCCGCTCGCGGTCGGCACGAGCGCCACGACGCTGTTCGGGGCCATCGCGCTCGCGACCGCAGGCGGCACGGTGGCGGGCACGCTCGGCGCGATGCTCATCCTGCCGGCGTTGCTGGCGAGGCTCCGGCGGCGCGCCTAGCGTTCGGGGTCCTCCACCCCGACACCTGCGCGCATGTCCGCCATCTCCCGCACCGTCCTGCTGCTGCTCGCCTCCAACGCGTTCATGACCTTCGCGTGGTACGGGCACCTCAAGCACCATCAGCACCGCGCGTGGTACATCGCCGCGCTGCTCAGCTGGGGTATCGCGCTGTTCGAGTACCTGCTCCAGGTGCCCGCGAACCGAATCGGCTTCACGGTGCTGTCCCTGGGCCAGCTCAAGATGCTGCAGGAGGTCATCACGCTGGCGGTGTTCATCCCGTTCGCGGTGGTGTACATGAAGCAGCCGCTGAAGCTGGACTTCCTGTGGGCGTCGCTGTGCCTGCTGGGCGCGGTGTACTTTGTATTTCGTGGCAATCTCACCCCGGCCTGAGCCTTCCATGCGCCTGATCCTCCGTTCGCTGCTCGCCCTGGCGTTCCCCGCGGCACTCGTCGCGCAGCAGCATGATTCCACGCACCACCGTCCGGGCGAAGCGCACGAGGAGCCGACCATCGTGATCGTCGTGCGCCACGCCGAGCGCGGCACGGAGCCGGCGGATGATCCGCGGCTCACGCCCGCGGGCGAGGCGCGGGCCCTCGCGCTGGTCGAGGCGCTGCGTGGAGCCAAGGTGGATGTGGTGCTGCACACGCCGCGCGTGCGGACGCGCGACACGGCGCTGCCTGTGGCGCGCCATTTCGGCATCACGCCGGAAGTGGTGCCGCTGACGCCGGGCGCATCGCACGTCGAGGCCATGGCGGCCGCCGTCCGCAAGCACCACGGCAAGACGGTCGTCGTAGTCGGGCACTCCAACACGATCATGCAGTACATCGCCGCGCTGGGGGGCCCCCGCCGCGGCGACCTCTGCGACCACCAGTACAACGGGTTGTACACGCTGGTGCTGATCCACGGCGAGGCGCACCTCGTGGAGGGCCAGTACGGCGGTCCGAATCCGCCTCCGGCGCCGGGCTGCAACACGATGACGGCCCCCTCGATGCGGCCGTGACCCGACTCGGCGGCGAATCGTCGGCGTTTTCCCTGTGAAAAACGCACATCAATAGCGTTGCGGAAGTGTCGGTGGGGGCGCAGATTACGCTCGTTCGCGCCCCTCTGGAGACCCTCCCTCGATGGTTCCGCCTTTGTCCCGTGTTCTGCTTTCCGCGGCCGCCCTCGCCCTATGGGCGATGCCGGCCGCGGCCCAGCGTCCCGCCCTGACGGGGGAGAAGGCCCAAGTCGCCGAGGCGGTCAAGGCCGATTTGACGCGGCTTTCCGAGCTCCAAACGGCGCATCACAACCGTACCCGCGTGTACGCCGCGGACGCCCGCGACCTCGGCTTCTCGCCGACCTCCGGCGCCACGATCAACATCGCCTACGCCTCGATGAACGCGTGGGCCGCGAATGCCAGCCACCCGGTGCTCTCGCCGGTGTCGTGCTTCATCATCATCTCGTCAGCGGAGCCGACGGGCCCGGCCGCGCAGCCTTTCTGCCAAGAAGGACGTCCCGGCAGCGGCACGGTTGCCGGCGCGCAGCCGCAGACCGGTGCACAGCAGCCCGCGCAACCGCAGACCCAGCCTCGCGCGGGTGCGCAGACCGGAGCACAGACCGGCGCGCAGCAGCAGCCGGCCCCGCAACAGCCGGCGCCGCAGCAAACGCAGCCGCGCCAGCAGGCGGGTGCCCAGCAGACGCCCACCACCCAGCAGCCGACCGTCACGCCGCCCACGGTGACGACCACTCCGAGCCAGCCGGCGCGCGAGGTCGAGCAGCCGCGGCAGCAGCAGGCGCCAAGCACGCCGGTGCAGCGCCCCGAAACGGGCATGACACCGTCGCGCCCTGCGCAGCCGCTGCCCGCCGCGACGCCGAGCACGCAGACGGCGCAGGGACAGGGTCGCGCCACGCCGCAGCAGCCGACGGGCCCGCTCAGCACAGTGCCGGCCTCGGCGCTCGCCGGCACGCGCGACATCGACGTGGCGGGCATGACGGTGCCGACGCAGACGGAGAACGTCTCGCCCCAGCAGTTCTCGCAGAAGCTCAACGACTTCGCGCAGGGCGCGACGACGATGTATGCCGAGCTGCAGGCGCGCAACGAGAGCATCGTGCGCGACCCCTACGAGAGCACGGCCGAGTTCGAGGCCCGGCGCGCCGCGGCCTTCGAGGCCACGCAGCGCCGCGAGCGCGAGTTCTTCCAGCAGAACAGCAAGACCTACAACGTCGCGATGCCGGTGCGCGAAGTCCGCTACGATCCGGACCGCGAGATCTTCGAGTTCACCGTCGACGGCCTCGGCCTGCCGATCACGCGCTCGAGCAGCAGCGAGCCCGGCACGCTGACCCTCACCTGCTTCTCGCGCCCGGTGTTCTGGTGCAGCACGGAAGCGGGCATGGTCTACGAGGCCGGCGACATGTGGCGCATCCCGCGCGGCACGGCGCGGCAGTACGACATCCTGCGCACGCCGCTGACGCTGGTCGCCCGCTTCGCCGTCGGCCGCCGCAACGACGCTCCGGTGCTGTCCATCTCGCTGCTCTCGATGGACCTGCAGGCGCGCGGGCAGTCGGTGTCGCGGTGGGACGGCGCGGGCCGCTGACGCCCTTCGTCAGTCTCGCGGACTTCCGCGCCGCCGCGGACCTGCTGCGGCCGGTTGCGGTCCGTACGCCGCTACTCCCCGATGATGCCCTGAGCGAAAAGCTCGGCACGCCCATCCTCGTGAAGCCCGAGGTGCTGCAGCGGGGCGGTGCCTTCAAGTTCCGCGGCGCGTACACGTACGTCGCGCGGCTGACGCCCGCACAGCGGGCCAAGGGCATCATCACCGGGAGCTCGGGCAACCACGGCCAGGGCGTCGCGCTGGCCGCGAAGCTCTTCGGCATCAAGGCGACGATTGTCATGCCGACGACGGTGCCGCGCGCCAAGCGCGACGGCGCCGAGCGCCTCGGGGCGCGCTGCATCTACCATGGCGTGACGACGGCCGAGCGCATCGCGCTGGCGAACGAGATCCAGCAGAAGGAAGATCTCGTGTTCATCCCGCCGTTCGACGACGACACGATCATCACCGGGCAGGGCACCTGCGGCCTCGAGATCGCCGAGGACCTGCCGGATGTGGGCACGGTGCTGGTGCCGATCGGCGGCGGTGGCCTGAGCGCCGGTGTGGCGCGGGCGGTGAAGCTCTTGGTGCCCACCGCGCGGGTGATCGGCGTGGAGCCCGAGGGCTCCCCGAAGTTCACCAAGGCGCGCGCCGCCGGCGAGCCAGTGACGATTCCGGCGAATCCCACGGGTCTCGCCGATGGCCTGCTCGCGGTGCGCATCGGTTCGCGTAACTTCGAGTATCTCGAGGCGCATCTCGACGAGGTGGTGACGGTGCCCGACGGCCGCCTGCCCTGTGCGATGCAGTACGCCTTGGAACGGCTGAAGCTGGTGTGCGAGCCGAGTGGTGCAATCACGCTCGCGGCGCTGCTCGACGGCACGCTGCGACCGCAGGGAAAGACCGTCGCCGTGCTCAGCGGCGGGAACATCGAATACGACGGCCTGCGTGCCCTGCTGGGTGACGCGATGCCGGGAGGAACGACCTGATGCCGATGCGGTGTCCGACCTGTGGCAGCCAGTATGGCGATGACGCGCGCTTCTGCACGAAGGACGGCACGAAGCTCGCGGCTGCCGGCGAGCCGTCGGCGCGCGCAACCGCCGTGCGTGGCGAGGAGGGTCCCTCGGCGTCGCCGAAGCCCGCCGCGACCAGCCACGCGAACATGGCCGGCCAGGTGCTCGACCGTCGCTACGCGATCGTGAAGAAGGTCGGCGAAGGCGGCATGAGCTACGTGTACATGGCGCGCGACGTGTCCACGAATGAGCGCTACGCGATCAAGATCCTCTCGCCGGCGCTGAGCAAGGACGAGAATGCGATGGCCCGCCTGCGCCGTGAAGCGGCGCTGGGCATCCGGCTCGCGCATCCCAATGTGTGCCATATCGTGCGCATGGGCGAGACCGAGGACGGGCTCTGCTACGTGGTGATGCCGTTCGTGGAAGGCGAGATCCTCAGCGACCGCAACTACCGCGTGGGCAAGACGACGCTGCAGGACACGGCGAAGTTCATCAGCGAGATCGCCGATGGCCTGCACGTCGCACATCAGTTGGGCATCGTGCACCGCGACCTGAAGCCCGAAAACATCATGATCTGCAAGCGCCAGGGGACCGGCGAGGAGTACGCGGTCGTGATGGACTTCGGTCTCGCGAAGGAGCGGAAGGCCAGCGGCGAGCTGCAGAAGCTCACGGCGACGGGCATCATCCTTGGCACGCCGGAGTTCATGAGCCCCGAGCAGTTGCGCGGCAAGCCGCTGGATCCGCGCACGGACATCTACTCGTTGTCGCTGATGACCTACGAGATGCTCACGAGCAAGCTGCCGTTCGAGGGCTCGAACCAGCAGGCGATGATGATCGCGCGGCTGCGTTCGGAGCCGATTCCGGCGCGCAACCGGCGGCCGGATATTCCGGAGGCGGTGGATCGCGTGCTGCTCAAGGGCATGGCACGCGAGGCGGCCGATCGCTATGCGTCGGCGCCGGAGTTCGCCGCGGCGCTGCGCGCGGCAATCGCCTGACGGTGCGGCTGGCGCTCGCCTGCCTCCTCTGGGCGGGCGGGCTCGGGGCGCAGTCGCCTCGCTTGGCGGGGCCCAGCCGAGCCGACTCGCTCATCGCGCAGGGCCGCCTCGCCGCCGCCGAAGCGGCGCTCTACGCCGCGTCGGATGCCAAGCCTCGCGACCCCGCGGCGCGAGGCGCGCTGGCCGCGTATCTCGCATCGCGCGGACGGTTTTCGATTGCGCTGGTGCTCTTCGATGAGGCGCAGCGCTTCGGCGCCGCGGCGAGCCGCGTGAACCTCGCGCGCGCGGCAATTCGGCCGTATACGCGCGCCGCGGCCGCGGGGCCCGAGGTCACGCTGCCGTGGCGCGGATCGCCTGCGCCCGGGTTGCTGGGCAGCATCACCGTTCGCGCGCGCGAGGACTCGGCGTCTTCGGTGCAGGTGCAGATCGACCCCAATGCCACAGGGCTGGTCGCGGGTGTCGGCGTCGCGGCGCGACTCGGCCTGCGGCGCGGTGATGCATTGCCGGCCCTCTGGTTGGGCACGCGGCGCCTGGGAGACGTACCGGTGCGCGTGGACTCCGCGCTTGGTGTTGACGATGCGCGGTTGGGCCTCGACCTGCTCTGGGCGCTGGAGCCGCTGGTCGACGAACGCGCGGGCACGCTGACGCTCGGTCGCCGTGCGCCGACCGCCAGCGCCGCCGGTGCGACGGAGATCCCGTGGCTGCTCACGTTCCCGGGCCTGCAGCTCGTGCCGCGTGCGGGCGCGCCGCCGCTGCGCATCGAGAGCGCGGCGGGGCGTGCGCTGCTGGAGGGACGGCGCTGGCAGATCGATACGCGCCGGGCGGTCGTCCGCGTGGAGCGCTGATGCCGTCGCTGCGCGCCCGCCTGGCGAACCTCGCCGCGCGCGTGTTGGTGAAGCGCGTGACGAATGCCCCGCGGTTCGATCTCGCGGCCGTACGTCGCGCGATGGCCTCGCGCCTGACCATGCCGGCGGCGTTGCCGTGGGGCCTCCGCGTCGTGCCCTCGCGGGAGCCGGGACTGCCCGGTGAATGGCTGCATCCGCGCGGGGCCAGGACGGGCGTGGCGCTGCTGTTCATTCACGGCGGGGGATTCATCGCCGGCTCGCCGCGCACGCATCGCTCGTTCGCCGCATGGCTCGCGCATCGCGCGGGGGTCGCGGTGTTCTCGCTCGACTATCGGCTGGCGCCCGAGCATCCGTATCCGGCGGCCCTCGATGACTGTGTCGCGGCGGTGCGCGCGCTGCGTGCCCGCGGATTGCAGGTCGCCGTCGGCGGCGACTCGGCCGGCGGTCAGCTCGCCATCGCGACGGCGCTGCGATTGCGCGCTGCCGGTGAGCCCATGCCAGCAGGGTTGCTGCTGGTGTGCCCGTTGACGGACTTCACCGACGCGTCGGCGTCACTGCGCACGAACGCTGATTCGGAACCGCTGCTGGGACTCCGGCACCGCACGTACACGCTGGCGCTATACGCCGGCGCGGCGTCGCTGACGGATCCGCTGATCTCACCGGTCTATGGCGATCTGCGCGGCCTGCCGCCGATGATCGTCGAGGCCAGCCGCATCGAGGTGCTGTGGGACGACGCGCGGCGCTTCGTCGAGGCAGCGCAGGCGGCCGGCGTCGCGGTGGAGTTCCATCCGCACGACGGACTCGCGCACGACTGGCAGCTGATGGTGCCGTTCACGCCAGAGGCGAACGCCTCGGTGCGGCGGCTGGGTGCATGGGTGGCTGCGACTGCGCGCGCCCTAGGCCGAATTGCGTAACGACGGCGAGCGGCCTATTGCGCGGATGGCAGGGACACCGTATCGATTGCGCCGCAGCGACGAGCCGCAACTCCATTGAGCCTAGCGCAACCGAGTTTTCGTCCGCGAACGGAGGAAGCATGCACATTGACATTGGTCGGCTCCCCCCCCCCCTGCTCCTCGACAGAGCAGCGCCCGCTCTGCCAGGAAAAGGCGTTCCATCAGTGCGGAACTGCTATTCGCTGCGGTAGTCGTGCTGGGCGGTTGCAGCGAGCTGCCGCAGGAAGCGAAGTTTGCTGATCGATTGGCGGACGCGCGCACGGCCTCGATACCCGAGAAGCCAGACTCCATCAATTGGACACGCTTCGAGGTTGATGTTTCCGTCGAGATTGCGGGTGATGTTGCCCCGACCACTGCTCGACCCGTCTCGCGCGGATTCTCCTATCGGCTCATCAAGTACTTGGACGCCGACAACCGCTGGGTGGCGGACATACAAGTAGGACGCCTTCGGGCGGTGAATGCTGGCGAGCGTTTTGAGCTCGCTCCAGGGTCCTTCCGAGAGGTCGTGGGAGTCGCGCGCGATACTCGGCCTCAGTTCTCGGACGGCCGGGGACAAACCATTGCCCCACCACGGCCTCGAATGGTGTCTCACGGGATTGTTGGGGCTGGAACTCCGCGATCGGCCGGGCAGATCGAGCTGCCAGCGGTTCCGACGCTTCCTGCACCCGGTTCGCGTGGAACATCGGTGCCCGGTGACACCAGCCGCGCTTGGCTGGATCAGTACCTCGCTACGGCGCAGTCTGGCGTACGCGTCTCAGCGGCGCTGGCTCGTGCCGGAGGGCAGGGGCAGCGGAGCGGGGCACGGCTTCGATTCTCGCGTCAGTCGGCAGGCGACCGAACTGAAATCGTGTTTGATGAGTCGGTCGGAGCGATCGTGGAGACTCGAGCGATGCGCGACGGCCGCTTGCATACCCTCATCGAGCGCAGGTTCAGCGAGTACCATCCGGGGGTTCGGGTCCTGAGCTCCGAGCGCGTGACGCGGTATCCCGAACGGGCTAGCGACGCCCCGAGAGTCATGACATTCGTGTACCGGAATCCGCGTCTCCTTGGAGGGCAATGACAATGCGCCGCTTCGGATTGAGCGCATTCGCCGCTCTCGCAATCCGCTCCCTCTGCTTGCTCGCGCTCTCCGGAGCGGCCCTGCAGGCGCAGGACACGGCCGTCGTGTTTGTGCACGGCATCAACTCTAGTGCCGAGGTGTGGACGGGAATCGCGAGCAACCTGCAGCAGCGGCTCCGCGTTGCGCCCGTGATTCCGAGTCTCAACTGGGCGCGAACGGAGGGAGAGCAGGCTACGCAGTTGTCGGGCATCTTGAACGCAAATCCTCTGACGGCGAGCTTCGCACGTCGGATGCCATTCGTGGCGCACAGCAACGGCGGGTTGGTGACCCGGGAGTACCGCAGGGGCGACGGCCGCGTGCGCCATGCGGTGACGGTCGGAACGCCTCATTTTGGAGCTCCGCTTGCCAATAACTGGCTCAGCGGGACCACGATTTCGATATCCCAGTTCATCCTGGACCGGCTGCTAGACCCGGTCCGCTACTACTCGCTCAATGACATCGAGGCGCCCTCCGTCATTGACTGGGCGTACTGGGTGTCTTACCCGCTGATTTGGTTGGTCAACGTGATCGACGCGTTGCTCTGCCCTGTTGCCGGCTTCTGCTTAGTGCTTGAGGCCGGAACATACGTCGCGGCGCCAGTAGTGTACGATCTCGCGGTCGGATCCACTGCTACTCAGATGTTGAACTCGTCTTCGAACCTCACACAAGAGGAGGCGACCGTCGCGCAGCGCGTCGGGATCCGCACGTTCACTCCGCCTAGCGGGGCGATGTTCGACCTATTCACCGAGGAGCCCGAGGCGTGGGAGATCGCGCAGGAACTTGCTATTGCGTCCTACATCTCGGGATATCAGTACTACCGTGACCACTGGGACTACTTTCTCCAGGCAAATGCATGGCTCTGGGTTGATGGCGCCGCTGCACTCATAGATCTCGATTATTGGTGGCAGACCCTAACCGGTACGCTTGTTAGCTACAGTAGGGTCCTTGACCAGAACACCGGTTTCTACGGCACGTATCTTGAGGCGTTTCCAAGCGATGGGCTGGTACCTCACCTCTCGGCGGCCTATCCTAGCGGGACTCTTCAGATTGAGCTGCCTGGGAGAATTTCGCACTCGAAGCAGCTCAGGTCAGCAGCTGTGTCGGACGCGCTCTTCGCAGTACTGAACGAGCGATTCGAGATTCCGATTCGCGATGGACCGCCCCCGCCAACGTACGTCGCGAGCATAAACGGGCCTACCCTCGCGCGTAGCGGCAACATCTGTAGCTGGTCAGCGGCCACGAACATCCCGGATGCCGCGTTCCAGTGGAGCGTCGACGGCGCAGTCGTAAGCGCATCGCCGGAGATTCTCCTAAGCGTCCAATCCAGCTTTACTCTCTCGCTGCTCGTCAGCAACGGACAGGGCGCCAGCGCCTCGACTTCCATCTTCGTGAGTGTGGGTACCGAGAACGCAAACTGTGAGAGTCAGTAGCCGGATTCTCTTGCTCACGACGGGGGCAGCGCTCGGCTTTTCGTGCCGGGATCCAATGCCACCCGTTGGCACGGACGGCGACCCGCGCGTGTTATGGCGGGTACCGTCCGGCGCGGATGCAAGACCACACGAGCCTGTCGCGAATGCAGATGGCTCGATGGTCTACTTCCTGAACTCGGCGTATCGTTTGCAGAAGATTCGTGCGACGGACGGCCACGTCGTCTGGGATCGGTCAGGCGGGGTTCCACGACAGAACGGCGCGAGTTGGAATCTCGTGCGCAGCGCCCACGTGGTCGTGGCGCCCCGTGTGGACCTCTATGCGTTCGACACCACGTCCGGTCAACCGGCATGGACATACGTCGACCCAGAATTGGACGAGACCGGCTACAGCACAATTGCCGCCGATAGCCAAACCGTCTACGCTGCCTCCCGGCTCGGAAAAATCCACGCCGTTGCAGCGGGGTCTGGCACGGCGCGTTGGATTGTCGATTTGAAGACGGGGGAGGTCTCAGTCGGCGCACTGCGCCCGACGCTCCACCATAGCCTGCTGCTCGTCTGTTCGCGAACCCTCGACGGTCCGTCACGTGGGACTCTGTGGGCACTCAACACCGCCGATGGAAGCGTGAGGTGGCGTTACGACTTTCAGCCAGAGCTTCCCGGACAGGGCTCTGCATGTTTCGGACACGCGGCGTCGATGGGTGACGTCGCCATCCAGGCCCAGGAGGACGGCCGGGTCTTCGCCTTCGAGCTGTCCACTGGTGTAGTTCGATGGGTCGCACCGCGCGTGCATGACGTGACATCCGGCTTGGGCGACAGCCGGTACGCGGCGGCCGGCAGTGGTGTGTTCGTCGTGACGAGTATCGCTGACCGCGGCCTCGTCGTTGCCTACGATCCCGTGGATGGTCGAGAGATCTGGCGCTACACCGAGAACGGAGGGTCACCATCTCCGGCACTCATCGCCGACGGCAGCGTATGGGTGGACCACGGCTATCGCTACGCATCCTACGACGCGGCAACCGGTCGACTGCTGTGGCAGACGCCGGCGGTGTTCGGCGCCCCACCCACTGTCTATTCGGGTCGTCCGGTCGTTGGCGCGGACCGCATCTTCGTGGCCGGACGCGACGGCTCCTACGCGCTCGTCAAATAGGGGCAGGGTTGCATGAGGCCTCAGCGGCCGCGGTTACTCAGCTCCACCATGAGGCACTTGTCCTGCACCACGTCGATACCATTGCGCGCGAGTTCCTCCGCGACGCCGTCGTGACGAATGCCGAGCTGGAACCACACCGCACGCGGCCGCGCGGCGAGGAGGTCATCGAGGTGCTGCGGGATGTCCTGCGGCCGGCGAAACACGTTCACGAGGTCCACGCGGTCGTCGATGGCCCGCACGCTGCGCACGACGGGCTCGCCGAGGATCTCGGTAACCTCGGGGTAGTAGACGGGCACCGGGTGGATCTTGTAGCCGGCGCGCTGCGCGTACTCCGGCACGTAGAAGGCCGGTGCGCCGGAATCGGCGGTCTTGATGCCGAGCACGGCGATGCTGCGCACGCGGCCGAGGAGGTCGCCGATGGCGGCGTCGGAGGTCAGGAGGTGCTGCTGCCAGTCGGCCATGGTGGGGTGAAAATCAGAGGGGAAATCCGGTAGATTTGGAGGCTGTCCAGAAAGTACCTCCATCCGGGACCCCCACGATGCGGATGCTAGTTCTCGGCGCGGGCCTTCAGGGCTCCGCCTGTGCATACGACCTGCTGCAGAACGACGCGATCACCGAAGTGCGCCTGGCGGACAAATCCGTCGACCACCTGCCGAAGTTCCTCCAGCCCTACGTGGGCGGTGAGCGCCTGAAGCTCATCACGCTGGACGTGAAGGACGCCGCGGCCGTCGCCCAGGCGATGGCCGGCGTGAAGGCGGTGATGTGCGCGCTGCCGTACTACTTCAACAAGCCGATGACGGAGGCCGCGATCGCGGCCGGCGCGCACTTCTGCGACCTCGGCGGCAACACCGAGATCGTGCAGGACCAGAAGACGCTTGACGCGGCGGCGAAGGCGAAGGGCGTGACCGTCGTGCCCGATTGCGGGCTCGCGCCCGGCATGGTCAACATCCTCGCGCAGCTGGGCATCGACCGGCTCGACGAGACGCAGTCGGTGCGCATCTACGTGGGTGGCTTGCCGCAGGATCCCCAGGGTCCGCTCAAGTACCAGATCGTGTATTCCATCGAAGGCGTGCTGGACTACTACACGACGCTCAGCTGGATCGTGCGCGACAAGAAGCGCGTGCAGGTCACGGCGCTGAGCGAGATCGAGCCGGTGCATTTCGAGTCGCCGGTGGGTGAGCTGGAAGCCTTCCACACGGCGGGCGGCCTCTCGACGATGGCCCATCGATACGAAGGCAAGATTCCCGAGATGGAGTACAAGACGCTGCGCTATCCCGGACACGCGAAGATCATGGAAGCGATCCGCGAGCTCGGGCTGATCGACCTGGCGCCGGTGGACGTGAAGGGCCAGCAGGTCTCGCCCCGCGACGTGGCGATCGCGCAGATGCATCCGCGGCTGTTCAAGAAGGACTCGCCGGATCTCGTCGCGCTGCGCGTGGTGGTGAAGGGCACGACGGGCGGCAGGCCGCAGACGCATACGTTCGAGCTCGTGGATCGCTACGACGCCAAGCACGGCATCTCGGCGATGATGCGCACGACGGGCTACTCGCTGTCGATCACCGGGCAGCTGCAGGCCATGGGCAAGGTGCAGCCGAACGGCGTGCACACGCCCGATGAGTGCATGCCGGGCGATGCGTACGTCACGGAGCTCGGGAAGCGTGGGATCCTGATCCGCCAGACGGTTTCGTAAGGCGTTCACCACGAAGGCACGAAGGCACGAAGGATATCCTTCGTGCCTTCGTGTCTTCGTGGTAGAGTAGTTCTCAGTTCATCCCGGAGCACAAATGGTACGTACTGCGAGCACGATGCTGGAACTGGGCACGAAGGCGCCGGACTTCTCGCTGCCGCGCGTCGAGGATGGCCGTCACGTCGCGCTCAGTGAGTTCGCCGGGGCGCCCGCCACGCTGGTGGTCTTTCTCTGTGCGCACTGCCCGTACGTGAAGCACGTGGCGCCGGCGTTGGCGACGCTGGTGCAGGAGTACCAGGCGCGCGGCGTGGCGGTCATCGGCATCTCGTCGAACGACGCCACGGCGTATCCGGACGATGCGCCCGAGGCGCTGGCCGCCGAGGCCCGCGAGCGCGGCTACACGTTCCCGATCCTGTACGATGAGTCGCAGGCGGTGGCGAAGGCGTACCGCGCCGCGTGCACGCCGGACTTCTATCTCTTCGACCGCGACCTGCTGCTGGCGTATCGCGGGCAGTTCGATGCGTCGCGCCCGAAGAACGACCTCCCGGTCACCGGAGCCGACCTGCGCGCCGCGCTCGATGCCGTGCTCGCCGGCGCAGCGGTGCCCGAACCGCAGGTGCCGAGCATCGGCTGCAACATCAAGTGGAAGCAGGCGCCGGAGTACTTCACCGGTCTCCCAGCAACTTGATGATCACGCGCTTGCGGCGCTGTCCGTCCCACTCGCCGTAGAACACGCGCTGCCAGGGGCCGAGGTCCAGCCGGCCGTCGGTGATCGGGACGATGACTTCATGGCCGACGGTGAGCGAGCGCAGGTGCGCCGCCGCGTTGTCCTCGCCGGTCTCGTTGTGCCGGTAGCGCGTCGGGTCCCAGGGCGCGATGCGCTCCTCGAGCCAGCGCAGGATGTCCTGCCACAGCCCGGATTCGTGGTCGTTCACGAAGACCGAGGCGGAGATGTGCATCGCGGAGACCAAGGCGAAGCCTTCGCGGATGCCGCTGAGCTGCAGCTGCTCGGCGACCTCGTCGGTGATGTCGATGATCTCCTGGCGTCGGTTGGTGTTGAACCAGAGGTAGTGGGTATGGGCGGGCATCGGGGCTCCTCAGGCGGGGTCTTGCGCGAAATGTAGGGCGGCGGTAACGTACAACCGAATGGTTGCACGTATATCTCCTTCCGAGGACGAGCTCGACCAGCTCTTCCGGGCCCTCGCCGACCGCACGCGGCGCGACATCGTCGCGCGGCTGATGGCCGGCGAGCCGGCGTCGGTGTCGGTGCTCGCCGAGCGCTACGACATGTCCTGGGCGGCCGTGCAGAAGCACGTGGCCGTGCTGGAGGAGGCGGGGCTGGTGACCAAGCAGGCGCAGGGCCGCGAGCGCATCGTGCGCGGCAATCCCCAGCGGCTGGCGCAGGCGCGCACGCTGCTCCAACAGCTCGAACGCCTGTGGTTCGAGCGCTTCAGCCAGCTCGACGCGATCCTCGCCGAGCCCCGTCCTCCGAAGAGGTAACTATGCCGATCTCGTCAGTTTCGTCCGATCCCGAAACGCTCACGCTGACCATCGTCGCGGACTATCCCTGCACGCTGGAGCGGCTGTGGGAGGCGTATGTGGACCCGCGGCAGCTGGAGCGCTTCTGGGGCCCCGAGCAGTGGCCGGCGACGTTTACGCGGCACGAGGTGTATCCCGGCGGCGAGTCGCACTACTACATGACGGGCCCAAACGGCGAGATGTCGCGCGGCTGGTTCAAGTTCATGCGCGTCGATCCGTACGCCTTGATGGAGATGGAAGACGGCTTCGCCGACGAGGACGGCAACCGCAACGCGGCGATGCCGACGATGCGGATGTCGTTCCGCTTCGAGCGCACGAAGCAGGGCGCGCGCTACACCAGCGTGACGCACTTCCCGAGCCTCGAAGCGATGGAACAGCTGGTGAAGATGGGCATGATCGAGGGCACGAAGTCGGCGATGGGCCAGATCGACGCGGTCCTGGCGGACCTGAAGGCCTTTGCGGCCGATCGCACGGTGGACGCGCAGATCCTCAGCGACACGCAGGTGCGTATCAGTCGCGTCATCCGCGGCAGCGTGGAGCAGGTATGGCGCGCGCATCACGAGCCGGCATTGATGCAGCGCTGGTTGCTCGGCCCCGATGGCTGGACGATGCCGGTCTGCGAAGTCGCGACGAGGGTGGGGCAGTCGTACCGCTACGAGTGGGAGTCCGACGACAAGGCGCAGCGCTTCGGCTTCACGGGCGAACTGCTCGAGTCGACGGCGCCCTACCGTGCGGTGACCAGCGAGCAGATGATGGGCATGGACGGACCGGGCACGCGCAACGAGATGACGCTGACGGCACTTCCGACCGGCACTTTGCTGAGTCTCGTGATCACGTATCCGAGCAAGGAGATCCGTGACATGGTGCTCGGCACGGGCATGACGGTCGGCATGGAGACCAGCTACGCGCGGTTGGAGCGCGAGGTCCTCGCGGTGGCGTGAACTGCTTTGCCACAGAGACACGGAGGCACGGAGCTTTGCGTGCCTCGCGGTCGGCTGTGCGAAGTTCGATACAAGTACTTGGGGGTCCGCACCGATACCGCGGTGCGGACCCCCAGGCACTTGCGGTTCTCGAACCAGCGCAATCCTCTGTGTCTCTGCGCCTCTGTGGCCGCAGTTCGCTACACCACGACGTTCAGCAACCGCCCCGGCACGAGGATGACCTTCTTCGGCTCGCCGGTGATGAACTTGCCGATGGCCGGATCCGCCTTGGCCGCCGCGAGCGCGGCGTCCTGCGTGACGTCCTTCGGCACCAGCACCTTGCCGCGCGTCTTGCCGCCCACCTGCACGACCAGCTCGATCTCGTCGCTCACGAGCAGCGACGCATCGAAGGTCGGCCAGCGCGAGTCGAACACGCTCGTCGCGTGGCCAAGCATCGCCCACAGCTCCTCGGCGATGTGCGGCGCGAACGGCGCGACTAGCTGCACCAGCGGCTCCACCTCGGCGCGGGCCGGCGTGCGCTCGCCCTTCCGGAGCACGTTCATGTATTCCATCATCGCGGCGATCGCCGTGTTGTAGCTCAGCGCCGGCACGTCCTCGCCGACCTTCTTGATCGTCGCCTGCAGCTTGCGCATCACCTCGGCGTCCGCGGCCGCCGACTCGTCGCGGTCGCGCACGGCGATCCAGAGGCGGTCGAGGAAGCGCTTCACGCCGCTGATGCCGGAGTCGCGGAAGTCGCCGCCTTCCTCGAAAGGCCCGAGGAACATCAGGTAGGTGCGGAAGGAATCCGCGCCCCACTTGTCGATGTACTCGTCGGGGTTCACCACGTTGCCGCGCGACTTCGACATCTTCGCGCCTTCGCGGATGATGAGGCCGTGCGCGCGGAACTTGGTGAACGGCTCCTCGAAGTCGAGCAGGCCGCCGTCGTGCAGCACCATCGTGATGAAGCGCGAGTACAGCAGGTGCAGTACCGCGTGCTCGTTGCCGCCGATGTACGTGGTGACCGGCAGCCACTTCTTCGTCGTCGCCGCGTCGAAGGCGATATCGTCGCGGCCCACGCTCGGGTAGCGCAGGAAGTACCAGGCGCTATCCAAGAAGGTGTCGCTGACGTCCGTCTCGCGACGCGCCTGCTTGCCGCACTGCGGGCAGGGCGTGTGGTACCACTCCTCGTGGCGCGCCAAGGGCGAAATGCCCGAGTCGTCCGGCTTGAAGTCCGGGATGTTCGGCAGCAGCACCGGCAGCTGCGACTCCGGCACGGGCACGGTACCGCAGCTGTCGCAGTAGACGATCGGGATCGGCGGGCCCCAGTACCGCTGGCGCGAGATGCACCAGTCGTGCAGGCGATAGTTGGTCACGGCGTCACCGGCGTGCCGCGACGCCAGCCAGGCCGTGACCTTCACCTTCGCCTCATCGACGCTCAAGCCATCGAACTGCCCGGAGTTCACGAGTACGCCATCGCCCACGTAGGCTGCCTCGCCGAGCGGCGTCTTGGCCGTCTGGCCTTCCCCGGCGACGACGCGCACGATGGGCAGCTCGAACTTCGTGGCAAACTCGAAGTCGCGTTCATCGTGACCCGGCACGGCCATGATGGCACCGGTGCCGTACTCCATGAGCACGTAGTCCGCGATCCAGATCGGGATCATCTCGCCGGTGGCGGGATTCACCGCGTAGGAGCCCGTGAACTCGCCGGTCTTCTCCTTGCTCGTCTTGCGGCTCACCAAGTCCTGCTTGGCCGCGCGCGCGCGGTACGCGCGCACCGCGCCGTCCTGCATCGGCGTCGTGAGCGCATCCACCAACGGGTGCTCGGGGGCGAGCACGAGATACGTCGCGCCGAAGATCGTGTCGGGGCGCGTCGTGAAGACTTCGATCGTCGTGCCGCCGGTGCGCACTTCCGCCGTGACGGAAACGGCCGAGCTGCCGGCGTCGGCGAGGGGATCGAGCACCGGGAAGCGCAGGCGCGCGCCGTCCGAGCGGCCGATCCAGTTGCGCTGGGCCTGCTTCGTCGTGGCGGACCAATCGAGCGTGTCGAGGTTCTCCAGCAGCCGCGGGGCGTACTTGGAGATGTTGAAGAACCACTGTTCGAGGAAGCGCTGCTCGACCATCGTGCCGCAGCGCTCGCAGGCGCCACCCTCGACCTGTTCGTTGGCGAGCACGGTCTTGCAGGACGGGCACCAGTTCACGGCGGCCGCCTTCTTGTACGCCAGGCCCTGCTTGTAGAGCTGCAGGAAGACCCACTGCGTCCACTTGTAGTAGTTCGGGTCGGTGGTATCCACCGACTTCGACCAATCGACCATCAGTCCGGCACGATCCAACTGGCGGCGGAAGTTCCGGATGTTGCTCGGGATGAGCTCCATCGGATGCCGCCCGACCTTCAGGGCGAAGTTCTCGGAGTGGATGCCGAAGGCGTCGTAGCCCAGCGGCTCGAAGACCGTGTGGCCTTGCAGGCGCTGGAAGCGTGCATAGATATCACAACCAGTGAACGCGAAGAGATTCCCGACGTGCAGGCCTTCGGCCGACGGGTAGGGGAACATCATCAACGCGTAGAACGGGCGCTCGCCGTGCGCGATGTCGGTGCGGTGCGTGCCACGCTCGGCCCACCGTTCGCGCCACCGTGCCTCAATCGCCGTCGGGTCGTACCCGATCGGCTCCGGAACCGATGCAGTCATCGTCTGTTGAAAGGAATCCCTTGAATCTAGCCCCCCCGGGAACGGCCTCCAACTCGCCGCCAGCCGCTCCGGAGCGGGTGCAGACGCACATCATCGACCGCCTGGCCGACTGGAGTGCCATCTTCGGCACGCTGGCGGTGGTGCTGTTGCTCGGGATGGGCTGGGGGAATCTCCGCGACGCAGCGACCGCCGGCTCGCTCTGGTGGCTGATCGCGCTGCTCGTCGCCGTCGCCGTCGCCGCCTCGGCGCTGGTGTTTCGGTTGATCATTTCGCCCATCGTCGGCAACCAGCTGCGTGGCCTGGCGGATGTGGCGGAAGCCATCGCCTCGGGTGACCTCACGCAGGCCCCGGATGCTGCCAACGCCGGCGGCCAGCTCGGCCGCCTCGGCCGCGCGATGGTCGACATGACGGCGACGCTGCGGCAGCTCGCCACCTTGATCCGCGAGAACGCCAGCGCGACGTCGACTCGAGCCGCGGAGATCACGGCCAGCACGGAGCACATGGCGCAGGCGGCGAGTGGCATCGCCGAAACGGCGAGCACGCTGAGCCATGAGTCGGCGCAGATGGCGGAGACGATCCGCGCGCTGAATGCCGACGCGGCCCGGCTCGCGGCGCTGGCGGCGGGCGTGTCCGGCGGCGCCGCCGATGGCTTGGCGCGCAACAATCGGCTGAAGACGCTGGCGACGGAGAACGCCGGCCTGCTTGACGAAAGCGCGCGACGCCTCGACGAGTTGGCGACGGATGTGCAGGAGGGCGCGCGCGCGACGGAAGCGCTGGCGCAGGCGTCGGACGAGATCCGCGCCTTCGTGGCGCTGGTGCAGAAGATCGCGCGGCAGTCGAAGCTGCTCGCCCTCAACGCGGCCATGGAAGCGGCGCGGGCCGGCGAGCACGGCGAGGGCTTCACCGTCGTCGCCAACGAAGTGCGGCGGTTGGCGCAGGGTACCGCCGAGGCCGCGGAGAAGACGGATCAGCTCATGAAGGCGCTGATCGCGCAGATGGAGACGGCAGGGGCCACCGGCCTGCGGGCGCGTGGCGCGGTGGAGGCCGTACGCGGCGCGACGGCGCGCGGGCGGCAGGCGTTCACGCAGGTCGAGCGCGCGGTCGCCGACGGCGAGCAGTGGGTGTCGGCGATGGCGTCCTCAGCCGGAGCCGGGCAGTCGCTCGCGAAGGAGATCACCGAGAAGCTCTCGTCGCTGTCGCAGGGGACGCAGGCATTCGCCGATTCGATGCAGGACGTGGCGGCGGCCAGCGAGGAACAGAGCGCGAGCACCGAGGAGATCGCGGCGGTGGCGAACTCGTTGGTCGCGGCGGCGGAAGGGGTGGCGGGGACGGCGAACCGGTTTAGGACGCAGTCGTAGGGTTTTGCGCTGAACTGCAGTTACGAGTTGGGAGTTGGGAGTTGGGAGAGAACGACTCGACTGATTCCGCTCCCAACTCACCACTCACTACTTCCAACTGCCGTTCATCGCGGCCGCTCACTCCGCCGATACAGGAACGCGCAGTCTTCGGTGCGTGCGCCCCGCTCGTCACACACGGCGAAGTCCGAGCCCTCGTACAGCGACGCGCCGGCATAGCGGCCGTCCTTGTGCACCACATAGAACTGCAGGTCGAACTTCGGCCGGCCGCGGTCGTCGAGCAGGCGGCGTTCCGTCATCGCCACCACGCGCTCCAGCGTGCGCAGCGCCGCGTCGCGCGGCGAGAGGCCGTTGCGCATGAACTCGACGATCTGATACGACGCGCAGGTCTTGATGTTCGCCTCGCCGCGGCCCGTCGAGCCGGCGGCCCCGACCGTGTTGTCGCAATACTGCCCCGCGCCGACGATCGGGGAGTCGCCGATGCGGCCGGGGACCTTCCACGCCATGCCGCTGGTCGTCGTCACGGAGCTGAGGTCGCCGGCGGCGTTCACGGCGTTCATGTTGATCGTGCCGGTCGTGAACTTGATGGCGACGTCGCCATCGTAGTCGAGGAAGCTGTCGTTCGGATTCAGCCGGGCGCGCCAGCGCAGCCACTCCTGCCTCGTCTTCTCGGTGAGCAGGTTCTGCGTCCGGAATCCCATCTCGATGGCAAAACGCCGTGCGTCCTGTCCGACGAGCATCACGTGGTCGGTGTAGTCCATCACCGCCTTCGCCACCAAGCTGGGCGTGGCGATGTCCTCGAGGCAGGCCACGGCGCCGGCGCGCTTGGTGGGGCCGTGCATGCAGCTGGCGTCGAGCTGCACGACGCCGTCTCGGTTGGGCAAGCCGCCGAGCCCGACCGATGTGTCCTCGGGATCCAGTTCCTGGATGTTCACGCCGGCGATGATGGCGTCCAGCGTGTCGCCGCCGGCGACGATCTGGTCGAAGGCGACCTTCACGCCGCGGATGCCGTTGGACGACGACACCACGCAGGGCCGCGCGCGCAGCGCCGAGTCGCCGAGTCCGACCAGCGCGGGTGCGCCCAGGGGCGCATCGCCAGCCTGCGCGACGGAGGGAAGGGCGGCGGCGGCGACCGCGGCGGCGGAGGTGGTCAGGAAATCGCGACGGGTGGTGCTCACGACAGCTCCAGGGTGGACGGTGGTCTTGCATATCGTAGCCCGTTCCGGCGACGTTCACCACAGCGCCCGCCCTTCACCGGACTTCCGATGCCGCTCCGATTCCGCCCGTTCGTCCTCCTCGTCGCCTGCGCGGCGTCCCTCGCGACCGCCACCGCGACGCCGCTCGCCGCGCAGAGTCGGCAACTGACGCGCTGGGAGCAGCAGGCCCGCGCCCTGTTGGAGGAACTCGTCGAGATCAACACGACGCATTCCACCGGCAGCACGGTCGATGCGGCCAACGCGATGGCGCGGCACATGCTCGCCGCCGGATTCCCGCGCGAAGACGTGGTCGTCGTGGAGAACGCCCCGCGGAAGGGCAACCTGATCGTGCGCTACCGCGGCCGCTCGCGCTCGCTCAAGCCGATCCTGCTGCTCTCGCACATCGACGTGGTCGAGGCGAATCCGGCCGACTGGACGCTGCCGCCCTTCGAGTTCATCGAGCGCGACGGCAAGTTCTATGGCCGCGGCGTGGCGGACGACAAGGACGAGAGCGCCATCCACCTCACGCTGCTGCTCCGCATGAAGGCTGAGGGGGTGGTGCCGGACCGCGACATCATCGTGGCGCTGACGGCGGACGAGGAGGGCGGTCCCGAGAACGGCGTGGAGTACCTGTTGGCCAATCGACGCGAGTTGGTGGACGCGGCCTACGTGCTCAACGAGGGCGGCGGCGGCCGGGTGGACGCGGGCAAGCGCATCTCGAACGACGTGCAGGCCGCCGAGAAGTACGTGGTGAACTTCCGCCTCGAGGCCACGAATTCCGGCGGGCACAGCTCCGTCCCGCGCCCGGACAACGCCATCTACTCGCTCGCCCGCGCGCTGGACCGTCTCTCGCAGCTCCAGCAGCCGGTGCGCCTGAACGAGACCACGCGCGCCTACTTCACGCGCCAGGCCGACATCCTGGGCGGCGAGACGGGCGCGGCGATGCGGCGGTTGGTGGCCAACGAGCGCGATGCCGCGGCCGCGGCGATCGTGTCACGCGACTTCTCCAACAATTCGCGCCTGCGCTCCACCTGCGTGGCGACGCTGTTGGAGGGCGGACACGCGATGAATGCGCTCCCGCAGCGCGCGCGCGCGACCGTGAACTGCCGCATCCTGCCCGAAGAGACGCGGGCGCAGGTGCAGGAGCGCATCGTCGCCGCGGTGAACGACACCGGGGTGAAGGTGACCGTCGAGCGCGAAGACTCCAACTCGCCGGCGTCGCCGCTGACGCCGGAGTTGTTGCGGGCCATCGAAGCCACCACGCAGGAAGTCTTCCCCGGAGTGCCGGTGGTCCCGACGATGAGCACGGGCGCCACCGATGGCGCGTACTTCCGCGCGGCGGGCATTCCCGTGTACGGCGTGAGCGGCCTCTTCTACAGCGCGCCCAACGCGCATGGCATGAACGAGCAGGTCGAGAGCGAGGCGTTCTACCAGGGCCTCGAATTCATGTACCGGCTCGTGCGACGTCTCACGGCCGGGCCCGGGATGTAAGTTTGGGCATGACCTCCCCGGACTTCAGCACGACGCCATTCTTCGCGGGGCTCCCCGATCAGCTCCGCTGGCACCTCTCGCAAGTCGCCGAACGTCACGAGTACCCCGTCGGCGCGAAGCTCTTCTCCAACGGCGAGCCGCGGCAAGCCTTCTGGGTGATCCTCGAGGGCACGCTCGCCATCGAGCTCACGGGCGAAGGCGAGCCGCACCGGCTCGCCACGCTCGGACCGGGCGATGTGGTCGGCGAGAGCATCCTGCTGCAGGACGACACGCACCACACCGACGGCACGGTGCTCGCGCCGATGGTGGCGGTGCGGTTCGGCAAGCGGGCGCTCGAGGCGCTGCTGAAGGACCAGCCGCGGCTGCATGCCGCCTTGCTGGCGCGTTCGGCGCGGGTGCTCGCGGCGCGCCTCAAGGCCGCGGACGCCACGCTCTCTGGCCGCGACCGCGCCGCGGGCTTCGGCGGGCCGACGCGTGACGAGAAGGACCTGCTGGGCGTGCGGCAGGTGCCGCAGGCGGCGCTCTACGGCGTGCAGACACTGCGTGCCATCGAGAACTTCCCGATCACGGGCGTGGCGCTGCACGACTTTCCGGAGCTGATCGTCGCGCTGGCGCAGGTGAAGGAAGCGGCCGCGAAGGCGAATCGCGAACTCGGGACGCTCGACGCCGACGTCGCCGAAGCGATCGTGAAGGCCTGCCACGAGATCGCCGCGGGCACCCACCACGAGCATTTCCGCGTCGACATGATCCAGGGCGGGGCGGGGACCTCGACGAACATGAACGCCAACGAGGTCATCGCCAACCGTGCCTGCGAGCTGCTCGGCGTGCCGCGCGGCACGTACACGCGCGTGCATCCCAACGAGCACGTGAACTTGGCGCAGAGCACGAATGACGTCTATCCCACGGCCGTGCGCCTGGCGATCCACAGCGCGATCGGCACGCTGCAGCAGGAGATGCGCGGGCTCGTCGAGGCGTTCCGCGCGAAGGGCAAGGAGTTCGCGCCGCATGTGAAGATGGGCCGCACGCAGCTGCAGGACGCCGTGCCGATGACGCTGGGCCAGGAGTTCCGGGCGTTCGGCAACACGATCGCCGAGGACGTGGACCGGCTCGAGGAAGCGAAGGCCTTGCTGCGCGAGATCAACATGGGCGCGACGGCGATCGGGACGGGCATCACGGCGCCGGCGGGCTACACGGAGAAGGTGCGGGCGCAGCTGAGCCAGGTGACGGGCCTGCAGTTGATCACCGCGCCGGACCTCGTGGAGGCGACGAGCGACACGGGCGGCTTCGTGCAGGTGAGCGGCGTGCTCAAGCGCTGCGCGGTGAAGCTGAGCAAGGTCTGCAACGACCTGCGATTGCTGAGCAGCGGTCCGCGCACGGGGTTGGCGGAGATCCGCCTGCCGGCCATGCAACCGGGCTCGAGCATCATGCCGGGCAAGGTGAACCCCGTGATTCCCGAGGCGGTGAACCAGGTCTGCTTCGACGTCATCGGCGGCGACGTGACGGTGACGCTGGCCGCCGAGGCGGGGCAGCTGCAGCTGAACGTGTTCGAGCCGATCATCGCGTTCCGGCTGCTGCGGAACATCAGCGCGCTCACCAACGCGGTGCGCGTGCTGCGGGAAAAGTGCGTGGTCGGCATCGAGGCCAACCCGCAGGTGATGCGCGAGTACGTGGAGCGCTCGATCGGCCTCGTGACGGCGCTGCTGCCGGCGTTGGGCTACGAGCAATGCACGGCGTTGGCGAAGGAAGCGCTCGAGAGCGGGCGCGGAGTGGCCGAGCTGGTCATCGAGAAGAAGCTCATGACGCGCCGGCAACTCGACGAGGTGTTGGACCCCGCGGCGATGGTCAGCGGGAGTCACTGAACAGGGAGCGGGACGATGGGAGGCATCAAGCTCGACGGCGCGGGCACGCAGAAGATGAAGACGATCGAGGAGGCGCTGCTGACCGTGCAGACGATCCACGGTCTGGTGGAGCGCATGGCGGTGGATGTGAAGAACAACCGCGGCGTCGGCGTGATTCCCGGGCAGATCAAGCGCATCGCGACGAACCTGCAGGGGCAGCTGAAGGCGCAGTTCGGGCTGATCGCGGACCAAGTCGCGGCGATGATCGTGGCGATGGGGCGCGGGGGCGGCGAGCAGGGGAAGGTGCGCGTGCTGCGGGAGGCCGTGGCGCAGCTTCGCACGGCGCTCGAGATCAACGCGGCGAAGGTGAAGAAGGACCACGCGGTGGCGATCGAGCTCGCGCCCGAGTGAGCGTGGGCCCGCCGGGCCTGCGAGAGATGGACAGTCCTAGGACCGCCACAGGGACTGCTCGGTCCTAAACCATTCCAGACGCGGAATATAGGGGCCGCTCCGCTTGTCCCACCCGAAAGGGTGGGATAGCTTTTCCGGGTCGTGTCCGCGGACAATTCCCGGACCGACCCGATCCCCCCCAGCCACACACATCATGTCGATGCTGCGCTTGCGCCAGACAGCACCAGCCCTGCTCACGGCAGTGGTGGTCCTGGCGCTCACCGCATGCGGTGGAATGGAGTCCGCTCCCAACTCCACCTTCAATCACACCACGGATTTCAACACGGCCGTCGATGGGCTGTGGGACCGTCTCCTGCTGCTGGGGACGATCGTGTTCGTGGTGGTCGAGATTGCGCTGATCTACACGATCATCCGCTTCCGGAAGCGTCCGGGCGGACCGGAGGCGAAGCAGATCCACGGCAACGTCGCGCTCGAGATCACGTGGACGGCGATCCCGGCGGTGATCCTGGCGTTCATCGCCGTGCCGACGGTGAAGACGATCTTCCAGACGCAGGCGCCGGCGCCGGCGGGGGCGTTGACGATCGAGGTCACGGGGCACCAGTGGTGGTGGGAGTTCCACTACCCGGAGTACGGCGTGACGACGGCCAACGAGGTCTACGTGCCGGTGGGCCGCACGGCGAACTTCGTGCTGCGCACGAAGGACGTGCTGCATTCCTTCTGGGTGCCGCAGATGGGCGGCAAGCGCGACCTGATCTCGAACAAGACGAACATGCTCTGGTTCACGCCGAACGCGGACCTGGGCACGAATGCGTACAACGGCTTCTGCCTCGAGTACTGCGGGGCGAGCCATGCGAACATGAAGTTCCGGATGTTCACGGTGCAGCCCGACGAGTTCGCGTCGTGGGTGGCGCACCAGGCGCGTCCGGCGCTTCCGCACGACTCGACCCGAGCCACCGCGGCGCCGGCGGTTCCCACTGTGACGGTGGCTTCGGCCGCCGGCACCCCGCCGGCGCCCGCGATGTCTCCCGACCTCGGGTACGTCTTCCCGGCCAGCGAGCTGCCCGAGCACGTGATGCCGCAGACGCCGCTGCCGGCGCGGCTGCAGTTCGACGACGCCGTGCTCGCGCAGGGCGATGCCAAGCGCGGCGAGACGTCGTTCATGATGGGTGGCTGCATCGGTTGCCACGCGATCAACGGCAACCCGATGGCGCTGAGCAACATCGGACCGAACCTGACGCACTTCGCCAGCCGGCACACGCTGGGCGGCGGCCTCTTCCCGAACGACGACCGGCACCTCGCACGCTGGATCAAGAACGCCAAGGCGATGAAGCCGGGCGCGCAGATGAACGTGATCGGCGTCGGCGAATACGACCCCATCCTCAAGGGTCCCGTCACCGCGGGCCTCACCGATGCGCAGATCGCCGATGTCGTGGCGTACCTGCGGTCGCTCAAGTGACCGGGAGAAACTGACCAATGGCTAGCATTGCTGCCCCCACGCACGCCGGCTCGGTGTCCACGCCGGCGGAGCAGACCGGGATCTGGAGCTGGATCACAACGGTCGATCACAAGCGGATCGGCACGCTGTACCTCTGGACCGCACTGATCTTCTTCCTGATCGGCGGCTTCGAGGCCGTCCTGATCCGCACGCAGCTCATGCGCCCGAACATGGGCTTCGTGAGCGCCGAGACGTACAACCAGCTGTTCACGATGCACGGCACGACGATGGTGTTCCTCGCCGTCATGCCGCTCTCGGCCGCGTTCTTCAACTATCTCATCCCGCTGCAGATCGGTGCGCGTGACGTCGCCTTCCCGCGGCTCAACGCGTTCTCGTACTGGGTGTACCTGCTGGGCGGCATCTTCATCACGATGCCGATCCTCTTCAAGGTCGCGCCGGACGGCGGCTGGTTCGGCTATGCGCCGCTGACGACGAACCGGTTCTCGTCGGGCCCCAACATCGACTTCTGGGTGCTGGGCCTGCAGATCCTCGGCGTGAGCTCGCTGGCCGCGGCGTTCAACTTCATCACGACGATCATCAACATGCGGGCGCCGGGCATGAGCCTGATGCGCATGCCGATGTTCACGTGGATGTCGTTCGTGGTGCAGTTCCTGATCATCCTCGCGTTCCCGCCGATCACGGTGGCGCTGTTCTTCCTGCTGATGGACCGCTTCTTCGGGACGAACTTCTACGCCATCGCCGCCGGCGCCGACCCGCTGCTGTGGCAGCACCTGTTCTGGGTGTTCGGCCACCCCGAGGTGTACATCCTGATCCTGCCCGCCTTCGGCCTCGTGTCGGAGGTGCTGCCGACCTTCTCGAAGAAGCCGCTGTTCGGCTACAACGTGATGGTCTACTCGGGCATCATGATCGGCTTCCTCGGCTTCGGCGTCTGGGCCCACCACATGTTCGCGGTGGGCATGGGCGCGGTCGCGGACTCGATCTTCTCGCTGATGACGATGCTCATCGCGATCCCGACGGGCGTGAAGATCTTCAACTGGATCGCGACGATGTGGGCGGGCGAGATCCGCTTCACGGTCCCGATGAAGTTCGCCATCGCGCTCATCGCGATGTTCACGATCGGCGGCATCTCGGGCGTGATGCACAGCTCGCCGCCGTCCGACCTGCAGCAGACGGACACGTACTTCGTGGTGGCGCACTTCCACTACGTGCTGTTCGGCGGCTCGATCATGGGCATCTTCGCCGGCATCTACTTCTACTATCCGAAGATGACCGGCCGGCATCTCGACGAGACGCTGGGCAACTGGCACTTCTGGCTGAACTTCATCGGCATGAACCTCACGTTCTTCCCGATGCACTTCAGCGGCCTCACCGGTATGTCGCGCCGCATCTATACGTACGACGCCGGCCAGGGCTGGGACCTGTGGAACCTGCTCGCGACCTACGGCACGTACCTGCTGGTGGTGGCGACGTCGGTGTTCGTGTGGAACTTCGTCCGCAGCCGCACGCGCGGCGCGATCGCCGGCAACGACCCCTGGGGCGCGGCGACGCTCGAGTGGTCCATCCCCTCGCCGCCGCCGGAGTACAACTTCGCGCAGCTGCCCGAGGTGACGTCGCGCTATCCGCTCTGGGACCTCAAGGCCCCGGAGAAGACCGCCGGCATCGAGCACTCGCATGCCGACGCGATGACGATCACCGACGCGCACGCCGTGCCGGTGCACGAGGAGACCGAGCGGCACACGGCCAAGGAACTCGGCATCCCGATGCCGTTGCCGACCGCCAAGCCGCTGTTCGTGGCGTTCATGATGGTCGTGATGTTCAGCGGCCTGCTCTTCCTGCGCAACGACATGTTCGCCGTGGCGATGACGCTCACCATCGGCGGAGGCGCGGCGATGGCCGTCGGCCTCTACCTGTGGCTCACCAGCCCCCTCGAGTAAACCGGAGCTATTGACGATGTCTGCGCATACTGCCGCTGCGCACGCCGCCGGTCACGAGGACGGCCACGTGCACCATCACTACACGACGACCGGGCTGGACAACCGGAAGATCGCCATCTGGGCGTTCATCGGGTCGGAGTGCATGCTCTTCGCGTCGCTGATCGCGACGTACCTGATCTACAAGGGCAAGTCGCTGGTCGGCCCCTTCCCGCACACGGAGTACGTGGACGCCGCGGGCAAGGTCTTCAAGCCGATCCTCGACATCCCCGTCACGTCGGCCTCGACCTTCGTGCTGCTGGCCTCGTCGTTCGCGATGGTGCTGGCCCTGCAGGCCGTGCAGCTCAAGGGCGTGCCGCTGCCCGCCGGCGCCGGCTGGTGGACGCGCGCCCAGCGCTCCTCGCAGCTCTGGCTCGGCGTCACGGCCTTCCTCGGCGCGACCTTCCTCGGCTTCCAGGCCTACGAGTTCACCGCCTTCGTGCACGAAGGCCTGACGATCAAGACCAACCTGTTCGGCTCGACGTTCTTCACGCTCACCGGCTTCCACGGCGCGCACGTGACGGTCGGCGTGCTCTGGCTGATGTCGTTGCTGTGGGTGGACCGCACGCGCGGCCTCGCAGGCCCGGGGGACGAGCTGCTCGTCGACATCACGGCGCTTTACTGGCACTTCGTCGACGTCGTCTGGATCGTGATCTTCACGCTCGTCTACCTCATCCAGTGAGCGGAGCAAGCGACATGGCACACGACAACAAGCACGCCGCCGCCCACGCGCACCCGAGCGGCAACACGTACCTGAAGGTCTTCGTCATCCTCACGGTGATCACGGTCATCGAGGTCTGGGCGTACTACATCCCGGCCCTCGTCGCCTCGCCGCTGTTCAATCCGTCGCTGATCGCGATGTCGGCGGCCAAGTTCGCCATCGTCGTCCTGTTCTACATGCACCTCAAGTTCGACCACAAGCTGTTCCGGGTGCTGTTCAGCGGGCCGCTCATCATCGCCGGCGCCACGATCGTCGCGCTGCTCTTCCTCTTCGGGCAGTTCGCGCTCTAAGGCGCCAGCCAGATCGGTGGGCACGAGGGGCGCCGCGACGACGTCGCGGCGCCCCTCTCCCTACTCCCCACCCAGAACGCCCTCCGTCTCCCGAGTAGTTTTCAGCCATGGGCCTGCCGCAGCTGTTCCTCCACCCGAATGTCGACCTCAGCCAGGGCGGCTTCACCGTCCACTGGTCCACGGTCATCGGCCTGCTCGCCCTGCAGGCCCTGTGGATCCTGCGCGTGCGCGCGCATCGGGGCGAGCACCGGCCCACGCCCTGGCAGGCGACGTCGTTCACGCTGGGGCTCGTGGTCATGTTCCTGTCGCTGAACGGGCCCATCCACGATATCTCGGACTACTACTTGTTCACGGGCCACATGGTGCAGCACCTCGTGCTCACCATCGTGACGCCCCCGCTGCTGCTCATGGGCACACCGGGCTGGATGCTGCGGCCGGCCCTGCGGGTGGGCTGGGTGAACGCGACGGCGCGTGTCGTGACCACGCCACGGGCGGCGATCACGCTCTTCAACCTCGTGCTCGCCGGCTGGCACCTGCCACCGCTCTACAACGCGGCGATGTACTACCATGAGGTGCACATCATCCAGCACCTCATGTTCCTCGTGACCGCGGTGCTGATGTGGTGGCCGATGCTGAGCCCGATGCCGGAGCTGCCGCGGCTCAGCTACCCCGGGCAGATGCTCTACAGCTTCGTCATGACGCTGCCGATGACGATCGTCTCGATCTTCATCGTGTACGCCGATCACGTGCTGTATCCGGCCTACGCCAGTTCGCCGCGGCTCTGGGGGCTGTCGCCGCTCGAGGACCAGCGCCTAGGCGGGCTCATCATGTGGATCCCTGGCGGGCTGTTCTTCTATCTCCTGACCAGCGTGATCTTCTTCAAGTGGGTCACGTCGGCGCGGGACGACCAAGCGGCGGCGCAGGTGCGCTAGTACGGCCCCATACAGCGACCGAGAAAGGGAGAGCGGTGTCTGGGCAGCGAAGTAGTCATGCTGGTAGAGGGGCGAGCTACCGATCGTCGTAGAATACTGCGTCAGGACTTGCGCCTATCCTAGCATCGTGCGAGGTTCTGCCAACAATGCGCTAATCAATCGATTCGAAAAACTCGGAGGTCCGTGATGTTTAGAATCGCCCCCCCCCTTCTACTCGCCCTGGCACTGGTGGCTGGCTGCTCGGCGGAAGGCTCGGCGCCACACGAACTCCGTGCGGCAATCGCGGACTCGCTTGCAATGCTGAGGGTCGAGGGGACGGCTCCGCTCTCGCCTGAACAAGCGACGAGGATAGAGCGGATTCGCACCCAGCCTCATGTAGTCGATCTCCAGTTGGCGCGCTTCGAGGAGCCAACGGCGAACGCGATTGCAATCGCGACTGCTGTGACGATTCCGCTAGACAGCGTCCGCATCGTGGGGTTCACGAGGAATGCGATGACCGTTCATGCGGATGGACGGACGTCATGGAGCGGGCAAGGTGATTCCCCCGGACAGACGATTCAACTTGTCTTCGGAAGTCTGGGCATGTACGCGAGCGCCACAGTGGGGCGGCACACCTACCGTGTTGAGCCTGTCGGGGGAGGAGTTCACGCAGTCACCCGCGTCGACTACCGGCTCCTGCCGACGGAGGAGCCAACCGCCAGCGGCGTTCTAGACGCAGATTCGGTCGGAAGAATCGACTCGACGTCACTCCGAGGTATCGACCCGACCGCAGGAGGTCTGGTATTGAGTGCGTCCGAGTCGGCATTCGGCAGCCAGAGAGCGAGTCTCCGACTAAGTCGCACGGCGGCCAGTATTTCGCAGACGGACACCACGACAGTTATGGTCGCATACACCTCAGCGGTTACAGCGGCCGTCCTCGAGCCAGCATCGTTCATTCAGCTTGCTGTGGACGAAACAAACACTGGATACGCGAATTCTGGAATCCCGTTGTTCATTCAACTTGTACACGCAGGAAAGGTACAGTACAGCGAACTTGGAAAATCGCACGATCAGCATCTCACTGCCTTCCGTGCTACAGCGGATGGGGTGATGGATGCCGTGCACGGTTGGCGCGACCAGTATCTGGCAGATGTCGCGGTGTTGCTGGTGGATGACGGCGAAGCGTGTGGCCTAGCATCCCAAATACTTGCGACCCACACGAGCGCATTTGCCGTTGTCCACCACGCTTGCGCTACGGGAAACTTCACGTTCGGGCATGAGATAGGGCATCTCCAAGGTGCGCGGCATCAACTGGCGTATGACCCTGCGACGTCGCCGTTCGCGTACGGACACGGTTTCGTTGCTCCGAGCAACTCATTCCGCACGGTTATGGCGGTCGTTGGACCGGCGCCGCGCGTGAACCACTGGTCAAACGACGATGACACAAACCCTGTCCGGGGTAGCGCTCAGAGTGAGGACAACGCCCGCGTTCTAAGCGAGACGCGATCAACAGTAGGCGCGTTCCGACGCCACATCTCGGTGGTGATCGACGGTCCAGCGTCCGTCCGCTCGTACGAGTTCTGTACATGGAACGCCGTAATCAGCGGCAATGTGCCTGCGGCTTCCTATCAGTGGGGCGGCGTCGCATCGGGTTCTGGATCGTCGATAACTGACGTGGTATCATCGACGGGAACCCTTAGTGTTGTCGTATACGACGCATACGGGCGCGGCAACGTGCATGAGCTACTGGTAACCGTCGACGATAACGGCCCGTCTTGTGGCGGAAACTCGTGACATTGCGCTTTCGCTCGGCGAGCCGAATGCCGCGATTGTGTCCTGCGCCTGCGAAGCACTCAGCGTGTTTGCGATTTGTACTTTCGTGCATCTTGGCTGTGTTGCCGAGCTGTGCGCCAAGCCGCCCACCGCTCGGCCCAACGCAACGACCGACAGACGTCGTCGGCTGCTACTCCACGACGTTGAGCAGATGGAGCGGACCACGCCTGTCGCCAAACCCGCCTTCGGTGATCGTCTTGCTCGATTCACTCGGAACCGTCGGGATCGAGTCTGGCGAGCGCCTTGCGAGGGGATATCCGTTGAACGCACCTTCGCCCTTTACAATGTCCTTCTGGCGTCGACTCGAGACCGAGCACTTGTACATCGTGTTTTCTAATGAAGGAGTAGTTGGTGTCAGGGCGAACCTTGTGTGGGGCTGGGGCGACGACTCGTGGCGCGGCACCGTGCACGCCTTCACGGATGTGCCGCCGTACTTGGAAGCGCGAGCAAGCATTCGCCTTGATCCACGGCCGTGCTGAGCTTGCGTTCGTGCCTACGCAGCGACCCCTTTTTCGTGCCTGCGCACTGGATGATGCTTCGCTATTGCGTCGCCTGATGGGCAGACCTTCCGGAAAAGAGGTTTTGCCTTATTCTACTCGTACATGCTTTACCGCCGTTCAGTCATGTGTTTCGCCGTTGTGGTCGTCTGCAGTGCTGGAGTCCAAGCGCAGGCGGCCCCCGGCACGAAGGCCGCGCCAAGTCCTGCGGCTCCGCCGGCGCGTCCGCCCGCATCCACCGCGGCCCGCCGTCCCGCGCCGCGGCCGGCCCTGCGTGCCACCACGCCGCGGGGCATCGAGATGCTCCGACGCGATCTCTCTCAGCTCATCAACGCCAGCACGATAAGCGGCGAGTGGGGCGTGATGGTCGTCTCGCTCGCGACCGGCGACACGCTGTTCTCCCGCGAGGCGGACGAGCTGCTCCTGCCGGCTTCGACGATGAAGCTCTACACCGCGGCGCTTGCCTTTGAGCGCTTCGGCCCCGCCCACCAGTTCCGCACGGACGTGCTGCGGGATGGATTCATCGCGGCCGACGGCACGCTCGACGGCAATCTCTATCTCAAGGGCGCTGGCGATCCGGCCCTCGGCGCACGCTATGCGCGCTGGAACGACGGCACGCCGCCGATGCAGTCGATCGCCGAGTTGGTGTATGCCAGCGGCGTACGACGCATCCGCGGCGACATCGTCGGCGATGCGTCGGCCTTCGAGAGCCGGCGCGTGCCCGAAGGCTGGCGCACGCGCTACCTGCAGGCGGGCTACGCCGCGCGGGTCTCGGCGCTCTCCGTGAACGAGAACATCGCGAACGTCGTCGTGCGGAGCACTGCGTCGGGCGCGACGGTCACCTTCGACGAGCCGCTGATCGACCTGCCGATCCATCCGACCGTCACCGTGCGCCCGGGCAGTCGTTCGGCACGCATCCGCGTCTGGCAGGACACCACGGAGGACCGATTCCGCGTGCACGGATGGATCGGGGCCTTGAGTCCGGAGCGCACGTATCGCGTGGTCGTCGAGCAGCCGGAGCGGTTTGCGGCGGCCGCGTTCCGTGCGGCGCTGCAGAAACGGGGCATCATCGTCGAAGGCGGGGCCCGTGCGGAAGCGGCGCCCCCGGAAGCCGAGCGGCTGACGGCCTGGGCCTCGCCGCCGCTGGCGCAGTTGGTACTGACGATGAACGGCGAGAGCAACAACCACTTCGCCGAACTGCTGTTCCGCAACGCAGCGCGCTCCGTGCGCGGCGTGGGCTCGGCCGAAGCGGCCAACGAGGCGCTGCGCAGCTTTCTCGCCGAGCGTGCCGGCGTGCGCCGCGACGCAGTGTATGCCGCAGACGGCAGCGGCCTCTCGACGCTGGACCGCGTGACGACGCGCTCGATGGTACAGTTGCTGGCCTACGCGCAACAGGCGCCGTGGGGCGAGGTGTTCCAGGCGACGCTGCCAGTCGCTGGCCGCTCGGAGACGCTGCGCACCCGCATGCGACGCACGGCGGCGGACAACAACCTGCGCGGCAAGACGGGCACGACGAACGACGTCAGTTCACTCGCCGGGTACGTGCGCACGAAGGACGGGGAGCTGCTGGCGTTCGCGTTCCTCTACAATGGGCGCGAGCTGTGGCGCGCGCGCGCGGCCATCGACGCGATGGGTGTGACGCTGGCGGGGTTTGCTAGGTGACTGGCTCGCTCAGGAGCATCGCCGATACCAGCTCCACGAGCCGATCGCCAATCCACCGACTGCTCCGACAACAATGTACGCCTTGCCCTTAACGGGACCTGACTCTCGCGTGCCGACTGTGCGAGGAACGCTCGCATAAACTGCCACGAGAGCGCCGGCGAGCGCACCGAGCCCGGCGCCCAGCACCATGTCGCGGGCAGGCCCGCGCGAGCAAGCCGGTGGCGCCGTGACCAGTTGTTCGCCATTCGCAGCGACCGCTGGCGGCTCGGCCCTCGCACGCAAGTGCCGAATCGTCTGTTGCGCCTCTGCGTCCCGCGGCAGGACGAGGGCCAGCGCGAGCATTAGTCTGGGCTGAAAGACGCGCATCGACGCTTTCACTCAGACTCAGCTGAGCAATGGCTTCTCCGGCGGCTTTGGATCCGTCGCCGCCGCCGCATCGAGCAACCGCACCGCCGTGTCCACATCCCCCTGCCGCACGACCAGCCGCACGGGATGCAGGATGTTGAGGAACGGCAGCATCTCACCCGCATTGTCCTTCAGCAGCATCGACGGGATGCTGTTGGCGTCGAGCACCGCCTGCGCAAACTCGGCTTCAATGCTGTTCTGGAACGTCCGGACCACGTACGCATTTTCTGGCATCGTGCCCTCCGGGCGGAACAGGTGAGCGGGAATCGTAGCACCGGCGCGCGGGCGCGGCTAGGTGTCGGTTCTAAGGACGTTGTTCACGCTGCATGAGGAAGTGGAGCAGCGGCGGGACGCGGCCGAGCGACCGGTGCGGCCGTTCGACGTTGTAGCAATCTAGGAAGTCGGGCAGCGCCGCGTTGCGGTGCGCCGAGGTCCGGTATGGCTTCTTGTAGGCCCAGCGGCGGAGCGCGGTCTGGATGAAGCGCTCCGCCTTGCCGTTCGTCTGCGGGCGGTAGGGCTTGGTGCGCAGGTGCCGGATCCCGTGCGCGGCCAGCGCGGCCTGCACCGCGTGGCTCGTGTACGCCTTGGCGTTGTCGGTCATCACACCGGTGACGGCGATGCCCAGCTGCGCAAACCAGCGGCGCGCCGCCTCGAGGAAGCGGGTGCACGCCGCCGCGTCCTGTGTCGGCAGCAGCGCCGCGTACGCGAGCCGCGTCGCGTCGTCGACCGCGACGTGGAGATGGTCCTGCCCGAGCCCCCGACGGCGGCCGACCTTCGAGCGGTTGCCGTGCGCGCGATGGCCCGCCGTGACGAAGCGATCGAGGGCCTTCGTGTCGACATGCACGAGCTCGCCGGGCGTCTCGCGCTGGTAGCGCGGCCCGCCCGTCGCCCCCGGGGCCCTTCAGCCGGCCCTGGCCCGCGCGCGTGAGGACCCGGCCCACGGTCGAGACCGCGAGCCCGAGCCGCTCCGCGATCTCCGGCCCGGTGAGCCGCGTCGCGCGCAGGCGGAGAATCCGCTCGATGAGCGCCGGCCGCGTGGCGGTCGGCGAGCGATGCGGGCGCGAGGAGCGGTCGGCCAGCGCCGCCCAGCCCCCGGCCGCGAAGCGGCGCAGCCACTTGTAAGCCGTGCTCGGGCTGATGTGGAGGGCCGCGGCGACGGCGCGCACCGGCTCGCCGTCGAGGACCACCCGGCGGACGAGCTCGGCTCGCCCCCAGGCGGTCAATCGCGCATTGTTGTGGATGTTCACTGAGGCCTCTGGCTGAAGGTTGGGTGGCTCGCACCTCCAGCTTCCTCAGTTATGCCTCAGTGAACAACCTCTTTAGAACCGACAGCTAGGCGCTCGCGGCGTATCTGACATACTCCGATGCATATGTGGTGGTTCCCAGGAGTGGACAGGAGCTGACTTTACCACGAAAGCACGAAGACACGAAGGAATCGAATCCTTCGTGTCTTCGTGCCTTCGTGGCAAAGCCGCTCAGGTGATCAACGCGACCGCAGCGTCGACATGCCACCCTTCTGCGAGTCGGCCGTCACGGTGAACGGCCCCGTGCCCTGCACGATCCACTTCACGCGCACGATGCCCTGGCCCGGGATGTTCGCCACACGGATGCGCGCCGGGTCGAGCTTCTGCTCCGTCGCGTCTCCGCTGAGCGGGTTGTCAATCGTGAAGCCGGCAATCACCCGCCCGCCGGTGAGCGACACGAGGTTCGGCCGCGTGATGCGGTTCTCGAGGTCCTGCTGCGTGTGCGTCGGCGCGACGCGGCGGTTCACCACGACTGCGGTCACCTCGGTCAGTCCGTTGCCCAGCGACCGCGTCGTCACGCTGTCCACTTCGACCAGCGGCATCTGCGAGGTCTGGTACAGCGTGAACATCATGTTGCGGTGGCCATCACTCTGCAGCATGAAACCGGGCTCGACGCGGCCGAAGTTCTTCTTCGTGCCGCCGACCTCGACCTTGCCGTACTGCGGGTGGTCGACCTCCGTCCACTCCACCATCGCCTCGCCCATGAGCAGCAGGCGGTTGAAGCGCGATTCCGTCGTCTGGTACTGGCGGTTGTTCGGGTTCCCGCCACCGAAGCCACCGCCGCCACGCTCCGGCTGCTGGTAGAAGTACAGGAACGGCGTCCACAGCTCGTTCGAGAACGTGAGGATGCCGCGCGCGCCGTAGAACCAATCGAGCTCGCCGCCCCACACCGTATAGAGGTCCTTCCAGACGATCATGTAGCGGTAGCCCGGCAGCACCTCCTCACCCACGCGGCCAAGCACATCGAAAACCTGCACGTCCTGCGGGCGATACTCGTCCTGTGGGACGCCCGGGCCGCGGAGCAGCATGCCGCCGGAGTTGTGGTAGCTCTGGGCGCCGGCGATGTTCGGATGCGCGATTACGAAGTCCATGATGTTGCGCGTCTCGATCAACGAACCCGGATAGCGATCTGCGCCGCCCTGCACGTACTGCGGCGCCCAGCGCCACGGCCAGTTGCGGTTCGGATCATAGACGCCCGGGCCATCCTCGTTCACGACGCCGTCACCATCGTTGTCGAAGCCCTCGGCGCCCAGCAGGTCGTACTCGCCCTGCTCGCCGGGGAGTACGGGCACGAGCAGACGCGGGTCCTCCGGCGACACGCGGAAGCGGCCGTTCGGGTTGCGGCGGCGCATCTGCGTGATGTGACCGTCGCCGTTCAGGTCGTCGAGCCCGTCCTCATCCATGCGGCCGTCGCCGTCGGTGTCACGCGGCGCGAGGCCGGTGCGCGGCGAACTCGCGTTGTTCGGCTGGTGGATGTAATGGTCGCGGCCGTCGGGATTGATGGACGGCACGATGTACAGCGTGTAGTTGCGCAGCAGCGAATCCACGGCCGGCACGCGGTCGGCCATCTCGGCGAGGTACCAGGCCGTGTACAGCGAGAACTCGGCGCCCTGAATCTCGTTGGCGTGGATGTTGCCGTCGATCCACATGGCCGGCTTCTTGTCTGCGTCGCCGACGGCGTGGTTGGTCACCGTGAGCAGGAACATGTCCCGGCCTTCGGTACTCTTGCCGATGCTCCCGAGCTTCACGAAGCCCGGGTGCGCCGCGGCGAGGCGGCGGCCGATCTCGAGGAGTCCGGCGTGGTCGTAGAAGCGGTCCCAGCTCACCGCGACCTTCGGGTTCGGCGGGGAGCCGAGCGCGGCCAACGCACCGGCCACCGGCGCCTGTGTGGCGCGCGTCGGCGGGGGTGCCGTGCGGATCTGCTGCGCGTCGAGCGTGTGCAGCGCGGAGGCAGCCAACAGGGCCGCAGTGCCGAGCGCTGCAATCGATGTCGTGCGAATGATGGTCATCGTCGATTACCGGGCGCGGAGGGTGATGGTCTGGGTGCTGAGCCCCGCGTGCGGCGAGCCCACGTTCAACGTGACGGTCGAGTTCGGCGCGCCGACGACCAACCACTCGAAGCTCTCGTTGCCGCCGCTGCCACGCAGCGCATTCACGTACTGCATGCGGCGGCCGCCGCTCAGCTGTTGGTCGCGCCCAAGCGCCATCTCGACGCGCACGCGCTGCGGCAGCCGCGAGCGGACACCGAGGGCCGAGTTGCTGGGCAGGAAGCCATCATTCACCACGGTCGCGCGGATGCGATACACGCGCGGGCCGACTTCGGTGACGCTGATGTCCTTCACGCTCACGTTCGGCAGGCTCTCGACGAGCTTGCGGACGAAGCCGCCATGCCGCGCGGCGAGTGAGTCGAGTTCGCTGCCCGGCGGGTTCAGCGTTGCGCCGGGGGCGAAACCTCCGACTTCCACCGGCTGGCCGTCGATGGTGAAGCCCTGTACGGCCTGCCACTCGACGAACGCGCTCGGGTTGTTGGCCTTGAGCCAGCGGTAGTCGTTGCGCTCCGCGGCGAGTGGGTCGGGCGTCGGTGCGCGACGGGTGCTGTCCGCGGCAGCCTTGCCCGGCCACCAGACGCGCGAGCCGAAGGCGAAGCGCCCCATGTGGAAGTACGACCACGAGAGCGGATCACCGACTTCAGCGGCCGACGCCGGCCCCTCGCTCCAGCGCGTGATGCGCTTGAAGTCCGCCGACATGGCGTTGAACCACGTGTTGTCGGCCGGCAGCGATGCGGTGAGCGGTCCGCCAGCCGAGGTGCCCTGTGGATTCCCGCCGATGCCTGGGACGGTGCGGCCTTCCCAGGCCTTGATCAGGTTGTCCTGCATACCGAGGACATACACCGCGGCGATGTTGTCATGCGTGCTCACGAACTCGGCCACGCCTCGCGCCTCCTCGGCCGAGAACGGATGCAGGCCGGAGTTGTCGGAGAAGAAGCGGAAGTTGTTCGCGAAGTTCCTCGAGATGTCCGTGCCGCCGACGGCGTCTTCGTTGTACTCGCCGTCCGCGTCGTTGTCGCGCCCTTCGACCAGCAGGCGATACATGCCGCGTTCGCCCTTCGACGCGTCGGCGCGGCGCATCAGTGCCGGATCCGTCGCGTCGGCGATCCACTCACCGTCCGTGGCCTTCACGCGCATCATCGTGATGATGCCGTCGCCGTTGAGGTCATCTGGCCCGTCCTCATCGTCCGCCATGTCGCGGTCATCGTCGAACTTGGTGTCGTTGCCCTTGCGCTCCCAGCGGAGTGCCCCGAAGTACGCTTCGGTCGCATCCGGATTGAGCCGCGGCACCACGTACACCGTGCGCTGGGCCAGCAGCTGAGCGGTCGCCGCATCCCGCGCGAGGTCGCGCACGAGGCGCAGCGCCACCTCCGAGCTGCTCACCTGCGGCCCGTAGGCGCCGGCGAGGATGAGGACCGCGGGCTTATCGTCGGCGCCGAGTCGCACCACGTGCACGGGACGGCGTCCCGGCGAGGTGGCGAGCACCGATACGTTCACCAGCGCCGGCTTGCTGCGGGCGATGGAGTCGAGCACCGCCGTGAGGCGAGCGTTGGTGTGGTACCCGTCGGTGGGGCGCCCTTGGGCGCCGGACGGGAGGGCGAGGACCGCGAGCAGCGTGGCCGCGCCGAGCGAGCGGATGAGAGGCATCGTCTCGTGGGAAAAGGGTGCAGGGAGTATACGCGGCGCCGAGAGGGGCCGTTGGGCCCTGTGGCCATCCGACACAGGGCAGGGTGAAACCTCGATTGCCGCGGGTCGCGTAGGCCGGATAGACCCCTCAAGAGCATCCGACATGGAATCCTGGCTGCGCGACATCCGCCTTGGCCTGCGTACCCTGCGCAAGAGTCCTGCCCTGACGATCATCTCGTCGATTGCGCTGATGTTCGGCATCGGCCTGACCACGATGATGTTCAGCATCGTGTACGGTGCCTTGCTGCGCGGCCTGCCCTTCGAGGACGGGGAGCGCATCGTCAGCGTCTGGCGCGCGAACACGCGCAATACGAACATCGATCGCCAGTCGCTGCCTATCCAGGACTACGTGGACGTGGCGGCCCAGCAGCGGGTCTTCGCGCAGTTCGGGGCGTATACCGGCGGCACGATGAACGTCTCGGGCACCGAACGTGCCGAGCGGTACGCGGGCACCTGGATCACGGCGCAGGCCCTGGAGATACCCGGCATCCTGCCGGCGCTGGGCCGCACCTTCCGGCCCGGCGAAGACAGCCCAGGCGGCGCCAAGGTCGCCATCATCGGGCACGCGATGTGGCGCGACCGCTTCGGCAGCTCGCCGTCGGTGTTGGGCCAAACGATCCGCGTGAACAGTGAGCCGTATGAGATCGTCGGCGTGATGCCCGAGGGCTTCGCGTATCCCGAGAACGGCGAACTCTGGCTTCCGCTGCAGACGGACCCGCTGGCCACGGCGCGCGGCGCCGGGCAGTTCGTCAACGTGGTCGGCAAGTTGAATGCGGGCGTCACGCTCGACGGGGCCTCCGCAGAGCTGGCGACGATCTTTGGGCGCCTCGCCACGGAGCATCCGGAGTCCAATCGCGACTACACGGCCTACGCCATGGAGTTTACGCGCGCGTTCATCGGCGACGAGCCGACGCAGCTGCTCTACACGATGCTCGGCGCGGTGTTCTTCGTGCTGCTGATCGCCTGCTCGAACGTGGCGAACCTGCTGCTCGACCGCGCGGCGCATCGCAGCAAGGAAGTCGGGGTGCGGTCGGCGCTCGGGGCGACGCGCGGGCAGATCGTGCGCATCTTCCTCGCCGAGGCCTTCGTGCTCTCGATGATCGGCACGGTGCTCGGCATCGTGATCGCCAAGGTCGGCATCGACGCGTTCACGCGGGCCATCGTCGATACCGACCCGCCGTTCTTCCTGACCTTCGAGCTGTATCCGCCGGTGTTGGCGTTCGCGATCGGCGTGTCGTTCCTCGCGGCGCTGCTCGCCGGGTTGATTCCCGCGTACCAGGCGTCACGGGGCGACATCGCCGAGATCCTGAAGGATGAGACGCGCGGCGCGTCGAGTCTCAAGATCGGCAAGCTGAGCAAAGGTTTGGTCGTCTTCGAGATCGCGCTGTCCTGCGGCCTGCTCGTGGCGGGCGGTCTCATGATCAAGAGCGTGGTGAAGGCGAACTCGCGCGACACCGGCTTCGCCATGGAAACGGTGTTCACGGCGCGCGTCGGCTTCCCGACCGGCTCGGCGGACACGGTGACGCAGCGCGCATTCTGGGAACAGCTGCCGGACCGCGTCGCGGCGATTCCCGGCGTGCAGGCGATGGCGTTGGCGTCGGGGCTGCCGAGCGCCGAGCAAGGGTTCGGCCAGGACGGCGTGACGATCGAAGGGCGCGTGTATAACGACGGCAGTGAAGTGGGCGCGACGCGCTTCGGCAGCGTGACGCCGGGCTTCCTCGAGACCTTGGAGATCCCGCTGCGGCAGGGACGCGCAATCGACGCGACCGATCGTCCGGGCGCACTGGACGTGGCGGTCGTGAACGAGCGCTTCGTGCGCGAGTACTTTCCCGATGGCGAGGCGCTGGGCAAGCGGGTGCGCCTCGGCGGCATCGCGCCGGAGAACCAGAATCCGTACCTCACGATCGTCGGCGTGATCGGCGATGTGATGGTCGGCAATCCCGATGACCCGCGCCCGCCGCTGCTGCTGCGTCCGTTTGCGCAGGCGCGCTCGCAGTTTGCGTACATCGCGGCGCGTACGGGCACGGACCCGATGACGCTGACGCAGCCGGTGCGCGAAGCGGTGGCGTCGTTGAATCCCGACATCCCGATCTACTGGCCGATGACGCTCAAGCAGGCGGCCGCGCAGAACCTGTGGTTCGTGCGCGTGTTCGGCACGATGTTCGCCATCTTCGGACTCGTGGCGCTGTTCCTGGCGAGCATCGGGCTCTACGCGGTGATGAGCTTCGCGGTGAGCCGGCGCACGCGGGAGATGGGCATCCGCAAGGCGCTGGGCGCGACGCCCGGACGTGTGATCCGTCTGGTGTTCTCGAGCGGCGCGTGGCAGCTGGGCATCGGGATGACGATCGGCATGGCGATGGCGGCCGGCATCTCACGGCTGCTCACCGTGATTCTTTACGACGTGCAGCCGTTGGATCCGATGGTGTTCGGACTCGTGGCGTTCACGCTGGGCGCGTCGGGCGCGCTGGCCTGCCTCATTCCGGCGCGACGCGCGACGCGGGTGGATCCGTCGGAGGCGATGCGGGTGGAGTAAGCCCTAGCGCGGCGCGAGCCAGCGCGCCGCGAGTACGCCGCCGAGGAAGCCGCCCAGGTGCGCCTGCCAGCTGATGCCCGGCTGGCCGGGCAGCACACCAAGCACCACGGAGCCCCAGGTCACCGTGACCGCGATGCTGAGCAGGATGGCGCCGACCGACCGCGCGTACCATCCGGCGAGCATCAGGAATCCGAGGTAGCCGAACACGACGCCGCTGGCGCCGATGTGCACGCTGCCCGGCGCACCGAATGTCCACGCGCAGAGGCCGGCCCCGAGCATCGAGAGCAGCGTGACCGGCACGAAGTGCTTGCTGTCGCGCAGCATCACGAGCCAGCCGAGGACGATCAGCGGCACGGTGTTGGCGATCAGGTGCTCGGTGCTGCCATGCAGGAAGGGCGCAAAGAGGATGCCCCAGAGGCCCTGCTTCGTGCGCGGGTGGATGCCCCAGGCCATCACGGCGTTGTTCGTGACGACTTGGGCGGCGAAGCCGGCCCACACGACGGTGACGGAGCCACCGATGGTGGTGGCCTGCTGCTTGAGCGTGCGCGCGGTGGCTTTGACGACGGTTTTCATCGGTAAAGAAGTGTATCTTTCATAATGACAAATCGCGCGTCCGACCCCATGCCTGCCGCCGGATTCGCGTCCCTCGGCCTCGATGCCCGCGTCCTCGCGGCGCTCACCGCCCTTGGGTACGAGGAGCCCACGCCCATCCAGCGGGCGGCCATCCCGCTGCAGATCGCCGGCCGCGACGTCTTGGCGCAAGCGGCCACCGGTACCGGCAAGACGGCGGCGTTCGCGCTGCCGCTGCTCCAGCACCTGCGCACCGATGCGCCGCCACGCGAACGGACCAGCGCACTGGTGCTGGTCCCTACGCGCGAGCTGGCTATGCAGGTTGCAGAGGCGATCTACCGCTACGGCAAGTCCATGGGCGTGCACGCGGTGCCGGTCTATGGCGGCACGGCGATCGACGGCCAGATCCGCCAGCTCAAGCGCGGCGTGGACATCGTGATCGCCACGCCGGGGCGCGCGCTGGACCACATCCGGCGCAAGACCGTGCACCTGCAGGGGATCCGCACGGTGGTGCTCGACGAAGCCGATGAGATGCTCGATATGGGCTTTGCCGACGACCTCGAGGCGATCCTCGCCGAGACGCCCGCCGAGAAGCAGGTGGCGCTGTTCTCGGCCACGCTGGCGCCGCGCATCATGGCGATCGCCAAGTCGCATCTGCGCAATCCGGAACTGATCAGCATCGAGCCGGAGAAGCTCAAGGCCGGCAAGGCGGCGAAGGTGCGGCAGGTGGCCTACATCGTGCCGCGGGCGCACAAGATGGCGGCCCTGGGTCGCATCCTCGACGTGGAGCAGCCGGAGAGCGCGATCGTGTTCTGCCGGACGCGCACCGAGGTGGACGAACTCACCGAGACGATGAACGCGCGCGGCTATGCGGCCGAGGCGCTGCATGGCGGCTTGAGCCAGGACCAGCGCGACCGCGTGATGAAGCGCTTCCGGGGCAAGACGACGGACCTGTTGATCGCGACGGACGTGGCGGCGCGCGGCCTGGACGTGTCGCACGTGACGCACGTGGTCAACTACGACGTGCCGAACGCGAGCGAGGCGTATGTGCATCGCATCGGCCGCACGGGCCGTGCGGGGCGCGAGGGGACGGCGATCACGCTGGCGGAGCCGCGCGAGCATCGCTTGCTCAAGAGCTTCGAGCGCGCGACGGGTCGTCCGGTGGAGGTCGCCCCGGTGCCGACGGTGGCGGACCTGAAGGCGGCGCGTGTGGAGCAGGTGCAGGAGAAGCTGCGTGCGACGATCCTCGACGGCGGGCTGGAGGATTGGCGGCGCATCGTGGCGGGCATGGCGACGGAGTTCGATCCGATGGATATCGCCGCGGCGGCGTTGAAGCAGGGGGCCACGCCGGCGGACGAGGAGACCGAGATTCCGGCGGGGCCGCCGGCACGCGAGAAGCATCCGGCGCGCGCGCGAGAGGACGTGAAGAAGGCGCGCACGATCGCCCGCGGTGCCAAGGGTGGCGGGATGACGAAGCTCTACGTGGGTGCCGGCCGCAAGCTGAAGGTGCGGCCGGGCGACCTCGTGGGCGCGATCGCCAACGAAGCGGGCGTCGATGCCGCGACGCTCGGCACGATCACGATCTTCGATCGGCACAGCATCGTCGAGGTGCCGGCCGCGGCGGCCGATGACGTGCTGCGCGCGATGGCGAAGGCGACGATCAAGGGCAAGAAGATCCTCGTGCGCCGGGATCGCGAAGGCAGCTGAACGCGACGCGTAGCGCCGCGCCACAAACACGAAGGCCCGATCTCGCGAGAGACCGGGCCTTCGATGCGTCAGGAACGACGCAGCTTACATCGCCTTCGTGGCGGCCGAATCCGTCTTCGTCGAATCCGTCTTCGTCGAGTCGGTCATCGCAGCGGCAGAATCCGTCGCGGCAGGCGTGGTGGTCTCAGCCGGGGTCGTCTCCTCGGCCTTGGGGGCGCAAGCGGCGAACAGCACAACGGCGGCGAGAAGAGCAAGGCGCTTCATACTTGGTGAATCTCCAGGGAATTGTTGGTGCGGGTACGCGCGACCTGTTCGCGCTCGCCACACTAGGGAGAAGATTACCTATTGAGGGGGTGCCTCGTCAACGCCGTAAGTTGTTTATTAACAGGAGGTTACGGCGAATCGCTGTCAGTCTGACTGAGACTGAAGCTAGTAAGACATTGCCAGACAACAACTTGGGTGACTTTCCCGCCGCGGGTGTGCGCCCCGGACAGTCGCCGCGCGCCCTCGCACTAACGCGGGCTGGCGAGGAACTCCCGCATCTCGCGGTGCAACCACGCTGGCTCATCGAGCATGATGAAGTGATACGCCGTGTCGTGAATGCGCAGGCGCTGTGTGGCGAGCGATGCGTACTGGTTCGCGGCGATGCGTTCGAGGCCTTCGCGCGACTGTCCCATCGTCGCGTAGGCGGCCCACGCGTGGACGTTGAGGACCGGGACGCGCACGCGCGCGAGATCGGCGCGTAGGTCTTCGACGTACATGTCGTGCATGGCGACGGCCATCGTGCCCATGTCGCTGTCACGGCCATGCCGTGCGAGCATCGCGTGCGCGGCCGTATCGCGCGCCATCATCTTGAGCTGCGCGTCCTGCATCCGCATGTAGTTCTCCCGGGCGCCCGGCGACATCATCATGCGGTGCATCTGCGCGGCCATCGGACGCATGGTCTCGCGCGTGGCATTGGGATTCATGAGGGTGCCGAAGAACGGCATGCCGTCGATGTTGACGACGGCGCCGGGCAGGTCGGGATGGTCGGCGGCGATCCAGAGCGCGAGGAAGCCGCCGAGCGAGTGGCCGACGATGACGGGCTTCTCGAGGCGACGCTCGCGGACATACGCGACGATGGCCTCGCGCTGCATGCGGAGCCACCCGGTGTCCGTGGCGATCGGCGGGACGCCGGCGAAGCCGGCCAGCGAGAACACGTGCACCTGGTGGTCCTTGGCGAACTCGGCGGCGGTGGCGCGCCAGACCTCGCCGCTGTTCGTGAGCCCGGGGATGAGGAGCATCGGCGGGCCGTTGCCGACGACGTCGACGCGGAACGGTTCCTGTGCGTGCAGTGCGGGCGTGGCGGCGAGGAGCGCCGCTGTGACGATTGAACGGAACATGCAAGGTCCTGGCAAGAGTTGCCTTTCCCTACGTGGCGGTGCCGCAGAGGTTTTCTTCGCTGTCGCGTGTCGGGTCCACGGGTCATATTTGGTACATGTCCCCTCGCGACCGCCTGCTCGATGCGCTGCGGCGCGCGCACGATGGCCAGCCGTGGCATGGCCCCTCGCGCAGCGAGGTGCTGCGTGACGTGACCGCGCGGGAGGCGTGCTTCCGTGCGGCGCCGGACGCCCATACGATCTGGGAGCTCGTCCTGCACATGCGCAGCTGGACGGAGGAGGTGCTGGCCCGTGCGCGGGGCGCCGTGCCGGACGAGCCCGCTGCCGGCGACTGGCCGCCGATGCTCGATCCGGCCGACGAGACCGCCTGGCGGGCGACACTGCGCTCCTTGGACGCGGCGCACGAAGCGCTGTGGCGGCATGTCGAGACGATGGATGACGCCGCGCGCGCGCAGCGCGTCGCGAACCGACCCGATGACCCGCCGGACAGCGGCATCACGCAGCGCGCGATGATCCGGTCGCTCGCCGAACACGATGTGTACCACACGGGGCAGCTCGCAATCCTCAAGCGGATCGCGCGGTCGGCCCTCTCCTCTCCCCCCAAGTAATCCGTGGCCACGATCAATACCGCCCAGCGCCGATCGAGCATCCTGATCATCGGCGTTCTCCTGCTCCTGCTCGGCATCCCCGCCATCGCCACGGTCTACACCGACTGGCTATGGTTCCAGGAAATCGGCTTCGAGCGCGTGTTCACGTTGCGCATCACGGCGCAGCTGGTCCTCGGCGGCATCGCGCTGCTGCTGGGCTTCGGCCTGCTGTACGGCAACGCTCGCCTGGCGCTGCGCGGGATGGAGCGCAGCGCCGAGAGCATCCGCGTCCTGGCCGCCGGCGGCGTCGAGATGCGGGTGAAGTTCCTCGTCGCGGCGGCGCATCGCCTGGCGCTGCCGGCCACTGCGTTCTTCGCGTTGCTGCTCGGGAGCGGATTGGCGTCGCGCTGGCGCACGCTCATCCAATTCTGGTATCGCACGCCGTTCGGCGATGTGGATCCGATCTTCCAGCGCGACATCTCGTACTACGTGTTCACGCTGCCGGCCGTACAGGTCGCGTTGGACTGGATCTGGGGCGTGGTCTTCGTGTCGTTGCTGTTCGTCTCGCTGCCGATCTACCTCGTGCGCGGCGATGTGGGCGTCCGGCTCGGGCGCTTGAGCATTGCGCCGCAGGCGGAGTGGCATCTTGCCGCACTCGGCGCGCTCTGGCTTGTCCTCTCGGCGCTGCGCACGTGGGTCGTGGGCATGCCCAACCTGCTGTTCGGCACGCACGGGCCGCTGCAGGGCGCGAGCTACACGGACCTCTACGTGCGCATGCCCGGCCTGAAGCTGCTGGCCGTCCTGCTGCTGCTCGGGGCCGTGGCGCTATTGTGGGGCGCGCGCCGCGGCAATCTTGCGCGCGTCGCGGTCGTGGTGGTCGTGGGCAACTTCCTCCTCACGGCACTGGTGAACGGCGTCGTGCCGGGTGTCGTGCAGCGGCTCGTCGTGCAGCCGAACGAATTGGCCAAGGAGACGCCGCAGATCGCCCATCACATCGCGGCCACGCGGCGGGCGTGGGGACTCGATGCGGTCGAGCGGCGCGAGCTCGACGGCGACCAGCAGCTGACGGCGCGCGACATCGCCGCCAACCGCTCGACGATCGACAACGTCCGCCTCTGGGACCGCGAGCCGCTGTTGCAGACCTTCGGGCAGATCCAGTCGATCCGCACGTACTACGACTTCGTCGCCGTGGACGACGACCGCTACATCGTGGACGGGCAGATGCGGCACGTGCTGCTCTCGGCGCGCGAGCTCGACCCGGCATCGCTGCCGACACGGACGTTCGTGAACGAGCACCTGACGTTCACGCACGGCATGGGCCTGACGCTCGGTCCCTCCAACGAGTTCACGGCGCAGGGCCTGCCGGTGCTCTGGATGCAGGACCTGCCGCCGACGTCGACGATCACGCAGCAGGTGGGGCGTCCGCAGATCTACTTCGGCGAGCTCGATCGCACCTGGGTGCTGGCGCCGTCGCGGCAGCGGGAGTTCGACTTCCCCTCGGCGGAAGGAGACGAGGCCGAGTACTCGACGTACGCCGGACGCGCCGGGGTGCCGTTGAGCTCGTATGGGCGCAAGCTGGCGTTCGCGCTGCGCTTCGGATCGATGAACATCCTGTTGTCATCGGACCTCACGGACAGTACGCGCATCCTCTTCAACCAGCAGGTCCGCAAGCGGGCGCAACTGGCGCTGCCGTTCCTCGCCTTCGACAACGACCCGTACCTCGTCGTCACCGACAGCGGGCGGCTCGTGTGGATGCTCGACGCATACACCGCCACTGACCGCTATCCGTATTCGGCACGCACCAGCGACGGGCTCAACTACCTGCGCAACAGCGTAAAGGTGGCGGTGGATGCCTACGACGGCGACATCCGTGCCTGGCTCGTGGACCCGGCCGATCCGATGATCAACACGCTTTCGAAGATCTATCCGGACCTGCTGCGACCGCTGGCCGGCATGCCGGCGGACCTGCGCGCGCACATGCGGTACCCCGAGGACCTGTTCCGCGCGCAGACGGGCTTGTACGCCACGTTCCACATGACGGACCCCGAGACGTTCTATCACCGCGAAGACCAGTGGCAGATCCCCGCCGCGCAGCAAGGCGCGGTGCGCAGCGGCTACGCACGCCACATCGTGATGCGGCTGCCCGGCGAGCGCGACACCGAGTACCTGATGATGCGGCCGTTCACGCCGCGTCAGAAGGACAACCTGGCGGCGTGGATGGTCGCGCGGAACGACGGCGAGCACTACGGCAAGCTGATCTCGTACCGGTTCCCGCGGCAGAGCCTGGTGTTCGGCCCGACGCAGATCGCGAACCGCATCAACCAGGACACCGAAGTCTCGCGGCAGGTCTCGCTGTGGGACCAAGGCGGCTCGGAGGTGATTCGCGGCGAACTGCTGGTGATCCCGATCGAAGCGTCGCTGCTCTACGTACAGCCGCTGTACCTGCGGGCGCAGGGCGGCAAGATTCCCGAGCTCAAGCGCGTGATCGTGGCGCACAACGATCGCGTGGTCATGGAGGAGACGCTGGAGGGCGGGCTGTCGGTGCTCTTCGGCGACGGGACGGGACTCGCCCGCGCTAGCTCGCGTGCCTCGTCGCATGCTGCGGATGCAACGGCGGGCGGAGCGGCGCGCGGCAGCGACACGGCGGCCCGGCCCCTCGATGCCGAGCGTGCCGCACTCATCCAACAGGCGGTCCAGCTGTACGAACGGGCGCGCAACGCACAGCGCAACGACGACTGGGCGACCTACGGCGACGCGATGAAGCGTCTCGGTGAGGTGCTGCAGCGGCTGAGGCAGTGATGTCGCGAGACCCACGCGTCGACTCCTACATCGCCAAGGCCCAGCCCTTCGCCCAGCCGATCATGCACCACCTGCGTGCGGTGGTGCACGAGGCCTGTCCGGAGGTGGAGGAGACGATCAAGTGGGGCATGCCGAGCTTCATGCACCATGGCATACTCGCGGGCATGGCGGCGTTCAAGGCGCATGTGGCCTTTGGCTTCTGGAAGGGCAGGCTGGTGACGGGCGACGCCGCGCGGTCCCGCGAGGCGATGTGGAGCTTCGGGCGTATCACGTCGCTCGACGACCTGCCGAAGAAGCGCCAGCTCCTCGCGATGGTGAAGAAGGCGGCGAAGCTCAACGAGGCCGGTGCCACGGCGCCGCGCACAGTGAAGCATGCAAAGCCAGTGCTGCGCTTGCCGGCGGACCTCGCTACCGCGTTAAAGGCGAAGCCCGCGGCGAAGGCGTTCTATGCCACGCTCCCGCCCTCGGCGAAACGCGATTACGTCGAGTGGATCACCGAGGCCAAACAGCCGGCGACGCGCGCGAAGCGAGTGGCGCAGGCGGTGCAATGGCTTGGCGAGGGGAAGCGGCGGAACTGGAAGTACGAGACGCGCTGAACTGCCTTACCACGAAGTGGCTGTGTTGGAAGTCAAGCGGTGGTGGGCGTCGGTGACGCCTGCCACCGCGTTTGATGTTTGACCATCGCGTTGAGGATGACGAGGAGGCGGCGCATGCACGCGGTCAGGGCGAGCTTCTTCGGCTTGCCGGCGGCGACGAGGCGCCGATACATCGCGCGTACGACGGCGTTGCAGCGGATCGCCGCGAGGGTCGCCATGTAGAGCCCCGTGCGGACGTCGGCGCGGCCGCCGCGGATGCGCCGCACGCCGCGCCAGCGGCCCGACTCCTGCGCGTAGGGCGCCAGCCCGACGAGGGCGGCGATCTCCTTCGCGGACAGCGCGCCGAGCTCCGTGAGGCGCGCGATCAGCAGCCGCGCCGTCTGCGGCCCGATGCCCGGCACGCTCGTGAGGAGCTCCTCCTGCGCGCGCCAGAGCGGCGAGCCCTGGATCCAGCGGTCCGTCTCGTCCTCGAGGGCCCGGAGCGCCCGCTCCAGCGCGCGGATCGTCTGCCGGACGCTCGGCTGCACGCTGCGGCGCGCCACCGCGAGCCGGTTGTGCTCCATCGTCAGCATCTCGACGAGCTGCCGCCGCCGGTCGACGAGCGCCGCGAGCTCCTGCGTCGCCGCGTCGGGCAGCGGCCGCGCGGCCGGGCGCACCGTCGCCGCGAAGCGCGCGAGCAGCGCCGCGTCGAGCCGGTCCGTCTTCGCCAGCTGCCCGACGCTCTCGGCGAAGCGCCGCACCTGCCGCGGATTCACCACCGCGACCGGCACGCCCGCCGCCGCGAGCGCCGCCGTCAGCGGCACGTGGTAGGCGCCCGTCGCCTCCAGCACGACCAGCGTCGGCCCCTGCGCGCCCACGCGCGCCACCGTCGCGGCGATGCCCGCCGCGTCGTTCGCGTGCTGCCACGCCGCGCCCGTCGCGTCCGCGCCGTCCAGCGTGCCCTGGCTCACATCGATCCCGATGTACGTCATCCGTCCCTCGCCGCGTGAGGACCGCGCGCGCCCGGCCTTGCGCCATGCGGGCTCGCGGCCCCAGCGGCTGTTCGGGCGTCCCGCGATCGGTTCGACGACGCTCCCGCTTCGTGACGGGCTCTGCACGCCCCTGGCACGACAATCGAGCTGTCGCCGCCCCGATGACTTACCACCATTCGTGTGAGACATACAAGGCACGAAGACACGAAGAGAGGATGAATTCAAGCAATCAATGCAACAGCTTCGTCGAAGACTTCTGCCGGGGTGCGGAAGTCGAGCGTCTTGCGGGGCCGTCCATTGAGCTGAGCCGCGACGGCATCGAGCTGCCGCTGCGTAACGTTGGCGAGGCTCGTGCCCGTGGGGAAGTACTGCCGCAGGAGGCCGTTCGTGTTCTCGTTGGTGCCGCGCTGCCACGGACTGTACGGATCGCAGAAGTAGACCTGCACGCCGGTGGCGACGGTGAAGCGCTGGTGGTGCGCGAGTTCCTTGCCGCGGTCCCAGGTGAGCGAGCGCGCGACGTGCGCCGGCAGCCGCCGGATCTGGCGGATGAGCGCGGGCACGACGCGGCCCGGCTCCTTGCTCTCGACCTTCACGAGGATCGTGAAGCGCGACGTGCGCTCCACGAGCGTGGCGATGTGCGTGTTGCCGCCGCCGGCGAGGAGGTCGCCCTCCCAGTGGCCGGGCACGGCGCGGTCCTCGACCTCGGCCGGGCGCGCGCTGATGGGAATGGCATCGACGATCTGCCCGCGCCCCTGGCCCTTGCGCGTCGAGGCGCGGGCGCGCCGCACCACGCGTCCCGTGCGCAGGTGCCTCAGCAGTTCCTTCTTGAGCACGCCGCGCGCCTGGACGTACAGCGAGCGGTAGATCGTCTCGTGCGACACGTGCAACTCCGGCTCGTGCGGGTAGGTGCGGCGGAGCCACGCGCTGATCTGCTCCGGTGACCAGCGCAGCTTCAGCTTCGCTGCAATGAGATAGCGCAGGCGCGGCCGGGACGCGAGGCGGCAGGCCTTCGGCCGACGCGCGGACTTCCACGCGACCGCGTCGGCGCGGACGGCCCGATACTTCGTCGGGCCCCCATGACGTGCGACCTCACGACTGATGGTCGATGCGGCACGGCCCAGGGCGCGGCCGATCGCTCGGTAGGATTCGCCGGCGGCGAGCCCGCGCGAGATGCGCTCCCGTTCGTCGAGCGACAGCGCCAACGCCGATCGTGCACGCAGGCGCGGCGAGATGCCCCCTTGCTTGCGAATCACGCCGTGAAGTGCGCCGGGATCCTTGGCGAGGTCGCGGGCGATCTCGCGGACCGAGTCACCGGCGCGATAGCGCGCCCAGAGTTCAGCGCGCTGCTGCCACGTGTAGCCGTGCGGGCTGGGGATGAACATCGCGACAACCTCCATATAGAAGGAACTATGGAAGGTGTTGCATCGACCCTCTGAATCCAGTAGTCATTCCGTGATGTCGACATGTAATGCTTGGGGGTCCGCACCGAATCTTCGGTGCGGACCCCCAAGGACCTTTCGAATGCTTGCCCATCAATTCCTTCGTGACTTCGTGCCTTCGTGGTGAATGCCGTTACATCCGCCGCCCGGGCGTCCACGGCGCGCCCTGCGCCTCGGCCTCGCGCTCGAGGCGGGCGAGGTCGTTGGCGAAGAACGCGTCGAGCGCCTGCTTGATGGCCGGGAACTCCCGCGCGACGATCTCCAGCTGCTGTTGCTGGGTCTGCGTCGGCACGCCGAGTGTCTCGCCGAAGCTGGCGGCGCGGTTCATGCGGCCGAGCAACGACTGCGCGACGGGTTCCGAGTACCGCCCCGGCGTGTTGTCGCCGCTCAACTGCTCGCGGATGCCGCGCAGGCGCGCGATGGCCGCGCGCACGTCGGCGTCCAGCGTGGTCGGCTTGGTGATGCGCTCCACGGCCTGCTGCAGCGCATCGAGCCGCGTGCTCACCTCGGCCATCACCGCGTTGGTACCGAGTACCACGCGCTGGAGCTCCTGCGCGCGGCGCTGATACTGCAGGGCACGTTCGCGGTCCGCGACGGTCACGGGTGCATTCGGCAGCAGCTTGACCTCGAAGGTGCTGGGCTGCGTGATGGCCGTCCGCTGGCCCGCCACGCGCTTGAAGAGCTGTACGCGATACGTGCCGGGGACGACGAAGGGTCCGTTGCCGCCGCGCGGCCCATTGGCGCCGCCGGCAGCTCCGCCACCGCCGCCACCACCGCCGCCGCCCCCGAAGCCGCCCTGCTGCTGAGCGCCGACCGGATTCACGCCGGGCCAGCGCAGGTTCCACACGACGCGGTTGGTTCCCGCCGTGTTGGTCCCGTCGAAGCGCGAGACGACCGCGCCGCTGGCATCGGTAATCTCGACCTCGACCGATGGCGCCTCTTCCTCCTGCTCAGCCTTCAGTGCCTCCCGGCCCGGAAAGGGCACGTCCGCACCCGAGCGATTGAGGCCTTGCTCGCGCTGCTCACGCTGCTGCCGCGCCGAGCGGTACTGGCTGCGCAGGTGGTACGTGATGGCCGCGCCGACCGGCGGGTTGTTGGCGAAGTAATGGCTCGCGCCCTGGAAGCTGACGCCGTTGCCGCCGAGCGGCGAATCCTGCATGAAGAGGTGCGCTGCACGGCTTGGGAGCAGCGCCGCCTCGGCGCGCAGCAGCTCCGGCGTCAGCGCGCGCAGCGCGGAATAGTCGTCGAGGACGAAGATGCCGCGTCCGAAGGTGGCGACGACGAGGTCGTCCATCTCCGGATGGATGGCGATGTCACGGATGGAGATGGGCGGCATACCGCCGCGCATGGCCTGCCAGCGCGCGCCGTCGTCGATCGAGACGAAGAGCCCGAACTCGGTGCCCGCGAAGAGCAGGCCCTTCATCTTCGGGTCCTCTGCGATCACGTGCACGCTGCCGCGCGCGGGGAGGTTGCCGGCGATGGACGTCCAGGTGCGGCCGCGATCGGTGGAACGCAGCACGTAGGGCTTGAAGTCGCCGCGCTGGTAGTTGATGACCGAGGCGTAGACCGTGTTGGCGTCATGGGCCGACGCGACGATGTCGGCGATGTACGAGGTGTCCGGCACGCCGGGTAGGCGATCGATGCGACGCCAGTTGGCGCCGCCGTCCTCGGTCACCTGAATGAGTCCATCATCGGTGCCGGCATAGATGAGGCCTTCCACGCGTGGCGACTCATCGACGGCTGAGAGATTGCCGTAGAAGGCCGTCGACGTATTCCGCGAGACGGCGTCCACGCTCCACACGCGGCCCTGCATCTTGAGTTCGGGCCGCGAGAGGTTGCGCGTCAGGTCCGGCGAGATGGCCGTCCACGAATCGCCGCGGTCGTTCGAGCGCCACAGCCGCTGCGAACCGAAGTAGAGGCGCGTGCGGTTGTGCGGCGAGATGATGAGCGGCGAGTCCCAGTTGAAGCGCGAGGCCGGCTCGCCGGGCGCCGGCTGCGGGACGATGTTCACGCCCTCGCCCGTGCGGCGGTCGAAGCGCGTGAGGCCGCCGTTCTGCGACTCGGCGTAGATGGTGTTCGGATCCGCGGGATCGACGCGGCTCTGGAAGCCGTCGCCGCCGTTGGTGACGAACCAGTCGGAGTTCCGGATACCGTTGTCGTTGTTGGTGCGCGTCGGGCCGCAGAACGAGTAGTTGTCCTGCGTGCCGCCGCAGACGAGGTAGAACGGTGCCTCGCGGCTGATGTCGATCTTGTAGAACTGTGCGAGCGGAAGGTTCGCGAAGAACTTGTACGTGCGGCCGCCGTCAAAGCTCTCGTAGAGGCCACCGTCGGAGCCGATGAGCAGGTGTTCCGGATCGTCGGGATCGGCCCAGAGCGCGTGATTGTCGACGTGCTTGCCGTCCTCGCCGAGCGCGCTGAAGGTGCGGCCAGCGTCGTTGGAGACCTGCGTGCGCACGTCCATGGAGTAGACGCGGTCCGGATTCACCGGATCGACGAAGATCTCTTGGTAGTAGAGACCGATCGTCGCGTAGCTGCCCTGCCGCCGCCAGCTCGCACCGCCATCGTCGGAGCGAAACGTTCCGCCGCGCTGGCCACCAGCTTCCGCAATCGCATACACGACGTGCGGATGCGAGGGCGAACGCGCGAGGCCGATGCGGCCTTCGCCGTTCGGCACGCCGCTGACTTGCTTCCAGGTCTTGCCGCCGTCGGTGGAGCGGTGCAGGCCGCTCTCCGGTCCGCCGGCGAGGTAGCCGAAGAAGTGGCGATGCCGCTGCCAAGTCGAGGCGAGCAGGATGTCTGGGTTGTTGGGGTCCACGAGCACGTCGTTCACTCCGGCCCAACGCGTGCCTTTGAGGATGTTGGTCCAGGTCTCGCCGCCGTCGGTGGTCTTGTAGAGGCCGCGCTCTCCGCCTTCGGAGAACAGCGGGCCCTGCGCGGCGACGTACATCACCTTGGAATCGCGCGGGTCGAAGGCGATGCGTCCGATGTGCTCGGACTCCTTGAGGCCCATGTTCCGCCAGGTGCGGCCGCCGTCCTCGGACTTGTAGATGCCGTTGCCGTAGCTGACCGAGCGCTGCGCGTTGTTCTCGCCGGTGCCGACCCACACGGTGTTCGGATCCTTGGGATCCAGCACGACGGTGCCCACGGAGTACACATCCTGCTGGCTATCGAAGATCGGCGCCCAGGTGGTGCCGGCGTTCTCGGTCTTCCAGACGCCGCCGGAGGCGACCCCGACATACCAGGTCTTCTTGTCGGGCGCGACGGCGATGTCGCCGATGCGGCCGGAGTACGTGGCGGGGCCGATGGCGCGGAAGCGGAAGGCGCTCAGCGCCGAATTGGGCAGGGCGCCGCCGCCGGAGTCGGCCTGTGTGGTATTGGGGCCAGCCGCGGCCGGACGGGCACCGGGACGGCCTTGGGCGGCCAGCGCCAGCGGGAGGGCGAGCAGGAGAGCGAAACTCGAGGACGCGCGCATGGTGGGGCGTGGGGTCGAGGACAGGCACCCGGCCGGGCGCCGGGGACACAGGATTCTACGCCCCGAGGCAACCCTCCGCTGGATGTCGGGTGACCGAAGGGGCGAACCCTTGTTCCAGAGGCCTCATGATGACCCCGACAACCCTCCGTGCCGCCGTCCTGTTCGCGGCGCTTCCCCTCGCGGCCGCCGACGCGCAGCAGGTGCGCGTCTTCTCCGGATCGCCGCGCGAGATCGAAATCATCCGTGGATCCGTGGTGATGGATCGCCCGGTGCTCGGACTCACGCTCGTCGACGACAGCGAGCGTGCCGATACCCTCGGCCTGCGCGTCAGCGACGTGACGCCGGAGTCGCCGGCGCAGAAGGCCGGCCTCAAGGCGGGCGACCGGCTGCAGAGCATCAACGGTACCTCGCTGCGCGCCAATCGTGCCGACGCGGGCGAAGATGACTACGACGGCGTCTTGATGCGCCGGCTGCAGCGCGAGATGGAGAAGGTGAAGGCGGGCGACACCGTGCGCCTGCAGGTGCTGAGCGAGGGCCGCTCGCGCGAGGTCCGCGTGGTGCCGGTGCGCGCCGACGAACTCTACCAGAACGAACGCAGCCTGCTCCGCCGTCGCGTGGCGGATGACCGACCGGTGATCGGCGTGACGACCTCGCCGAGCGGCAATGCGCGTGACACCCTCGGCGTGTTCGTGAGCGCGGTGACCGAGGACGGTCCGGCGGCGAAGGCCGGCATCATCGAAGGCGATCGCATCGCCGCGGTCAACGGCGTCTCGCTGCGCGTGGCGCGCGAGGATGCGGGTGATGCGCAGGTCGCGATGGCGAAGGCGAACCGCCTGCGCAGCGAGCTGGCGAAGGTGGAGAACGGCCAGTCGGTGGAGCTCACGGTCGTCAGCGCTGGCCGCAGCCGCACGGTGCGTGTGACGCCGGTGCTCTCGAGCACGCTGCCGGGCAACGAGGGCGGATTCTTCATGTGGACCACGCCGCCGGTGCCGCCCACCCCGCCGGTGCAGCCGGTCGCGCCGACGGCCCCGACGCGCGGGCGGGTGATGCTCAGGGACGTGCGAGTACTGTGAGCAGTACGCGGCTCGCCCGCGCGGCTTCCTTGGCGCGCGGGATGAGCGCGACCCGGATCGAGACGTCGCGGTCCTCGGTGACGCGGATCGAGTCCACCACCGAGTAGCCGAAGTTGCTGCTGTCGGGCTTGATGGCAGCCGGAAAATCGAAGTTCAGCGCCACCGGACCGGACTCGCCGCGCACGCGCGCCACGAGGAGCTGCCCCGCCTTCATGGGCACGCGGTAGGTGCGTTGGATGTGCGCGCCGGCGGTGAACAGCACCGTCGCGCGCGGACAGGCCGGGTCGAGCTCGATGCGCGTCAGCGGCAGGTCGTTCTCGTCCGGCCGCGCCGAGAGGAGCTCGACGGCCGTATCCGGCAACATCGCGCAGAGTGTGGGGTCTGCGCCGGCCCCCGCCTCGGCCACAATCGTGCGGCGGTCATTGGGCGGGGCGTCCTGCGTCTCGCGCGCGCAGCCGATGACGAGCACTGCACACACGAGCGGGAGGAAGTACCGCGCGGCCGGGGACGAGTGTCCCCGGCCGCGCGTGTGCAACTGGTCCTGCGGACTCACGGCGTCGGCGAGGAGTTGGCTGCGCCGCTGCCGCCCCAGGTGTAGAGGGCTTCGTTCTTCACGCCGAGTTCCTTGGCCGGCACGGGCATCTCGCGCGGCGTCCCGACGAGCAGGCCGTTCGTCGCGCGGCGCCGCACGTAGAACACGGATGCGCCCTGTGAGAGCAGCTCGATCTCGTTCTCGTACATGATCTTGTCGAGCAGTGACGCGGCACCTTCGCCGGCGGTGGCGGCGGAGAGCCCGCCACGCGTCACGCGGGTGCGGTTGATGAGCGTGGCCGCGAGCGTGAGGTTGGTGTTCGCGCGCGCGAGGGCCTCGGCGTGGATCAGGTCATTCTGGGCGCTCATGATGAGCGGAACTGGACCGTAGCCTGAGTAAATCGAGTTCAGGTCCTGAGTACCAGAGGCGTCCCAACGGATGTGGCCGATGTTCGACTGGTGGTACTGGCCGCGCGAGGCGAAGAACGCCTCGTAGCCCGACCAGGCGAAGTCAGTGCCGGCGTTGGCGGTACGTGCCACCGTGCCGTAGTCACCTTCCATGTCCGCGGTACCAAAGGAACCGTCGCCGAGGCGGCGGTCCGGCGAGTTCGGCTGGGCGTTGCCGCCATCGGGATACGGCGTGGCCTGCGTCACCGGGTCGAGCAGGTTGGCGACGCGCGTGTGCACGCGGATGCCAAAGATGTCGTTGGTCCACGACTGCATCATGGGGCAGATCGAGGCGCAGCCGTCGCCGACGAAGACGAAGTCCTGCGTGAGGCCCGCCGCGGCGAACGTGGCGACCTGTGCCCAGTTCACGGAGGCGTTCTCGGCTTCGGTGCGGGGCCAGTAGGCCAACGTCATCGCCGCCACCGTGTTGGCGAGCCGCGCGATGTCGACGTTGGTGTAATCGCCGCCGTCGCCGTGCCAGGCATCGGGCACGGTGAAGGTGTTAGCGGTGGCGATGGCCGCGGCGCTCTGCAGCTTCGCGACGGCCGAGTCGCGGAGCACGGAGCGGTGCACATACGAGAGGGCGCCGAGGTCCGCGTTCTCGTCGATGAAATAGCCCTTGTCGTAGTTCAGGGCGATCTGGCCAAGCGCGGCGCCGAGCATCAGCTCGGCAACGGCCTCGGCGCGCGCCGTGCGGGCCGCATTGCCGATGACAAGGTTGTTGTTGCGAATCGCGACGAGCACGTCCATGGCCGTGGCGGCGACGGAGTAGTAGCCCTCCCAGTACCACTCGATGCTCGTACGGCCGGCGGCGGCCGGGTCGTTCTGCCAGCTGCGTGTGTTGCGCGTGCCGTCGCCGTCGACCGACGAGTAGAAGTTCATGTTGAAGTTGTTCCACGACGCAGTGTGCGAGCGCGCCTGCGTCGTGAGCGGACCGACGGCCTGCAGCCCGTTATACGTGTTGTAGAACGAGATGAGGGTGCCGCCCGCGATCGCTTCGACGGCGTCGGGGTCGGAGAGTGCGCGGCTGGCGTCGGGCGCATTCGGGTTGGTCACATCGAGGGAGTTGCAGCCAAGGGCCAGAAGGGCGCCAAGGGCCACGATCCCCTTGCGAGTCAGGGTGCGCATGGCGCGGAGACTCCGGAGGGAAGAAGTGGTCGTATGCATTAGAAGCCGATCTCCACCATGGCCGTCAGCGTGCGGAAGACGGGGTACGTGAAGTAGTCGACGCGATAGGCAAAGGGGTTGCCGCCGCCCGGGCCAGCGACTTCGGGGTCGTAGCCCGAATAGTTGGTGAACGTCAAGAGGTTGCGGCCGACGAGGCCGAGGCGGACCGTGCGGCCGCCGAGGCCGACGCGTTCGGTGAGCGCCGACGGCAGCGAGTAATTGATGGCGAGCTCGCGGAGGCGGATGTACGAGCCGTCTTCGACGAAGAACGTCGACGGGTCGAAGTTGTTGTAGAACGCCGAGTAGTAGCCCACAGGCTTTTTCTCAACTTCCGGCTTGCCGCGCTGGTCGATGACCGGATCGCGGAGGTCGAAGATCGGCCACTGGCGGGTGTAGTTGTAGATGTCGCCGCCCTGAACCCAGTTGACCACAGCTGAGATCGACAGGCCTTTCCACGTCGCCTGCGTGTTGAACGCGAGGTTGAAGTCCGGATTCACGTCGGCGATCTGCATGACGTTGGACCCGTTCTCATCCACGTAACGGAGCGGAACCTCGGCGGAGGTGCGCCACTGCGAAGCACGCACGAAGTAGCCTTCCTCGTTGCGGACGTAGTCAGCCGCCGTGCCCGTGAGACCACCGCGCGCAATGGTCTGCTGCAATTCCTGCGGCGTGCGAATCCAGCGCGAGCCGTAGACGACGCCGAAGGTCTCCCCGGGCGCGATCCGGAAGATGGCCGTGTTGTCGTCGGTGGGGTCCGGACCGACGAGGAAAGGCGCAACGTTCAGAGACTCAACAGTCTGACGGGTGCGGTCGGCCGCGATGTTGAGGCGCCAGAAGAAGTTCTGGGTCTGCATCAAGACGGCGCCCACCGCGATCTCGTGCGTGATTGCCTTTAGAGAACCGGCGTTGAGCCACTGATTCTGGTAGCCCGTAACGGCCGAAACCGGGACCTGGAGAATCTGGTCCGTCGTCAGCTTGTCCGAGTACGAGTACTCGAGCGTGTAATTGCGGAGGAAGTCGATGTTGAAGCCGACTTCGGTCTCACGGGACTGCGCGGGGCGGAGGTTGGGGTTGCCGAGCGTCACCTTTACCGGCACGCCGCCGACGAGGGCGAACTGCTCGTACTGCGCGTCGTACACGGGGCGCAGGCCGGCCGTACCGAACGAGGCGCGGAGCTTGAACTCATCGACACCCGGCAGCGTGAAGTCCTCCGACACGCGGTAGGCGATCGAGCCGCGGCCATAGATGGCCGAGCGCTGGTCCTTGCCGAACAGCGAGGACTGGTCCTGCCGAACGAGGCCGTCGACGATCAGCTTTTCCTTGTAGTCGAAGGTGCTGACGAGGAAGACGTTGTTGTTGCGGATGTCCTGCGTGAACGAACCCGGGGCCACCGGCGCCGACGGGCCGCGGACGATGCCCGAGAACTCTGGTACGCGCGGGACCTGGAACGACGGCGCGAAGACCGTCAGCTGCAGGTTCCGCTGGTCTTCATAGACCCACGCGGCCTTGGTGGTGTTTGTGAAGTCGCCGAAGCGGCGCACGGACGTGAGCGAAGCGCCGAGGTTGTACGCGCGGGTCTCGGAGGACGCCATGAACAGCGAGCCGTCGTCGACATTGCCGGACGAGTTCGTGAAACCCAGCGGTGTGAAGTTCTTGCTACGGTTATTGCCGGTGTCGAAGTTGGCGTTCGCCTCGGCCGTGAGCCAGTCGAGCACACGGAAGTTGACTTTACCGAAGCCTGTGAAGCGCGTGCGGTCGATCGTATTGTCGGTCAAGTACGCGGTGTAGAGGGGGTTCGAAACGTTGCCTGTGCGGCCCGGCTGGCGCACACGCGGATCGTAGGGTTCGCCGTTCGCGCCGTCGCGCTCAAGGTCAATGTTCGGCTCGAGCATGCGGAGGCCGAAGAACGCGGACCCGGCACCCTCACCGTCCGTGTTGTCAGCCGTCGACGTGCCAAAGAACGCGCCAGTCTGAAAGTCGAGGCGGTCAGAGAGTGCGACGCTGGCATTCACGCGGAAGTTCCGGCGCGTGAACCCGTCGACGAGATTGAGGACGCCTTGGTCGCGCGAGTTCTGAAACGACGCGTTGATGGACGCATTCCCACGGCGCTGGCCGACGGAGATGTAGTTCGTCATGAACGTGCCGGGGCTGTACACCTGCTCGAGCTGGTTGAAGTACTCAGGGTACGGGTTGTCCGAAATGCCGTCCGCCTCGGGAATCCGGTTTCCAGACCCGTCCAGCCGGAACGAGCCGTCCGGATTCAGCTGGAAGGCGTGCGACATGTTGTTCGGGATAGTGCGACGGATTGCGTTCTGGCCGAACTCGTTGCGCACCGTGATCTCGGTGCGGCCTTCTGACAGCTGCCGTCCACTCTTGGTGAAGATCTGGATGACGCCATTCGCGGCGTCCGACCCATACAGCGAGCTCGCGGCGGCACCCTTAATCACCTCGATGCGCTCTATGTCCTCCGAATTGATGTCGGCGAGGGAGATGCGCGTGATGGTCCCGTCAATGATGACGAGCGGGTCCTGGCGCCCGGTGAGCGAGGTGGCGCCGCGGAGGCGGATGGCTGGGGCCGTCCCAGGTGCGCCGGACGGGGCCGAAACCGTCGCACCGGCGACGCGGCCGTTGATGCCGCCGAGCGCCGACGTGGCTGGGACTTCCTTCAGCTGCGCCGCGTCGACCACGCCGACGGAGAAGGCCGTCTTGCGCGTGGAGATCGCGTCCGACGTCCCGGTCACGACCATCTGGTCGAGATTGAGGACGTCGCGCTCCAGCTGGAAGTTGGCGGTGCCGGCGCGACCACTGATGGTGATCGTGATGCGGCTGGGCTTGTAGCCGACGGCGCGGGCGAGGACGATCACGCTCTGGCCGTCGGGCACGTTCGCCACGATGCGATAGTTGCCCTGCGCATCGGTGCGGGCGGAGGCCCCCGGAAGCTCCGGAAGCGCAACGAGCGCGTTCTCGAGCGGGCCTCCGCCCGTCGTCACGCGCCCGCTGATGGTGGATTGTGCGGCCAAGGCGCTGCTCGTGAGCAGCAGCGTGGCGAGGGCGAACAACGTTCGCTTCCAAGTGGGGGTGCGCCGTTCCATACGGAGGGCCGCTCCTGAGTGAAGGGGTGGGACGCGTACTCGCCGAGCAATGCTGGACGAAGTCGCGGCGAGCAACAATGACGTAAATAGGATGTAACCGCAATAGCCCCCCACCGGCTCGCCACGGCCGCCGCACCGGTGACCCCCCAGCCCTTGCGGGGGTACTCCCATCATCGCTACGTGTGTACCTGTGCGTTCCCCTCTGCTGTCACTTCTGCGGTTCGGTGTCTGCTGCGCGGCCCTGTTCTGGGCCGACGCCGAGGCTGCGGGCCAGCGCGCGCCTGAGCGGCGCGGGGCCCCGGCGCAGAGCGCACCGAGCCTTCCCGGCCGGTTCTTCGGCACCGTCGTCGATGCCTCCACGAAGCGACCCATCGCCGGGGCGCGCATCTCCTCGCCGAGCCTGAGCGCCATCACCGTCACGGACTCCGTGGGCCGCTTCGACATCCCGGTCGTGCCGCCGGGCCTCGTCCGCTTCTACGTGGTGGCCGCGGAGTTTCCGCGCGCCAACGTCACCTTGGCGTTCGCCTCCGGCGAGGAGATGGAGCGGGTGCTCGAACTCGACTCGACCTCGGTCGCTCCCACGCCCGCGCGCGACGGCACCGCGCAGGCGCTGCCGGAGGTCACGGTCGAAGCCACCCCCCTCGCGCCCGTGTGGCTGCGGGACTTCGAACGCCGCCGCGAGACGGGACGCGGGCAGTACGTCACGCGCGACGAGATCACACGGCGCAACTACAACCGGCTCTCCGACATCGTGCAAACGATGCGAGGCGTGACCATGGACTGCGGCGGCGGCGGGTCCGGCTGCCAGATCCGCATGGTCCGAGCGCCGATGCAGTGCTATCCGGAATACTGGATCGACGGCCAGCTGAACAACGCCTGGGGGCCCGTGATCCCCGTGCGCGACATCGAGGCGATGGAAGTGTACACGGGCCCCACCGACACGCCCGGCGAGTTCGCCGGGCGCAATGCAGGCTGCGGCACGATCGTGATCTGGACCAGCGGCGGCCCGCGCCGCCGCCGGCCCTGACCACGCCGCCTAGAAGGAGCCGCCGAGCAGCACGGCGTTGAAGACCATGCGGTCCAACGCGCGCCACCAGCCGCGGAACATCGGATCGTTGGTGAACATCACCACGTTGCCGCGGCCGACGCGCTCCTGCACGATGAAGGCGCTGCCGCGCAGCAGGCGCTCGGAGTTGTCCGGGAAGGTGAAGCCGCCGCGCTTAAGCGTTCCCGTGGTCGGGAACACGGCGACGTTGCCGCCGTCGTGGCTCAAGCCAAGCACGCTGCTGCCGCCCACGAGCACGGGCATGCGCTGCTTCTCCATGCCGAGCGTGACCCAGTTGGTGAGGTCGAGCACGACGTCGAAGTGCGAGCCCGGCAGGTCGGCGAGCTGATCGGCGCAGGCGTTCGGGCTGGCCGTGGCGCGCGTGGAATCCAGCGGGGCGGCCGTCGAGCGCGTGGGCTCGGCCTTCTTGTCCGCGCAGGTGATGCGACGCGCACTGGTGAGGCCCACGTCCTCGCGCGTGGCCCAGCTGGTGGCGCCGCCGAAGGTCACGAGCGCGCCGCCATTCTCCACCCAGCGCTTCAGGTTGGCGCCGTTGCCCTGCACGCCGCCGCTCGGGATGATGATGCCCGTGAACGCCGAGAGGTCGCCGTTGAGCGCGTTGGCGCTGATCGGCGTGAAGCGCACGCCGTAGCGCTGCTCCAGCGACCACCACACGGCGCCGAAGCTGGTGTGCGAGATGTTGCCTTCGGCGACTACGGCGATGCTCGGCCGCTTGAGGTCCACGACCACGCTGGATCCCGTGCCGTACTGCGCGTCGTCGGGGAAGGCGCTGTTGACGCCGCGCACTTCGACGCCGGCCAGCTTGGCCAGCGTGTCGACACGCGCCGCGAGCGTCGTCTCGTTGCGCGACACGCGCGCTACCCAAGTACCGCGCGGCCAGGTGACGTTGCCCGTTTGGATGGGCTGCGCCGCGATGGCGACGCGGAATCCCTCCTGCATCAGCTGTGCCGCGAGCTTGGCGGCGTTGTTGCGATCGTTGCGCCAGAGATAGGCCGAGCGAGCATCGCGCCCCTCAACGATGCCGCCCGTGATGGCATGCGGCAGCACCTCGGCGCCCATCCGCACGCCGTTGGTGAACGAGAGCAGCTGGCCTTGCAGGGCCGGGGCGTCCTCCGTCCAGTAGGCCTCGACGCCGTAGGCGACGGGCAGCGCCCACGCCGAGACGTCGTAGAACTCGTAGCCTTCGGTGTCGTCGGCGTTGCGCGAGCGCTGCTGGTTGCGCTGGAACTTGGCGAGTTGTTCACGCGCGAACACGGGATCGAGCTCGGGGTCGGCCTCGAGCAGGGCCTTGGCGAGCTTGCCCTGCGGCTGGGCGAGGTCCACCACGTAGGAGCCGGCGGGGAAGTTGCGGGCGCGCGTGCCGTCCTCGGTGTAGCTCGAGGCCCGCGTGCTGCTGAAACCGGCCGTGGTGCGCGTGACTTCGATGCCGGCGCGCATCAGCGCCGCGGCCAGCTCGGCGGCGCGCACCGGGTCACTGCCCGGCACGAAGACGACGCGCTTGATGGTGCCGTTGCGGCCGTCGGTGACGGCCTTGGCGCGGAACGCGGCATAGTCGCGCACCATCTCGCGGGCGCGCGCGGCGGAGGTCTCGAAGGTCGCGATGCTCGCGACGTAGTGCTTGCTGATGCCGTCGCGCAGCGAGAGCAGCGTGCCGTCCTCGCGGTACTGCAGCAGCGCGGGGCCGCCGTCTGTCTCGTACGTGGTGCCCATGGCGCCGTTCAGCGACGGCCAGGAGTCGTAGTAGCCCGGATAGTAGAGGTCGAAGGCGTCGCGGACGAAGTACAGCCAGCCGTAGCGGTCGAAGGCGGCGGCGTTGCCGCGGCCGATGGCCTCGCTCCACTTGAAGGGCCAGCCGGAGATGTTCGCGTTCACCGGCCGCGCGGCGGGCGCCATGTAGTACGTCGAGGTGTAGCCGTGCAGGTCGGCGGTGACCATCGGGTGCCAGCGCAGCATGCCGCCCGTGATGGCCTGCACCTCACGCTGCGTGATGGCCATGAGGTCGCGGTTCATGTCGAACCGGTAGTGGTTGAAGCGGCCGCGCGTGGCCCAGGGCTGGCCGCGCTGCTGCTCGAGCGCGGTGGCCTCGGCGCTGCCGACGGCGATCGAGTTGCTCCACACCGCGAAGCGCTCGTGGCCGTCGGGGTTGGAGCTGGGGTTGATGATGACGATGGCGTTCTTGAGGTGCTCCAGCGTCGCCGGCTCGTTGGACGCGGCGAAGTGATAGAGCAACTGCATCGAGGCCTCGAAGCCCGGCACCTCGTCGCCGTGCACGGAGCCGGAGAACCACACCACGGCCGGCGTGCGGGCGATCACGGCATCGAGCTGAGCCTGCGTGGCGCCGCGCGGGTCGGCGATGCGGTCCAAGTCGGCGCGGATGGCGTCCAGCCGCGCGATGTTCTCCGGCGACGACACGATGTAGATGCGCATCGTGCGGCGCTCGTTGCTCACGCCGATCTCCTCGACACGCACGCGATCCTTGGCCGCCTCGGCGATGGCCAGCAGCACGCGCTCCTGCAGGTGGTACTGCGTGTGCGCATCGCCGACGTTGAAGCCGAGGATGCTCTCGGGGCGGGGGACGCCTTGGCGGTAGGGGCCGCGATCGTAGAACGAGAACTTCGCGTCGTCGCGGAGGGGGTTGTCCCAGGGGTGCTGCGCTGCCGCGGGCAGCGCGAGGAGCATCAGTGCGAGGAGTAGGCGCGGCATCGAGGAGCGAGGAGCGAGGGGAAGGAACGAGGAACCGAAGGAATGGGGCCGAAGGGAACGGCTCGGCCCTGGATCCGAGGTACGGAAAGCTACGAAAGAGAGGGGGAAGGGGCCATTTCCCCCTCCCCCTCCGCCCCTCCTTGCCTCGTCCCTCGCCGCTCGATCCCTCCCTTCGCTCTTCGCTCCTCGTCTGTTCAGAACTCGATCTGCGTCCCGAGCTCGACCACGCGGTTGGGCGGCAGCTGGAAGTACTGCGTGGCGCTGCGCGCATTCCGCGACATCACCGCGAAGAGCTTCTTGCGGAAGATGTTCATGGACATGGCGCCCTTCTTCCACGGCCCGCTGCGCGGGATGAGCTGTTCGCGGCCGAGGTAGTAGCTGGTGTCGAGCGGCCGCGCGGCGATGCCGGCGTCGCGGCAGCGCTGGAGGATCTCCTTCACGTCGGGGCCTTCCATGAAGCCATAGGTGCCGATCACGCGGAAGAAACCGTGGCCCAACGCCTCGATGCTCACGCGTTCGTGCCGCTGGGTCTCGGGGACGTCGGCCGTTCGGATGGACATGAGGATCACGGTCTCATGCAGCACCTTGTTGTGCTTCAGGTGGTGCAGCAGCACGACCGGTGTGCCCTGGATCTCCGAGGTCATGAAGACGGCCGTGCCGGGCACGCGGGTCTTCGGGTGATCGCCGATGTCCGCGAGGAAGGTCTCCATCGGGAGCGAGATGTCCTGCATGCGCTCCGTGAGGATCAGGCGCCCGCGCTTCCACGTGGTCATCATCGTGAAGATCGCGATGGCGACCACCACGGGGACCCAGCCGCCGTGGATGAACTTGGAGGCGCTGGCACTGAAGAGCACGACGTCGATGACGCCGAAGACGAGCAGGAACGCCAGCACCTTCCACAGCGGCCAATGCCAGCGCCGCAGCGCGATGATGCTGTAGAGGATGGTGCTGAGGACGAACGTCCCGGTGACGGCGATGCCGTATGCGGCGCCGAGGGCCTCCGAGCTCCGGAAGCCGAACACCATGAGCAGGCAGCCGACGGCCAGCGCACTGTTGATCTCCGGGATGTAGATCTGCCCGAACTCCTTCGCCGAGGTGTGGGTGATCGTCATGCGCGGCGAGTAGCCGAGCTGGATGCACTGCTGCGTGATCGAGAAAGCCCCCGAGATCATGGCCTGCGAGGCGATGACCGTCGCCATCGTCGCCAACGCGACCATCGGATACAGCAGCGCGCGCGGCGCGAGCAGGAAGAACGGATTCTCGATGGCCGTCGGGTCGGTGAGCAGCAGCGCGCCTTGGCCGAAGTAGTTCAGCAGGAGCGCCGGCAGCGCGATCGTGAGCCAGGCGACGCGGATCGGCCGCTTGCCGAAGTGGCCCATGTCGGCGTAGAGGGCCTCGCCGCCGGTCACGACCAGCACGACGGCGCCCATGATGAAGAAGCCGGCCGCGCCGACGTCCTGGAAGAACCGCAGCGCGTACAGCGGGTTCACCGCGGCGAGCACGCCCGGGTGCTTGAGGAGCGACAGCGTCCCGAGGATCGCCAGCACGGCGAACCACAGCAGCGTGATGGGGCCGAAGAAGGCCCCGACCCTCGCCGTGCCGAACTTCTGCGCCACGAACAGCCCGACGAGGATGACGGCCGAGAGCGGCACGACGGCCGGCTCGAAGGCGTCGGAGACCACCGTGAGGCCTTCCATGGCCGAGAGCACCGAGATGGCCGGCGTGATCATGCCGTCGCCGTAGAGCAGGGCCGCGCCCATGAGGCCGATGGCGATCACGAGGAAGCGATTGGAACGCTTGCCCGGCTCTTTCTGGAGGATGAGCGCGAGCATCGCGAGGATGCCGCCCTCGCCGCGATTGTCGGCCCGGAGGATGAACACGATGTACTTGACCGTGATCACCAGCACGAGGGCCCAGAAGACGAGCGAGAGCACGCCGAGCACGTGCTCTGGCGTGGGCGTGATACCGTACTTCTCGCTGAAGACCTCGCGCAGCGCGTAGAGCGGCGAGGTGCCGATGTCGCCGTACACGACGCCGAGGGCGCCGAGGGCGAGGATCGCGAGCCGCTTGCCGGTGGGATTGGCCTCGACGTGATGCCGTTCCGGCGGTTTGTACTCGGCGGTCATCCGCACCGACGGTCGCGGGTCGGGAGTCGCCTGAGGGTTGTCGTCCGACATTATGGGGAGGGGCCGGTCCTGCACCCCAGGGATTGCAGCGGGCTGGGTGCGCCGAATGTCGGCGCACACCGCGGCGTGGGCTGCCCGCGCCGCGTCAGGGAATGTATGGCGGGGCGCAGGGGATGCAAACGAAGCGGGCGACGCGCACCGCGCATCGCCCGCTTCGGCCTGCAGTTATATAAGAAGGCGGCCGGCGCTACTCGTAGCGCAGGGCGATGATCGGATCCATCTTCGCCGCGCGTCGCGCGGGGTACACGCCGAACACGACGCCGACGAATGCCGAGAAGGCGAAGGCCAGCACGACGGACGAACTGCCGACTTCGGTGTTCCAGCCCAGCAGCTTCGTGAACGCCATCGCACCACCGGCGCCGACGGCGATGCCGATCGCGCCACCCACGAGGCAGAGCACCACGGCCTCGATGAGGAACTGGAAGAGGATGTTGATCTTCGTCGCGCCGAGCGCCTTGCGGATGCCGATCTCGCGCGTGCGCTCGGTGACCGACACGAGCATGATGTTCATGATGCCGATGCCGCCGACGAGCAGCGACACCGCGGCGATGCCGGCGAGCAGCATCGAGAACACCTGCGTGGTCTCGCCCAACGTGTTCAGGAAGTCGGCCTGGTTGCGGATCTGGAAGTCGTCCGGTCGCTCGGGGCGCAGCTTGTGCTCGCGGCGGAGGATCTTCTGGATGTCCGCCATCGTCTCGGGAATCTGCGCCTCGCTCGGGGCGAGCACGGAGATCGACCGCAAGCGGTTGGAGCCCATGACGCGGAAGCGCGCCGTCTGGATCGGGATGAGGACCTGGTCATCCGGGTTGTTGAACGGCGAGGCCTGGCCCTTGGACTTGAACGCGCCGACGACGAGGAACTGGATGCCGCGGATGCGGATGTTCTCGCCGATGATGCCGTCGGCGCTCTGCAAGCCGAGGTTCTGCCACACGGTCGGGCCGACGACGGCCACGCGCTGCCGGCTCTCGTCCTCACCTTGGGTGAAGAAGCGGCCGGCTTCCATCTCGTACTTGCGGACTTCCGGGAAGTTGGCCGACGTCCCCACGACCTGCGTGCCGGCGTTCTTGTTGAGGAACTGGATCTGCAGGTTGGACGACATCTCGGGCTGCACCGCGGTGAGCACGGTGCCGCGCTCGACGAGCGCCTGCGCATCTTCCATCGTGAGCCGCGTGCGGACGTCAAAGCTCATCACGCCGCCGGAGCGCGCCTGGCCGGGCGACACCGTGAGCAGCGTGGTGCCGAGGGACGAGATGCGGTCGTTCACGGCCTTCTGCGCGCCGCGGCCGAGGGCCACGACGGCGATGACCGCGGACACGCCGATCACGATGCCGAGCATCGTGAGCAGCGAGCGCATCTTGTTGGCGCGCAGTGCGCCGAGCGCAACGCGGATCGTTTCGCCGATGAGCATCGAATTACCTCGGCCGCCCGCCGCCAGGGCCTGCCGGCGCGCCGCCGAGCGGTGACGCGCCACCGGTCATCGCGCGCATGCGGTCCTGGTTCTCCTGCCGCTGCGCCTGGAGCGCGACGGCGCTGAGCAGCGCAACCTGCTCGCCTTCCTCGAGACCACTGAGGACTTCGGTGTAGTCGTAATCGGCGACGCCGAGGCGGACCATGCGCGGCTCCCAGGTGGAGTCGGCCTTCTGGACGAAGACGAGGCCAGAGCGCGAACCGGCGCGGCTGCCGCCATTGCGGGCGGCGCCACCGGTCTGCGCGCCCGGTGCCTGCAGCGCGCGCGGACCATTGCGCGCCGGCGTGGGCTGGCCCGTGGGGGCCGCCGGCCCTGCGGTGCGTGCGCCGCCGCCCTGCTGGCGCGCCAGGCAGGCCCGTGCGACCATCGCGTCGACGCCGAGCTCGGTGTACGCCGCGCGAATGCCGCCCATGAGGGCCGGGCGATCCGCATCATTGCTGCGCATCGCCGTCTGCAGCGAGTCGAGGCGCCGCGCGACGGCCGGCTTGGCCGCGCGGGCATCCGCAACCGCCTTGCACTGCGCGTCCGTGACGTCGGGCATCTGGAAGCCACCCTGGCCGCCCTGACGCCCGCCCTGCTGCGCCGAGAAGTCCGCATAGCCCGGTCGCGCCTGCGCGCCACCGGCCGGCGGGCCGCCCTGCGGACGCGCGCCGCCGTTCATGCCCATGGGGGCACCGCCGCCGAAGCCGCCGCCCATCGCGCTGCGCAGCTGCGCCTGCACGCTGTCGGCGTTGAGGCCCAGGAGTCCGGCCACCTGCGCCACTTCACGCACCGAGCGAATCGCTTCGTTCGGCACCGCAATCACGTTCTCGCGGCGATCTGAGATGATGCTCACCTCGCCGTTCATGCCGGGGAGGAGCAGGCCCTCGCGGTTCTCGAGCGAGACGAGCACCGGAAACATCGTGACGTTCTGCTGCACGACGGCCTGCGGCTCGATCTTCTCGACGGTGCCGCGGAAGGGACGATCAGGGAAGGCGTCGACGATCACCGTCGCTTCCTGGCCCTGCATCACGCGACCGATGTCCGTTTCGTTGACCAGCGCGCGGGCGCGGACCTTCGTGAGGTCGGCCATCTTGATGATGGTCGTGCCGCCACCGACGGCCTGCGTGCCGGACTGAATCACCTGACCCAGCGCGACGGGCTTCTCGATGACCGTGCCGCGCACCGGCGCGACGACGCGCGCGTCGTCGAGACGCTGCTGCGCGAGGTCGAGGTTGGTGCGCGCACGCACGATCTGCGAGAGCGCGTTCTGGTACGTGAGGCCGGCCTGCTCGTTCTCCTGCGCCGTGATGATCTGCGAGCGGAAGAGTTCGTCCGAACGCTTCTTGTTCTGCTCGGCCACGGCCAGCGAGGCCTGCGCGGACTCCAGGTCGGCCTTCGACTGGTCGAACTGGTTCTGCACGTCGCGCGTGTCGAGCTGGACGATCAGCTCGCCGGGGTTGATGAGCGAGCCCGTCTCGACGGGCATCTCGATGATCTGGCCGGAGGCGCGGGACTTCACCTCGACGACGTTGATCGGCTCGATGATGCCCGTGGCTTCCGCCTGGACGATGATGGTGCGACGCTCGATGGGCGCCGTGGAGATGCGGAGCGGCGCGGCGGCCTTCTTGCCGCAGGCGGCGACGAGGCCGAGGGCGGCGAGGAAGGCGAGGGAAAGGCGGCGGGGCGACACGGAAAACTCCGAGAGAAAACGAAAGGGCGGGGGTCGGATCGGCGATTACTGCAGGTCGCGGCCGATGAGGGCCTCGATCTGCGCCTTGGCCGTGCGGGCATCCAAGCGCGCCTGGATGAGGTCACGACGGGCCTGGTCGAGCGTGGTCTGCGAGTTGAGTACGTCCAGCAGCGTCGAGGCGCCGAGGGCATAGCGCTCCTGCTGCACGCGCAGGTCTTCCTCGCCGGCGGCGACGCTGGCGAGCTGGATCTGCACGCGCGCCTCGGCCGTGCGGAAGGCGCCGAGCTGCTGGATCATGAGCTGGCGCGCGTTGAGGCGCGCGTCGCGCAACTGCACTTCCGCGTTGTCTTCGGCGACGGCGGCCGCGACGACCTGCTGCTCGCGGTTGAGATTGTTGAAGAGCGGGAAGTTGATGCTCAGCGAGGTCGAGATGTTGCGGTTGCGCTGGTCGCCGAGGAAGCGGAAGCCCGAGTCGGCGGCGGCGAAGCTCCAGCCGAGGCCGGCGGAGACGGTGGGCAGGTACGGCGTCTTGGCGGCGCGGGAGGACTGGCGGGCGGCGGCAACCTGCGCCTGCGCCTGCTTCACGGCCGGGCCCTGCTCGGCGATCTCGAGCAGCTCTACATCCGAAAGCGAGATCGTGCCGGTCTCGGCGGTGTCGTCGGCGGCGGCCGTGACGATGTACGTGGTGCCGACGAGGCGCGAGAGCGCGGCGTTGGCAGTGGCCAGCGAGTTCTCGGCCTGGAGGATGGCGAGGCGCGCGTTGCCGACCTGGATGGACGTGCGCAGCGAGTCGGAGCGGGTGGCGGCACCGGCCTGCACACGGGCCGTGGACGCGCGGAGCTGCTGCTCGGCCTGCTCGAGCTGCTTCTGCGCCGCGGCGCGCTGCTCACGCGCGGCGAGGACGCCGTAGTACTGCTGCTTCACCTGCAGCGCGACGTTGAACGACTGCGAGACCTCGGTGGCCTCGGCGGCGTCGACGTTGGCGCGGGCGGACTGGAGTTCGAAGTAGCGGCGGCCGCCGTCGAAGATCTCGAGGTTGCTGTTGAAGCGGTGAGAACCGCGCCAGGGCTGGTCGGTGGACACGACCTGGTTGAAGTCCGGCACGAAGCGCGAGCCGTCCTGGCGCGAGACGCCGGCGCCGAACGAGAGGTTGGGCAGGAACGCCGCATAGCGCGAGCGCACCGCCGCGGCGTTGGTGCGCAGGGCGTTGCGGGCCTGCACGGCGGCCGGCGCGTTGCGCCGGGCGAGCCGCACGGCCTCTTCAAGCGCAATCGGCCGCGCATCCTGCGCGACCGTCACCTGGGGGAGCACTGCGAGTCCCGCGACCATCATCGACCGAACCATCGCCTTCATTGCCGCTTCTCCTGGCGTCGCGCTTCCTCGCGCTCACGCTGTATCTGATCGTAGGTGGCCTGCTGCTCGGGAGTGAGCAGCTGCCGGATCCGCTGACGGGCCGCGGCGCCGACAGAATCGAGCTGCGGACGCACGGGGGCCATCAAGCTGTCGACCTGGCGGTTCCGGTCATCGAGAATGGAATCGAGTTGGGCGCGCTGGCTCGCGTCCATGCCGAGGTCGTCGGCCAGCCGAGCCCGCATCGCACGGGCATCGCCCCACTCGCGTTGCATGCGTTCCCGGAGGATCGCACGGTCCGCCGCCGCCCCGATCGCGGCCCCAGCCAGCAAGGCCGCGATGAAGAACGCGACGGCGTACCCATTGGTTCGACGCATCGTACCCGCCGTTCGTTAGTGGTCGGTAACGGCGCGCAGGGTTGCCTGTGCGTCGGGGGGCACGAGGCCCCGGCGGGCGAAGGTCTGCGGCGCCGTCCGGCCGGCCGGCGTCTCGATGACCGACTCGATGGCCATGCGGCGCTCCAGGGCGCGCTCGCGCAGGAACACCGACGCGGCGACGATCAGCGTCAGCCCCGCGGCGATGAGGCCGAACTGATAGGCACGCTCGGACATCACCCACCACGCCCGCTCCTCGCGGCCGCGTTCGATGCGCGCGAGGATGCGCTGCTCGAGGGTGGTCCAGTACGACGCGTCGGCCGGGGGCGCAACGATGGCGCGCAGCTCGCGCGTCAGCTCGTCCTCGTCGCGGACGATGCGGGGTCCAAGGGGATTCTCACTCATGATTGCCTCAATGCGCCCAAGACTTGGCGCAGCTGTGAACGGGCGTAGTGCAGATCGGAGCGCGCCGTCCCTTCCGGGATGTCGAGCATCTGGCCGATCTCTGCGTGCTTGTAGCCTTCCACGTCGTGCAGCACGATGACGGCGCGCTGCCGGGCGGGAAGGGTGTTGAGGGCCTCGGTCAGGCGCGCGCGGAGCTCGCCCTTCTCGGCCGGATCCCGGAACGGCGATGCCACCGTCTCGGGGAGTTCGTCTGCGTCGCGCACCTTGCGGCGGCGCGTCACATCCAATGCGGCGTTGGCCACGATCCGGTGCAGCCAGGCCCCGAAGGCCTGGTCCGGCAGGAAGCGATCGATGGCGCGGTAGGCGTGGAGGAAGGCCTCCTGCACCGCGTCCTCGGCGTCCTCGTGGTTGATCACGATGGCCCGGGCCACGGCATACGCCCGCCGCTGGTGGCGACGCACGAGTTCCGAAAAGGCCGCCTGCTCGCCGCGCTGGGCGGCGAGCACGATGTCCTTCTCGTCGGCGGGCCGTTCAGTCACGGTCCGCCGCGCGGAGGTTCCCCGCCAGGGGAGGGCAATCGAGGTCATTGGCAACGCTCACTGGTCACGCTCTCCTGTACGCGAAACGGGGCCGCGGCGTTGGGCGGGGGATGGGGTGCGACAGGCTATCCGGCATTGGACAGCCCTAGGTGTAGTGGCTCAGCACGTTGTTGACAGGTGCTGGGCGAGCCGCATCGCCGGGGTCGTGTTGCCGAGGGCGCTGTGCCGCCGCTCGGTGTTGTAGAAGGAGAGATAGTGCGCGAGCGCCCGGGTCCGCCAGCCTGAGCGCGCATACGCCCGGTTGTAGGCCCATTCAGTGATCAGCGTGCGGATGAAGCGCTCCGCCTTCCCGTTCGTCTGCGGCCGGTAGGGCCGCGTGAAGCGCTGGCCGATGCCGAGGGCCAGGGCCTGCTCGCCGAAGGGCAGCGCGCGGTAGCAGCTGCCGTTGTCGGTGAGCACGCGCTCGACCGTGATGCCGAGCGCCGCGTACCACGCGACCGCCCGCGCGAGGAAGCCGGCCGCGGCTTCCGCGGTCTCCTCCGGCAGCACCTCGACGTACGCGAGGCGCGTGTGGTCGTCGATCGCGACGTGCACGAACTCCCAGCCGCGGCCGTGCGTCCGCCGGGTGTAGTCACCGTGGATGCGGTGCCCCACGCGCGAGATGCGGGCAAGCTTCTTGATGTCGAGGTGCACGAGCTCGCCGGGCCGGTCCCGCTCGTAGCGGACGATGCGCCGCGGCCCGTCGACGCGCGGCAGGCGGCCCAGGCCGAGGCGGCGCAGCTCGCGGCCGACGGTCGAGAGCGGGATGCCGTAGTGCTGGGCGATGCGGCGGCTGGACCAGCGCTGGCCGCGGCGCTTGCGGATCTGCCGCCGCCAGCGGCGCGGGATCCGCGTCGGCGACCGGTGCGGGCGCGACGACCGGGTCTCGACGTCGTGGGGGCGCTCGAGCCACGCGTAGATCGTCTGGCGGGAGACCGCGAGGTCGCGGGCGACCTGCGCCACCTTCGCGCCGGCGGCGACGCGGCGGCAGGCCTCCCGTCGCAGATAGGGCGTCAGGCGTGCATTCTTGTGGGTGTTCATGGGGCCTCTGGCGTTGCCGGTTGAGTGGACTCGACAACCCCAGCTTGGTGAGGCTACGCCCTGTGAACAACCTCCTGAGTCACTACACCTAGGCTGTCAAACGTTACGCGGCGACGGTGCCGCGCAGGCCGATCTCGTCGGCGCGGGCGCGCATCGCCTCGATGACGAACGCGATATGCGGCTCGAGTTCCACCCCGAGCTCCTGTGCGCCGAGGATGACGTCCTCGCGGCTGACGCCGCGGGCGAAGGCCTTGTCCTTCATCCGCTTCTTGACGCTGGAGGCTTCGAGGTCGAGCACGCTCTTGGAGGGGCGGACGAGGGCGGCGGCGGTGATGAGGCCGCAGAGCTCGTCGACGGCGAAGAGCGTCTTGGCCATGCGGGTCTCGCGGGCGACGCCGGTGTAGTGCGCGTGGCCGAGGATGGCTTGGCAGATCTCGTCGGAAACACCGAGGCTGCGGAGGTGGCGCACACCTTCCGCGGGATGCTCGGCGTCGGCGGCGTGGGCGTCGTTGGGATAGCGCTCGTAGTCGAAGTCGTGGAGCAAGCCCGCGACGGCCCAGTCGTTCTCGCTCTCCCCGAAATGGCGGGCGTAGGCGACCATGGCGGCCTCTACGCTCTTCATATGGTTTCTCAGGGAGGGATTGGTGGTCCAATCTTCCATGAGTTTGAGGGCCTCAGTCCGGTTCATTCTTTCGGTGGGAGAGGGGAGAGGGAGGTACGGGCGGGGGTGGGGAGACGTCTCACGGGATATGGGAGACGGTGGGGAGGGGGGAGGCGTAGGCCAATCTAATGTTTGCCACGTCGTCTCCCGAACCTTGCCCGTCTGCCCCCCGTCTCCCGCATTCGCGTCTCTCCATCTCCGCCCGTACTCACGTCTTACGTCTCCCAGCCGCGGCGGGGCGGGAGACGGTCGCGGGAGACGGGAGAGGGTCGAGCGACGGGAGACGAGGGATTCCCCTACAGAGTTTCCCCTAAAGTCTGACACCCTTGGGGGAGGGTTGGGGCGAGTTTACCCGCGGCCCTCCCCCGGCCGCGCGGTCGGGGCTGCCCACCCCCCAACCCGCGGAGCCGGGTAATGAGTACGCACGTCGAGACTTTTTCCTACGATGATGCGATCGTCCGCAAGTTCCTCTGGGCGACCATCATCTGGGGCATCGTCGGATTCACGGTCGGGTTGCTGATCGCGCTGCAGCTCGCGAATCCCTGGTTCAACTTCGACATCTCGTGGCTGTCCTTCGGACGCCTGCGCCCGCTGCACACGAACGCGGTGATCTTCGCGTTCGCGGGCAACGCGATCTTCACCGGCGCCTACTACTCCACCCAGCGACTGCTCAAGACGCGGATGTTCTCCGACCGCTTGAGCGCGTTCCACTTCTGGGGCTGGCAGGCGATCATCGTCGCCGCGGCACTGACGCTGCCGCTCGGCTTCACGCAGGCCAAGGAGTATGCGGAACTCGAGTGGCCGATCGACGTGGCCATCGCGGTGGTGTGGGTGGCCTTCGCCGTGAACTTCTTCGGCACGATCGCGCGGCGTCGCGAGCGGCACATCTACGTGGCGATCTGGTTCTACATCGCCAGCATCGTGACCGTGGCGCTGCTGCACATCTTCAACAACCTCAGCGTCCCGGCCGGCTGGCTGAAGAGCTATTCGCTCTACGCCGGCGTGCAGGACGCGTTCATGCAGTGGTGGTACGGGCATAACGCCGTCGCGTTCTTCCTGACGACACCGTTCCTCGGCCTGATGTACTACTTCATGCCGAAGGCCGCCGAGCGGCCGGTGTTCTCGTACAAGCTGAGCATCCTGCATTTCTGGTCGCTGGTGTTCCTGTACATCTGGGCCGGGCCGCACCACCTCCACTACACGGCGCTGCCGGAGTGGGCGAGCACGCTGGGCATGCTCTTCTCGGTGATGCTGTGGATGCCGAGCTGGGGCGGCATGGTGAACGGCCTGCTGACGCTGCGCGGCGCCTGGCACAAGGTCACGGAAGAGCCGGTGCTCAAGTTCTTCGTCGTCGCGATCACGGCGTACGGCATGAGCACCTTCGAGGGCCCGATGCTCTCGGTGAAGAGCGTGAATGCGCTCGCGCACTACACGGACTGGATCATCGCGCACGTGCACACGGGGGCGCTAGGCTGGAACGGCCTGCTCACCTTCGGCATGGTGTACTGGCTGGCCCCGCGGCTGTTCCAGGCGCCGCTGCATTCCAAGAAGCTCGCGGAAGTGCACTTCTGGATCGCCACCTTCGGCATCCTGCTGTATGTGGCCAGCATCTACTCGGCTGGCATCACGCAGGGGCTGATGTGGCGCGCGTTCGACGAGACGGGTCGCCTGGCGTATCCCGACTTCGTCGAGACGGTGATGCAGCTGATGCCGATGTACTGGGTGCGCGTGGCGGGCGGCACGCTGTACATCATCGGCTCGCTGATCTTCCTGTACAACATCGCGATGACGTGGAAGGCGCGTCCGGCGGCGTACGAGGTGCCGCAGGTGTCGGCGCCGCCGCTGGCGAAGGCGTACGAGGAGCACCGCGTGCCCGAGACGGGCGGCGTCATCGGCAAGTTCGCGAACCTCAACTGGCACCGTCGCTGGGAAGGCCTGCCGCTGCTGTTCACGGTGATGACCGTGCTCGCGGTGGTGGTGGCCTCGCTGGCGGAGATCATCCCCACGTTCCTGATCAAGAGCAACGTGCCGACGATCGCCAGCGTGAAGCCGTACACGCCGCTGGAACTCGCCGGCCGCGACCTCTACATCAAGGAAGGCTGCTTCAACTGCCACTCGCAGATGGTGCGGCCGCTGCGCTACGAGACGGAGCGCTTCGGCGAGTACTCGAAGCCGGGTGAGTTCGTGTACGACCATCCGTTCCTGTGGGGTTCGCGTCGCATCGGACCCGACTTGGCGCGCGTGGGCGGCAAGTATCCGGACCTCTGGCACGTGCGGCATTTCGCCGAGCCGAAGAGCATCGTGCAGAACTCCATCATGCCGGTGTACAAGCATCTGCAGGAGCGCCCGCTGGACTTCGCGGGCATCCAGCGTCGGGTCGACGCGATGGTGATGCTCGGCGTGCCGTACGGCGAGGCCGTGCAACGCGCGCCCGAGATGGCGCGTGAACAGGCGGTGCAGATGGCGGCGGCGATCGAGTCGCAGGGCGGTCCGAGCGGGCTGGCCGACAAGGAAGTGATCGCGCTGGTCGCGTACCTGCAGCGCCTGGGGCGCGACATCAAGACGCCGGTGGTCTCGGACGGAGGGACGCAGCCGTGAAACTGGTCGACGTGATGAGCGCCTCCGGCCTCTCCGGCTACGCCATCGTGGCGCTGCTGCTGTTCTTCGCGGCGTTCCTGATGGTGCTGGCGATGATCCTTGCCCCCGGCTCCACGGCGCGCATGGCGCGCGCCGCGCAGCTGCCCCTCGACGACGACACGCGGTCCCCCCAGGGGACCGGGAGCACCAATGGCTGAGCAAAGCGACGACAAGCTCCTGGGCCACGAGTACGACGGCATCCAAGAGTACGACAACCCGATGCCGCGCTGGTGGGTCTGGGTGTTCTGGGCGACGATCGTGTTCGTGCCGCTCTATTACATCCTGCCCGCGCCGTTCGGCGAGGGTGAGGGCACGGTGGCGCAGTACGAGGCCGATGTCGCGCGGCACCAGGCCGCGCAGCCGACGCAAGTCGCTGCGACGGTCACCGATGAGGAGTTGCACGAGCTCTCGGAAGACGACGAGGCGCTGGCCGACGGAAAGGCGGTCTATGCGGCCAACTGCGCCGCCTGCCATCGCGCCGACGGCGGCGGCTTGATCGGCCCGAACCTCACCGACGACGCGTGGATCCACGGCGGCGTGCCGGTGCAGGTGCGCCACACGATTGCGGTGGGCGTGCTCGAGAAGGGGATGCCGCCCTGGGAGCGCATCCTCAAGCCCGAGCAGCTGAATCACGTGACCGCGTACGTGCTCTCGCTCAAGGGCACGAACCCGCCGAACCCGAAGGCGCCGGAGGGCGCCCCCGCCGCGCCCGCGAGCGGGACGTGACCGCGCCCCCGGTCGCCAAGGGACGCGTCCTCGCGACGCTCAACGAGGACGGCTCGCGCCGCTGGATCCGCCCCCGCCCGTCGCCGGGCAAGTGGCTGATCCGGCGGCGGGTGGTGGCCTACGCGCTGATGGCCTTCTACCTCGCGTTCCCGCACCTGCGCTGGAACGGCAAGCCGTGGATGCTGCTCGACCTGCCCAAGCGGGAGTTCACGTTCTTCGGCAGCACCTTCCTGCCCACGGACACGCTGCTGCTGATGCTGCTGTTCGTGAGCGTGCTGGTGTTCATCTTCCTGCTCACGGCGCTGTTCGGCCGCGTGTGGTGCGGCTGGGCCTGCCCCCAGACGGTCTGGATGGAGTTCCTCTTCCGGCCGATCGAGCGGCTGGTCGAAGGCGGCTACACGCAATCGCGCGCGCTCGACCGGGACAAGAAGCACTTCACGCCGCGGCGCCTGCTCAAGTACGCGATCTACGGCGTCCTGGCCGTCGTGCTCGGCAATACCTTCCTCGCGTACTTCGTCGGCACGGAGTCGCTGTTCCGCTGGATGGCGCAGTCGCCGTTCGAGCATCCGACGCCGTTCCTCGTGATGGCGACGGTGTCGCTCGGCGTGTTCCTCGACTTCACCTGGTTCCGCGAGCAGACCTGCATCGTGGCCTGCCCCTACGGCCGCTGGCAGTCGGCCCTGCTCGACAAGCAGTCGGTGATCGTCGCGTATGACGTGACGCGCGGGGAGCCGCGCGGCCACGGCACGGGCGCACGTCCGGGACTCGGCGACTGCGTGGCCTGCAACGCCTGCGTGAACACCTGCCCGACGGGCATCGACATCCGCGACGGCCTGCAGATGGAGTGCATCCACTGCACGCAGTGCGCGGACGCCTGCGACGCCATCATGGACAAGGTCGGCAAGCCGCGCGGCCTCATCCGCTACACCTCGCAGGATGCGTTGGCGGGCAAGCCGCCGAAGTTCCTGCGCGTGCGCACGGTGCTGTATCCGTTGGTCTTCACGCTGTTCTTCGGTGCCTTCCTCATCGCGCTGGCGACGCGGTCGACGGCCGACGTCACGTTGCTCGGGCCGATCGGCGCGCCGTTCACGCGCGAGGCCGACGGGTCGGTGGTGAACCAGGTGCGCATCAAGATCGCCAACCGCACGGGGCGCGAGCAGTCGTACGACATCGCGTACCTCGACGAACCGGGCGCCAACTTCATCGCGCCGGAGAACCCGTTGCGCGTCGCGGCGGGCGCGACGGTGACGACGTCGGTGTTCATCGTGCAGCCGGCCGCGCGTTTCGCCGCGGGCGAGCGGCGCGTCCGCCTACGCATCGACGACAACGCGAAGTTCGAGCGCGAGTTCACGTGGCGCCTGCCCGGGCCCGTGGGCGACGCATCCACCCCGGAGGTTCCGTGAAGCGCGGTTGGCAGTGGCCAGTGCTCATCACGCTCGCGTTGGCGTTCACGGTGGGCGTGAACGTGGTGATGCTGCTGGCCGCGGGGTCGGATCCCAACGGCACGGTGGTGGAGCCCGATTACTACCGCAAGGCCGTGGAGTGGGACCGCACGATGGAGCGCCGCGCGGCGAGCGCGGCGCTGGGGTGGACGGCGACGGCGACGCTGGGAGCGATGGACGCCGCCGGCGACCGCACGCGTGCGCTCGCCGTGGCGTTGCGCGACACCGCCGGCGCAGCCATTTCGGATGCCGAGGTGAGCGCGACGCTGATCCATAATCGCGAAGCGTCCACGCCGATTGCGCTGACGCTGCGTGCCGACGGTGGCGGACGATACGTGGTGGACGGTGCGCTCGTGCACGCCGGCCAGTGGGAAGTGCGCATCGTCGCGCGGCGCGGGAGCGAGCGCTTCGAGACGTCGTTGCGGGTCAAGGCGCCGTAGGCGTGTTCGCGCTCGCCAGCTCGGTCTTCGTCGCCGGATTGCTCGGCAGCGCGCATTGCGCCGGGATGTGCGGCAGCTTCGCCTGCCTCGCATCGGGTGGTGATGCCTCACGCGGGCCGGCGGTGTTGCGCTCCACGGCGGCCTACAATCTCGGGCGTCTGCTCAGCTACGCGACGTTGGGGGCACTCGCCGGCGCGGCGGGGGCCGGGTTGAACAAGGCGGGAGCAATCGCCGGGCTCGCGCGTCCGGCGGCCATCGTCGCCGGTGTGTTGCTGATCCTCTGGGGTCTGGCATCCCTGCTGGCAGCGCTTGGCCTGCGCATTCCTTCGCTGGATGTGCCGCCCGCGCTCGCGACGCGCGTCGCGCGCGCGGTGCGCGTGGTGCAGGACCGTCCGCCGAGCGTGCGCGCGCTGGCGATCGGCGCGCTCTCGGCGGCACTGCCCTGCGGCTGGCTGTACGCCTTCGTGGCCACGTCGGCGGCCGCGGGCTCGGCGCTGGGCGGCGCGACGGTGATGGCCGCGTTCTGGCTGGGCACCGTGCCGTTGCTTGCCGCTGTCGGCCTTGGCGCGCAGCGCCTGCTGGGGCGCTTCCGCAGCCGCCTGCCCGTGATGACCGCGAGTGTGCTGGTGATTCTCGGAGTGCTCACCGTCGCCGGCCGTCTGACGCCGGCGATGCCCCATGCCAACGCCATGACGACCTCGAGCAGCGCCGATGGGCAGCACACTCACCACTGAGCTGACGCTCGGCGTCGGCGCCGATGCGCGCTGTGCGCACTGTGGCCTCGAGGCCACGGCGGGCGACGCGCGCACTGTGGATGGCGCGACCTACTGCTGCGCCGGCTGCGAGACGGCGGCGAGCATCATCCGCCAGAGTGGGCTCAGCGGCGGCTTCTACGCGCTGCCGGAGCGCCGCTCGAGCCGTGTGGCGCCGAGCGGGCGCAGCTATGCGGAGTTCGATCACGAGGCCTTCCACGCCGCGCATGTGAAGGCCCTGCCCGACGGACTGCGCGAAGTGCAGTTCTACCTCGAGGGCGTGCATTGCGCGTCCTGCGTGTGGTTGGTGGAGCGCGTGCCGTTGATCGTGCCCGGCGCGGTGCGCGCCGAGCTGGACGTAACGCGCGCGGTGGCGCGGCTCGCGTGGGATCCGACGGCCGTGTCGCTGAGCGCGCTGGCGCGGGCGCTGGACCAGTTGGGATACCCGCCGCATGCCTTCCGCGGCCACCGCGCGGACGAGGCGCGGAAGGCCGAGGAGCGCGCGATGCTGACGCGCATCGGCGTCGCAGGGGCGATCGCCGGCAACGTGATGACGATCGCGCTGGCGCTGTACTCGGGGATCTTCAGCGGCATGGAGCGCGAATTCGAGCGCTACTTCCGCTGGTTGAGTTGGATCCTCGTGACACCGGCGCTGTTCTGGCCTGGGCGCACCTTCTTCACGAGCGCGTGGCAGGCACTGAAGAACAAGCGGCTGCACATGGACGTGCCGATCGCCCTGGCGCTGGCGCTGGGCTACGTGCAGGGCGCGGTGAACACGCTGCGCGACGGTGGTCCGATCTATTTCGATGCCGTCGGCACGCTGATCTTCCTGCTGCTCGTCGGCCGTTACCTGCAGCACCGCGCGCAGCGCAGCGCGGCGGATTCGGCGGCCTTGCTTGGCGCACTGTCGCCGGCCACGGCGCGCGTGGTGGATGGGGAGCACGTGAAGGAAGTGCCGAGCGAGGCCGTGCTGCCCGGCATGACGCTGGACGTGCGACCGGGCGACACGCTCGCTGCCGACGGCACCGTGGTCCGCGGCACCTCATCGTTGGATCTCGCGCTGCTGACGGGTGAATCGCGGCCGGTGCGCGTCGGCGAGGGGGAGAAAGTGTTCGCCGGTACCGTGAACCTCTCGTCGCCGCTGCGCGTGCACGTGGAGGAAGCGGGCATTACGAGTCGGCTCGGCCGCCTGCTGCGCGACGTGGAGGACGGCTCGCGTGAACGACCGCCGGTGGTGCTGCTGGCGGATCGCATCGCCGGCTACTTCATCGCCGTCGTGCTGGTGTTGGCAGCCATCACCGCGACGCTCTGGTGGCAGCGCGACATGTACTTCGCGATCGACAGCGCCATCGCGCTGCTGGTCGTGACCTGTCCGTGTGCGTTGGCGATCGCCACGCCGCTGGCGTTCACGGTGGCGGTCGGGCGTGCGGCGGGGCGCGGCATCCTGGTGAAGGGTGCGCATTCGCTCGAGACGCTCACGGGGCGCGGCACGATCTTCCTCGACAAGACGGGCACGCTCACCGAAGGCCGCATGGAGCTCGAGGCCTTCGACGGGCCGGCGGAGTTGCGCAGCGCGATTCTCGGGCTCGAGCGGCACTCGCGGCATCCCGTCGCGGCGGCGTTTGCGCAGGCCTGGGCGGATGTCGAGCCGCGCGACGTCGTGGAGTACGAGGAGACGCTCGGCGGCGGCCTGCGCGGGCGCGTGGATGGTCGGGAGCTGATCGTCGGACGCCCTGAGTGGGTGCTCGCGCGCAGCGCACGTGTCGCGGAGCGCCTGCAGGGTGCGTCGCCGCTCGATGCGCGGCTCACGCCGGTGCTCATCGCCGTGGATGGCGAGGTTGTGGCGCGGGCGGGCTTCGGCGATCCGCTGCGCAGCACCGCCAAGGGTATGATCGGCGAACTGCAGGCGCATGGCTGGGAGGTGCGTCTCCTCAGCGGCGATGCGCCGCAGGTGGTGCGGGCCGTGGCGTCGGCCTTGGGCATCCCCGCCGAGCAAGCCGAGGGTGCGGCGAGCCCCGAGCGAAAGCGCGAGGCGATTGCGGCTGCGCGTGCGCAGGGCACCGTGGTCATGGTCGGCGACGGCGTGAACGACGCGGCGGCTATCGCGGCGGCCACGGTGGGCATCGCCGTGCGGGGCGGCGCCGAGGCGTCGATGGCGGCGGCGGATGTGTACCTGGCGAAGCGCGGGGTGGCCTCGCTGGGCGAGTTGTTCGCGGGCGCACGCCGCACGACCAGCGTGATCCAACGCAACATGGCGGTCGCGCTGGGCTATAATGCGATCAGCGTCGCGATGGCGATGATGGGGATCCTGGATCCGCTCTTCGCCGCGGTGCTGATGCCCTTGGGCTCGGTGACGGTGATCCTCGCCACCTGGCGCGCGACGACGTTCCCGAAGGAGGCCCTGTGAGCGTGCTGTTCCTGTTGGTGCCGTTGGCGATCCTGCTGGTGGCGATCTTTGTCGGCGCCTACGTGTGGAGCACGCGCACGGGGCAGTTCGACGATCTCACCACGCCGGCGATGCGCGCGGTGCACGACGACGGGACCGTCACCCCTCCGCCGCGGCCGCCCGAAGCGCGTTGACGATGACGGCGATGTCGATCGCCTCCTGCACCAGCGCTCCGGCCGTGGGCGGCAGGTAGCCCAGCGCGGCGACGACCATGCCGGCCGCGGAGAGCGCGAGGCCGGCACCGATGCTCTGCTTCGCGATGCGCACCGTGCGCTGCCCGATGGCGACGGCTTCTTCCACGCGCATCACGTCATCGGCGAGCAGCACCACGCCGGCCGCTTCGGCGGAGATGCCGCCGCCGTGCGCGGCCAACGCGACACCCACGGTCGCAGAGGCGAGCGCGGGCGCATCGTTGGTGCCGTCGCCGACCATGAGCACGCGACGGCCTTCGGCTTCCAGCGCCTTCACGGCTGCGACCTTGTCCTGCGGGAGTTGGTCGCCGCGAGCTTCGGTGATGCCGACTTCGCGGGCGATCTTCGCCACGTTGTCGGCGTGGTCGCCGGAGAGGAGCACGACGCGCGTCAGTCCCCGCGCGGCCAGCCGCGGTCCGAGCTGCTCGAGCCCTGCGCGCAGGCGGTCTGCGTAGTGGATCACGCCCAGCGAGTCGTCGCCGACGGCGATGAAGGCGCGCAGCCCGCCGGACTGCCCATCATGGAACGCTGCCACGGTGTCCGCCAGCGCGGGATGCCGCTCGGTGACGATGGACCGCTCGCCGACCGTCACGCGGCGGCCGTCCACGGTACCGCTCACGCCGCGGCCCGCGTACTCGGTGATGTCCGACGCCTTGGGGAGGTCGAGCCCGCGGTCCAGCGCTTCGGCGACCGTCGAGCGCGCCAACAAGTGGCCGCTGCCGACTTCGATCGCTGCCCCGAGGCGCAGCAAGGCGTTGGCGTCGGGACCGCGCAGCGATTCCACGCGCGCCACGGCCGGCCGCCCGATGGTGAGCGTGCCCGTCTTGTCGAATACCACGGTGTCGACGCGTGAGAGCAGCTCGAGCGCCGAGCCGTTGCGGACGACGATGCTGCGCCGCGCCGCGCGGTTGATGCCGCCGATCACCGCGACCGGTGTGGCGATGATGAGCGGGCAGGGCGTGGCGACGACGAGCACGGCCAGCACACGGCTCACGTCGCCGGAGATCCACCACGCGATCGCGCAGGCGGCGAGCGTGAGCGGCGTGAACCACACGGCCCAGCGGTCGGCGAGGCGCTGGATGGGCGCCTTCTCGGCCTGCGCCGTGCGGACCAAGTCGACGATGCGCGCGTAGAGCGATTCGCGCGCCGGCGCCGTGACGCGCAGGACAAGCGGGCTCTGCAGGTTCACCACTCCAGAGCTCACGTGTGCCCCTGGCCCCACGCGCTCGGGCAGTGGTTCGCCGGTCACGCGCGACGTGTCGAGCGAGCTCGAGCCTTCGAGCACCGTGGCGTCGCAGGGCAGCATCTCCCCCGGGCGCACGAGGATTGCGTCGCCGACCGCGACCGCGTCGGCCGGCACGTCCTCGAGGTCGTGCACGTCGTTGCCGCGGAGACGATGCGCGATGCGCGGTGCGGCGGCCTCCAGTTCGCGCACGGCGGCCGAGGCGCGGCCTTCCGCGTAGCGCTCGAGGAGCTCGCCGCCCGTCTGCATGAGGACGATGACGAGGCCGGCGACGGGTTCGCGCAGCGCGATGGCCGTGACGATGGCCAGCATGGCGACGACGTCGGCGGCGAACTCGCCGCGGACCATGCCGCGCAGGGTCCGGAACGCGACCGGCGCGCCGAGGAGGATCAGCGCGCCGTACTGGAGCCAGAACGCGAGCGTGTCGAAGCGCTCGCCGATGTGGAGCAGCCCGCCGACGACGAGCGCGAGAACCGCGAACGCCGGCGCGCGGGCTGCGCGCAGCATGGGCTTAGTGCTGCGTCGAGGCGGCGGCACCTTCGGCCGCGTGGCCCTCGAACTTCTTGTTGGTGAGCGTCATCGTCACGACGACGACGATTGCAACGAACACGAGCCCGACGAAGAAGCCTGTCAGGTGGGCCTTGGTGTCGCGGCCCGTCATGGGAGTTCCGGCAGTCATTGGGGGGTCCGGAGGAAGGAGGGGATCAGGCGCTGGCGCGCGTCAGCTGACGCGCACCGTCACCATGTGGTCGCGGTCGGTCAGCTGGTTCATCACGTCGAGACCGGACGTGACCTGCCCGAACACCGTGTGCACGCCGTTCAGGTGCCGCGTGTTGGCTTCGCTGAGCACCATGAAGAACTGCGAGCCGCCGGTGTCCTTGCCGGCGTGGGCCATCGACAGCGCGCCGACCTTGTGCGTCTGCGGATTGCCCGCGGTCTCGCACTTGATCTTGTAGCCCGGGCCGCCGGTGCCCGGCGGGCCCTTGGGCGTGCCGCCGATCTTCGCGTTCGGGCAACCGCCCTGGACGACGAAGTCGGGGATGACGCGATGGAAGCGGATCTGGTCGTAGAAGCCCTCGTTGGCGAGCTTCTCGAAATTGGCGACCGTGCCGGGAGCGTCCTTCTCGAAGAGCTCTGCGGTGATGGTGCCCTTGTTGGTTTCGAACGTGGCGGTCTTCATGCCCGAAATCTAACGCCGCCGGGGCGGTGAGGTAGCCACGAATTGGTAGTAGCGCGGCACCTTGCAGCCGTTGCGCAGCGCGGGCTCGAAGGTCCATTGGGCGATCGCGTTGCGGGCCCCTGTCGTGAGCCAGGCGCTCGTGGATTCGATCACCGTGAACGTGCTCATGTCGGGCTTGCCGAGGGTATCGACCAGGACCTCGACCTTGAGCGACGAGCTGCCATCGCGGCGCACGGCCGCGCGTGGGACCGGCGTGCGGATGGGCGGCGGTTGCATCCGCACGGGGGTCGGCACGCGCTCGACGTCGAGGCGCGGGTTGAGCGCAGCGTCTTCGCGGGCGAGCACGCAGGAGTCGGCCGGCGGTGCGAGGACCTGGGCGTTGCGGGTCTCCGGCTCGGCGGTCTTCGTGGCGCAGGCCGAGACGGCGAGAACGGCGGCCAGCGCCGTGAGCGGCGCGACGAGGCGGGGCAGGGCAGGCTTGGGCATCACGGAAGTTCAGCAGAGGGGCAGATATCGGCCAGTGCGCAGTCGCCGCACTTCGGCTTGCGGGCATCACAGGTGCGACGGCCGTGCCAGATCATCAGGTGCGAGAGCATGGTCCAGCTCTCGCGCGGGAACAACGGCATCAACGCCCGCTCGACCTTCACGGGGTCGCTTTCCTTCGTGAGACCGAAGCGCCGCGCAAGCCGCTGCACGTGCGTATCGACCACGACGCCTTCGTTGATGCCGTAGGCGTTGCCGAGCACCACGTTCGCCGTCTTGCGGCCGATGCCCGGCAGCGTCACCAGCGCATCCATGTCCGCCGGCACTTCGCCGCCGTGTGTCTCCACGACTTGCGTGGCGAAGCCGGAGAGTGATTTGGCCTTGTTGCGGTAGAACCCCGTGCTCTGGATGACCTGCTCGATCTCCTCGCGCGGGGCTTGGGCGAGCGCCTCGGCGTCGGGCCAGCGCCGGAACAGCTCGGGCGTGACCATGTTGACGCGCTTGTCCGTACACTGCGCCGAGAGGATTGTTGCGACGGCCAGCTCGTAGGGATTGCGGTAGTCGAGTTCGCAGTGCGCGTCGGGGTAGAGCGCGAGCAGCCGACGGTGGATCTCGGCGGCGTGGGCCTTGAGCGCCGCGCCGCGCAGGGCCTTCCGGCGCGTCAACGCGCGGCCGCCGCGCGGCGCCGACGCGTCGCGAAGGCCACGAAGTCCTCGGCGCTACGCGTGTTGATCACATCCTCGGGGCGCAGCCAGGCCTTGCGGGCCATGCCGATGCCGAGGGCCATGTTCTCGAGGCCATCTACGGAGTGAGCATCCGGTCCGATCTCGATCGTCGCGCCGTACTTGCGGGCGAGGCGCGCGAGCCGCCAGTCGAGGTCGAGGCGATGCGGGTCGGCATTGAGTTCGACGGCGACGCCGAGCCGGCCGGCTTTCTCGAGCACGGCGTCCATGTCGATTGCAAACGGTTCACGCGTCAGCAGCAGCCGCCCCGTGGGATGCCCGAGCACGCTGATGTGCGGGTCGTCGAGTGCCTTCAGCACGCGATCCGTCATCTGGCGCTCGTTCATGCCGAGGCGCGAGTGGATGGACGCGATCACGTAGTCGAAGCGATCGAGCACGTCGGTGGGATAATCGATGCGTCCGCAGGGCAGGATGTCCGCTTCGACGCCCTTGAGCACGCGGAAGTCGGAGAACGAGGCATTGATGGCGTCGATCTCATCGTGCTGGCGCGCCAGCGATTCCGCGCTCAAGCCGCCCGCGTAGAACGCGCTCTGCGAATGGTCGGAGACGCCGAGGTAGCTCCAGCCGCGCGCCCGCGCCGCCGCCGCCAACTCGGCGATCGTCGCGCCGCCGTCGGAATACTGCGAGTGGCAGTGCAGCACCCCGCGGATGTCCTCGAGGGTGACGAGGCCGGCGAAGCCCTCGGTCTCGGCGTGCTCGCTCTCGCCCATGCCTTCGCGTAGCTCGGGTGCCAACCAGGGCAGCCCGATGGCGGCGTAGAGCGCGGGCTCGTCGGCGAGTTCGATGACGCGGCCGCTGGCGTCGCGCAGGTCGTGGTCGCCGAGCGTGAGTCCGCGCAGCGCGGCGCGCGTGACGACCTCCTGCACGTGCGCGGCGGACCCCGTGGCGCGGAACCAGGCGACGACGAACTCAGTGGCGGGCACGCAATGCAGTTGCAGGCGCACGCCGTCGTCGAAGCGGATGGCGACGTGCCGCGTGCCGCTGCCCACCGAGTCGCGCACGCCCGGCGAGCGGGCGAAGGCCGCGGCGATCGCTTCCGGCTCGCGCACGCAGGCCGCGACGATCTCCACGTCCCGTACGGTCTCGCAGTGGCGGCGCACGGCGCCGGCGATCTCGGCGCGCACGACGCCGCTCAGGCGACGCACCGCCGAGAGCAGGCGCTCGGCTTCGGCGCGGCCATGCGGCAGCAGGATCTGCGCGCCGCTCTCCTTCAGCCAGGCGATGCCACGCAGCACCTGCTCCGCGGTGCGCTCGCCGAAGCGTGGCAGCTTGGCCAGGCGGCCATCGCGCGCGGCGTCCTCGAGTTCCTGCAGGGTGTCGATGCCGAGCCCTTCGTGGATGCGGCGGATGCGCGAGGGACCGAGGCCCGGCACGCGCATCATCTCGAAGAGGCCTTCCGGCGTGCTCTCGCGCAGGCGGTCGAGCAATTCGGAGTCGCCGTCGTCGCGGAGCTGCTCGAGGACCTCGATCACTTCCGGCGCAAAGCGGCGCTTGTCGCGCTTGAGGAGCTCCTTGAGCGGCTTGGCTTCGTCGGCCGCGAGCGAGCGGGCGGCGTCGGCGAAGGGGGCGGGCACGGCCGGATCCTCGCCCTGCAGCTCGAGCAGCGCGACGATTTCGTGCAGCAGGTGCGACGCGGCCTTCGAATCCATCCCGGCGCTCACTCTTCCTTGCCCGCGTGCTCCGACAGCGTGTCGATGAGCTGGTGCAACTGTCGTTCGGTGAGGTCGATCTCCTCCGCCGCGGCCTCGACATCGAGCAAGCCGGCGCGCATGGAGACCGCCACCTGATTGAGATAGCGGATCTTCGCGAGGATCTCGTCGGTGTGCTTGCGCAGCCCGAGGAAGCGGCGCTTTTCGGCCAGCGCGCGGCGGTGGCGCTTGATGAGCTCCTGCGGCGACATGCGCTTGGCGAGCGCGATCACTTCCTCGCGGGAGCGGCCGGGCAACGCGCCGCGGTCGGGCAGACCGAGATCATCCCAGGCCTCGTCGGCGAACCAGAGACGGCCCACGTACTCGATGCCGTCGTAGGTGATGCGCACCGAGACGTTGTAGCGGCGCCCGTCCATCTCGACGGTCGCCACATACGGTTGGATGATCTCGTCGTGCGTCGCCATCAGGGGCCGAGTGAGGATGCCGTGCGTGCGAGGAAGTCCTCGACGGCGGCGAAGAGCCGTGCCGGTTGTTCAACATACGGCACGTGCCCGCAGTCATCCAGCCACAGGCTCTCGGCGCCGAGCGCGGCGGCGCAGGCCTGCGCGGAGGCGAGGGGGATGGGGTCCTGCCGCCCGTGCACCACCAGTGCGGGGATGCGGAGCGTCCGGAGCGCGTCCCGCAGGTCGAAGTCGCCCAACGATTCCCAGATGCTCTGCTGCACGCGGCCCGTCACACGGAAGGGCGTGAGGTCGTGCACGCGTGACGGATCGGCGAAGTAGCCGGCGACGGAGAGTTCGAAGCTGCGCTGCTTGTAGGCTTCGGGGTCGGACTCACGCAGGCCGCTGGCCTGGAGCTCGGCGCGCATTGCCGTGACGGCGGGGCCGGTCTGGCGTGCGCTGAAGGTCGCCTCGAACTCGGCGCGCCAGCTGCGGTTCAGGGGCGCGGGGCTGATGAGCACGAGCCGATCCGGCGCCGGGGCCACGCGGCCGGCCGCGGCTTCGATGGCGTACAGCATCGCGAGCATCGCGCCCCACGAGTACCCGACCAGCGTGACCGGTCCGTCGTGCAGCTCGGCCAGCACCGCCGCGAGGTCCTCCACCTGCGTGTGCCAGGTGATCGGCGTGCGGTCGTCGGTCTTGGAACGGCCTCCGCCGCGCTGGTCGTACAGGAGCACGTCGTGATGGCGCGCCAGCTCGAGCATCTGCGGCAGCAGGTAGTCGAGGTGCGCGCCCGGACCTCCATGCAGGAGCACGAGCGTGCCCTTTGGCTGCGGGGCGTCGTAGCGGCACCAGTACAGCGGCAGCGCGGTGGTCGTCGTGACGCCCTCGGCGGAGGGCGGAGGAATCGGAGGCATGCCCTAAAGAAAGCTCGCGGCGACGCGGGCGGTATTCACGTGCACCCGGACGGTGTCGCGGATGTCGGCGCCGTAGCCGCCGGCGATGGCGATCGCCACGGGCACGCCGACGCTGCGGGCGGCCTCGAGGACCAGCGCGTCGCGGCGCATCAAGCCGTCGAAGCTGAGTTTGAGGCGGCCGAGCGTGTCGCCCTCGTGGGGATCGGCGCCCGCCAAGTACAGCACGAGGTCCGGGCGCGCGGCGGCGAGCACCTGCGGCAGCGCCTCGGCCAGCTTCTCGAGGTACTCGGTATCGCCCGTGCCGTCCTCGAGTTCGACGTCGAGCGTGCCCGCGACCTTGCGGAACGGATAGTTGCGCCGGCCGTGCATCGAGAAGGTGAAGGTGTCGTCGTCACCGACGAAGATCGCGTGCGTGCCGTTGCCTTGGTGCACGTCGAGGTCGATCACTGCGGCGCGGCGAATGCGGGCCTGGGCGCGCAGGGCGCACACGGCGATGGCGACGTCGTTGAGCACGCAGAATCCCTCGCCGTGCGACGCGAAGGCGTGGTGCGTGCCGCCCGCGAGATTCATCGCGATGCCGGCGTCCAAGGCATGCAGTGCCGCCTCGAGCGTACCGCCCGACGCGCGGAAGGAGCGCTCGACCAGCCCTTCGCTCCACGGGAAGCCCAGTGCGCGCTGCTCGGCGGCGGGCATCGTGCCGCGCAGGAGCCGCGTGATGTACTCGGCATCGTGCACGCGATGCACGTCCTCGAGCGGCGCGCGTGCCGGATCATGCAGCGCGGCCGGCGCGACGACGCCCTCGGCGAGGACGGCGTCGCGCAGCAGCGCGTACTTGGCGATCGGAAAGCGATGCCCCTCGGGGAGCGCAATCACATAGTGCGCGCTCGACCAGCAGTGCAGCGGCACGGCGCGATGCCCGCGGGGCGCTTAGCGCACCGCGCCCTCGCCGCGGAACACGACGCCGCCCTTCATCACGAAGCTCGGGCGCTCGAGCAGCGTCACGTCGCGCAGCGGGTCGCCGGGCACGGCGACGATGTCGGCGAGCAGGCCGGCGCGCAGCGTGCCGACGCGGTCCTCCCAGCCGAGCACCTTGGCGGCGCTCGCGGTCCCGGCGACGATCGATTCCATCGGCGTGAGGCCGCCCCACTGCACCATGAGCGTGAACTCATGGCCGTTCTGCCCGTGCTGACCGACGCCTGCGTCGGTCCCGAGGGCGATCGGCGTGCCGGCGGCCTTGGCGATCTTGATGGCGTTGCGCATCGCGGCGGCGGCTGCGCGGGCTTTCTCCGCGATGAACGGCGGCAGCCCTCCCGCGGCGGCGGCGCGCTCGACGGCCTCGCCGGCCATCAAGGTCGGCACCAGGTACGTGCCGCGCTCGGCCATCAGCCGTGCGCCTTCTTCGTCCAGGAACGACCCGTGCTCGATGCTCGCCACGCCCGCGCGCACCGCCCGCTTGATGCCTTCGGTGCCGTGCGCGTGCGCGGCGACCTTGCGGCCCAGGGTGCGCGCCTCGGTGACCATCGCCTCGAGTTCCTCGACGCTGTACTGCGACGCACCGATGCCCTGTGAGCCGCCCGAGAGCACGCCGGCGGTGGCGCAGGTCTTGATGACGTCGGCGCCGTACTTCACTTGGTACCGCACGGCGCGACGCACTTCATCCACGCCGTCCGCGATGCCCGTCTCCGGCGTCCCGTCGAACAGGCCGGGCCGGTAGTTGTTCTCGTCGCAGTGGCCGCCGGTGATGCCGAGGGAGTGGCCGGCCACCTGCAGGCGCGGGCCGGGCACGTAGCCGGCGTCGATCGCGGCGCGGAGGCCGACATCCTGGAAGCCCGGTGCGCCGACCATGCGCGCGCTGGTGAAGCCGGCCATCAGCGTCTGCCGCGCGTACTCCGTCCCGAGCGCGGCAAGGAAACCGGGATAGTCACGCGTGGCCGAGGTCTGCGCGCCCGGATCCTCGACCTCGCGGCCGATGAGGTGCACGTGCAGGTCGATGAATCCCGGCAGCAGCGTGACGTCGCCGAGGTTGAGCGTGCGCGCGCCGGCGGGGATGCGGACGGCGTTGGCCGCGCCCACGGCGACGATGCGATCGTCCGTGACGACCACGACGCCGTTCTGGATCGGTGCGGCGCCCGTGCCGTCGATGACGCGCGCGGCGCGCAGCACCACCGTGCCGCTGCCACGCGTGGGATACTCCTGGGCAGCCGCCGTGGTGGCGAGGGCGAAGAACGCGAGGGCAGGGATCAGCTGGCGCATGATGGTCTCAGCGGGGGTGGAGCGCGTATGTTACGCGGAACCCGAGATGCACACCAGCAGACCGTGAGCGACGCCGCCGCCCCCGACACGAGGATTCCCGTGCGCCTCGCGCGGGTGGTTGCGCACATCGTCGCCGCGCCGGCGGCACTCGCCGAGCACCGCGGCGAGCTGCGTGCGCTGGTGAAGGCGTTGAAGAAGGCGCAGGCCGAGCTTGGGGTCAGCGCGGACGGTGCGCTCCGTGACGGCGAGAGCGCCGTCACATCGGAGGACGCGGACACCCAGGCGGCGCTCACGCTGCTCGCGGGACGCCTGCAGTCCTACGGTGTCGAACGGCTCGTGCTGTCGGACAAGGCCACCGACGCGGACCTCTTCGATCTCGTGAAGCTGCTCGCGACGACGCCGGACCAGGCGGATCCGGTTGCCTTCTTCGCGGCGCGCGCCGCCGCCGTGGATGCGCGTGCGATCCCCCGGACGCTGCGGCAGGCGGTGGTCGCGGACGAACCTGAAGCGCCGTCGGTGAAGGAGCCCGCATCGGTGCGCGAGCCGGCGTCGGCCCAGGCGCCGACGCCGGACGAGGCCACTGCGACCGGCGATGCGCGGTCCGACCGTCTCGTCGAAGCCCTGCCGCTGCCGGAGGGCGGCGACGACGAGCTGCAGGCGCTGTTCGGCACCTTGCTCGCCACGGAAGACGTCGAGCTGCTGCGCGATCCCCTGGACCGGCTCACGCTGCTCGCCGACCTGGCGTTCCGTACCGGGCGCTTCGACCGCATGACCCATGCGCTGGCCGGCCTCGTGGCCATCGAGCACGCGCAGCTGGAACGCGATGCGTCCGATGAGCGCCGGCGTGAGTTCGCGCGCGCCGTGCGTCGGCTGGCCACGCCGGTGATCCTGCGGCAAGTGGCGACGCTGCGCCGCACGCGCGCCGCCGATGCGGTCGCCACGCGGCAGCTGCAGGCCATCCTGCACCGCTACGGCACGGACGGCGCCGAGGCGATGATCGACGAGTTGGTGAACGCGCCGACGCCGGACGCTCGCAAGGCCTGCCTCGAAGCGCTGCGCGCACTGCGCCGCACGCATGATGCCTTGTTCGACCTCGTCCGCCACACCGACGACCTCCGCGTGCGCCAAGGCATCGAGCTGCTCGCCGCGCTCGGCGATGCCCGGGCCGAGCAGTTGGTGCTGGAGCAACTGCGGCATCCCGACGCGCGCACGCGTCGCGAGGTCATGGCAGCGCTGGAGCGATTCCCGTCGGCGGCGGCGCTCGATGCCATCGGCGTGGGACTCACCGATGACGAGCCCATCGTGCGCCTGCGCGCCGTGGCGGCGGTGATCCCTCGGGGTCAGATCGCCGTGAGGCTGCTCGCGCCCTTGCTGGATGCGGAGCCCGACCGCGAAGTGCTGTACGCGGCGATCGCCGGGCTGGGCACGATCGGCGGTGCGGATGCGGTGCAGGCGCTGATCAAGGCGGCGAACGGCGAGACGCAGCATCAGCGGCGACGCGGCGCCTCGTACCGTTTGCAGGCGTGTGCGGCGCTGGCGCTGATCCGCACGCCGCAGGCGATGGCCGCCGTACAGGTGCTGCGCGACGATCGCGACCGCGAAGTGCGCGAGGGCGCCATGCGCCTCGTCGCGCAGGCGGCGCGTCGGGGGACCACCGCCGTGCGCGCGCTGGCCGACGCCTGAGGCGCAGCCGAGCGCGCGGCGGGCTCAGCGCGCGGTGAAGTCGGTGTCCGTGGTGACCGCGCGGCAGGCCGCGGCGATCAGCGCAGCGGCGTGATCGAGGTCCACAAGCGAGACCATCTCGTTCGGGGAATGCATGTAGCGGTTCGGCACCGAGAGTAGCGCCGTCGCCACGCCCTCGCGCGCGAGGTGGATGGCGTCGGCGTCGGTGCTGGTTTCGCGGCCGGCGGCATGCAAGGTGAACGGGATGCGCGCCAACTCCGCCGTGTCCCGCAGGATGCGGAACGCGACGGGCGAGATCACCGAGCCTCGCGTGAGCACGGGGCCGGAGCCTAGCGGAGAGTGGCCCAGCTCCTTCTTCTCCACACCCGGATGGTCGGTGGCGAAGGTCACGTCGACGACGATGGCCATCGCCGGATTCACCCGCTGCGCCCCGACCAGTGCGCCGCCGCCGCGGTACGCGATCTCCTCCTGCGTCGTCGCCACCGCGACGACGCGTGCCTCGCCCGGCTCGGCGGCGTAGCGGCGCAACGCCTCGAGCACCACGAAGGCGCCGATGCGGTCGTCGATCGAGCGCGAGACGATGCGGTCGTTCGGGAAGTCCAGCGTGCGCGAGTCGATCACGCCGGCGTCGCCGATGCTCAGCACCGCCTCGGCCTGCGCGCGGGTCGTCGCGCCGATGTCGACCCAGAGGTCGGTCATCTTCGACGCCTTCTCGCGCTCGTCGGGCTTCATGAGGTGGATCGGCTTCTTGCCGACGGCCCCCAGCACCTCGCCGTCGCGCCCTTGGAAGCGGATGCGCTGCGCGACGAGCACCTGCGGGTCCCAGCCGCCGATCGGCGCGATGTACACGAAGCCGTCATCGTCGATGTAGGTCACGATGACGCCGATCTCGTCGATGTGGCCGGCGAGCATGATGGTGGGGCCGCCCTTGGCGTTGACGACGGCCATCGAGTTCCCGTGCACGTCGGCGTGCACCTCGTCGGCGAAGGTCTTCGCTTCGTCGCGCCAGACCTTGGCGGCGGCGGACTCGTAGCCCGAGGGACCGGGCGTGTCGAGCAGCTGCTTGAGGAAGGTGACGGCGGGCGGCTTGAGCATCGGTGGGGTCCTCAGATGGCGCGCGCGAATGCGGGGTCGAGCGGTGTGAAGAGCTGCGGGTTGAACAAGCGTGCCATCACCTCGATGCCGTCGATCAGCCGTGGGCCGGGGCGCGAGGCAAAGGCGTTGGCGTCAAGCGCGAACACCTTCCGTCCGCGCGCAAAGGCCCAATCCGGGAGCGCGAGTAGCCGTTCCGCTTCCTCGACGGCGCGGGGCAGGTCGTAGCCGCAAGGCGCGATGAGCAAGATCTCGGCGTCCGCCGCACGCACCTGCTCCAGGGACTTCACGACCGAATGTTCACCCGCGGTGGCGAGCACGTCGATGCCGCCGGCGCGCTTGACCATCTCGGGCACCCAGTGGCCGGCGGCGTAGATGGGATCGCCCCACTCGATGACGGCGACGCGCGGGCGCGGCGCCTGCGCGGCCTTCAAGGTCTCGTGCACGCGACGCATGCGCACCCGCGCGCCAGCGACGAACTCCGTCGCCTCGTCGGCCAGGTCCATGGCGGCGCCGACCGCGACGATGTCGTCGAGCACGCCATCCAGCGACGTGGCCGAGAGTGTCAGCACCTGCGGCGTGGGCGTGAGGCGTGCGGCGACCGCGCGCACGTCCGTCTCCATCACGGCGCAGACCTCGCAGAGCGCCTGGGTGAGGATCAGGTCGGGCTTGAGCGCGCGGATGCGCTCCTCCTCGAGCGTGTACAGCGGCGCACCGCTGGCGGTGATCTCCCGCACCTGCGCATCGACGACACCCGGTGCCGCATCGGCGTCGATCGCCGTGCGCGTGACGCGTACGCGCGAGTCCACCTGGGGCGGGTAATCGCAGCAGTGCGTCACGCCGACCAGATGCTCCATGCCGCCGAGCGCGGCCACGATCTCCGTCGCGCTCGGCAATAGCGAGACGACGCGCATCAGCGCCGCGGCCTCGGGATGGGCAGCATCACCAGCGTAAACACGAAGCCCAGGAGGCCCAGCGAGAACGGCGCGAGCCCGCCGCCCGCCATGAAGGTGACGATGCCCATCAACGCCGCGGCCTCGCCGACGGCCCAGCCGCCGATGAGGTACAGCGAGCGCCGATCGGGCGGTGCAGACTCCAGTTTCGGGCGGATGACCACCGCGACCGCGATCGCGATCGCAAACAGCGCGCGGGCCAGCCAGCGGAGGATCTCGCCCTGCTCGCCGAGTTCGAGCGTCGGGGCCATGCCGACACGCGGTCCGAAGTAGCCGATGCCGGCGAACATGAACACGCCGGTCATCAGCGCCACGCGGATGATGAAGAGATTGCGGGTCGGCATCGTCTAGCGCCTCTCGTAGACGTTGCGGCCGCCCACCCACGTGGACAGCACCTGCGTGCCGAGGATGTCCGACGTCGGCACGCGCATGATGTCGCGGTCGAGCACGACGAAGTCCGCATGCTTGCCCGGCGTCAACGATCCCAGCTCGGCCTCCTGGAAGCCAGCGTAGGCGGCCCACAGCGTCATCGAGAGCAGCGCCTCCTCGCGCGTCATGCGCTGCTCGGGATACCAGCCGCCGGCCGGCCAGCCGTTGGCGTCCTGGCGCGCGACCGAGGCGTTGAAGGAGATCAGCGGGTTCACGTACTCGACCGGAAAGTCCGAGCCGTTGGGGATGACGACGTTCGTGTTGAGCAGCGAGCGCCAGGCATACGCGCCGCGCAGGCGGCCTTCACCCAGCCGGTTGCCGGCCCAGTACATGTCGCTGGTCTGGTGCGAGGCCTGCATCGAGGGAATCACGCCCAGCTGCGCGAAGCGCGGGATGTCGTCGGCGTGGAGGATCTGCGCGTGCTCGACGCGGAAGCGATGGTCGGCCGTCGGGCGTTCCTTGAGCGCGGCCTCGTAGGAATCCAGCACCAGGCGGTTGCCGCGGTCACCGATGGCGTGCGTGTTCACCTGGAACCCGGCGACGAGCGCGCGGCTGGCGACGTCCTTGATGTGCGCCGCCGGCGAGACGAGCAGCCCGCTCGTCGCCGCATCGCTGTAAGGCTCGAGCAACGCGGCGCCCCGCGAGCCCAGCGCGCCGTCCTGGTAGAGCTTGATGCTGCGCACCCACAGCATGCCGTTGTGGCCGCCCACCAGCGGACCACGGCGGAACCACGCGTCGATCGTCGGCTGGTGATCGGAGATCATCGCGTAGAGCCGGATGTTGAGATTGCCTTCGCGGCCCAGCTCTTCGTAGAGCTCCAGCGTGAGGCCCGACGCCCCCGCATCATGCACGCCGGTGAGTCCCCAGCGGTGCATCTCGGCGATCGCGTCGGTGATCATCTCCTTCACCTGCGCGCGTGATGGCGCCGGGACGGCGCGCGCCACCAGGTTCTCGGCGTTATCGATCAGCACGCCCGTGGGATTGCCCTGCGCGTCCTTGATGATCTCGCCGCCGGCCGGGCTTTGCGTCGCGCGCGTGAGGTTGGCGGCGCGCATCGCCGCGGCGTTCGCGAGCACGGCATGGCCGTCGACGCGCGTGAGCAGCACCGGATGGTCGGGGACGGCGCGCGAGAGCGCATCGTGCGTGGGCCAATTCGTGTTGCCCCAATCGTTCTGGTCCCAGCCACGCCCGAGGATCCACTGGCCTTTCGGCGTGTCCTTGGCGCGTTCGACCACGCGGGCGATCACCTCGTCGTAGGACTTCGTCTCGACGAGATCCACGGCCTGGAGCTTGTCGCCAAGCCCGACCACGTGCGCATGCGCGTCCGTCATGCCGGGGATGACGGTGCGCCCGGCGAGGTCGATGCTGCGGGTGTTCGGGCCCGCGAGCGCGCGGGCGCCGGCCACGTCGCCGGTGAACACGACGCGTCCGCCACGGATGGCCATCGCCTGCACGATCGGCCGCGCGGCATCGGCGGTGTAGATGCGGCCGTTGAAGACCACGACATCGGCGGCCGACTGTGCGGCGGCGGCGAGCGGAGCGGCGGCGAAGGCAAGCGTCGCGACGAAAATGCGCAAGCGTGACATGAAGAAACGGTCTCGAGTGAGGTCGATCACAAGGGGGAGTTGCCGCGCATCACGGGTGGAACGCACGCGTGACCACGGCGGTATGGTACGCAGTCTCCTTCACGGCATCCCCCAACCATTGTCGGAGCTGAAAATGTACCACAGGAACGCAGTACTGCTCAGTCTTGTCCTTACCATGACGATCCCGATCGCGGCGCACGCGCAGCGGCGGTCACAGGATAGCACGCGGAGCGCCGAGTCCACAGCAGAAGCCGAGGCGCGGCTGGCACGAAAGGCGGCAGGGCTCACGGTCGGCCCGTGGGAACTGCGTGGCATCGAGCCGCCGAGCGGCGTCGATGTATCCACGATGCCGATGTTCTACGGCTTCGTGCGCCGCGGGCTCGATGTGCGGCTCGCGCTCGAGAACGGCATCGGCGTGTGGCGGCGCGAGCAGTCCACGCCGGCGACCGGCGGCCTCGGCGGCACGCCGGGTGAGACGGTGCAGAGCTGGGTCGTCGCCCAGACCACGGCGGTCCGGTTCTACCCGGCGACGGACGCGGGCGCGCGCTTCGAGCCCTGGGTGCTCGGTGGTGCGGGCCTCACGCTCGGCATCGACGATCGCGAGACCACCGGCGGCGGCATCCTTGGCGGCAGCACTGGTGGCTCGGGTGTCGGCATCATCCCCGGCTTCTCGCTGCAGGGCGGCGTCGGCACGGAGTGGTGGTTCAGCCGCTCGCTCGCGCTCAATGTGGGTGCGCGGTATCAGTGGACGCGCTTCTTCGAGGACTTCGGTGGCGCGCGCACGTACCAAGGCCCGGCGTACGAAGCGGGGCTGACGTACAAGTTCCGCTATCGGTAGCTTGGGCGGCGTGAGCCGCCCTCGGATCATCGTCATCGGGTTGGGCGCCGTCGGCAGTGCGGCGGCGCTGCATCTGGTTCGCGCGGGCGCCACGGTCATCGGGTTTGACCGCTGGCGCCCGCCGCATCCGCATGGTTCCACCCACGGTGAATCACGCATCACGCGGGCGACGGCGTGGGAAGGCGCGCGCTACGTGCCGCTCGTGGCGCGGGCGCAGCGGCTCTGGGCCGACTTCGCTGGCGAAACGGGCCGTCGGTACTTCACCCCGAGCGGCGGTCTGTTCGTCGGCCGGCCCGATGACTACCACCTCGCGGGTTCGCTGACGTCAGCGCGAGAGCGGCACCTGCCCCATGAGTGGCTGACATCGCGCGAGATTGCGCGGCGCTGGCCGTGGCTTGAGGTATCCGCAGAGGCGGAAGGATTCTGGGACCCCGGCGCCGGCGTCCTCGCGCCGGAGCGCATCGTCGAGGATCAGCTCGCCATGGCGGAATCGCGCGGCGCGACGCTGCACTACGACACCGTGGTGCACGGCATCGCGCCCACAGGCAGCGGTGTGCGCGCGGAGACGTCGCGCGGCGCGCACGAGGCGGATGCCATCGTGCTCTGTGCCGGCGGCTGGACCAACGGGCTTGAGGGCTGGACCGGACCCGCGCTCCAGGTCGAGCGCGTCACGCAGCATTGGTTCACCGAGGCTGCCTCGCGGGCCGATGCGCCGGTGCTGCTGCTCGGCGACGGCCACGGTCACGCGACCGCCGTGTTTCCCGCGCAGCACGGATTCATCAAGGTCGCAGGCCACGGTTCGGGACGCATCGGTCCGCTCGACGCCCTCAATCGCCAAGTGCACACGGACGACATCGCTGGCGCCGAGAGCATCCTGCGCACGTACTTGCCACGGCACGCCGGCGCGGTCGCCCGCAGCGTGACTTGCTTCTACACGTGCACGACCAGCGGACACTTCATCATCGACCGCATGCCGAATGCGCCGCAGATGGTGTTCGCCAGCGCCTGCAACGGATTCGGCTTCAAGTTCTCCGTGGCGGTCGGCGAGGCCCTGGCGGCGCTTGCCCTCGGCAAGACGCCGCCCGTGGACGTCCGCTCGTGGGGTATCGGCTAGCGCTGACGGCTGCCGAGCCAGGCGCGGCGAAACGCCAATTGCTCGGCCGTCGGCTTGCGACCGGCATCCTCGTACGGCACGACCTCCAGGCGCGGATTTCCGCGCAGGCGCATCGTCCCCGACATCTCGCCCGCGCGTGACTGCCACGTGACGCGCAGCTGCGTGCCCGGCTGCTTTCCGGAAAGGACGCGCGCCACATCTTCGGTCGTGGCGATCGCGGTGCTATCCAGCGTGAGGATGCGGTCGCCGGCCGCGAGGCCGACCTCGTACATCGGGGAGCCGTAGGTCGTCGGTCCGGCGACCACGACTTCGCCTTCGAAGGCCGAGAGCCGCGTGTCGCCGATCCAGGCTTCCTGCGACGCGGCCGGTCGGAGCAGGAATCCGGCACGCGCGAGCAGCGACGCGTATGGCGGGAGCTCGCTGCCGTAGATGTAGTCGCGGAAGAAGTCGCGTGCGAAGACGGAGTCGCGCGCGACCTCGGCCACGGCCATCTGCACGTCGGCGACCGTGTAGCCCCGCGCCGGCGCATAGCCCGCTGTCTGCGCCCCGAAGCGTCGCCACATCAGCTGCATCACTTCGTCGAGCGTATGCCCGCGGGCGCGCAGCGTGAGGTCCAGCGCCAGCCCGATGCCTTCGCCGTACGTGTAGTACGAGATGAACATGTTGGCGCGGTTGTTCGGGTCGATGCTCGTTGCCGCGTCCACGAAGGGCGCCTGCTGGCTCATCCCCACGGGGCCGAAGTAGCGGCGGCCGGGGTGCGTGGTGAGGGTGTTGATGGCGCCGGAGATCTGCCGCGCATACTGCGCGGTGTTCGTGATGCCGGCGCGATGGATGACCAGCGGTCCGTAGTAGTTCGTGAAGCCCTCGGCGAACCAGAGCTCGCTGCTCATGTTCGCGTCGGAGAAATCGAAGGGCTCCAGCGAGGCGGGCCGGATGCGCTCGACGTTCCACGCATGGAAGAACTCGTGCGAGACGGTGCCGAGCAGCTGCGCGCTGGACTGCGCGAGCGAGCCGGAGGATGTGAGCGACGTCGAGTTGCGGTGCTCCATGCCGTCGCCGGCGCAGTTGGGTCGGTAGCAGGCGACGAACGTGTACGTGCCGAAGTCGAAGCGCGGGAACTCACCGAACACGGCGGCCATCTCGTTCACGACGCGCTTCGTGAGGTCGGTGAAGCGCGTGGCCTCATCCTGCGTGCCGAGGTGGTTGAGGGCGAGTCGCACCGTCTGGCGCGACTCGGCCGGGCCCACCTGCCACTCCCGGATGTCGAGCGCGCCGAGGTGCGTCGGCGAGTCCATGAAGTACTGCAGGTGCGGCGCGCGGAAGACGCGCGGGTCGTCGGTGGGCTGCAGCTGCGTGGCGATGCGCCAGGTGGAGTCCGGCGCGACGAACGTGGCGTAGACGGGGCGCTCGGCCAGGGCGGGGGCATAGGCGAACGTCGCCGGGATGTTCAGGTGCGCGCGCGTGCGGTCCACGCCGGCGTAGGTGCCGTCGGCGCGGTCGGCGAACAGCGTGTAGGCGAAGCGCACGGTGCCGCGGTGGCCGCTGACGCGCCACACGTTGGGGCGCACGCGTTCGACGGCGAGCGGACGCCCGTCGGCGTCGGAGGCGCGCACGCCGTAGACGTTCTTGGCGAAGTCGTGCGCGGCATAGCGGCCGGGTGAGCTGCGCGCCATGCGCACCTCGAGCGGACCGGTGGGCACGTCGCGGAAGGTCACGGCGACCTCCGCTTCGCGGTGCACCGCGTTGGGGAACGCGATGTACGCGAGCGTGGCGTTGTGGGGCACGTCGAGGGGGCGCTGGGCGGCCAGCGGCGCGGCGGCGACGAGGAGGGCGAGGACGGGCGTCGGGAGCGATCGCATCGGATTCCGGGACAAGGTCGTGACGCCTTGAAGATTGCGCGGCACGTGGCGAAATCGCGAATCTCCGCCCATGCGACTGCTTCGCGCCCTGCCCCTGCTGCTCACCGGCTGCATCGCCGCCGATGTACAGGTGATCGCCCATCGTGGGGCTTCATGGGACGCCCCTGAGCACACCGCCGCCGCGTGGGACCTGGCGCTCGCGCAGGGCGCGGATTGGATCGAGCAGGACCTCCAGATGACCCGCGACGGCCAGCTCGTGGTCCTGCATGACGATTCGCTGGATCGCACCGCGCGGGGCCCCGCCGCCGACTGCACCGGCTTGGTGCGCGAGAAGACGCGCGCCCAGCTTGCCAACTGCGAGGTGGGGAGTTGGTTCAACGCCGAGTATCCCGATCGGGCGCAGGCCTCGTACGTGGGCGCGCGCATCGCGACGCTCGACGAGGTGCTCACGCGCTACGCCGGGCGGGCGCGGTTCTACATCGAGACCAAGCGCCCGGAAGACGCGCCTGGCATGGAGGACTCGCTCCTCGCGGTCCTGCGGCGGCATGGCCTCGTCGGGCGTGGCGCGCAGGAGGGGCGCGTGCTCGTGCAATCGTTCAGTCCGGCGAGCCTGCGGCGCTTGCACGCCCTCGAGCCGCGGCTGCAGCTGGTGCAGCTCTGGGATGATGACATCGCGCCGGATCGTCTCGAGGCGCTGCTCGATTCGGTGCGCGCGTATGCGGTGGGGTTCGGGCCGGCGCGGCGCCTGGTCTCCCAGCGGCTCGTCGATGCCGCACATGCACGAGGGCTCGACGTCCATCCGTATACGGTGAACGCCGAGCCCGTGATGGCTTTCCTGTTTGATCTGGGGGTGGACGGCATGTTCACCGACCGCCCCGCGGCCCTGCGCGCGATGCTTCGCCGCTGACTATTCGCCTTGCCCGACCGGCTTGGCCTCGCGGATCATCGCGATCGCCGAGGTGTTGACCGCGATGTCGCCGATCTCGGCGTTGTCGGCCGTGAACACCGCGCGGGCGATGCCCACGAACTTGCCGCAGTGGTGCAAGTAGTCGCTCATGCGCTGCATCGGCGCGACGTACATCACGCCGCGCAGCGACTTGCCGCCGATCAGGTACACCTCGACTTCGCGTTCGCCGGCGCCGGCACCCGCCTGGCCCACCACGATGACGTTGCCGTCGGGCGCCGAGACCATGACGACGAGATCGGTCTGGACGATGAGGTGGCCGGGGGCTTCCTGCAGCTTCGGCCGTCGGGCATCGACCATGTTCATGTAGCCGCCCTTGCGGTTCCCGAGGAACGCAACGAGGGACATGTCTTCGGCGATGTAGATCGAGCCCTCGAGCAGGGACGCATCGCGCATCACCACATGGATGCGCTTGCTCTCTTGGGTGCGGACGCGGGCGGTCGGGGCAGTCATGGCGGGTAAGGTGGGGTTCCATGGAGAGACGAACCACCCCCCAAAAACGGCACGGCCCCTTGCCAGCGGGGGGAGGGAGCCCCGAGCCTTCGGCGATGAGAATCCTCCTGTTGGCGTTGTTCGCCGCTGCGCCGCTCGCCGCCCAGGGGCGCCCGCCGCGCTCGGTGCCGCTCCGGGACCTCGGGATCGAGATCCACGCCGGCCGGGCGCAACTCAGCGAGGCACGCGTCGACATTACGCTGCGCGTGCAGGTCGACTCCGCGGGTCCCGTGCTGCTCTCGATGGCGGCGTGGACGCCGGGCTCGTACGACATCGCGAACTACGCCCGCGCCGTCTCGGGCTTCGCGGCCAGCGACGGGCGTCAGCCGCTGCGCTGGGACAAGCTGGACCCCGACACCTGGCGCATTCACGCGACGCGTGCCAGCACCGTCGAGGTCGCGTACTCGGTGCGCACGGATGCACTCGACGTCGCGGGCAGCTGGAGCGATCGCGACTTCGCCTTCCTGAACGGCACGAACATCCTGCTGTACCCGGAGGGACGGCTCGACACTCCCGCGAGCCTCAGCGTCCGCACGGAAGCCGAGTGGCGCGTGGCGACGGGCATGGCGCCCGGAGACTCCGCGCATCGCTTCCGCGCCAGCGACGTGCACGACTTGCTCGACCATCCGATCTTCGTCGGTCGCTTCGATTTCGATAGCGCACGTGTCGCCGATCGCTGGATGCGGCTCGCGACGTGGCCCGTGGGCAGCGTGAGCGGCCCGCGCCGCGCGGCGCTCTGGGATGCCCTCACGCGCAGCGTCGAGCCGCTGGCCGCGGTGTTCGGCGAGGTGCCGTGGCGCAGCTACACCGTGCTGCAGGTGGCGCACCCGGACGTCGGCGGCATGGCGGCACTCGAGCACGCCGAGAGCGAGCTCGCGCTGGTCGGGACGCCGTTCCTCGACGAACCGTTCGTCGCGAGCATCCACGCGCACGAGATCGCGCACGCCTGGAACGTGAAGCGCCTGCGCCCGGCGGACATGTGGCCCTACCGCTACGACGTCGCGCAGCCGACGCCGTGGCTCTGGATCAGCGAGGGCGTCACCGACTACTACGCCGACCTCGCGCTCGTGCGCAGCGGGCTGATCGACGAGGTGCAGTTCCTCGAGACGACGCTCGGCAAGATCGCCAGCGTCGAGGACCGCCCAGCCACGGCGCTCGAAGACGCGTCGTTCCAGACTTGGCTCGGCATGCGCGACGGTACCGGCGATCTCTACTACGACAAAGGCTCGCTGGCCGGCCTCGCGCTCGACATCCTCATCCGCGATGCCTCGGACAACCGCAGCTCGCTCGACGCCATCATGCGCGAGCTGTATGCGCGTACCTACAAGTCCGGTCGCGGCTTCACACACGATGACGTGTGGAACGCCGTCGCCCGCGCCTCGCGTGGCAAGGCCTGGGGCGACTTCGAACGGCGCTACATCGACGGTCGAGACGCGTATCCGTGGGCGGAATGGCTCCGCCTCGGCGGCTGGCGGCTCGTCGACGAGAAGGTGACGGAACCGCGGCTCGGCGTGTTGCTGCGCAGCCACCCCGACGGCGTGATGGTCACAGGACTCGACCCCGACGGCATGGCCGCGAAGGCCGGCGTCGAACTCGGCGATGTGCTGGTGCAGATCGGCGGCTTCGCCACGACGGATGCGGAGTTCGGCCGCAAGTGGCGCGCGGTGTGGGGCGCGCGTCCCGGCGCGGAGCTCCCGGTGGTCGCGCTGCGCGGCGAGGCGCGCGTGCCCCTCACGGCGCGCGTGGAGCTCGATACGCGCAGCGAGCGGCGTATCGAACCGGATCCGAACGCAAACTCGCGCGCGCGGCGCATCCGTACCGGGATCCTGCAGGGCATTCCGCGGCCCTGAGCCGTCGGCTCAGGGCGTGCCGCTGCGCATCCGTTGCACGCGCTGGGTGCTGGCGCTGTCCCACGGTGTCCGGGGCTCTTGCATCACACGCTCGACGTCCTCGAGTTCACGCGGAACCAGCGCACTCGGGCGCTCGACGCCGCGCGCCGTGACGAGGTAGTCGTCCTCGATGCGCACGCCGATGCCCTTGTAGCGTTCGAAGGCCTGTGCCGTCCGGCGCAGGTAGGCCTCGTTGTCCGGCGTGCGCGGCAGGATCTGCGGCAGGTTCTCACGCACGTAGATGCCGGGCTCGATCGTGAACGCGCTGCCGACACCGATTGCCGACTGCTCGTACTGATCCGGGTCGTGGACGTCGAGGCCGATGCCGTGGCCGAGCCCGTGCATGTAGAACAGGGCGAGCTGCGGGCAGCGGCGCGGACGCTGCGCGCTGCCGCAGTCGTAGGTCGCGTTCGGGGAGTCCATGAGACCGAGCCGCGTGAGGCCCTGCGCGAGGGTGTTCGCTGCGGCGGTCGTGAGCGACTGCCAACGTGCGCCGGGTTCGATCAACCGTTCCGCGGCCTTCTGTGCGGCCAGCACCACGTCGTAGATGTCGCGCTGGGCGGGCGAGAAGCGTCCGCTCACGGGAATCGTCCGGGTGATGTCGGCGGAATAGCCGTCGAACTGCGTCGCCATGTCCATGACGACCACGTCGCCGGCCTGCGTCACCCGCGTGTTCACGTTGTAGTGCAGCGTCGTCGCGTTGGGACCGGAGCCGACAATCGAGCCGTAGCCCGGCACGTCACCGGACTCCCGGCGCCACACCGCCTCGGCTGCCGCCTGCAACTCCCATTCGCCGACGCCAGGCTGCGCCAGCGCGAAGGCGGCGAGATGCCCACGAGCGCTGATCTCGGCGGCGATGCGCAGGCGCTCGAGCTCGGCCTCGGATTTCCTGCCGCGCAGCCGCGCCACGGCGCCCGTGCCGTCTTCGATGCGCGCCGTCGGAAACGATGCCTTGAGCGCATTCACGTACTGTTCATGCGCCGAGAGCGTGGTTGGACCGCCGAAGAAGTCGCCGACCACGTAGAGCCGGATGTCGCCGCGCAGCACCGAGTCCACGGCATTGCGCAGCTCCGCGACGTCGCGCCCTTGCATGCCGGTGGCCGGCCCGACGCCATCCACGCCAAGCCGGGCGCCGGTCCAGACTTCCTGCGCGGGGTCGCGCGGACTCACGAAGAGCGTCGCGCGGATGCTGCCGTTGACGCGGGCGAGCAGCAGCGCCGCGTCGGGTTCACGGAAGCCCGTCAGATAATAGAAGGGCCGCGACTGCGACCACGGCAGGTAGTCCTGCGCCGCCTCTGGCGCCGCGAGCACCAAGACCGCGCCGTCGTCGAGACGCGCAACCAGCGCCTCGCGGCGCGCGGCGAACTCCGCCTGCGCAATCTGGGCGTCCAGCGGAGCCGCAAGCGGCGTCGCCGGAAGCGCTGCGGCGAGGAGCAGCGCGGAGAAGGCAAATCCAATGAGGCGCATCGTGTCGTGCGAAGTGTGTCGGGGAAATCTAGGCGTCCCCAACGTACCCCGCGCCGGCCGCGTAGGTTTAGGCTAGCCCTTCACTCCCACCTGGAGTCGTTCGCGATGTCTTGGCGTTCCTTGGCTTTCGCCCTTCCGTTCACGGCGGTCGCCGCCCTTCCGTTGGCCGCGCAGCAGCCGCGGCTGACCTCGCCGGAGCAGTTCTTCGGCCACCAGATCGGCGCCGACTACGTGCTCCCCAACTACAGCAAGTTCCACGAGTACTGGATCCGCCTCGCCAACGAGTCGGACCGCATGGAGCTCGACACCATCGGGCTCACGGCCGAGGGTCGCCCGCAGATCATGGCGATCGTCTCCAGCCCCGAGAACCTCCGCAACAAGGAGCGCTACCGGCAGATCGCTGAGCGACTCGCGCGCGCCGAGGGCGTGACGGCGGAGCAGGCCCGGCAGCTGGCCCGCGAGGGCAAGGGCATCGTCTGGATCGACGGCGGCCTGCACGCCACCGAGGTGCTGGGTGCGCAGCAGCTGATCGAGACCAACTGGCAGCTGGTGAGCGGGCAGGACGACGAGACGAAGCGCTTCCTCGATGACCTGATCATCGTGATGGTGCACGCCAATCCCGACGGCATGGAGCTGGTGAGCGACTGGTACATGCGCAATCCGGATCCGCGCCGTCGGACGTACAACAACATCCCGCGCCTGTACCAGAAGTACATCGGGCACGACAACAACCGCGACTTCTACCTCGCGGCGCAGCCGGAGTCCGAGAACCTGAACCGCGTGCTGTACACCGAGTGGTATCCGCAGGTGATGTACAACCATCACCAGACGGGTCCGGCCGGCACGGTGATGTTCGCGCCACCGTTCCGCGATCCGATGAACTTCAACATCCACCCGTTGATCAAGACGGGCCTCGATGTGGTCGGCGGCGCGATGCACAACCGCTTCGTGCTCGAGGAGAAGGGCGGTGTCGTGATGCGTTCCGGCGCCGGCTATTCCACGTGGTGGAACGGCGGCCTGCGTACGACGGTGTATTTCCACAACATGATCGGCTTGCTCACCGAGACGATCGGGACGCCGTCGGGCATGGAGATCCCGTTCATCGCCAGCCGGCAGATCGCCAGCGCCGACCTGCCGCTGCCCGTGCAGCCGGGTCCGTGGAAGTTCCGCTCGTCGGTCGAGTACTCGGTGACCGCCAACAAGGCCGTGCTGGACGTCGTCTCGCGCAACCGCGAGCACTTCCTGTTCAACATCTGGAAGATGGGCAACGACCGCATCGAGCAGGGCAACCGTGACAGCTGGACCATCTGGCCGAAGCGCAACGCGGCCGTGGCCGCGCGCATCGACGCGGAGAACCGCCAGCGCCGTTCGCAGCAGCAGGCCGACAACCCGATGGCCTTCCTCGGCGGCTTCGGCAATGCCGCGCAGCAGCGCACCGGCGAAGCGGCGCAGCAGATGATGGCCGCGATGAAGTCGCCGGAGAACCGCGATCCGCGTGCGTACATCATCCCGGCCAACCAGCGCGACTTCCCGACGGCCGTGCGCTTCATCGTGGCGCTGCAGAAGGCCGGCATCGACGTGCATCGCGCGACGGCGGCCTTCTCGCACGGCGGCAAGCAGTACCCGGCCGGCTCGTACGTGGTAAAGGTCGGCCAGGCCTTCGGTGCCCACGTGCTCGACATGTTCGAGGCGCAGGATCACCCGAACGACTTCCGCGTGCCCGGTGGCCCGCCGACGCCGCCCTACGACAACGCCGGCTGGACGCTGGCGATGCAGATGGGCGTGGTCTACGACCGCGTGCTCGACAACCTCACGGGTCCGTTCGAGAAGATCGCGCCGACCAACCGCGTGCGTCCGGCGGCCGGCACGGTGGCGAGCGCGAACGTGTGGCATCTCTCCGGCGCGCACAACGATGCGTTCATCGTCGTGAACCGTCTGCTCAAGGCCAACCAGATGGTGCTGCGCAAGCCGGACGGCACCTGGGTGATCCCGGCCACCGCCGGCAGCCGCCCGATCGTACAGCGCGCGGCCACTGAACTTGGCCTGTCGTTCACCAGCGGCAACAACACCGGTGCCACCGCCGTGCGTCCGATGCGCATCGGCCTGTGGGATCGCTTCGGCGGCTCGATGCCCAGCGGCTGGACGCGCTGGCTGCTCGAGCAGTACGAGTTCCCGTTCACGGTCGTGTATCCGCAGGAACTCGACGCGGGCAATCTGAACGCCAAGTACGACGCGCTCCTCTTCGTCGACGGTGCGATCCCGGCGTACCGCAGCGGCCCCGCCGCGGCCGGCGCGCAGGGCCAGGGTGGCCCCGGACAGCAGGGCGGTGCAGGGGCTGCGGACGCGATTCCGGCCGAGTTCCGCGGCTGGCTCGGCAACGTCACGCAGGACCGCACGGTCCCGCAGCTCAAGCAGTTCGCCGAGAACGGCGGCACGATCATCACGATCGGCAGCTCGACCAACATCGCGCAGCACTTCGGGCTGCCGATGAGCAACCATCTCGTGGAGCGCATGCCCACGGGCGAGGAGCGTGAACTCGGCAGCGAGAAGTTCTACGTGCCGGGCTCGCTGCTGGAGGTCGCGGTCGACAGCACCACGGCGGCCGGTCGCGGCATGACCTCGCGCGCGATCGTCATGTACGACAACTCGCCCGTGTTCCGCCTTGCGCCGGATGCGCAGGCCAAGGGCGTGACGCCGATCGCGTGGTTCGACACCCCGAACGCCCTGCGCAGCGGCTGGGCCTGGGGTGAGACGTATCTCGAGGGTGGCGTGGCCGCCGCGGACGCCCGCGTGGGCCGTGGTATGGTGCGCTTGATCGGCCCCGAGGCGTTGTTCCGTGCGCAGCCGCACGGGACCTTCAAGCTGGTGTTCAACGGGTTGATCGGGACGCGCTGAGGCAGGGTGAAGGGTGAAGGGTGAAAGGTGAAGGGTGAACGGTGAACGGCGGAGGGAGCGAAAGCTTCCTCCGCCGTTCGTTCGATGGGGGTTGGGTGGTGGCCTGCGTATCTTTGGCGGATGCGTAGTTCGCTTTCCATCGCCATTCTCGCGGCAGGTGCCCTCGCGGTTGCGGCGGCGTATGCGTTGACGCTTCTCGCCGCCGTGCCGGCGATGGCGCCGTGGTTGCTCGCGACGGGGGCTGTGCTCGTGCTCACGGGACTCGGACTGCTCGGCGCGGGCCCGCGTGCGCCGCGCCTAGCGGCGGCAGTGCTCGTTGCCTGCGGCTGTACGCTGCTTGGCTTCTGTGTCGCGCTGACCATGACGCCGCACGCGGCCAATGGTCCCTTGCTCTTCGGATTGCCGCGTGCCACGGCCTTGATGCTCCTGCTCACGGGTGGCATCCCGCTCGTGTTGCTGCCGCTGGCATACGCGTGGGCGTTTCCGCGTGAGGTCGAGTCCAAGTGATTCTCACTGTGGGCATCGCCTACTTCGCCGCCTGCGCCCTGATCGGTTGGCTCGCTGCACGGCGTACGAAGTCCGCTGAGGATTTCTTCCTCGCCGGCCGCTCGGTGGGACTGCTGCCCTTCGCCATCGCGGCGATGGCGACGACACTCTCGGGGTTCTCGTTCATCGGTGGACCGGGGCTGGTCTACTCGATTGGCCTCACCGCGCTGTTCATCATCTTGCCGGCGGCGCTCACGAACACCTACGGCGCGCTGGTGCTCGGTGCGCGCATGCGCGCCCTCGGCGAGCAGCATGCATTGATGACCGTGCCGGACGTTCTCGCGCTGCGCTACGGCTCGCGCGCGGTGCAGGGCTGGAGCGCGGTCGCGATCCTGGTGGGTGTCGTCGGATACCTCGGCACCAACGTGCTCGCCCTCGGGCTCGTGGTGCGCGCCCTGTTCGGCCTTGAGCTCACGGCGGCGCTGTGGATCGGCACCGCCGTGCTCATCGCCTACTCGGCGAGCGGCGGCATCCTCGCGGGTATCTGGGTGGATGTTTTCCAAGGTGCGTTGATGGCCATTGCGAGCAGCATCGTCTTTGTATTCGCACTGGATTCAGGCAACGGACTCGCCGCCATCACGCGGGCAATCGAAACGGTCAACCCTGCGCTCGTCGGCCCCTGGGGCGCGCGCGGGGCGATGGTCGCGCTGAGCTTCTTCTTCGTCTTTGCCGTCGGCTCGCTGGGCCAGCCGCATATCGCGCACAAGTATTTCATGCTCAAGGATGCGCGGCGCCTGCGCTGGTATCCTGCGCTGATGACTGTTGCGATGATCCTCGCGCAGCTGCTCTTCGTGGGCGTCGGGCTTGCCGTGAAGGCGCTGGTCGCACGTGGCGAGATGCCCGCGCTCGCCACCGCTGACGATGCGACGCCGCAGTTCTTGCTGCGCTACGTACCGGAGTTCGTGAGTGCCCTCGTCTTCGCCGGCGTCGCCGCGGCGATCATGAGCACGGTCAACAGCTTCTTGAACATCGGTGCCGCCGCCATCACGCGCGATATCCCCAAGGCCCTCGGCCGGACACTCGACGCCACGCAGGGACTTCGCAGCGCACGCCTGTGGACCGTCACCCTCGCTGTCATGGGAGCCGTCACCGCGCAACTCAGCGGCACGCTCGTCGCGTTCCTCGGCATCTTCGGCTACGGCCTCTTCGCGAGCACGCTGGTGCCCGCACTCGCCATCGGCCTCACCTGGGAGCACGGCACCAAGCAGGCAGCCCTCGCCAGCATCCTCACCGGCCTCGTACTCACACTCGCCCTCGAGACCGCCGCCTACGCCAAGCTCATCAGCCTCCCCACCGGCGTAACCGTCAGCGGCCTCAGCCTCGTGACGAGTATCCTCGTGTACGTCACGGTATCACTCGCCAGCCAACCGACGCGTGAGCGCAGAAGCTCTCAGCTTACAGCTTAGAGCTCACAGCTGCCGTTCAGTTACTTCAGCAAGCCTTTCGCAATCGTCGACAACTGCATGTTCGACGTCCCCTCATAGATCGTCCCGATCTTCGCATCGCGATAGAACTTCTCCGCGGGATAATCCTTCGTATAGCCGTACCCGCCGAAGAGTTCGAGGCTCAGCGACGTCACGCGCTCGGCGACCTGCGACGAATACAGCTTCGCCATCGCGCCAGCCTGCGCGATATCCTCGCCGGCGTCACGCAGCCGCGCCGAGTTGTAGACCATGAGTCGCGCGGCTTCGAGTTCGGTCGCGGCCTGCGCGAGCTGGAACTGGATGCCCTGGAACTCGGCCAGCGACTTCCCGAACTGCTGCCGCTCCTTCACGTAGGCCACCGCGGCGTCGAGCGCACCCTGCGCCACGCCGATCATCTGCGCCCCGATGCCGATGCGTCCTTCGTTCAGCGTCTCGATGGCGATCTTGTAGCCCTGGCCGACGGGGCCGAGCACGTTGAAGTCGGGGACGAACACATCCTCGAGAATCAGCTCGGTCGTGCTCGAGGCACGGATGCCGAGCTTGTCTTCCTTCTTGCCGACGGCGAAGCCCGGCATGTCGCGCTCGACGATGAACGCGGTGATGCCCTTGTAGCCCTTCGCCGGGTCAACGGTCGCGAAGAGCACGAAGATGCCCGCCTCGGCGCCGTTGGTGATCCACATCTTGCGACCGTTCAGCTTCCAGCCGCCGTCCACCTTGGTGGCGCGCGTCTGCAGGCCGAAGGCATCCGATCCGCTCGACGCCTCCGACAGCGCGTAGGCGCCAACCGTGCCCGAGCACAGCGCCGGCATCCATTTGTCGAGCTGCTCCTTCGTGCCCGCCGAGAGCAGCGGGTGCGCGACGAGCGTGTTCTGCACGTCCACCATGATCGCGCTCGAGGCGTCGGCCTTGGAGATCTCCTCCACGGCCAGCGTCACCATCATCACGGAGCCAGCGGCGCCCCCGTGTGATTCGGCGGCTTGGATGCCCATCAGGCCCATCTCGAAGTAGCCCTTGATGAGCGCCGGGTCGAGCTTGGCTTCGCGCTCCATCTGGGCGATGCGCGGACGCACTTCGCCGTTCACGAACTCGGCGACGGCGGACTTGAAGGCCTGTTCGTCCTCGGAAAGCTGCGTGAGGGCGGGGCGGGGAGTCAGGAGATCAGACGACATGTCAGGCACGCGTTGGGGGGATATCGCGGCGCAGGGCGCCGGTCAGATCGGTGGGTCGTTGAAATGCGACGCCGGCATCCCGAACAGGTACCCCTGCAGGAGGTCGGCGCCCAGCGACACGAGCGCATCGCGCTCGCTGGCCTTCTCGATGCCCTCGGAGATCACCTGCATCTTGAGATCTTCGCAGAGCTGCAGCATCGCGCGGACGACGCGCTGCTTGGTCGGGTTCTCGTCGATGCCTTCGACGAGCGAGCGGTCGAGCTTCACGATCTCAGGGCTGAGCTGCGTGAAGCTCGAGAGCCCCGCATAGCCGGTGCCGAGGTCGTCCACGGCGAGGCGATAGCCGAGGAGGCGCAGATCGCGCACGATGTTGCTGATGTCGCCCATCTTCTCGATGCTCGCGCGCTCGGTGATCTCGAGGACGATGCGCTCCGCGAACGGCGCCAAGGGCGACCCGAGTCCGTGCAGCGAATGGTCGAGCAGGTCGGGCGGGTGCACGTTCACGAACAGCAGACGGCCGTCGGGCAGCGACGGCGCGTGCGACGCGATCTTCGTGTAGATGGCCCGCGTGAGTTCGTCGGAGCGTCCGAGCAACGACGCCGTGCCGAGCAGCGCTTCAGGGTGCTCCAGCGTCGGCTCGGCAGAGCGTACCAGGGCCTCGAAGCCCAACGCGCGGCGCTGCCGCATCGAGACGATCGGGTGGAACACGATGGCGAGGCGGTCGAGCGCTCGCGTGAACGACGCGTTGAGCGCCTTCTCGTCGTCCACCGGCAGCCCCTGTGCGCCTCGCAGGGCGAAGGCCTCGCGCTTGAGTCGCGCGAGATCCGACAGTAGCACGGCGCGCGTGACGGCCTCGATCAGCTCTTTCGGGGCGACTGGCTTCAGCAGGTAGCGGTGCGCACCCCAGGCCATCGCATCGATCGCCGTCTGCAGCGACGGACCGCCCGTGATCAGGATGACGGGTGTGTCGAGGTCCCTCTCGCGAATGGTCCGCAGGAGGTCCAGCCCGCTCATCCCGTCCATGTTGATGTCGGAGAGGATGGCGCTGTACGTGCGCTCGGCGATCAAGCGCAGCGCGACCTCGCCGGACGGAGCCGGGTCCACCACGAAGCCGGAGCGGCTGAGTAGCATCGACGACGCCTGCAGCACGGCGGCGTCGTCGTCCACGATCAGGACTCGGCGGTGGTGTTCGGACATAGGGCTGAAAGTTAACGCCGGAGGGCCGACTCGGGCTGGACAGGTCCGGCGCGCCGCGGCATCGTCCCGCATGCGAGTGCCGTGGAGACTCCTGAGTATCGGTCGGAGGCGGCGACTGCCTGCAACGGCGCTGGCCCTGATGCTGTTCACGGCGCTGGGGGGCGTCCTGCCGACCACACGGCTGGGTGCCCAGGCGCGGCGACCGGTGCCCAAGCCGGAGACGCCGGCTGCGCGCGTGCCCTCCGTGCGACCCCAGCAGTTCCTGACGCTGCGCGGTCCGGACCTCGCAGTCGGTGAAGATGCCGACGAGGGTCCGCTGCTCTTTGCCCACATTTCGAGCGTGGCAGAGTTCGCCGATGGCACGATTGTCGTCGCGGAAAGTTCTGACAACACGCTGCGCGTCTTTGATCGCGAGGGCCGGCACGTCTCGACATTCGGCCGTCGCGGTCGCGGACCCGGCGAGTTCACCAATCCGGTGACGTTGCTCAAGCTCGACGAGCAGCGCCTCTTGGTGATGCAGGCGTTCTTCGGCGCCACGCTGTTGCATCGCGAAGGAGGCGAACTGACGCTCGCGCGCGCCGCGACGCGTGAGTGGGACTTCATCTCGGGCTGTGTGACGCCGACTGGCGCTGTGGTCGCCGTCTGGGACGGTACGCACTCGCTGCTCCGTCTGGCGCCGGACCTCTCCAGGCTTCGGGCGTTCGGCCAAGGCTGGAGCAAGGACTCGATTCCGTCGCTCGTCGAGATGGAGAATCGAGGCGGTGGCATGCTCGCCTGCGCATCCGATGGGGCGGTTGCCTTTGCCCAGCCGAGTGGTCCGAATGTGCGGCTCTATGGCGCGGACGATCGCCTGCGCTGGGAGATCGTGCTGCCGTCGTATCGCCACACCTTCTACTTGATGACGCGAGGGCCCGGGGGATCCCGCGGTGCAGCCACAATCGGCTACGGCGATGACTTCACATCGGCGCTGTGGTTTCTTGATGCCAACACACTGGTGCTGCAGGTTTCGCGGCGCGATCTCGCCTCCGGCGGAACTCGCGCGCGCAGTGGCGGCGCGTTCTATCCGACGATCGTCTCTGTGACGACGTACTTCATCGACGCGGCGAGCGGCCGCCTGCTCGGACGCAGTACCGCGCTGCCCAGCCTGATCAGCGGCGGAGGGCCCTCGACGTTCCGCACGGTCGAGGACCCGTTCCCGCAGCTGCAGCGCTACCGCGTCACGCCCACGACGCGACGTTGATCAGCGGTCGTAGTTGAGGATCGGCGCCAACCAACGCTCCGCCTCTGCCTGCGACACGCCCTTCCGCGCCGCATACGCCTCGACTTGATCCTTCTCGATCTTCCCGACGCCGAAGTACTGCGCCTCGGGATGCCAGAAGTACCAGCCGCTCACCGCCGAGGCCGGCTGCATGGCAAAGCTCTCGGTGAGATGCACGCCCGAGAGATTCTCGGCGTCGAGCAGGTCGAACAGCGTGCGCTTCTCCGTGTGGTCCGGGCAGGCCGGATACCCCGGCGCGGGGCGAATGCCTTGGTACTGCTCCCTGATCAGCGCCTGGTTGTCGAGATGCTCGTTCGGCGCGTAGCCCCACAACTCGCGCCGCACCTTCTCGTGAAGCCGCTCGGCGAAGGCCTCGGCCAGACGGTCGGCCAGCGCCTTCACCATGATGGAGTTGTAGTCGTCATTCGCCGCCTCGAACTCAGCGACCTTGGCATCGAGCCCGATGCCCGTGGTGACCACGAAGCCGCCGAGGTAGTCGCGCACGCCGGCGGACTTCGGCGCCACGAAGTCGGCGAGGGCGTAGTTCGGACGCCCGTCGTTCTTCACCATCTGCTGGCGAATGGTCTGGATCGTGACGGTCTCACGCCCTTCCCCCTTCACCGTTCCTCGTTCGACGTAGATCTGCTCTTCGCCATCCGACCACGCCGGGAAGAAGCCGACGACGGCCCGCGCGCGCAGCCACTTCTCGTCGACGATCTTCTCGAGCATGGCCTGCGCGTCGTTCCATAGGTTGCGCGCGGCTTCGCCGACGACCTTGTCCTCGAGGATCGCCGGATACGAGCCCGCCAGCTCCCAAGTCTGGAAGAACGGCGTCCAGTCGATGCGCGGCACGAGCTCTTCGAGCGGGAATTCGTCAAAGACGCGCACGCCTTCGAAAGACGGCGCCGGGGCGTCCCCAGTCCAGGTGAGCTTCGGCTTGTTGGCCCGCGCCTCGGCGATCGTCTGCCGCTTCTGGTCCTTCTGTCGCGCCGCGCGATGCTTGCGCACGGCCTCGTACTCGTCGGCGACTTCGCGCACGAACTGGTCCTTCAAGCCGTCGCTCGTCAGCGAGCTGGCCACCCCCACCGCACGCGAGGCGTCGAGTACGTGCACCACCGGGCCCGTGTAGTTCGGCGCGATCTTCACGGCCGTGTGCACCTTGGATGTCGTCGCGCCGCCGATGAGCAGCGGAATCGTCCAGCCCTCGCGCTGCATTTCGCTGGCGACGAAGGCCATCTCTTCGAGCGAAGGCGTGATCAGGCCGGAGAGGCCGATCATGTCCGCGTTGTGCTCGCGCGCCGCTTCGAGGATCTTCGCGCAGGGCACCATGACGCCGAGGTCCACGACCTCGAAGTTGTTGCACTGCATGACGACGCCCACGATGTTCTTGCCGATGTCGTGCACGTCGCCCTTGACCGTGGCCATCACGACCTTGCCCTTGGCCCGTGACTCCGGGTTGAGCGCCTTCTCGGCTTCGATGTAAGGAATCAGGTGCGCGACCGCGCGCTTCATCACGCGGGCCGACTTGACCACCTGCGGCAAGAACATCTTGCCGGCGCCGAAGAGGTCGCCGACGACGTTCATGCCCTGCATCAGCGGGCCTTCGATGACCTCGATGGGGCGGTCGAAGAGGTGGCGGGCTTCCTCGGTGTCCTCGACGACGAAATCCGCGATGCCGTGCACCAGCGCGTGCGAGAGGCGCTCGTGCACCGGCCCTTGGCGCCAGGTGAGATCCGCCTTCTTGGCCTGCGACTGCCCCTTGGCTTGGTCGGCGACGGCCAGCAGGCGTTCGGTGGCGTCGGCGCGGCGAGCCAACACCACGTCCTCGACGCGCTCGCGCAGGTCGGCCGGGATGTCCTCGTAGAGCACCAGCGCGCCGGCATTCACGATGCCCATGTCCATGCCCGCCTTCACGGCGTGGTACAGGAACACCGAGTGGATGGCCTCGCGCACCGGGTTGTTGCCGCGGAACGAGAACGAGACGTTGCTGACGCCGCCGGAGATGCGCGCGTGCGGGCAGCGCTGCTTGATCAGCCCCGTGGCTTCGATGAAGTCCAGCGCGTAGCGGTTGTGCTCTTCGATGCCCGTGGCGATCGCGAAGATGTTCGGGTCGAAGATGATGTCTTCAGGCGGGAAGCCCACGCGCTCGGTGAGGATCTTGTATGCGCGCTCGCTGATGCTGACCTTGCGCTCGACCGTGTCCGCCTGCCCCTGCTCGTCGAAGGCCATGACGATCACGGCCGCGCCGTAGCGGCGCACCAGCGTCGCCTGGCGGATGAACTCGGCTTCGCCTTCCTTCAGCGAGATCGAGTTCACGATGCCCTTGCCTTGCACGCAGCGCAGGCCGGCCTCGATGACGCTGAACTTCGAGCTGTCGAGCATGATCGGCACCTTCGAGATGCCCGGCTCCGACGCCACGAGGTTGAGGAAGCGCGTCATCGCCGCCTCGGCGTCGAGCATGCCCTCATCCATGTTGATGTCGATGATCACCGCGCCCGCCTCGACCTGCTGGCGCGCGACCTCGAGCGCCTCGTCGTAGCGATTGCCGATGATCAGCTCGGCGAACTTCTTGGAACCCGTGACGTTCGTGCGCTCGCCGACGTTCACGAAGTTCGAGTCGGGGCCGATGACCAGGGGCTCGAGACCCGAGAGGCGCAGGCGCTTCGGAATCTCGGGAATCGTGCGCGGCGGCAGGCCCTTCACCGCCTCGGCGATCGCCTTGATATGCGCCGGCGTCGTGCCGCAGCAGCCGCCGACCACGTTCACGAGGCCGCTCTCGGCGAACTCCTTCAGAATCGACGAGGTGTAGGCCGGCGTCTCGTCGTAGCCGCCCATCTCGTTCGGCAGGCCGGCGTTCGGATGCACCGTCACGTAGCAGTCGGCGACGCGCGCGAGCTCCTGTACGTATCCGCGCAGGTCCTTGGCGCCGAGCGCGCAGTTGAGGCCCACGCTGAAGGGCTTGGCGTGCATCACCGAGTTCCAGAAGGCCTCGGTGGTCTGGCCGGTGAGTGTGCGGCCCGAGGCGTCGGTGATGGTGCCGGAGATCATCACCGGCACACGCTCGCCGCGTTCGTCGAACACGCGTTCGACGGCGAAGATCGCCGCTTTGGCGTTCAGCGTGTCGAAGATCGTTTCGATCAGGATGATGTCGGTGCCGCCGTCCAGCAGGCCCTGCGTGGACTCGGCGTAGGCCTCCACCATCTCGGCGAAGGTGATGTTGCGCGCGCCGGGGTCGTTGACGTCCGGCGAGAGCGAGGCGGTGCGATTGAGGGGGCCGAGCACGCCGGCGGTCCAGCGGGGGCGTCCGTCCTTGGCCTCGAACTCATCACATAGATGGCGCACTAACCGTGCGCCTTCCGTGTTGAGCTCGCGCACGATCTCCTGCATGCCGTAGTCGGCCATCGAGATGCGCGTCGAGTTGAACGTCGCCGTCTCGATGATATCAGCGCCGGCTTCGAGGTAGGCGCGGTGGATGCCGCCGACCACATCAGGCCGCGTGAGGATCAGCAGGTCGTTGTTGCCCTTGAGGTCGCGCGACCAGTCGGCGAAGCGCGAGCCGCGGTAATCCTTCTCGGTGAGCCCGTAGGTCTGCACCATCGTGCCCATCGCGCCATCGATGATCAGCAGGCGATGCTTGGCTTCGGCGTGGAGGGCCTCGATGCGAGAGGCGCGGGTGAACGTGCTCATGATGCCGCCTCCGTGCCCCGGTCCGCCTGCACCGTGCGTGCGCGAAGGCCGAGCAGGTGGCAGATGGCGTACGTGAGGTCGGCGCGGTTGAGCGTATAGAAGTGGAACTCCTTCACGCCGGCCTGGGCGAGCTGCGTGACCTGTTCGGCGACCAGCGACGCGGCGACCAGCTTGCGGGTCTCGGGATCGTCCTCGAGCCCTTCGAAATGCTTCGCGAAGGCGCTCGGCACGCTCGCGCCGGCGACCTTCGCGAACTTCGCCGTCTGCGTGAAGTTCGTGACGGGCATGATGCCCGGCACGATCGGCGCGGTGATGCCGGCCTTGCGGGCGCGGTCCACGAAGCGCAGGTAGGCCCAGTTGTCGAAGAAGAACTGGGTGATGGCGCGCGTCGCGCCGGCGTCGAGCTTGCGCTTGAGGTTGTCGAGGTCTTCCTGCGGCGACTTCGCCTCGGGATGCACCTCAGGATACGCAGCGACCGAGACCTCGAAGTCGCGGCGCTTGCGCAGGCCTTCCACGAGCTCCGCGGCGTAGGCGTAGCCACCCGGGGTGGGGAAGTAGGGCGCATCGCCACCGGGGATGTCACCGCGCAGCGCGACCACGTGGCGGACGCCGGCGTTCCAGTAGTCGTCGGCGACGGCGTCGATTTCCTCGCGCGTCGCGGCCACGCAGGTCAGGTGCGCGGCCGGCACCAGGGAGGTCTCCTGCAGGATGCGATGCACCGTGTGGTGCGTGCGCTCGCGCGTGGAGCCGCCGGCGCCGTAGGTCACCGACACGAAGTGCGGCGTGAGCGGCGCGAGCCGCTGGATGGACTTCCAGAGCGTGGCCTCCATCTCGTCGGTCTTCGGCGGGAAGAACTCGAAGGAGATCTGGAAGGGCGCGGGGGCGGGCGCGGCTGCGCTGGCGGAGCTGGCTGTCACGGTGGTTCCCAAAAGCACGAAGGCCCGGAGCGAGGAGGCGCACCGGGCCGGCGCTTTAGCTGAATGTTTAACGTGGCCGCAAGTTGCCTCGAAATCGCCACGGAATCGGTTGTGGACTATATCCTAGCATCCGGATGAACGGATGGCAAGGTGGCCGGTCTCGGCGCGCCATGGCGCGCGCGGGCGCGCGCTACGGCGCGCGGTGATACAGCGGCGTCGTGGCCGGTGCCGGGAAGATCGCCACGTCGTCGCCGAAGCCGAGGATCGACGCGGAGGCAATCGTGCGCTGCGGCACCGTCGGCGAGGCCGGCGTGCTGTTCACGTCCAGCTGTGTCGGTGCCAGGCGCACGAACTTCGACTGCTCATGCCCGATGAAGAGCCCGCCGGCGTTATCGAAGGCGAAGCCCTTGGGCATCGTGAACTGATTGAAGTAGAGGATGCGCGTGGGCGTCGCGGCCTGCGTGCCGGTCGCAGCGACCACCGACGGCTCGACACGGTACAAGGCCTTCTCCTCGAAGCTGCTCACCCAGAGTTCGCCGTTCGGGCGGAAGGCCAGATGGAACGCGCTCAGCGCGGTGGCCCCTGGCGTCGGCGGCGTCGGCGTGGTGAACGCCACGGAGAGATTCGCCGCCGTCGTGATCGTCGTCCCCAGGCGCGCGGCGTCATAGCGGCGCAGGTGTGTCTGGTCAGCCACCCACAGATTTCCCGCCACGTCGAAGGCGATGCCATTCGGGTTCGTGAGCCCGGTGATCTGCACCGTCGGCGACACCGTGCCCGAGGTCAGCAGTTGCGCCGGCGTCAGGCGCACGATGCGGCCTTGGCAGCCGAGGCTCATCCACAGATTGCCGTACGGATCGAAGGCCAATGCGCCCGGGCCGAGGCAGCTGAGGCTTGCGATGTTGATGCTGCGTTCCGCGACCGGGTTGCCCGTGCCGGAGAGCTGTGCGGACGCGTAGCGCATGAGCGCGGGGTCGCTGTTCGACTGGCCGCGCACCCACAGGTTGCCCTGGCGATCGAACGTGACGCCGGCACCGCCGCGGGTGCCTGCGGTCACGTTGGGCGCCAGGGTCGCGGTGGCCGCCAGCTGCGAGGTGGAGAAGCCCAGCGTGTAGTAGCCCGCACCGAACCAGAGATTGCCGCTGGTCGGGATCCGCGCGTACGTCACGTTGGTCGTCGCGCTGCGCGTGTCATACACGCAGACGCTGCGCGGCAAGGTCACATCGCCGTGTACCGCGTCGATGAGCGGGTCCGTGACGGAGACGGCGGACGCGTTCACCGTGTAGATGCCCGAGGCGATGCCCGTGAAGGTCTGCGTGGCGCTGAGCGCGAAGCTGCCGCCGGGACCGCTCACCGTCACTGCAGCCGTCTCGCCGTCGGGAACACCGGACACCGAGACGGTGAGGTTGCCGGTGCCGCCTTCGGTGCAGGGCACAGGCGGAATGGCCTCACCGCAGGCGGCGATCAACAGGGCGCCGCTCGCGGCGACGGTCGTCAGCAATGGAGAACGCGGCATACTCGGAGTCTGTGAATCGTGCAGTGGCCGCGCAATCGCGGGGCGCGGCTATCCAAACAATGGACGCAGTAGCTGCGGGGCGGTCACGAGTACCCCGAAGCGCAGCAGCCGGCCGCCGAGGCAGGTCGCCACGAAGGGCAGGAATGGCAGGCGCACCAGGCCCGCGCCGATCGCCGCGAGATGAAACGGCGGCACGCTGAGCACGGCGCTCAATCCCAGCACGCCGATCCCGTAGCCCGGCCGAGCCTCGAGCATCGCCATGGCGCGCGCGACGTACCTTGCCCCCACGCGCCCGACCGCGCGGTCTGCGTGTCGACCCAGCGCGTACCATGGCAACTTCGCGGCCACGTGGCCGAGCGTGAACGCGAGCCCCATCGCAAAGGCCAACCAGCGCGGCATCACGAGGCCGATGGCCAGTGCGGTCGCCTCGGCGAGGCCAATGGGCAGGATGCCCGTGGCGATGCCGGCCGCCGCGGCGGACCACAGTGCCAGCGCGGGTGAGCTGAGGTCGAACTCGGGCATCGCTCAGCCGCCGCGGGCGAGCGTCTCGGCGGCGGCGACGCTCGCGCCGTCGATGTCCACGACTTTGCGACGCGCGCTGGCCCCGGCCACGACGCGCACGTTGCGTGCGGCGACGCCGAAGGCAGCGGCGAGTGCCTGCGTGACGGCTTCGTTCGCGGCGCCGTCCACCGGCGCGGCGCTCACGCGCACCTTGAGCGCATCGCCGTGCAGGCCGCCGACGCCGGGGGACTTCGCGCGTGGCTGCACGTGCACCGTGAGGCGAATGCCCTGCGCGGTCGCGGTCACCTGCAACAAGTGGATCTCGTGCTCAGGCGCCGATGGCGTCGAGCACGACGCTGCGCAGCAGCGACAGCAAGAACCACGCGACGATCGGCGAGATGTCGATCATGCCGATCGTCGGCAGCACACGCCGCAGCGGTCCGAGAAACCACTCGGTGAGTGCCGTCGCCGCGCGACCGACCACCGTGTAGTGGCCGCCGATCCAACTCATGATCACGCGCGCCATCACGCCGAGCTGGAGAATCGAGAAGGTCCAGCCGACGACGAGACGCAGGACGCTGTAGGGGCCTTGGTGCGTGGCGTAGTACGCGTACGACAGCGTGTCGCGCACGAAATCGATGACGCCCAGCAGGAGGGCGCCGATGAGCAGCACGGCGAGCAGGCCCCACCACGGCACGCTCGTGCGCGGGGCGCCGAAGCGCGCCGCGAGGCGGTCCAGCGGACGCAGCGGGAGGTCGAAAAGGCGGCGTGCGCTGCGGGCGGCGGCCCCGAAGGGGTTCAACCGGCGTGAGCGCTCCAGCCAGGCCCACAGCGTGAGCGGTGCCGCCACCAGCAGCGCGATGGCGATGCCGATCTGCAGCGGAATCCGGATGATGTGCAGCAGAAGGATGAAATCGGCCATTGGCGGGGCGGGAGCCTGGGCACGAAATGTGACAGCCTGGCTCGGTACGGGGTATGGCTGGACGTGATGGACAACACGATGGACGAGTCGCTGGTCGGCGGCACGCCGTGGCGAGGACAGCAACGTCCGGGGTATCCTCCCCAGACCTCGCTCATGCCTCAAGCCCACGGTGCACCCTCGATCGATCCGACCCTTCCGCTGCGGGCCAAGGCGGGGGATCGGCAGGCGTTCGCCCAGCTGGTGGATGCAACCTATCCCCGCGCGTTGCGCTTCGCCCTGCACATGGTGGCGAATCGCGAAGACGCGGAGGAAGCGGTGCAGGACACCTTCGTGCGGGTCTACCACAACCTGCGGCGGTTTCGCGACGATGCGCGCTTTGAGCCTTGGCTCTTTCGCATCCTGGCCAATCGCTGCCGGACGTTGCTCGCCAAGCGTGCACGACACGCGACGGTGATCCAGTACGGCGAACTGCCCGATCGGATCGGTGCCACGTCGGATGTCGAGCGCGATTGGACGGAAGAGGTCTACAAGGTGCTCGACACGCTGCCGGCGGAACAGAAGGAAGCCTTCCTGCTGCGGCACGTCGAGGACATGGCGTACGAGGACATTGCGGCGATCACCGGTGTGGGGATGAGTGCCCTGCGGATGCGCGTCAAGCGCGCCTGCGACACGCTGCGTGCGCGGCTTTCGGAGATGATGCGAGATGACTGACATGGAACGAGACCCCGAGATGGACCCCGTGATCGCCCGCGTGCGCGGCACGCTGCGGTCTGACGCCCGTGCGGCGACGGATCCGCAGGCAGTTGGCCGTCTGCTGCAGGCGGTGTGGGCGGCCCCGCGGCCCTCGCTGTGGCGACGGGCGGTCGAGGCCTTCCGCTCGCCGGCACTCTCGGGGCTCAGCGCCTCGGCGCTGGCTGCCGCGGCGCTGGTGATCGGCTTCGTGTCGCGTGGGGCGGTGACGCCGCGCACGGCCACTGAGCCCACGCCGGCCGCTGGCCCGGCGACGGGCGAGTACCCGGTCACCTTGGCGGCGAACGAAGGCGGCGAGGTCCGCGTCGCGACGCAGTTCGTGTTTGAGTCGAGCACGGCGCGCAGTGTCGCCGTGGTTGGCGAGTTCAACGGCTGGGACGGCTCGGCCCTGCCCATGACCCAGGTGACACCCGGGGTCTGGGAGGCCACGCTCCCCCTGCCGCCGGGCCGCCATGTGTACGCCTACCTCATTGACGGTACATTGCTCGTGGCCGATCCGCGCGCGCCCAAGTCGGGCGACGAGGATTACGGCCGCGAGGGAAGTGTCGTGATGGTCTTCGCCCGATGATGATGCCGCGATTCGCACCCACAATCGCCGCGCTGATGCTCATCAGCGCGATGGTCGCTCCGGCGGCGCTTGATGCTCAAGCGTCGCAGGGAACGCCCGTGCTCACCATCGCCGACGCGAGGACACGCCAAGTGGTGGAGCGCGAGATTGCGCGCGCCGCCCAGCGTGGGCTGCCGGTCCGGGCCCTCGTCGCGAAGGCAAATGAAGGGGTCACGAAGCAGGCCACCGGGGAGCGCATCCGGGTGGCCGTGTCGACGTTGGCCAGGCGCCTGGAGCAGGCGCGGGACCTTCTCGCTCCCTCGCCATCGGACGCGGACGTCATCGCCGGCGCAGACGCGCTCGCGGTCGGCGTGCCCGCCCCGATGCTGCGACAGATCCGCGCGGCGTATCCGGCGAACCAGTCCGTGGCCATGCCACTGGACGTGCTCACCGAACTCGTCGCGCGCGGGGTTCCCGCGTCCAACGCGCTTGAGCAGATCACGCAACTGATGCGACGCGGTGCCACCGCGTCGCATATCGCCGGACTCGGCGCGTCGGTGCAATCCGACGTGGCCGCCGGCCTGACGCCCGATGCGGCGTTAGAGGTGCGGGCGCGTGGAGTGATGTCGCTGCTCCCGTCACCCGCCGCCGCCGCCGCGCTCGCTCCCCGCGGCACGAGGCCATAGTGCCGGCGTGACGCCCCGCCGCCTCGCGGCGTGGGGGCTCGTCCTCCTCGCGCTCGCCGCTCCCGCGGCGGGCGCGCAGCGTTTGCCCGAACTGCGCATCGAAGGTGGCATCGCGGCGATCACGCAGCGTGGCTTCTCGCTCGAGAATGCGGCCCTGCTGGCCGTGCTCTGGCGGCCGGAATCGGAGAAGTGGGGCTTCGTCACCAGCGCGAACCTCACCTACGCGCAGGACTCACTGGCCGCGGCGCAGGGCGTCGCGGCCATCGACGTGCCCTGGGGTCCGAGTGATTGCTTCCGCACCGAGGCGGGCCTCGCCGGCGCCTCGTTCTCGCTGCGCAGCGCTGGACGTGGCGGCAACGGCAACGGCTTCGTGCGCCAGCATGTGGTCGCCTCGTCGAACTACGGCGTGTGGGTTGGGATCGGCACCGGCAATACGGATCGCGACGGCGTCTTCAGTCGCACCCTGACCGGCGACCTCGGACTCTGGCAGCGCTGGGGTCCGCTCTACGTCTCGGCCGTCGCGGCGCGCATGCAGTCGGCCGACTGGCCGCTGCTGCTCGCCTCCGGTGTCACGCGCGATCCCGACGATGACGTCTTCGATCTGCGCGACGCACAGCTCACGGCGCAGCTGCGGCTCGGGCCGCACGATCTCGCGCTCACCTACACCGCGCGCGATGGCGTCGCCGGCACGGACGCGGCATTCCAGGCGCTGATGTGGAGCGGCACGCTGCAGATTGCCGATCGTGTGGCCTTGGTCGGCGCGGCGGGCCGTCAGCTCGCCGATCCGCTGCGCGGATTGCCGCAGGCGAATGTCATCACGGGCTCGGTGCGCGTCTCGCTGGGCCCCAAGCCGCTGCCCGTGCTCGAACGCTCGTTGATCGCCCGTGCGAGCATCGAACCGATGAGCGCCGGCGGCGGCGAGTTGGTCGTGCGCGTGTTCGCCTCGGACTCGCTTGAGATCATCATCGCCGGGGACTTCAGCGACTGGCGCCCCATCCGCATGGAGCGCGAGCAGAGCACCTGGGTGGCGCGCGTGCGCCTGCCGAGCGGCAAGTATCGCGTCGCGGTGCAGGTGAACGGCGGTGAGTGGCGCGCCCCGCGCAATCTCGCGCGTGTGCGCGACGACTTTGGCGGCGAAGCGGGCTTGGTCGTGATACCTTGAGGGGTCGGCCCACCCCCTCTCGTCTGGAGCGACTGCGGTGCCCATCACTTCCCGCCGTGACTTCCTCGCTGGCCTGAGCGCCGCGTCCGCTGGCGTCGCCGCACTTCCCGCACTCAACGAGACGGCCTTCCGTCGACTCTTCGACGCCGAGCTGGTCGCCGGCGACCGCAGCGCGCAGTCGCTGTCCAACGACGAGACGTACTGGAGCCACATCCAGCGCGCCTTCGACATGGACCGGACGATGATCAACCTCAATAACGGGGGAATCTCGCCGACGCCGACGCATGTGCTGCAGCAGATGCTGCGCGACCTGCAGTTCGTCAATGAACTGCCGGTGGAGCACAACTGGCGCGTGCTCGAGCCGCGCATAGAGAGCACGCGCCGCGAGCTGGCCCGCGAGTTCGGCTGCGACGGCGAGGAGATGGCCGTCACCCGCAACGCGTCGGAATCGATGGAGACGATGATCCTCGGCCTCGACCTGCGCCGCGGGGACGAAGTGATCATCACGAACCAGAACTACGGGCGGATGATCACCGCGTGGCAGCAGCGCGAGCGCCGCGACGGCATCGTCGTGAAGTCCGTGAGCTTCCCCGTGCCGCTCACCGACCCGCAGTTGCTCGTGCGCCGCATCGCCGAGCAGATGACGCCACGCACGAAGGCCATCGAGCTGCCGCACATCACGAACCTCACGGGGCAGATCCTGCCCATCCGCGACATCGTGCGCCTCGCGCGCCCGCGCGGCATCCCGGTGTTCGTAGACGGCGCGCATGCCTTCGCGCACTTCCCGTTCACGCGCGACGAGCTCGAGTGCGACTACTACGGGACCTCGCTGCACAAGTGGTTGCACGCACCGATCGGCGCCGGCTTCCTGTACGTGCGGAAGGACCGCATCCCCGGCCTGTGGCCGCTCATGGCCGCCGAGGAGAAGGACACGGCGAACATCCGCAAATACGAGCAGATCGGGACGCATCCGCAGGCGAACTTCAACGCCGTGAGCACGGCGCTCACGTTCCACCGCGGCATCGGCGTGGAGCGGAAGGCCGCGCGGCTCCGCTACCTGCGCGACCGGTGGGCGACCGCGCTGCAGCAGGCGAGCCCGCGCGTGCGTGTGCTCACCGAGCTCGGGCCGGACAAGGCCGGCGCGATCTGCATGTTCGCCGTGGACGGTCTCGACCCGTCGGCGCTGGGCAACTGGCTGATGAGCCGCTACCGCATCGTGAACACGCCGATCGTGCACCCCGAGTTCGCGGGCATCCGCATCACGCCGAGCATCTACACGACGGTGGACGAGCTCGACACGTTCGTGGGGGCGGTGCAGACGGCGATGCGGAACGGGATCGCGTGAGGCGGCGTTGACGACAGACTGAAGTCTGAAGACGGAAGACGGAAGGAGTGCGTCCCCGCAGTTACCTTCCGTCTTCCGTCTTCCGTCCACCCATCAGGCAATGAACTACTGGCTGATCAAATCCGAGCCCGAGATGTGCTCGTACGCCGACTTGGAGCAGTCCCCCAAGCAGACCACCTACTGGGACGGCGTCCGCAACTACCAGGCACGGAACACGCTGCGCGACCTCATGAAGAAGGGCGACCGCTGCTTCTTCTACCACTCCAACGCCGAGCCCAGCGGCATCGCGGGCATCTGCGAAGTGGTGAAGGAGGGCTATCCGGACTGGACGGCCTTCGAGAAGGGGCACGAGCACTTCGACGAGAAGTCCGACCCCGACAATCCGACCTGGTTCATGGTCGACGTGAAGGCCGTCCGGCCGATGCCGCGGCTGATCACGCTCGCCGAGCTGAAGTCGGTGAAGGGACTCGAGAAGATGGTGCTCCTGCAGAAGGGCTCGCGCCTGAGCGTACAGCCCGTCACCGCGAAGGAATGGGCGATCGTCTGCAAGCACGCGGGCGTGGCGCCCTGAGCGCCATGCCCGCGGCTTGCCGGACGCACTACTTCTTGCCGCGCATCTCCTCGACGGTGTAGGCGCCGCCGCCGGCCAGCGCGACAGTCAGCGCGGCGACGCCGAGCATCAGCTCGAACTCGATGCCGCTCGGCGCGAAGAAGCCGCCAGACATCTTGGCGAAGACGATCGCGCCCACCATCACGCAGGCCTGCAGCGCGCCGGCCACGCGGTGGTAGAAGCCGACGATCATCAGCAGGCCGCCGACGAACTCGATCGTCGCGACGGCCGGTGCGGCCACCGCGGCGAGCGGAACGCCCATCTGCGTGAATCCCTGCGTCACGCCGGCGATGCCGTACTGGAAGAACTTCTGGTAGCCGTGCGCCGCGAAGATGATGCCGACGCTGAGGCGCAGCAGCGCGAGGCCGAGGGCGGGACGAAGGGAGAGCATCGGATCTCCGGGTTGGGGGGACCAACGCCGCGAACATAGCACGGTTCGGGTCGGGCCGCACCTCCCCGCCACGCCCGATCAGGCGCGCAGCAGCTCGCGTCCGATTCGCAGCGATTCCCGCACCAGCAGGTCGAAGTCCTCGTCGCGCGAGCGGTGGTTGGTGATTGCCACGCGGATGGCGAACTGCCCGCGGATCACCGTGCCGCTTGGTACCGCGATGCCATCCTCCTGCAGGCGCACCAGGATGTTGCGGTTGAGCGCGTTCAACGCGTCGGTGTCGAGTCCCGGCGCACGGAAGCGATAGTTCACGAGGTTCAGCGGCACCGGCGCGAGCAGCTCGAGCTCAGCCTCCCGCGCGACGAGCCCGCCGAGGTACTGCGCCTGCGTGATGTTGCGTCCGATGTGGGCACCGAGCAGCTCGCTGCCCTGCGCGCGCAGCGTCATCCACACCTTGAGCGCGCGGAAGCTGCGCGTGAGTTCGATGCCGCGGTCGTTGAAGTAGATGCTGCCTGAGGCGTTGATGCCGCCGGCCATCCCCGTGAGGTAGGGCGCTTGGTTCGCGAAGGTCTCCGTGAGGTGACGGTCCTCGCGGGTGATCAGCATCGCGATGTCGAAGGGCAGGTAGCCCCACTTGTGCAGGTCGAAGGCGATGGAGTCGGCGCGGTCCATTCCACGCACGGCGGCCGCCGCTTGCGGGTGTTGCGCGAGCTTGGCCATCGCGCCGAATGCGCCGTCGATGTGCAGCCAGAGTTTCTCTCGCGCGGCCAGGTCGGCGAGTGCGTTGACGTCGTCGCTGGCGCCGGTCTGCACCGTACCCACCGTGCCGACGATGCAGAAGGGATTCAGTCCCGCCGCGCGGTCCTCGGCGATCATCTGCGCCATCGCCGGCACATCCACCGCGAAGTCCGCGCCGACCGGTACGCGGCGGAAGGCGTCCTCGCCGAGTCCGAGGAAGTCACAGGACTTCTTGAGCCAGCTGTGCACTTCGGTGCTCGCGTACACGCGTAGCGGCGCGCCGCCGTAAGCGCCGAGTTTGCGGACGTCCCAGGCGGCGCGCTGCCGGCGGGCGACGGAGAGGCCGAGCACGTTGGCCATCGTGCCGCCGCTGACCAGGATGCCGCCCGCGCTGCCCGGCAGTCCCATCAACTCGGCGTACCAGCGGACGACTTGTTGCTCGACGTAGACGGGGGCGTGATCGAGGCCGCCCATCTGCGGGTTGACGACGGAGCAGAGGAATTCGGCCATCGCGGCCTGCGGTGTGCCGGTGCCCATCACCCAGCCCCAGAAGCGGGGGTGAATGTTGCCGTTGGGGTAGGGGCGGACCAAGCGGAGGAAGTCGTCGTACGCTGCGGCGTCACCGATGCCGGCGCGCGGAACGGACTCGTCGTGGATCGCCGACATCACCGCGGCGGGCGTGGGCGTCCAGGTCGGGCGTGTGGCGACATCACGGAGGTAGTCGAGGGAGTCGTCCACCATTTGGTGGGCGAGGCGGCGGAAGGCGTCCCAGTCGGTGGGGTCGAGGGGACGCAGCGGAGTGGAAGCGTCTGGCATGCAAACAAGATGCAGCCGGGAGTGCGGCCGCACGACTCCGTCGTTCCGGGAATCTGAGCGAACGCCTCACGAGGTGGGCGGCGCGCCTCCCCTCGCCTGCTCGCCGCAGCGCGCACGAGCGCGTCCGCAGCGCCGCCTCCGACGAAATGCATCCGGGTAGTTCGACGGTCACTCGCCGCCTCCGGGGGTTGACATTCTCATTTTACTCAGCGTAGAATGCCGTGCGCTTGGTAGGCGCGCACGGCATTCCCACCGTTGCGCCGTCACGCGGGACTCTCGTGCTGATGTTCGCGGCGAACCCTCTAGCCCCACCACAAACGTCTCGATGCGTCACGCTCTTCAATTTTCGGGCGTTAGCTGTCATCGCCTGCGCCTTGGCGCTGGGCCTCGGCCCGCGCGTGGTCCACGCGCAGCCCTCGGACGCGATTGACTCCCGCGACTTCCGGACACGCGCGGCGCGCGTCGTCGGTCGGGTGACGGACGCGCAAAGCGGTGCGCCGGTTTCCGGCGCCAACGTCAGCATCGAATCAATCGCCTCGGCGGTGACGAATGCGAACGGCGACTATGTACTCGCTTCCGTGGCCGCTGGCCGCCACACGCTTGTGGTGCGCGCGGTGGGCTACGTTCGCCAGGCAGAGCCGATTGCCGTGCCCAACGAAGGCGAGTTGCGCGTCAACATCGCACTGGCTGCCGTGCCCCGCGGTCTCGCGCAGATCGTCGTCACGGGTACGCGGGCGGAGCAAGAAATTGGCAACATTCCCGCAGCCCTATCCGTGGTTCGCGCCAGCGATGTCCAGCTTGCGCGTCAATCGACGAACATCGACGAGTCGTTGCGGCGTGTCCCGGGACTCGCGATGCGCGTCCAGACCGGAGGCAGTTCGCGCTCGACGGTGAGCATTCGAGGCGCTGGAGCCCAGAGCAGCTTCGGCGCGCGCGGTGTGCGCATCCTCGTGGACGGCATTCCGAAGAACAACGCCGGCGGTTCGGCTCAGGACTTCATCAACATCGACCTTGCCTCTGTGCAGCGCGTCGAAGTCGTTCGCGGTCCATCGTCCGCCCTGTACGGGAACCAAGCCGGCGGCGTCATCAATTTCATCACGGAGGAAGGCACGGATACGCCGGTGCGCGAGGTCCGGCAGTGGGCCGGCAGCTACGGCTACTTCAAGTCGCACGTGAAGGCTGGCGGCCGAGTCGGTAACGTCAGCTATTTCACCAGTGCCTTCCGCGCACAACTCGGCGGCTGGCGGCAATTCTCCGGCTTCGAGAACACTGGATTCAACTCTAAGTTCGGGTATCAGTTCGGCAACGGGGCGACGCTCACGACGATTTTCGCCTATGACAAGTTGTTGCAGCGGATCCCGGGCAGCCTCACGGCAGCCGAGATGGCCGCCAACCCGCAGCAGGCGAACCCTGCGCTCGTGTCCACAGGTGGCGTCCGTGGCGACATCGACGAGTTCCGCGCTGCGGTGGCGTTGCGCGCGCCAGTCGGCAGCACCGGTCAAATCGAGCTGACCGGCTACTATGTCCCGCGGCCGATCTACTCCACATTCTCCGGGCCGATCCGGAACTCGCAGTTCTTCATCAATCGTGGGGCAACGGCGCGGTTCCTTTCATCCGCCGCGCTCTTCGGACGGGCAAATCGGCTTACCGTCGGCTTGGACTACCAAGGCACGCCGCTCTCCAACAGCATATTCAACCGCACGACCGGCGCCGCGTCGCAACAGTTGCAGGAGAACCTGGGCAGCGTGGGGCTCTACGTGCAAAACGAGTTCACGCTACGTCCCGGCGTGCTCGTCAACGCCGGCGGCCGGTATGACCAGATCAGCTTTGGCTTCGACAACCTGATGCGCCCGGGCGCTCCGGGGAGCAAGTTCACGCAGCGGTACACGCGCTTCACGCCGAAAGTCGGCCTAGTTGTGAAGCCCTCGGAGAACCTGTCGCTGTACGCAAACTACAGCGAGGGATATGAAGCGCCGGTCAGCGAGCAACTCCGCAACTCGCCGATCACGGGCGGCGAGTTCGTGCTCAATCAGGGCCTGTCCCCGCAGGTCGTCCGGAGCAGCGAATTGGGTGCCAAGGGGCAGCGCGGAGAGCGACTGTCATTCGAGGTGGCCGCCTTCAGCCAGTCGATCAACAACTTCATCGTGACCCGCAACTTCCCCCGGGGCGATGGGACAACGTTCGCCGCCTCGCTCAACGCGGCGGAGGTCCAGCAACTCGGCCTCGAGGTGGGCGCCACGGTCGTCATCGCACGCCCACTCACGCTTGCGGCGACCTATACTTTTTCGGATTACACCTTTGAACGGTTCCAGGCCGCGGGCGACGACTTCGGCGGCAACCGCCTCGCGGGCATTCCGCGTCAGGCAGCGTTCGTCGAACTCTCATATCGCCGCGAGAGCGGTGCATACGCCCAAGCCGATGTGAGGTCGGCCGCCAGCTTCTTCCTCAACGACGCGAATACCGTCAGCAACGCTGCATACACGGTGGTCGGGATCCGCATCGGGCACGAAAACATCCGGATGGGGTCGGTTCGCCTTGGCCCGTTCGTCGCCGTCGACAACCTGCTTGATGAGCGGTACGTGTCGATGGCAGAGATCAACAACGGCGTGCAGCGATTCTTCAATCCGATGCCGGGTCGCAACCTGCTGGTGGGCATCAGCGTGCGACCGAATCTGCCGTGATGTGATGACCTGAAGGCTGACCGTAGCGCCCCCGGGACTCACTTCGACATCCGGGCGCTACGGTCAGCGGCCGCGCCGCAGGGCTCACATCCCTTCCGCCGCCTCGTACCACAACGGCTTCATCAGCCACGCTCGCTACTCGCAGCACACGAGCGTTCTGCGGCCGATTCCGTCGCGTCGTGCACGAGTGAGCTGGGTCGGTCGCGCTCGGGCCTCGTCGCCGTGCCTCCCCCCCGAGCCCGGCAGGCGGCTCAGGCGAGCCGCCGCCCGCGCGCCGGGAAGTGCGTGGGCGAGCCGTCGCCCGGCGGGCCTCACACGACGGCGTGTTCATGGCCCCGGTACGGCGTCATTCGGCCGCGCATAGGTGTCTGCTCCGTCTCGCGCGCTGTGCGTCGGTCAGATCAACCCCAGCAGCAGCGAGAGTCCGCTGGCCAGGCCAATCGCGACGACTGACCGCCGCACCCAGACCTGCCCCACCCGCTGCGCCAGGAGCGACCCTCCGATCCCCCCAATGCCCGCGCCGAGTGCCATCGCGAGCGCGACCGGCCAGATTACCACGCCCGAGAGTGCGAAGATGATCACGGCGACGAGGTTCATCACCCCGCCGCCCCAGTTCTTGAGCCCGTTCATCTGGTGAATGTTCGTGAGCCCCATCAGCCCAAGTGCCGCGAGCATCAGGATGCCCGCGCCGGCTCCGAAGTAACCGCCGTACACCGCCACGCCGAACTGGTAGAGCAGGAACGCCGCGCTCGGAGGCAAAAGGTGTCCGTCCGCCCCGGCGATCTCGCGGCGCACGCCGCCGCGCTCGGCGAGGGCCATCATCAGCGGCTTCTGCGCAATGAAGAGGGCCGTGGCGCCGAGGATGAGCCAGGGCACGATGGCCGCGAAGCGCTTTTCGGGCGTCTGCAGGAGGAGCAGTGCCCCCACCACGCCGCCGGCGAACGAGGGCACCGCGAACGCAGTGGCCCAGCGGCGGCCGCCCGAGAGCTCGGCGCGGTAGCCCCACATCGACGCCATGGTGCCCGGCCAGAGGGCCACGGTGGATGTGGCGTTCGCCGTGATCGGCGGAACGCCGAGGGCCACGAGGGCGGGGAAGGTGACGAGGGTGCCGCCGCCGGCGACGGCGTTCATCATCGCCCCGAGGGCCGCGGCGAGTCCCACGAGGGGGAGGAAGTACGGGGCGTCCATGCTACTGGAACAATAGCGGGCGCGCGAATCCCCCCACCCTTTTGGGTGGGTGCACCCGTTAGATTTCTGCAGCGCGTCACAGCAGGCGGCGCTCGAGCCCGAGCGATGCGAGGGCTCGGAGGTGATTACCCCAGCCGGAACCTTAGCGATGGCAGGAACTCCGAATACCGCGGCCGCCCCTGCCGGCGACCATCTTGAGATCAAGGACTCGCGTACCGGGAAGATCTATTACGTCCCGATCACCGACGAGACGATCCGCACCGCCGACCTGAAGCAGATCAAGGTCAAGCCCGACGACTTCGGCATCATGGGCTACGACCCGGCCTTCATGAACACGGCCTCCTGCCGATCGGCCATCACGTTCATCGACGGCGACAAGGGCATCCTGCGCTACCGCGGATTCCCGATCGAGCAGCTGGCCGAGCACTCGAACTTCCTCGAGGTCGCCTGGCTGCTGCGCAAGGGCGAGCTGCCGACGCAGAAGGAGTACGACGAGTTCCAGCATCACGTGACGTACCACACGTACGTGCACGAGAACATCAAGCGCTTCATGGAAGGCTTCCGCTACGATGCGCATCCGATGGCGATGCTGACGGCGGGCGTGGCGGCGCTGTCGTCGTTCTATCCGACGTCGAAGGAGATCTACGACGAGCGGGAGCGCGACATCGCGTTCATCCGGCTCATCGCCAAGATGCCGACGCTGGCGGCGTTCGCGTACCGCCACGTGAAGGGCCTGCCGTACGTGTACCCCGACAACGCGCTGTCGTACGCCGAGAACTTCCTCTCGATGATCGCGCGCATGTCGGAGCCCAAGTACGAGGCGCATCCGGTGTACGCCCGTGCGATCGACATCCTGTTCATCCTGCACGCGGACCACGAGCAGAACTGTTCGACGAACGCGGTGCGCGCGGTGGGCAGCTCGCACGTGGATCCGTACTCGGCCGTGGCGGCCGGCGTCGCCGCGCTCTACGGTCCGCTGCACGGCGGTGCCAACGAAGCCGTGCTGCGCATGCTCGAGGAGATCGGGGACGTCAAGAACATCCCCGCGTTCATCGAGAGCGTGAAGAGCGGGAAGGGCGGCAGCCGCCTGATGGGCTTCGGCCACCGCGTGTACAAGAGCTACGATCCGCGCGCGAAGATCGTGAAGAAGCTCTGCGACGAGGTGCTCAAGGTCGCGGGCATGACGAAGGACATGGAAATCGCGCTGGAGCTGGAGCGTATCGCGCTCAGCGACGAGTACTTCATCTCGCGCAAGCTCTACCCGAACGTGGACTTCTACACGGGCCTGATCTACCGCGCGATGCACTTCCCCACCGACTACTTCACCGTGCTGTTCGCCATCGCGCGCACGGCCGGCTGGATGTCGCAGTGGGAGGAGATGCTGCTCGACAAGGAGCAGAAGATCGCCCGTCCGCGGCAGATCTACACGGGGATCGAGACCCGCGACTATGCGGCGAACCGCATCAACCTGTCGCATAAGGTGACGAAGTAGCAGCTGTAAGCTGTAAGCTCTAAGCTGAACGAGAGGGGGCGCCGAGATTGCTCGGTGCCCCCTCTCTAGCCTTCCGTCTCATCCCATCTCTCCCCACTTTGTAGACGTGTCCGATCCCATCCGCCGCGCCCTCGAGTCCGCCGTCGCCGGTGCGTATCGCATCGAGCGCGAGCTCGGCCGCGGTGGGATGGGCGCGGTCTTCCTGGCGCGCGACCTGGCGCTGGACCGCGAGGTGGCGATCAAGGTCCTGCCGCCGGACCTCGCGACGAATGCCACGTTGCGGGAGCGCTTCGTCCGGGAAGCGCGGCTGGCGGCCTCGCTCTCGCACCCCAACATCGTGCACGTGCACGCGGTGCTCGAGCATGGTGAGCTGTTGGCGATCGTGATGCAGTACGTGGACGGCGAAACGCTGACCGAACGCGTGGCGCGGTCCGGACCCTACGACGCCGCCGACACGGCGCGCCTGCTGCAGGACACCGCTTGGGCCCTCGGCTACGCCCACGCCCGTGGCATCGTGCACCGCGACGTGAAGCCGGACAACCTCCTCATCGAGCGCGGTACCGGCCGCCCGATGATCCTGGACTTCGGCATCGCCCGCACCGAGCAGGCGAAGGGACTCACCGAGGTCGGTCAGTCCATCGGCACCCCCCACTACATGAGCCCCGAGCAGGCCGCCGCCGAGGAGGTGGACGGCCGCAGCGACCTCTATTCACTCGGCTGCGTCGGCTTCTTCGCCGCGACGGGTCGCACGGTATTCCAGGCGGAGGCCGCGCATCGGCTGCTCATGCTGCATCTCACGCAGGCGGCGCAGGACGTGACCGAACTGCGCCCCGAGTTTCCGAAGCCGCTCTCCGATGTCATCGCGCGAGCCCTGCGCAAGGATCGCGGCGAACGCTTCGAGACCGGCGAAGAGATGGCCGAGGCCATTGCGGCCCTTCACCTGCGCGCGCGCGAGGTCGCGCCGCTGCTGCGCCTGCTGCACCAACAGACGGCGCAGTCGCTGCAGGCCGTGCTGACAATGGGCGTGCTGTTCGTCGTGCTATGGAGTCTCTCGCCGCGGCAGGATGACGTGATGCGGGCGTTCATCCTCGTGTTGTTCCTGACGATGCTCATCACCATCCTCGGGCAATCCTTCGATCGCGTGCGATTCGCCGTCCGCCAAGGCTTCACGGCGCCTGACGTGCGTACGGCTGTCGAGGCCATCACCGATGAGACGGCGCGGGCCCGTGAGCAACTGCTCTCCGATCCGCTGGAGTTTGCGCGCCTCCAGCGCCGGAAGCGCATCGCGTTCTTCGGCGGCCTGCTCGGTGGCCTCAGTCAGCCCGTCGCGATCTCGATGTTCGTGTCGGCTCGCATCGATGGCGTGCGGCAGGTGCAAACGCTGGGCATCGTGATCGTGCTGATCGGGGCGATGGCAATCGGGGCGTCGGTGGCACTCTGGGCCATGCGGCCGGTGCGCATCACGCTGGCGCAGCGGCTCGCGGGCCGCTTCTGGCTCAGCGCGGCCGGGCGGTGGATGTTCGCACGCGCCGAGCGCCGCTACGCGGCAGAGCTCGCGCGCGCGAAGACTTAGCGACGACGCGCGCGGCCCCGCGAATCGGCGTCCGCGCGTGCCGTCTCGGCGCTGCGGCACACGCTCGTCACGGGACAAGCGCCGCAACGCTTCACGCGCGCCGTACACACGAGCGCGCCCAGTTCCATAAGCGCCTGGTTATGCGTCCAGGTCGCCTTGCCCGTGCGCGGCAGGGTGGCCTCGCTGATCTGCCAGAGCAGAGTGAGGTCGCGCGGTCGCTTGGGGTTCAGCTTGGGTGCGAACACGCGCGCGAGCACGCGGGCGACGTTCGTGTCCACGAGCGCGGCACGGCGCTCGAAGGCGAAGGTGCTGACGGCGCCGGCGGTGTACGCGCCGATGCCCGGCAGACGTCGAAGCTTCTCGGCCTCGGCCGGCAGCGGCGACGGCCGACCATCCGCCGCGACGGCGGTCGCTGCGTCGGCGTCTCCCCATGCCGCGGCACCTTCGCGCACGACGGCGCGCGAAAGTTTGTGCAGGTTTCGCGCCCTGGCGTAGTAGCCGAGTCCCTGCCACTGCTCCAGCACATGGCGCTCGTCGGCCTTGGCGAGTTGCTGCAGGGTAGGGAAGCGTCGCAGGAATCGCTGCCAGTACTCCAGCACGCGGCTCACCTGCGTCTGCTGCAGCATCAGTTCGCTGACGAGGATCGCGTAGGGATCCCGCGTCTTGCGCCACGGGAGATCGCGGGCGTTGCGGCGATACCAGGCGCGGAGCTTCGTGCCGAAGGCGCGCAGTTCCGCCTTGTCGAGCCGCGGACCGGCGGACCGGCGACGCGCTGGCGTCAGTGCGGCTCCCAAGTCGGCACCGCGGAGAACAGCCCGCCGTCGACGATCAGTTCGCGCGCGAGCAGCACACCGAACACGATGCTCAGCGCGCCCGCCGCGACGCGCACCCCCACGCGCATGCGATGCACGCGGTTGCCGGCATACAGCGCCGGCACGGCGAGGATCGCCGTGACCAGCATCATGCCGAGGATCGTGCCGAGGCCGAACATGAGGAGATACGCCGCCGCGGCGAGCGGCTCGCGGATCGTGGCCAGCACGAGCAGCGCGACCGCTGCCGAGCCGGCGAGTCCATGGACCACGCCCACCAGCAGCGGACGCGAGAGCTTGGGGGCCGCGTCGTCATTGCTGCGACGGATGTTCGAATAGCCGAGCCCGATGAGCATGATCGCCACGCCGAACTCGAGTCCGAGACCGATACGGGGCGGGATCACGATGCGAAAGGCGATGATCGCTCCGCCCAGCAGGACCAGCGTCAGCGTATGCCCGACGCCCCAGACCGCGCCCACCCAAGCCGCGCGCGCCAGAGAGCGCTCGCGCGCGACGATCGTCGTCACCGCGACGACATGGTCGGCGTCGGTGGCGTGGCGGAGTCCGAGCAGGACGCCGAGCAGGATGGGCGTGAGGGCGTCGAACATGTCGCGCGGAATCTATATGGATGCGGCCCCGGGGCCGTAGCGCTGGTCGTACTGCGAGTAGTGCGCCACCAGCATGCGATGCGCCTCGTTGATGACCTGCATCCGGTGTCCCTGCGGCAGCTGGCTGGCCAGCTCGACGACCGCGTGGACCATCTTCACCGAGACCATCGCCGACGCGACGCGCTCCTCGGCAGGCAGCTTCGGATAGCGCAGGGCGAGGAATTGCCCCACGTGTCCGACCAGCGCCTGGTTGAGGGCGTCGTTGATGGCCGGACAGTTCCGCTGCACCGCCTCATGCACCGCATCGAAGGCGGGCGTGCGCTCGATCAGCTTCACCTGCGCCTGCAGGATGCGCTGGAACAGCTGCTCCGCGGGCAGGTGCACGTGCTCGAGTGGCATCGCCTTCTGGTTCGTGTCGCGCACGGCATCGGCGTAGCGCGCCCCGAGTGCCTCGACCACGGCGTCTTTGTTCGGGAAGAAATGATAGAGCGAGCCCATCGAGGCTCCGGCTCGATCGGCGATCATCTGCATGGTCGCGGCGCCTACACCCTGCTCCACGAACACCTGCTCGGCCGCGTCGAGGATCTGCTCCACGCGCCGCTGCCCGCGCTCCTGCTGGGGCGCGCGGGGTGCGCGCTCCCGCGCTTCAGGCTCTGGGGCGGGGGCTGGGGCCGGGGCTGGCGGGGTGGTCTTTGGCATCTGTTACAAAATAGAGGATACCCTCCACTATTGACAAGTAGTGGAAACCCTCTAATACTTGTGCCGTAAGTAGAGGCAAACCTCTAGAAACGTCCACGTCCAATCCAGCTCGCCGATGGATCGCCTCCGATTAGAAGAGGGCGCAGTGCCGGGTCGCCTCGCGACTCTCGTACTGGCCGCCGACCTCCTCGCAGGGCTCGCCTTGGTTGCCCTTGCACTCGCCGCAGTCGCGCTGCTGCCGCCTGCGCTCCAAGCGCAGACCGCGCTCGACGGCTATGTCCGCGACGGACTCCGCCAGAACCTCGGCATCCGCCAGCAGGCGCTGCAGGTCCAGCGCGCCGATGCGGCGCTGCGTGAGGCTCGCGGCAACTTCCTGCCCACCGCGACGATCAACGCCCGCTACACCAATGTGAGCGGTCAGGTCGTGAACCTCGGCGAACTCATCAATCCGGCCTTCGCGGCACTCAATCAATTGATCGGGGCGCCGCAGTTCCCGACGGACATCGACCTGCGCCTGCCGCTCAAGCAGGAGACGGCAGTGCGCGTCGCGCAGCCGATCTTCCAGGCCGAGATCTACTCGGGCTATCGCGCCGCCAGCGCCGCGCGGCAGGTACAGGAGGCGACGTTCGGCGTCGCCGAGCGAGAACTGGCCGCGCAGATCCGTGCGGGCTACCTGAACTACGGCAAGGCCCTGCGCTTGCACGAGCTTCGCGTCGCGACGCGCACGCTGCTCGAGGAACAGGTACGCGTGATGTCGCGCCTCGTCGAAGCCGGGCGCGCGACGCCTGATGCGCTGTCCCGCGCCCGCGCCGAACTCAGCGAGGCCCAACAGCGCGAGTCCGAGGCGCAGCAGTTGGTCGACGCCTCGCGCCAGAGCTTCAACCTCATTGTCGGCCGCCAGATCACCGAAGAGGTCGAAGTGATTCCCGCGGAGGCACTCGCGCTCGATGCGCTGCCGACCCTCGACGATGCGCTGCAGAGCGCCCTCGGTACCCGCGAGGAACTCCGTGCGCTGGATGCAGGCAAGCGCGCGGCCGATGCCCAGGCGTCGGTGGCACGGGGCAGCTACCTGCCAAACCTCGCCGTCGCGCTCGACTACGGCGTGCAGGGCAACGAATACCGGTTCCGCAGCGATGCGGACTTCGCCTTGGTCAGCGTCGTTGCGTCCTGGAACGTCTTCAACGGCAGCCGCGACGCCGCCCGCGTGCAGCAGGCCAAGCTCGACGCCGAGCGCATCTCGCTGCAGGGCCAGGACGCCCGCCGCGGCATCGAACTGCAAGTACGGCTCGCCTGGCAGGCCGCAGCGGTCGCCAAGCAGGCCATCGAGACGGCCGCCGCCCAGGAGTCCGCCGCCGACCGTACCTACCAGTTAGTGAATCGCCGCTACGAGGAAGGTCTCACGTCGCCGCTCGAACTCAGCGAAGCGCGCGTGCAGCGCACGGCGGCGCAGCTCAACGCGGTGTTCACGACCTACGACTACTACCTGCGCCGCGTCGAACTCGATCGCGCGGCTGCGCTCTATCCGAGGACCGCCCCGTGACCGCTCGCCTTTCGCTTCTCCTCGTCCTCATCGCGCTCACCGCGTGCGGAAGGGACGCCGAGCTCGGGTCCGAATCCGCGGCGCCCATCCCCGTGCGCGTCGTCCAGCCCCAGCCGCGCAGCGCGGAGCCAGACATCCAGCTCACCGGCATGCTTGGGGCCAAGGAAGAGATTCCGCTCGGCTTCAAGATCGGCGGCGTTGTCGCCAGCGTCGGCGTCGAGGCCGGTGACCGCGTCACCGAAGGCCAACTGCTCGCGGCGCTCTCGCCGGTGGAGATCGAGTCCTCGGTGTCTGCCGCGCGCGAAGGGCGCGACAAGGCGCGTCGCGATCTCGCGCGCGTCGAGCGCCTGCAGCGCGACAGCGTGACTACGCTGGCCCAACTCGAAGACGCGCGCACGGGACTCGAAGTCGCCGAGGCGCAACTGCGTGCGGCGGAATTCAACCGGCAGTACGCCGAGGTGCGCGCACCCGCGGCGGGCGTGATCCTGCGCAAGCAGCTTGAGCGCGGGCAGCTGGTGGCGCCGGGCGCCCCGGTGTTCCTGTTGCGCGCCGAGCGCACCGGGCTCGTGCTGCGCGCCGGAGCTGCAGATCGCGACGCCGTGCGGCTCTCCACCGGCATGCGCGCGCGCGTGGAGTTCGATGCGTACCCCGGCGTCGTCTTCGACGGCCGCATCGAGCAGGTGGGCGTCGCAGCGGCGCCGATGACGGGCACGTACGAAGTGGAGATCGCCGTCGAACCCGCCGGACGCCGGCTGGCCTCGGGGCTCATCGGCCGCGCGCGCGTGACGCCGCAGAGCGCGGCACCCGTCCTGACGCTTCCGGCGGAAGCGCTGCTCGAGGTCGAGGGACGCGAGGCCACGGTGTTTGTGCTCGATGCGGCGGAAAGCGCCGCGCAGCGCAAGCGCGTCACCGTGCTCTGGCTCGACGGGCCCTTCGCGGCCGTCAGCGGAGAGATTGCGGCTGACGCGCGCGTCGTGATCGCTGGCGCGAGCCGACTCGCCGACGGAACGCGGGTGCATGTCGTGACCGAGCGTACCCCGTGAGCATCGTCGGCTTCAGTGTCCGCAACCGGCAGTTCATGCTGGTGGCCTTCGTCGCGCTGCTCGCGACGGGCGCCTTCTCGATGCTCACCATCCCGCGCGCCGAGGACCCGACGTTCCCGATCCCGGTGTTCCCGGTCGTCGCGGTCTACCCGGGGGCGAGCCCGACGGACATCGAGCAGCTCGTGGTCGATCCCATCGAGGATCGCATCCGCGCCCTCGAAGACCTCAAGGACGTCAAGACGAGCATCGAAGACGGTCTCGCGGTCATCGTCCCGGAGTTCGACGTCTCGGTGGATGCCGACCGCAAGTACGATGAGATCCTGCGCGAGGTGAACGCCCTGCGCGGCGACCTGCCCAGTGACCTCGCCGTTCTCGAAGTGCAGCGCATCAACGCCGCCGACGTGAACATCGCGCAGTTCGCGCTGGTCTCCGTGACCGCGCCGTACCACGAGCTGGATAAAGCCGCTCGCGCCCTGCGCGACGACCTCGCCCGGCTGCCGGGTGTGAAGAAAGCTGAGACCTGGGGCTACCCGCGGCGCGAGGTGCGCGTCGCGCTGGACGTCGGTCGGCTCGCCGAGCTGGGCATCCCGCTCACCCGCGTGCTCCAGGCGGTCGGCGGGGAGAGCCTCAACATCCCCGGTGGCTCGGTGGACGCCGGCAACCGTCGCTTCAACGTGAAGACCAGTGGCGGCTACCGCTCGCTGGAGCAGATTCGCGCCACGGTGATCGCCGGTGCGCCGGGTTCGACGCTGCGCCTCGGCGATGTCGCCGAGGTGGAATGGGACTACGAAACCGTGAAGTACACGGCGCGGTCGAACGGCAAGCGCGCGGTCTGGATCACGGTCGCCATGCAGGAGAACCAGAACATCATGGCCGTCCGCGACCGCGTGTGGGCAGCGGCGGATGCGTTCGAGGCGTCGCTGCCGGCGTCGATGACCTTCGAGCGCCCGTTCGACCAGTCGAAGAACGTCCAGGCGCGCCTGTCGCGGCTCACCGCCGACTTCATGATCGCCATCGCGCTGGTGGTGCTCACGCTGCTGCCGCTGGGTTTCCGCGCCTCGGCCATCGTGATGGTGTCCATCCCGCTCTCGCTGGCCATCGGCGTGACGCTGCTCAAGGTCTTCGGATTCAGCATCAACCAGCTGAGCATCGTCGGCTTCGTCATCGCGCTCGGCTTGCTGGTCGATGACTCGATCGTCGTCGTCGAGAACATCGCACGCTGGCTGCGCGAGGGCAGCAGCCGCGTCAGCGCCGCGATCAAGGGCACGAACCAGATCCTCGTCGCCGTCATCGGCACGACGGCGACCCTCGTGTTCGCCTTCCTCCCGGTGATGATGCTGCCGGGTACGGCGGGCAAGTTCATCCGTTCGCTGCCCGCGGCGGTCGTCCTGACGATTGCGGCATCGCTGCTGGTCTCGATCACGATCATCCCGTTCCTCGCGGCGATGTTCCTCAAGGAAGAGGGCGATGAGCACGGCAACGTGTTCATGCGGGCGCTGAATCGCGGCATCGACGCCACCTACGGCAGGGTGCTGCACCGGGCGCTGGCGCGACCCGTGCAGACGCTTGCCGTCGCGGCTGTGCTGTTCGCCGGTACGCTGGCGCTGATTCCCTCCATTGGCTTCTCGCTGTTCCCGAAGGCCGGGACGCCGCAGTTCCTCGTCACCGTCAACGCGCCGGAGGGGTCTTCGCTCACCGTCGTCGACTCGGCCGTCGCATTCGCCGAGCGCGCGTTGGTCAAGCGCGAGTCAGTGCGCCAGGTGTACGCCAACATCGGGCGCGGCAATCCCAATATCTACTACAACATCCAATCGCTGGCCGAGCGCTCGACGCGCGGCGAGCTGTTCGTGCTGACGCGGGAGTACGATCCTGCGTCCACGCCGGCGCTGCTGGACTCACTCCGCGTGGAGTTTGACGCCTACCCGGACGCGCGCATCCAGGTCACCGAGTTCGAGAACGGTCCGCCGATCGATGCGCCCGTTGCCATGCGCATCACGGGTGACGATCTGGATTCGTTGCGCGCGATCGCGGCGCGCGTGGAGCGCGTGCTGGACGCCACCGAGGGTACGCGCGACGTACTGAACCCCCTCCGTGTCTCGCGCACCGACCTGCGGCTCCGCGCCGACCGCGCGAAGGCGGGCCTGTACGGCGTACCGACGGCCGAGGTGGACCGCGCCGTGCGACTCGGCCTCGAGGGCCTTGTCGCGGGGCGCGTCCGGGACCGTGACGGCGAGGAGTATGATGTGACGCTCCGCCTGCCTGGTCCGGCGCGAAAGGGCCCGGAGGTCCTCGATCGGCTCTACGCCGGCTCGGTCACCGGCGCGCAGGTGCCGGTGCGCCAACTCGCGTCACTCGAGTTCGAGACCTCGCCGCCGGTCATCCAACACTACGACGGCGAGCGCGCCGTGACGGTGACGTCGCAGGTGCGCACCGGCTACAACACCGACCGCGTCACGCGTGCCGTGCTCTCGGTGGTGGACACGCTCAGCCTGCCCGAGGGCTACGCCATCACGGCCGCGGGCGAGATCGAGAGCCGGCAGGAGAGCTTCGGCGGACTCGGGGCCGCGATCCTCATCGCGACCTTCGGCATCCTCGCGATCCTCATCCTCGAGTTCAAGACCTTCCGCGGTATGCTCATCGTGAGCTCCGTGATTCCGCTCGGCGTGATCGGCGGTCTCGTCGGTCTCTGGGTGACAGGCTACACGCTGAGCTTCAGCTCGGTGATCGGCTTCGTTGCCTTGATCGGCATCGAGATCAAGAGTTCGATCCTGCTAGTGGACTTCACGAACCAGCTGCGCGCCGAAGGTGTGGGACTCGACGACGCCATCGAGCGGGCCGGCAAGATCCGCTTCGTACCCATCGTGCTCACGTCGATGACGGCCATCGGCGGCCTCATTCCGCTGGCCATCCAGGGCAGCTCGCTGTACTCGCCGCTGGCCATCGTGATCATCGGCGGCCTGGTGAGCTCGACGCTGCTCTCCCGCCTGGTGACGCCGGTGCTCTACAAGCTGCTGCCGCCCACGCAGGAGGAAGTCACGCAGACCGGCGAGTTCGCGGTGGTGGCGGGCTAAGTGTCGGTTCTAAGGACGTTGTTCACGCTGCATGAGGAAGTGGAGCAGCGGCGGGACGCGGCCGAGCGACCGGTGCGGCCGTTCGACGTTGTAGCAATCTAGGAAGTCGGGCAGCGCCGCGTTGCGGTGCGCCGAGGTCCGGTATGGCTTCTTGTAGGCCCAGCGGCGGAGCGCGGTCTGGATGAAGCGCTCCGCCTTGCCGTTCGTCTGCGGGCGGTAGGGCTTGGTGCGCAGGTGCCGGATCCCGTGCGCGGCCAGCGCGGCCTGCACCGCGTGGCTCGTGTACGCCTTGGCGTTGTCGGTCATCACACCGGTGACGGCGATGCCCAGCTGCGCAAACCAGCGGCGCGCCGCCTCGAGGAAGCGGGTGCACGCCGCCGCGTCCTGTGTCGGCAGCAGCGCCGCGTACGCGAGCCGCGTCGCGTCGTCGACCGCGACGTGGAGATGGTCCTGCCCGAGCCCCCGACGGCGGCCGACCTTCGAGCGGTTGCCGTGCGCGCGATGGCCCGCCGTGACGAAGCGATCGAGGGCCTTCGTGTCGACATGCACGAGCTCGCCGGGCGTCTCGCGCTGGCAGCGCGGCCCGCCCGTCGCCCCCGGGCCCTTCAGCCGGCCCTGGCCCGCGCGCGTGAGGACCCGGCCCACGGTCGAGACCGCGAGCCCGAGCCGCTCCGCGATCTCCGGCCCGGTGAGCCGCGTCGCGCGCAGGCGGAGAATCCGCTCGATGAGCGCCGGCCGCGTGGCGGTCGGCGAGCGATGCGGGCGCGAGGAGCGGTCGGCCAGCGCCGCCCAGCCCCCGGCCGCGAAGCGGCGCAGCCACTTGTAAGCCGTGCTCGGGCTGATGTGGAGGGCCGCGGCGACGGCGCGCACCGGCTCGCCGTCGAGGACCACCCGGCGGACGAGCTCGGCTCGCCCCCAGGCGGTCAATCGCGCATTGTTGTGGATGTTCACTGAGGCCTCTGGCTGAAGGTTGGGTGGCTCGCACCTCCAGCTTCCTCAGTTATGCCTCAGTGAACAACCTCTTTAGAACCGACAGCTAAGCGGGGTCGGGCACCCAGCTGGCGCTGACGGCGCGCACGAAGCTGCCGCCGATCACGAGGCGGATGGTGTCGTCGGAGTGCCGCCGACGCACCATCGTCTCGACCACGTCGAAGATCCGCTTGGGATGCTTCATGCCGTCCACGTGCACGCCGCCGTCCTCGGCGTAGTGCGGCTTGTAGCGATCGAAGTTCACTTGGTTCGCGATCTCCGGCGTGGCGCCGGCCCTCGGAATCGGCATGCCAAGGCCTGCCATGTCGAGGTCCGAGCCGATGCCTACGTGCTCGGCGCCCACGAGCTTGATGACGTAGTCGATGTGATCCACGAAATGCTCGACCGTCACCGGTCCCTCGGGCTTGATCATGAAGCGAATGGCGGCGATGCCCATGACGCCGCCGTTGCGGGCGAGCGCGCGAATCGCGTCATCAGACTTGCAGCGCGCGTAGCCGGGCATGAGGCCCCGCGCAGCCGCGTGCGTGAACACCACGGGCTTCTTGGCGGCGGCGATGGCGTCCATCGTCGTCTTGTCGGCACAATGCGAGAGGTCCACCGTCATGCCCACGCGCTGCATCGCGGCCACGATCTCGTGCCCGAAGATGCTCAAGCCCCCGTCGTTGTGCTCGAGGAACCCCGCGCCGATGCGATTCTGGACGTTGTAGGTCAGCTGTGAGAGCCGCTGACCGAGCCGATGGAACGTCGTGACGTCGCCGACGGCGCGGAAATGGTCCGAGTTCTGCGTGGTGATCATGATGCCGACGCGGCCATCGCCGCGCGCGCTGGCGAGGTCCGCAGCGTCATCCACGCGGATGAACCATTCCGGGTGCGAGGCAACGAATCCGTTCCACTGCGCCATGAACTGCAGCATGGCTTCGTAGCTTGGACCGCCGCGTCCCAACGCGAGGGTCTTTACGCCGGAGCCGCGGAACGCGGCGAAGTCCTCGGCGGTGAACGTGCCCGGATCCTGCAGCCAGCGGTCGGCTCTGGGCGTACCCTGCTCGCGCATATCGGCAAAGGCGAACTGGCAGAGCATGTCGACGACGGGCGATTCCTGCATCAGCCGGATCGTGCGCGCGGAGTATTCGTCGCCGAGCGGGCCGAGAGCGTAGCGGCGCGTGAGGATGGCCGGCGCGGCGAAGGCGTTGCGCGGCAGGAGGCTCGCGGCCGACGCGCCGGCGAGGAGGCGAAGGAGGGAGCGACGTTGCATCGCGCGAATGTGCGCGTGGCGGTCATCGCTCACAAGGGGTAACGTAGACCATGCCGAAGCCACCTCGTTTTCTCGTGCGCGCGCCGGCGATGCTCCTTGGTGCGATGGTCGCAGCGAGCGCGCTAGGAGCACAGCGCACGACGGTGGTCGTCCGTGACGGCACGGGCGCATCGGTGTCCTTCGCGTACGTCGCGCCGGTCTCGGGTACGTCTGCGACGGCCGACTCCGCCGGTCGGGCGCTGGTCACGCTGCGCGGGCGTGATTCGGTGTTCGTACGTGTACGCCGCATCGGGTACACGCCGCTCGATCGCTGGGTGCGGCTGCCCGCCCCGGACAGCATCGAGTTCACGCTGGGACGCGTGGTGCTGCAACTCGAGTCGGTGGAGGTCGTCGGCGCGCGGGACACACCGCTGGCCACGCGCGGGTTCTATGACCGGATGGAGCGCGTGCGGCGCGGCGCGACGGTCGGGCACTTCATCACGCCCGAGGAGCTCGAGCTGCAGCTTCCGATGAATCTCTCGCAGGCGCTGCGCAGCGCACGCTATGTGAACATCAATCGCGTGGGACCGGGCCGCGACGTGCTGCTCGGCCGCGGTGGCTGCCCGATGAACATCGTCGTCGACGGAATGCTGGTGCAGGGTACCGCGCAGGACGAGGTGGTGGAACAGGTGCCGACGTCCATCAACCGCTCCGGCACGTACCGGCCGCCGACCATGGGACGGGGCGGCAACCTCGACATCAATGGGTTGGTCGGCGGCAACGAGATGGCGGCCATCGAGATCTATCCGAGCGTTGCGAACGCACCGGCGGAGCTGCAGGCCGCCGTAAGCTCAGGCCGCGGGACCTGCGGCATCGTCGCCATCTGGACGGGCGGTCGGCGTTAGCTGACCCGACTGGTCTTCCGCTTCAGGAAGTCCATGAGGATGAACTGCCCCAGCGACATCGTGTTCGTGAAGTACGCCCGCCCGCGCGTGATCGCGCTCACCATCTTCACGAACTCGACCAGCGCGCGGTCCCGCGCCAGCATGAACGTGTTCACGGGAATCCCGCTCTTTCGGCAGGCCGCCACTTCCTGCAGCGTCTCCTGCAACACGTAGGCGTCCAACCCCATCGAATTCTTGTAGATGCGGCCGTCCGGCATCGTCAGCGCGCTGGGCTTGCCGTCGGTGATCATGATGATCTGGCGCATGTCCTTCTTCTGCGCCATCAGGATGCGCCGCGCGAGCTTGAGACCTTCCGCCGTGTTCGTGTGATACGGCCCCACCTGCGCCTTGGCCAGCGCGCCGATGGGAATCTCTTCCGCCGAGTCGTGGAACAGGATCGTCTTGATGGAATCACCCGGGAACTGCGTCGCGATCAGGTGCGTCAGCGCCAGCGCCACCTTCTTGGCCGGCGTGAAGCGGTCTTCGCCGTAGAGGATCATCGAGTGCGAGCAGTCGAGCATCAGCACGGTCGCGCAGCTCGAGCGGTACTCGCTCTGCCGCACCATCAGGTCCGAATAGTCGAGGTCCATCGGCACGTCGAGCGAGCCGGTGCGGAGCATCGCGGCCTTGAGCGTCTCGTTGACGTCGAGGTTCAGCACGTCGCCGAACTCATAGGGCTTGCTGCCCGCATCGGCCTCGATGCCCGTCGCCAAATACGGCGTGTCGTGCGAGCCGAAGTTGCTCTTGCCGATGCCACCCAGGATGCCGCGCAGCGCCTTGTAGCCTAGGAAATCGATGCCCTTCGAGGTAAGATCGAACTGCACGTCCTGCGCTGCGGCCTTCGCCAAGCCTCCGGGCCCGAACACGCTTTGGTGCCCCGCGGGCGCCTGGGGCGGCTGCTCGGCCTTCAGGAAGCCCTCGGCCATCAAACGCTGCACGATGTCGTCGAGCAGCTTGGCGAGCTTGTCCTCGGAGATGTCGTCGCCATCGCCGCGCAGCGCCTCGAGCATCTCCGGCGTGAACTGGCCGCTTTGGATCAGCGCGTCGAGGATGGCTTGCTTGAGCGCGTCGAGGGAGCGGTCGCCACCCGGTTCCTCGTCTTCGAAGCCCCAAGGGTTGGCTGGTCCGCCGCCGGCGAATCCCGATTGGAGGAGGAAGTCCGCGAGCTTGTCCAGCAATGCCTGCAGGTCCACGGCATCCGCGGACTCGGGGCTGAACTTCTTGTAGGTATGGAAACGCACGCGAACCTCTCCAGCCGGGGCTACTGCATCAACACGAGAAGCGCGAGATAGGTGCCAGACGCGGCTCGTGGCAGCCGATGGAAGCTCGCTTCACGGCGGTGACCTGTTACGGGGGGCCGCATCCGGCGAGATTACGTCAGCAATGTCCGCCGCCACGTCCCTGAATCCGTTCCGGACCCTCGTCCGTTACCGGAACTTCCGCATCTTCTGGATCGGGCAGAGCGTCTCGCTCATTGGCAGCTGGATGCAGCAGATCGCGGTAGGCTGGCTGGCGCTCGAACTCTCGAACGATGCCTTCCTGGTCGGTGTCGTCGCCGCGGCGGGAACCTTCCCCATCCTCATCTTCTCGATGCCCGGCGGCCTCCTCGCCGACCGCGCCGACAAGCTGAAGATCATCCGCACGGCCCAGGCGCTGATGCTGCTCGAGGCCACGGCGCTGTGGTGGCTCGCGTGGACGGGGCACCTCACCATCGGTTGGCTCATCGCGCTGACCAGCATCGGTGGCCTGCTGGCCGCCTTCGAGATTCCCGCGCGCCAGGCCCTCTGGGTGCATCTGGTGGACCGGCACGACCTCCCCAAGGCCATCGGTCTCAACTCGATGGGCTTCAACCTCGCGCGGGTGCTGGGCCCGACGATCGCCGCCGTCGTGATCGCGAAGTTCGGCATCGCGTGGACCTTCGGCCTCAACGCGCTGAGTTTCCTCGCCGTGCTGCTGAGCCTCGCGCTCATCGCCATCCCGGTCGAGGCGCGCGAGCTCGAGGGCGCACGCAAGGGCGCGCTCGACGGCATGCTCGAGGCCCTGCGCTACGTCCGCAGCACCAAGCCCCTGCCGGCGCTGATGCTCGTCGCCATGGTGTTCTCGATCCTCGGCATTCCGGTCATCACCCTGTTGCCTGTCGTCGCGCGCGACCTGCTGGGCTTGGGGCCCGAGGGCTACGGTGCGCTGATGGCGTCGCTGGGCATCGGCGCGATGGCCGGCGCATTGGCCATCGCCGCCACGGGCGGCGGTGGGCGCAAGGGTCGCACGCTCTGGATCGCCTCGCACGCATTCCCGCTGTTGCTCGTGATCTTCGCCCTCGTGCGCCTGCCGCAGCTCAACGCGCTGCTGCTCTTCGCCACGGGCATCACGATGATCGTCAACAACGCGCTGGTGAACTCGCGCCTGCAGGAGATCGTCCCCGACGCGATGCGCGGCCGCGTGATGTCGCTGTACATCATGGTGTACATCGGGGGCTCGCCGATCGGCAGCTTCGTGGCCGGCGCGCTCGCGAAAGCCGTCGGTACCGCCTGGGCGATCGGCGGCACCGCGGCGCTCATGCTACTCTTCGCGCTCTGGGTGTTCCGACGGGAACCCGCGCTCACGGCGCACTGAGCGGCCGTACTGCCCGCCCTCGGACCGCGAGAGCTTCCGTCGCGCCACCAGCGCCTCGAGGACAAGCTCGCAGCTCGACACCAGCGCATCGTCATCGCCGTGCGGCAACGATGACTCGCGCACGATGCCCATGAGTCCCGGCACCGCGCCAAACCCGGCTTTCGCCGCCGCGGCCGTCGCGTCGTCGCTCACCTGCAGTGCCTGGCCTTCGTCGAACCAGATGATGATCTCGTCCAGCGGCAGCGACGGCTCCCGTTCCTTGAGCGTGGCATCCGCCGCGCGGCGGATGAGTTCGCGCGCGATCACCGCGCCGCCGATGAGCTCACCCTCGTACTCCAACTCGATCTTGCCCGTGATGGCCGGCAGCGCCGCGTAGAGGTCTGCGAGCCGCGGCACCACCGCCGGCTCATTCAACCGCACCGCCCGCCGCTCGGCGTTCGAGACGATGTTCTCCATCAACGTGATGCTGAGCCGCTGCGACACGCCCGAGCGCTGGTCGATGCGCTTCTCCTTGCGCGCCTCGAAGGCCACGCGCTCGGCCACCTCGGCCACCAACTCCGGCACGCGGACCGGCAGGCCGTCGCGCTGCGTCCACGCTTCCTGCGACGTGATCTCCAGCGCGAGGTCGACCGTGCTCGGGTAGTGCGTTTGGATCTCCGAGCCGATGCGGTCCTTGAGCGGCGTGATGATCTTGCCGCGCGCCGTGAAGTCCTCGGGGTTCGCGGTGAAGGCGAGGACCACGTCCAGCGCGAGACGGACGGGGTAGCCCTTGATCTGCACGTCGCCTTCCTGCATCACGTTGAACAGGCCCACCTGCACCTTGCCGGCGAGGTCGGGCAGTTCATTCAGGGCGAAGATGCCGCGGTGCGCGCGCGGCAGCATGCCGTAGTGGATGCTCAGTTCATCGGCGAGCAGGTGTCCGCCGCGCGCCGCCTTGATCGGATCCAAGTCGCCGATGAGGTCGGCCACCGTCACGTCCGGCGTCGCGAGCTTCTCGACGTAGCGCTGGTCCGACGTCAGCCAGGCGATCGGCGTGTCGTCGCCGGCTTCCTTCACGCGCTCACGGCCGAACTTCGAGATCGGCGCGAACGGATCGTCGTTCACCTCGCTGCCCGCGATGACGGGAATCGCCGGATCGAGCAGCGTCGTCAGCGCGCGCAGGATGCGCGACTTTGCCTGGCCGCGGGTGCCGAGCAGGATGAAGTTGTGCCGCGAGAGCAGCGCATTCACGATCTGCGGCATCACGGTGTCTTCGTAGCCGAGCACGCCCTTGAACAGCGGCTGGCCGCTCTTGATGCGCGCGAGCAGGTTCGCGCGGAGCTCGTCCTTCACGGAGCGGCCCTTCTTGGGCGCGGTACCGAACTCGGAGGCGCGCAGGGCGCCGAGGGTCTGCGGCAGGGACTTCGTCACGATACGCCTGGGGTTGGAGGCCAGCCCACTAACGCGCGAGGGGCCGCCGCGGTTCAATCCGCCGCGCGGATCTCCACGAGGCAATCGTAGAACGTCGGTCCCGCACCCATGTCGGTGAGCTTCTGCGACGTCACGGCGTTCACATTCCGGCCGTCCGTCGAGAGCTTGGCCCACCAGATGCCCGGCGCCCACGCCACCGCCTCGCGGATGCCTTCGCGCAGCCGCGCCCGCGCCGTGAAGTGCCCGCGATCGTTCTCGACGATCACCATCTGGCCGTCATGGATGCCGCGCCGCTCCGCATCGCGCGGATGCAGCGAGACCTCGGGCTCCTTCGCCGCACGCTGCAGCGGCCCGATGTTCACGAAGGTCGAGTTGAGGAACTGGTGCGCCGGCGAGGAGATCAGCGTGATCGGGTACTTCGCTGCCAAGGCCGGCACCTGCTCGGGGAACTCGTGCGGCGGCGTGAAGTCGGGCAGGGGATCGAGCCCCATGTCCGCCATGCGCTGCGAAAAGAACTCGCACTTGCCGCTCGGCGTGCGGAAGCCGCCACGGGCGAACGGCACGTACGGCTTGGGCAGGTTGAGCCGCAGCCATCCGTGCTTCTCCAGCTCCTCGAAGCTCAGGCCCTTGAGCGCCTCGGCCTGCGAATCCAGCGCCTGCTTCACCAGCGTCACGTCGTCGTCGCGCAGGCTCTCGTGCTCGAGCCCCATGCGTGCGGCCAGCCGCCGGAAGATCTCCGTGTTCGGCAACGCCTGGCCCACCGGCGCGATCGCCGGCTTGTTGAGCGAGGCGTAGAGGTGCCCGTAGGAGAAATGGATGTCCCAGTGCTCGAGCTGCGTCGTCGCAGGAAGGATCCAATCGGCGTAGTCCGCCGTGTCCGTCCGGAAATGCTCCAGCACGACGACAAACAAATCCTCGCGCTTGAAGCCTTCGATCACACGCAGGAAGTCCGGCGCGATCGCCGCGGGATTCGAGTTGTACACGACCAGCGCCTTGACCGGCGGACCACCGACCCCCGCATCGGGCTTCGTCAGGGCGTCGCCGAGCAGTGACATGTTGATCGTGCGCGTGCCGGCTGGCGAGAGATCCTCACGGTGCAGCATCGCGCGATTGAACGCGAAGTTCGCGCTCGACGAGAGGTGCACGCCGCCGGCGGGACGCCGCCAGTGCCCGACCACCGCCGGGAGGCAGGCGATCGTCCGCACGGCCATCGCGCCGCCACCGTGGCGCTGCAATCCATAGTTGATGCGCACGTAGGCCGCCTTGGCCTTCGCGTACTCCCGGGCCAGCGTGACGATCCGCTCGGCGGGCACACCCGTGATCTCCGCCACCTTCTCCGGCGGGTAGCGCTTCACGCGCTCGTGCAGCTGCTCGGCGCCCAGCGTGTACTGCGTCAGATAGTCGTCGTCCTGCAGCCCCTCGGCGAAGATCACGTGCATCAAGCCCAGCGCGAGGGCGGCATCGGTACCGGGGCGGATTCCGATCCACTCATCGCACTGCTCCGCCGTGCGTGTACGGATCGGATCGATGCAGATGACCGGCGTGCCTTTGGCGCGCGCCTCGAGCACCTTCGGCCAGAGGTGCGGATTGCTCGTCAGCGTGTTCGTGCCCCAGAGGATCACGAGATCGCTCTCCGGCACCAACTCGGCGTCCGCGCCGATGCTCGCGCCCACGGTCATGCGCATGCCCCACATGCCAGCGGTCGCGCAGATCGTGCGGTCGAGCTTCGATGCGCCCATCAAATGGAAGAAGCGTCGGTCGATGCTTTCGCCCTGCAGCAGGCCCATCGTGCCGGCGTAGGAATACGGCAGGATGCTCTGCGGCCCGTCGGCCGATGCGCGGATCGCATTCAAGCGCGCGGCAATCGCATCGAGGGCTTCATCCCAGCTTGCTTCGACGAATGTCGCGCCCGGACCCTTGGGTCCCACGCGCTTGAGCGGCGTGAGCACGCGGTCCGCATGGTACGTGCGCTCGAGGTAGCGGTTCACCTTCGTGCAGAGGAAACCCTGCGTGAAGGGATGGTCCTTGTCACCTTGGATGCGCGTCGCGCGACCGTCCTCGACCGTCACCAGTGTGGCGCAGGTGTCGGGGCAGTCGTGCGGGCAGGCGCCGCGGACGACGGTCGCCGTCACGCGATCGCCTCGACCTGCGCGCTCATCGCGAGCTCACCCTGCTTGACCTGCACCGCACTGCCCGGCACGATCTCGCGGCGCAACATCGCGATGGCCAGCGGGCCGCGCTCCGGCGAGACCACGCTCGAGCGCACCTCGCCGATCTCCTTGCCCTCGGCGTCGACGACCGTCGCGCCGCGCGGCAGCGGCGACTCCGCCCGCAACCAGCGCAGGTGCCGATTCACGTGTCCGCGGAAATGGATGCGCGCCACGACTTCCTGGCCGGTGTAGCAGCCCTTGGTGAAGGAAATCGCGCCCAACGCGTCGAGATTCGCTTCCTGCGGGATCGTCTCGCCGTCCATTTCGACGCCGAAGCGCGGCAGGCCGCGCTCCACGCTGAGGACCTCGAGCTGCTCCGCGCTCACGTCGCGGATGCCCTGCGCCTCGAGTGCCGAGCGCAACTCGACGATGCGCGCCGGAGCGGCCACGATGTCCAGGCCGGGGACGCTGAAGTCATCCGAGCGAATCACGTCGACGCTGCCGTCCTCGCTGCGCCACAGCGCCAGCGGTGCGAGCGCGTCGAAGACCTCGTGCGACGCGCCAAGCAACGGCGCGACGAGCTTCGTCGCGCTCGCCCCGTAGACGCCGAGGCAGGCGGTCTGCTCGGTGATCACCGCGTACTTCGCCGTGCGCGGATTCACGAATTTCCTGATCATCCCGACGAAGGCGTCGGCGGACGACGGCTCGCAGTCGACGAAGAGATCGGCGCCGCGGTCGACGACGCGGATCATCGCGATGACGCGGCCCTTCGGCGTAAGCGCGACGGCGCGTTGGCCATGCCCCGGCTGCAACGCCACGACGTCGTTCGTCACCAGTCCACCCAGCGACTCCTTGGCCTTCTCACCCGAGAACAGCATCCGGAGCCGCGTGCTGCGGTCCACGAGAAACGCGGTCATCCGATCCCCTTCACCGCCGGGCTGAGGAGCAGGCGCAAGCGTTCCGGCGTGAAGTCCGCCAGCGACTCGACCCAGCAATCGGCTTCCATCGCGTCCTGCGGTGGGTGCGCGCCCACCAGCACCGTGAGCAGGCCCGCCTCGCGCGCGGCGCGGACGCCGACGACGCTGTCCTCGACCGCCACGCCACGCAGCACTTGGCCCGGGAACAGCTCGGCTACCCGCGCGAGTGCCGCCTTGAACGGCGCGACCGTCGGCTTCGCGGCGGGTACGTCCTCGAGCGTGATGACCGGACGGAACACGCCGTCGAGCCCGCCGAGCTGCAGCACGAACTCGACGTCGCGGCGCGAGGCGCGCGTGACCACCGCCAGCCGCGCCATCGCCGACAGCTTCTCGAGCGCGGCGCGCAGGCCCACGGGCATCGTGACGCCCTTGCCGAGCCGCGCCGCGAACGCCCGTTCGGCGCGCAACCGCGCGAGGTCGACGGCGGTGGGATCGTCCGGCGCACCGGCCGCCTCGCGAATGCGCAGGATGGCATTCTCGAACGTGCGACCCTGCGCGAGCGGCAACAGCTCACCCGTCAGCGCGATGCCGTCCGCCGCCAGTGACTCGGCGAGCGCGGCATGCCGCAGCGTCGCGGTGTCCGCGAGGACGTTCTCGAACTCGATCATCAGGACGGGCAGCTCCATACCCGAATGCTAATCGGTCCGCGACCTCGCGTAGGCCGCGTCCAGGAGCTCGACCGGGTGCCGCGCCAGCACCGCCGATCCCTCGACCAGCAGCCCGGCGCCTATCTGCATCAAACAGCCCGGGTTGGCGGTCGCGACGATGCGGGCGCCGCTCTCGTGAATCCGGGCCAGCTTCGGCTTCAGCACCTGCTGCGCGACGTCCGGCTGGACAATTCCATAGATGCCGGCGGAGCCGCAGCATTGGGCACTGTCCTGCAGCGGGACCAGTCGGACGTCGCCGACCGCGTGCAGCACCTGGAGCGGCGGTTCGACGATTCGCTGGGCGTGCTGCAGGTGGCAGGGCGCGTCCCAGGCAACAGGCGTCTGGCTGGCCGTCGGCGCTGTCGGTTTCGGGCCGGCCTGGACCAGCAGTTCCGAGACATCGCGCACCTTCGCGCTGAACGCGGAGGCCCGCGCCGCCCAGGTCGAATCGTCGGCGAGAAGCTCGCCGTACTCACGGCACATGGCGCCGCAGCCGGCCGAGTTCATGGCGATGAACTCGGCGCCGCTGGCCTCGAACGCGGCGATGTTGCGGCGCGCGAGGTCCCGCGCGGTCGCGGTATCGCCCGCGTGCGCGTGCAGCGCGCCGCAACACACCTGGCCCGAGGCGCGCACCAGCGCGAAGTCGTTCTCCACCAGCACGCGCTCCGTCGCCCGGTTGAGCGATGGCAACAGGCCCTCCATCACGCAGCCCGTCAGCAGCGCCGTGCGGCCGCGGCTTCCGGTTCCCCGTGGCTCGTAGGTCGGCACCGGATCGCGCGCGGTGGTCGCCAGCATCGCGGCGGGCATGCGCAGCGCGCGCGGCGCGAGGCGCGCCGCCACATGCGTAACGCCGAGCGCGCGGACGACGCGCGCCGTCCAGAGGCCGATGCGCAGTAGCCTGTCGCGCGCGAATACGGCGAGCACGACACGTGCCAGGAGGGGAAGCGGAGTCGTCACGCGTTGGCGCTCCCGCGTGCCCTCGAGGATGCGGCCGTAGGGCACGCCACTCGGGCACGCGGTCTCGCAGCCGCGGCAGCCGAGGCACTGGTCGAGATGCCGCGCCACGTCGGGATCGTCTCCGGCGATGCGCCCGTCCAGCAAGGCCCGCATGAGCACCAGCCGTCCCCGCGGCGAATCGTTCTCGTCGTCGAGCGCGAGGTATGTCGGGCAGGCCGGCAGACAGAAGCCGCAGTGCACGCAGGCGTCGAGCCCGTGGCGCATCGCGTCGTCGGCGACGGTGTGTCGGTGGCTGTTGGTCTCGCGCATCAGGCGGCCTCGCCGAGCAAGCCGGGATTCAGCACGCCACGTGGGTCGAAGGCCTCGCGCACGCGCTTCATCAGTGGCGTCCACGTCCAGTGCGTGGCCGGCGGTGGTGCCTGGTCGTGCCGTACGACATCCCAACTCCTGGCGCCGAGCTCAATGCAGGCGCCGATCCGAGCGAGCGCCTGACGCGCCGCGGCGACCTGCGGCGCGTTGCCGCCGAGCCGCAGCAGCCAGGCGCCCGGCCCCGGATGGCCAAGCGTCCGTGCGGTGGCCTCTCCCAACGGGAGTGCGGCCAACGGCGGGAGCGCGCCGTGCTGGAACGCGCGCATCGCCGTCGTCGTGGCGCCTTCCACCAGCAGGGTGACATCCGCGCTCGGGCGCGCCCGCAGCCGCAGGTGCACCTCGGTGATGACCGCGAGCGTGCCCCAGCTGCCCACCATGAGCCGCGTGAGGTCGAAGCCGGCCACGTTCTTCACCACGCGGCCGCCGGCGCGCACGATGCGTCCGCGCCCATCCACGCATTCGAGACCCAGCACCAAGTCGCGCGGACGCCCGAGCGCCTCGGCGAAGGGACCGCCGGTCGCCGTGGCGATGGCGGCGCCGACGCTGCCGCGGTCGTCGCCCCACGGGAGCAGCGGACACCACTGGCCGTGCGCTGCCGTCGCGGCGTCGATCTCGGCGAGGGTCGTGCCCGCCCCGACGCTGATGGTGAGGTCGCCTGGCGTGTAGTGGCGGACCCCGCGAAACGCGTCGAGCCGCAACTCGTGCGCGGCCACCACCGGCGCGCCGACGTGCATCCAGCTGCCGGCGCCGCGGATGCGCAGCCCCCCGACGGCGTCGCGCACGATGTCGGCGACATCCTCCACCCGATGCGGATGCAGCGCCTCGCGTGCAAGACTCATCCCGCCAATCCTCCGCGCAGGGCAGGGAGGCCCTGCCACTCGCGGCAACTGCGCAGGGGCACGACCTTGCCGGGATTCGCCCGTCGCGCGGGATCGAAGGTCTCGCGCAGCGTGCACATGGCGTCGAGCGTGTCCGCGGTGAACAGCCGTTCCATGTACGGCAGCTTGTCGAGTCCGACGCCGTGCTCGCCGGTGATGGTCCCCCCGGCGGCGATGCAGCGCTCCATGATCTCCTGCATGGCGGCATGCACGCGCGCCGATTCGTCGGCGTCATCGGCGTCGTACGGGATGTTGGGATGCAGGTTGCCGTCGCCCGCGTGGAACACGTTGCACACGCGCACCCCGTGCCGTGCGCCGATGGACGCGATGTCGCCGAGCAGTTCGGCCAGCTGCGTGCGCGGGACGACCGCGTCCTGCACCACCAAGTGCGGGGCGACGCGTCCCATGGCGCCGAAGGCCTTCTTACGACCTTGCCAGAGTCGCTCGCGCGCCGCGGCATCGGTCGCGCGCTTCACGTCGCGCGCGCCGGCGGCGCTGCAGATCGCCGTGACGGCGTCGGCATCGGCGTCGAGTCCGGCGCGCGGGCCGTCCACTTCGATGAGCAGCACGGCCGCGGCGTCCACGGGATATCCAGCGGCATATACGCTTTCCTCGACGGCGCGGATCGTCGCCTGGTCCATCAGCTCCAGCGCGGCCGGCACGATGCCCGCCGCGATGATGCGCGAGGTCGCATCCGCCGCCTCGGCCACCGACGTGAAATCGGCGAGCATGGTGATGATGGCTTCGGGGTTCGGCGTGAGCTTCAGCGTGAGCTCCACCGCGATGCCAAAGCAGCCTTCGCTGCCGACGAAGGCGCCGAGCAGGTCGTAGCCGCCATGGTCGCCGCGGTCGAGGGTCACGAGCTCGCCGTCCGGCAGTACGACCGTCGCGCGCAGCACGTGGTTGAGCGTCACGCCGTACTTGAGGCAGTGGGGCCCGCCGGCGTTTTCGGCGACGTTGCCGCCGAGCGTGCAGGCGGCTTGGCTCGAGGGGTCGGGCGCGTAGTGCAGGTGGAACGCGGCGGCGGCGCGGGTGAGCGTGGCGTTGACGACGCCCGGCTCAACAGTCGCCGTGCGCGCGTCGGCATCGATGTTGATGATCCGGCGGAGGCGCTGCACGCCGATGAGCACCGTATCATCGGCGAGCGCGCCGCCCGAGAGCCCGGTCCCCGCTCCTCGCGCGACGAAGGGTACGCCGTCCGCGGCGAGCCGCCGTACCACCGACACGAGCTCCTCCTGCGTGCCCGGAAACACCGCGAGCCGCGGCCGCTTGTGGTAACCCGGAAGCGCGTCCGACTCGTAGGCCAGCAACGTCGAGTGGCGTGTGAGCACATGCCGCGCCCCCACAATCGCCCCGAGATCGGCAGCGAGCGATTCCACGCGCAAGGCGGCACCGGCCATGCCGCAAACTAGGCGCCGGCGCCGCGACGTGTGTAGGGGGAAAACTGAAGACGGACGAAGCGCGTCCCACGCGCCCCGTCCGTCTTCAGCGATCGGTCCGTCGTCCCGCGGATTCCGGGCGCGCGACGACGCACTTACATCTTACATCTCACATCTCCCGTCTGCAGTTACGCCACTCCCCAAAAGCCCGCCAGCGCCCGGCCTTCCGGCGACGTCCTCAGCTTGTCAAACGCCCGCTCCCGGATCTGCCGGATCCGCTCGCGCGTCACGCCCATCAACGCGCCGATCTTCTCCAGCGTCATCGCCTCGGCGCCCTCGTCGAGCCCGTAGTAAAGGTTCAGGATCTTCCGCTCGCGCGGCGTCAGGTACTGCCGGAACACGCGGTCGATCGTCTCGCGCATCAGGTTGAAATCCGTGCGCTCTTCGATCTCGATGCCATCGCGGTCGGCGAAGCGCTCTCCCAACGTCGATGCCTCGCGGTCCGAGCGGTCCACCGGCGCGTCGAGCGACACTTCCGTGGACGACATCGACTTCGCGGCCCGGACCTGCTCCGGCGTCTCGTCGAGCAGACGCCCGATCTCATGGTCGGTGGGGTCACGCTTCAGCACCTGCGCCAGCACCGTCTCGGCACGCGACAGACGGATCAACTGCGAGTTCTGGTTCAGCGGGATGCGCACCGAGCGCGTCTGCTCGGCGAGCGCCTTCAGCACCGCCTGGCGCACCCACCACACGGCGTACGAGATGAACTTGACGCCTTGGTCGGGATCGAATTTGCGCACCGCCTTCAACAGACCCTCGTTGCCGATCGCGACCAGCTCCGAAAGGTCGAGGCCGTGGCCCTGATACTTCTTCACATAGGAGATGACGAAGCGGAGATTCGCCGTCACCAGCCGCTCGGCGGCGGCTTCGTCGCCCTTCTGAGCGAGCCGCGCGAGGCGCTTCTCCTCGGCGGGGTCGGTGATGAGCGGGAGCTTCTGGATGTCGAGCAGGTACTGGTCGAACGCGGACGACGGGGACGAACGGAAATAACCTCTGCTACGCGTCGCGGACTCGTGCTGCATACCCACCCCAAACCTGCGTGTGAAAGGAGACGGTGCCGGGGGGCACCCCCAAGATCACGGACGGGCCAGCCGGGTGCATTGCCCCGGGGCATGGACCGATAGGCTAGGGGTCGGGGCGCGAAACGGTCAACAGCCAAAAAGCATGCCAAACCATTTCGTTGCCGACATCATCACGCCATCTCCTTGATGTACAAGGAGTTAGGGAAGCTCACAAATGTTGGAGCATCTCGAGCACGGCGGCCTCCGGGACGGCCGTGCCGTATCCCGACCCCGCTCCGGCCATGGCGCCAAGGGCGCTCGGGAGGGCGTATTCGACCACGCCGCCGCGCGTCTTCTTGTCGCTGCGCGTTGCGACAACGATCTCGGCCGGAGCCACGCCCTCGGGCAGTCGCACGGGAAGGCCGGCGGCATCGCACACCGTCGCGATGGTGTCGGCCAATCCTGGTGTCGCAAGGCCCAGCCGTTCGGCCAACGTCGCCTCCGCCACCATGCCGATCGCCACGGCGTCGCCGTGCGGAATGCCGTAGCCCGTGACATGCTCGATCGCGTGCCCGATCGTGTGGCCGAAGTTCAGGATCTTGCGGATGTCGCCCTCGCGTTCGTCCTGCGCGACGACGCCGACCTTGATCTCCACCGAGCGCTGCACGAGTCGCATCGCGGTCGCATCGTCGATCTCGCCGTCGAGGATGTCGCGCAGCGACGCGGCGATCCACGCGAAATAGCTCGCGTCGACGATCACGCCATGCTTGATGGCCTCGGCGAGCCCCTGCCGCAGCTGCAGCGGGGGCAGCGTGCGCAGCAGCCGCGGGTCGATAAGCACCAGTGACGGCTGATGGAACGCACCGACGAGATTCTTGCCTGCGGTGGTGTCCACGCCCGTCTTGCCGCCGATGGCGGCATCGATCATGGCGGTGAGTGACGTGGGCATCTGCACGAACGGCACGCCGCGGAGGTACGTCGCGGCGACGAATCCCACGAGGTCGCCGGTGACGCCGCCGCCCAGCGCGACGAAGACAGAGTCGCGGCGGTGACCGGCGGCGATGAGCTGGTCCGTGAGCTTGGCCCAGGTGTCGCGCGTCTTATGCTGCTCGCCAGCCGGAAACGTGAACACGCCCGGGGCGACGGTGCCGCCGACCGTGGACCCCAGCGCCATGCCCGACGCGACCATGCTGGCCAGCGCCTTCGCGGCGTAGTGCTGCGCGACCTGCGCGTCGGCGACGATCGCCACGCGACGCCCGGGATGCAGGGCCGCCACGCGCTGGCCCAGCGATGCCAGCGCACCCGGGGCGATCTCGATGCTCGAGCCGTGCAGCGCGAGCGTGGTCATGGGCGCAGGCCTACCAGGTCACTTCGCCGGCGCCGGCGCGCTTGTTCGCGACGCGCGCCAACACGAAGAGCAGGTCGCTCAGGCGGTTGAGGTACACGATGACGATCTGCGGCACCTCCGTATCGCGCTGCAGGTGGATCACCGCACGCTCGGCGCGGCGGCACACCGTGCGTGCCACGTGCAGCGCCGAGGCCTTCGCCGTGCCACCCGGCAGGATGAAGGCCTTGAGCGGCTCCAGCTCGCCCTCACCGTCATCGATCGCCTGCTCCAGCTGCGCGACGCGCGCGTCCGAGATGCGCGCCTTCTCGAGCTGCTCCTTCATCTTCTCGAGGTCCGGCGTCGCGAGCATCGCGCCGAGCGCGAAGAGATCGCGCTGCACGGGAGCGAGCACTTCGTCGATGCGCGGCATCATCTCGACCGAGCGCGCCTGGCCGATCACCGCGTTGAGTTCGTCCACTTCACCGTACGCGGTGACCCGCGGGTGATCCTTGGGCACGCGGCCCCCGCCGAACAGGCCGGTATCCCCGTCGTCGCCGGTCTTGGTGTAGATCTTGAGCGTCATGCCCCAAATCTAGCCTTGGCGGGGCTTCGTGTCCGGGATGTCGACGGCGGCGATCGCCCGTGTCGGGCGCGTCGGTGGCGCATAGCTCTCGGGGAACAGCGCGGCGAGGTGCTGCTGCAGCCGTTCGGGGCTGCCCGGCGTGCCCTGCGCCATGTTCCATCGGTCGAGCGAGAGCCCAAGCTTCGCCGCACTCGGACGCTGTTCAGGCTCCTTGGAGATCGCGCCCGAGATGATGCCGCGGATCCCCGTGTCCACCAGCGGCAGTAGCGAGCGCACATCGGGCGTCGGCGAGATCACGACCTCCTCGATCGCCGCCAGCGTCTCGTTTTCGGTGAACAGCGTCTTGAGCGCGAACAGCTCGAAGAGCACGACGCCCATCGAGAAGATGTCGGCCCGCGCATCCACGGGCTTGCCCAGCAGCTGCTCCGGCGCCATGTAGTGCTTCTTGCCAAGGAGGACGGTCTTGTCCTTGGCCGGATCGAACATCGTGCGCGCCTTGGCGATGCCGAAGTCGGCCAGCTTCACGTGGCCGTCCCAGGTGAGCATCACGTTGCCCGGCGAGACGTCGCGGTGCACGATCTCCATGCGCTCGCCGTCGTCATCCACGTAGTGATGCGCGAAGTCCAGCGCGCGACAGATGCGGCTCGCGCAATACGCGGCGATGTCCGCCGGCAGCGGCTCCTTCCGCTTGCGGTGCGTGTTGATCAGCGTCCGCAGCGTGATGCCCTTGATCATCTCCATCGCGATGAACGGGCCGCGGTCGGAGTTCCCGAAGAAATAGATCTGCACGATGTTGCCGTGCACGAGGTTGGCCGAGAGCTTGGCCTCGTCGATGAACAGCTGCAGCCACTCGGGGTGCTCGGCGAAGCGGTCGTGGATGATCTTGACGGCCATCCGCTTGGAGAAGCCGGCCGCGCCCAGCTGCTCGGCCTCGTAGACCGTGGCCATGCCCCCGCGGGCCACCTCGCGGAGGAGGCGGAAGCGGGTTTCGGTCCGGAGGTCGGGTCCAAGACTCATCGTGTCCCTAAACTAGCCGTTGTGAAGTCGCCCGTCCTAGGGCGATTTTATATGGATGGCAACTCACGACATCCGCGACATCACGATCATCGGCGCGGGCCCGGCGGGGCTCTTTGCGCTGTTCTATGCTGGCATGCGTGGCGCGACGGCGCAAATCGTCGACGCCCTGCCGCAGCCCGGCGGCCAACTCGCCGCCTTGTACCCCGAGAAGTTCATCTTCGACGTGGCCGGGTATCCGAAGGTCCTCGCGAAGGATCTCGTCACCAACCTCGTGCAGCAGGCGGGCCAGTTCGGCCAGCCCATCCACTGCGGGCAGAACGTCGTCGGGCTCGAGGAGGAGAACGGCCATTTCGTCCTCGTCACCGAGACCGATCGCTTTCCCACGCGTGCGGTGATCATCGCCGCTGGCATCGGTGCGTTCTCGCCGCGGCGCCTGCCGCAGGCCTGCGCCGAACCCTGGTACGGCAAGGGCATCGACGACGTCGTGCTCGACCCCAAGAAGTACGCCGGCCGGCGCGTGGTCATCATCGGCGGCGGCGACTCCGCCTTCGACTGGGCCCACCAACTGCAGGGCGTCGCGAAGGAGATCACGTTAGTGCACCGCTCGGACCGCTTCCGCGCGCACCAGGCCACCGTGGACGAGGTGATGGCCGCCGCCGCGCAGGGCAAGGCCAGCGTGCACACCTTCCACGAGCTCGCCGACGTCTACGGCGACGGCGACCGCCTGCACGCGATCGAGCTCAAGGACATCAAGGCCAAGACCACCAAGCGCATCGATTGCGACGCGGTGCTCCCGATGCTCGGGTACGTGTCCGACATGGGCGCGCTCACGCAGTGGGGCCTCACGGTCGAGAAGGACGAGATCCACGTGAACTCACAGATGGAGACGGGCCGGCCCGGCGTGTACGCGACCGGCGACGTGAACACTTATCCGGGCAAGCTCAAGCTCATCGCGCTGGGATTCGCCGAGTCGGCGATCGCGGTGAACCAGGCGGTGCACTGGATCTACCCCGAGAAGAAGGTGAACCCGGGGCACTCGTCGAACCTCGCGGTCTTCGGGCAGAAGGACGACTGATCGCGTGCGGCTGCCGCGAGCGCTGGCGTCGCTGACGGCGCTGCTGGCCCTCCTCGGGCCGGCAGCGGTCGCCGCGCAGGAGACCCGCTGCGACCGCGGCGACGTCGAGGTAGCCACGCTCGGCTTCCAGGGCAACACGGCGTTCCCCGACGCGCAGCTCGAGGCGGGGATCGTCACCACGCCGAGCTCGCGGCTGCGGCGGCTGACGCGCGTGCTCGGCGCACGCCGCTGCCTCGACCCGGAAGAGCTGCCGCTCGACGTCGTCCGTCTGCGGCTGTGGTACCGCAACCACGGCTTTCTCGACGCCACGGTCGACACCGTCGTCAGCAACGTCGCGCCGCGCCGCGTGGATGTGCGCTTCCTCATCGTCGAGGGCGAGCCGGTCATCATCGACACGTTGGTGATCGCCGGGCTCGACGACGTGCCGGAGCGCGCTGGCATCCTGCGGCGCCTGCCGACGGTCGAGGGCGGGTGGTTCGACCGCTACGCGACGGCCGCCACGCGCGACACCCTCACGCGCCGCCTGCGCGACAACGGATATCCCGACGCCGAGACGTTCCTCGGGTACGACCTGCGACGCGGCGAGCGCCGCGCCACGGTCACGCTCAGCGTGATCACCGGTCCGCGCCGCCGCATCGGGCGCGTCGACATCACGCACCAGGGCCGCGATGGCGCGGCGCCCGATGTCGGGCCCAGGGCCGTGCGACGCCTCGCCGGCATCGAAGAGGGCGACCTCTACCGCGAGCGGCTGCTCGAGCGCGCCAAGCGCACGCTCTACCAGAGCGAGGCCTTCGCGCAGGTGACCGTCGAGCCGGGCGATGCGCTCGGGGACTCGCTGATCGCCGTGAACGTGGACCTGCGGGAGGGCTACCTCCGCGCGGCGCGCCTGGGCGGCGGCTGGGGTTCGCTGGACTGCTTCCGCATGACCGCCGACGTCACCGAGTACAACCTGCTGCGTTCGGCGACGCGCCTGGAGATGCGCAGCCGCGTCTCGAAGATCGGCATCGGCGAACCGCTCGCCGGTGCCTCGTCGCTCTGCCCGCAGGCGCAGAACGACATCTACTCGCGCGACCTCAACTACTACGTCGGTGCGACGCTCTCGCAGCCCGCGGTGCTGCGCGCCAGCTTCGTGCCCACGCTGACGCTCTACTCCGAACGGCGCTCCGAGTACAACGCCTACCTGCGCACGACGCCCGTCGGTGGCAGCCTCAACCTCGCGCGGGCCATCGGCCGTCGCTCGGCATCGCTGGGCTACACGGTGGAGTACGGCCGAACCGAGGCGCAGCCGGCGCTGTTCTGCGCCGTGTTCAACGCCTGCGAGGACCGCGACCGCGCCGCGCTCGAACGTCCGTTGCGCCTGGCCGTGCTGAGCGGCGGCTCGTCCTACGAGCGCACGAACGATCCGATCGATCCCTCCAACGGCGTGATGGGACGCTTTGAGCTGCGCTACGCGTCGGACGTCGTCGGCGCCGAGAGCGACATCGACTTCGCGCGCGTCACGCTCGACGGCGCCTGGTTCAAGTCGCTCGGTGCCGACGTCACCTTCGCCATGCGCCTGCGCCTCGGGACGGTGTTCGGGTCGGACTTCTCGCTCAGTCGCACGGCGACTTTCGTGCCGCCACAGGAGCGGCTCTACGCCGGTGGCCCGAACTCCGTGCGTGGGTTCCGCCAGAACGAGCTTGGCCCACAGGTGTATATCCCGACGTCGTACGATACCGTCGGCACCGACGGGCTTCCGCGGGCGTCCGTCGCGCCGGGCGATACGGTCTTCCTCCGCGCCAACAGCGCCGAGGTCAACCAGCGCGCCGTGCCCACCGGCGGCAACACCAGCATCGTCGGCAACTTCGAGCTGCGCATCGTGAGTCCGTTCCTGCCCTCGCTGATCAAGTGGACGCTGTTCACCGACGTCGGGGAGCTGTGGAACCGCGGCGTCGGCGTGCGCGGGCTTGGCTTCAAGCAACTCAAGTGGACCCCGGGCGCCGGCATCTCGATTCGTACGCCGATCGGCTTCCTCCGCGCCGACCTCGCGTACAACCAGTACGCGCGCCCGGGTGGCGCCGCGTACTTCGACGCGCCGGTCGCGGCCGGTGGCGCACTGTACTGCGTCAGCCCGACCAACCGCTTGCCGGCCACGCTGCAAGGTGTCGTCCTCGTCCAGGCCAGCGGGAGCTGCCCGGGCAGCTACGTGCCGCGCGCGCAGCGCGACTTCTTCGGGCGTTGGACGCCGTCGATCGCCATCGGGCAGGCCTTCTAGCCATGGGATTCAACCGCCGCGCCGCGGTCGTGCTCGTCTCCGCCGGCCTGATGATCGCCATCGGGGCGGCGGCCATCGGCGCGCTGGTCGCGGCGACCCAGTCCGAGGGCGGCCGCGAGTGGATCCGTCGCGTCGCCCAGGGACAGCTCGAGCGCATGCTCCGCGCCAAGGTGCACCTGGGGACGCTGAGCGGCTCGTTCATCACCGATCTGCGGGTCGATTCGCTGCGCATCGCCGATGCCAATGATTCGGTGTTCGTGGCGTCGGGACCGATCCGCGTGACCTTCGATCCGCGCGACCTCGCGGACGGTCGCATCATCCTGCGCTCGCTCGAGGTGGAACGCCCCTTCGTCGCGGCGCGGCAGGAGCTTGACGGCACATGGACGCACGAGCGGCTGTTTCCCCGGCAGCAGCGCCGCCGGGCGCGCCGGGCCCGCACGGCCTTCGGCGCGGTGTTCGTCGTGCAGCAGGCCAGCGTGCGCGACGGTGAGTTCGCGCTGCTCCTGCCCTGGGCGCCCGACAGCGCGCCCTCGGCACGGCGGACGAAAGCCTGGCGCTGGGAACGCATCGCGTTGGACGTTCCGCGCGCGCGCTTCGCCTACCCCGATTCGGTGGGTCTCCACGTGGACATCGCGCGGCTCGACGTGGACGAGAGCGATCCGCCGTTCGCGTTCCGCGAGGTCGCGGGCAACATCGCGCTCATCCCCGACACGCTACGTGTCGACCTCACACGCTTCACGCTGCCCGGATCCGCGGGCAGGGCCATCGGTCGCGTGACCTGGGGCGGAGGCGAGAAGGCGCGCTTCCTCTTCCGCATCGACACGGATTCCGTGGCGCTCGCCGACGTCGCGTGGATCAACCCGGCGATTCCCAACGAGGGCGGCGGGCGCATGCGGTTGGACATCCGCAACAACCCGCGCGATCCCGCACTGATGGAGTACGTCATCACGCAGATGGACGTGCGGGCGCACGCGTCGCGACTCAGCGGGCAGATGACCTGGGGCGTGAAGGGGCGCGACGTCGCGCTGCGCAACGTGGACCTCGAGATGGCGCCGCTCGACGCCGCGCTGATCCGCCGCTTCAACCGCGGACCGCTGCCCATCCCGCTCGAAGGCCGCGTGGTCGGCCGCCTGCGGGCGCGCGGCGGTCCGCTCTCCGCGTTCGCCGTCGACGACGCCACGGCGACCTTCTACGACCGCAACGTGCCTGGCGCGGTGGCGCGCGCGCGGGCCCGTGGCACCATCGACCTCTCGGATCCCGCGGTGCCGGTCTTCTCCGGCGTGAGCGTCGATCTCGGTGCCTTCGACCTACGCACCGCGCAGGCGTGGGAACCGACGCTGCCCAAGCTCAATGGCGTGATCAGCGGTCGCGCCGTGCTCGACTCCGCGTGGGGCGACCTGCGGCTGAGCGAGGCCGACCTCACCCTCGTCGACGGCGACGCGCCGGCCTCGCACCTCGTGGGCCGCGCCCGCGTGCGCTGGGACGCCGCCTCGCCGCTGCGCTGGGACCTCGACGGCGAGGCCCTGCCGATTTCGTTCACCGCGCTCGCCCGTTCGTTTCCCGCGCTCACCCTCCGCGGTGAGTACGCCGGGCCATTGCGCAGCAGCGGCACCGCCGACGACCTCACGCTCGCCACGACGCTCACCGGCCCCGCCGGCCGCTTCTCCACCGACCTGCGCCTTGACAACGCGCTGCCCAACTACCGCGTGATCGGCGAGCTGCGCAGCGAGGCCGTCGATCCGCGCATCCTCTTCGACAATCCGCGGGTACCCACGGGCGAACTCACGGGCACCGTGCGCAGCGAGATCGGCTTCGAGGCGCTGGCCGACCTGATCGGGGCGGTGGACGTAGACCTCGAACGTTCCGTGCTCGAGGGCGTGCGCATCTTCGCCGGGCGTGCGCGCCTCACCTTCGCCGACGGCTTCGCGCGGCTCGATACCCTGACGCTGGAGACCGCTGCCGCCGACGTCGCGGGCGCGGGCGCGCTGGGGCTCGCCGAGGGATTCACCGACTCCCTGCGGTTGCGCATCCGCCTCGATTCGCTCGGTGGCGTACGGCCCTTGCTCGATCGCCCCGTCGGCGACTCGTTGGCCGGCAGCGCGCTGCTCGACGCGCGTCTCCGCGGCTGGGTTCGCGACTTCGCCGCCGATGTCACGACCACGGCCAACGGCCTCTTCTTCGACGGCAACCGCGCGACGGTGGCCCAGCTCGATGCCGCGCTCACCGGCTTGCCGGCGGCACCCGGCGGCAGCGTGTCGCTGCGCGGCGATACGCTCACTCTCGGCGGCCTGGAACTGGTGGCACTCGGCGCCGATGCGGTGTTGTCGGGTCGTGACCCGGCGGCCATCCGGCTGCGTGCCACCGGACCCGCCGGCACGCAGCTCGCCTTCGGTGGCGAACTGAGCGTGCGCAGCGACACGACGACGCTGCGCACGGATTCGCTGTTCCTCCGCACGGCCCTGCATACGTGGCGGCTGCAGCAATCTTCGCGTGTGCGGGTCTCGCAGGGTGGCTTCATCATCGATCCGATGCGGCTCGCCGCGAGCAACGGCGCCCAGCTCGAGGCCAGCGGCGGATTGCCCGCCACTGGACCGCTCGATTTCCGCCTCGTGGGCCGCGATGTGCCGATGGCCGACATCGCCGAGCTCTTCCAGACGCCCGATCTCGAGCGCGGCCGCCTCGACGCCGACGCGCGATTCGGCGGGACGCGCGAGGCTCCGACACTCGACGCCGAGGGCCAACTGCGCGGCGCCCTCGTGCGCGGCGTGCGCCTCGACACGCTCAACGCGCGCGTCGGCGCGCAGCGCGACCGCCTCAACCTGAATCTCGCCCTCGGGCGGACGGCGGCACCCGTCGCCACGGCCGAGGCCACGCTGCCGTTGCAGCTTGACCTCACGGACCGCGGCGTGCGCATGGTGCCGGACGGCGCGGTGAGCGGACGCATCGCCGCCGATGCGCTTGACCTCGGCCTCTTCGAGTCCCTCACCGCCGGCGTTGGCGGCGCGCGCGGGACGATGCGCGTCGGCCTCACGCTCGGCGGCACCTGGGCACAGCCGACGGCCGTCGGCGACCTGCGCGTGAGCAACGGCGCCCTCACGCCGCCCGGCCTCGGTCAGGTGCGCTGGCGCAACGTCGAAGCCGACATCGGCTTCCTCGGCGACTCGATCGCCGTGCGCAGCGTGTCGCTCAACTCGCCGGTGCAGGGCATCTCGCGTGCGGGGCGACTGACGCTCAACGGCTGGCTGTCCCTGCGCGACCGCGAGAATCCCAGCCTCGATGTGCGGGCCACCAGCCGCGGCTTCAACGTGTACGCGCAGCCCGGCACCGCCGAGGTGGACCTCAGCGGCGAGCTGCGCCTTGCCGGCAGCCTCGACGAAGCCACGCTGCGCGGATTCCTCACGGCCGACCGTGCGATCATCGGCATTCCCGAGCTGGCCGCCAAGGACGTCATCTCGCTGCAGGGGCCGGACCGCTTCGCCGCGCTCGACACGCTGACGCTCAACGGCAACGGCAACGGCCAGCGTGGGCTGCCGCCGTTCCTGCAGAACCTCGTCGTCGCGAACGTCCCGATCGCGATGGGTGGTGACGTGTGGATCCGCTCGAGCGAGGCGAACATCAACCTCGGCGGGCAGCTGACGGTCACGCGCGGCCGCATCACGCGCGGTCCCGACGCGGGACGCGTGCAGCTGGCCATCACCGGCCCGCTGGAGACGGTGCGCGGTACGTATCGCCTCAACCTCGGACCCGTGCAGCGCACCTTCACCGTGGAGCAGGGCGAGATCCGCTTCTTCGGCGAGACCGAGCTCAATCCCACGCTGAACATCTCGGCCCTGCACACCGTGCGGCAGTACTCGGAGCAGGGTGTGCGGCCGGATGTGCGCGTGCGCGTACACCTGGGCGGCACGCTCCGGCAACCGACGGCTGAACTCTCGACCCCGGACTCGATGCGCGTCACGAACTCCGACCTCGTGAGTTACCTCGTGACGGGCGGCCCGAGCTTCGAGATCGCGCGCGACGGCAACGTGTCGGCCACGGCGGCGCGCGTCTTCCTCGGCTCGCTGGGCTCGGTGCTCGGCAGCAAGGTCGCCGGCGGCCTCTGCGACGATGCACAGGTCACCACGGCCGGCCTCGATGCATACCAAGGCAGTGCCCGCGACGTCGGCGGCGGCATCCTCTCGGGCTCGCGCTTCAACTGCGCCAAGCAGGTCGGCGACCGCGCCTTCGTGCGTCTCGACGCGGGGCTCTGCGGCGTCGGCCAGTTCGTCTCGCAGAACGGCGGCAGCAACGCGCTGCCGTTCGGCGACGCCCTCGGCGTGAAGTTCGACTACCTCCTCGGCCGCGGCTTCAGCGCCTCGATCGGTGTGGAGCCGCCGACCAGCGCGATGCTCTGCGCGTCCGATGCCACGAACTCGGCGCGCGGTTTCGTGCCCACGCCGCGGCAGGTGGGTGTGGATCTCTTCCGTGCGTGGCGGTTCTGAGATGCGCGCCCCGCTGCTGATCGTGAACCCCGCGGCGCGCGGCGGGCGCTCCGCCGAAGCCGCGGCGCTCACGGCGTGTCGTGCCGCGGGCCTCGAGCCGCGACTGCGCCGCACGACGGCCGCCGGCCACGCGGCGCAGATCGCCGCCGCCGAAGCCGATGGCGATTCCGTGCTCGTGCTCGGCGGCGACGGCACCGTGATGGAAGTGGTGGGCGCGTTGGTGGGGCGCGGCATCGCCGTGGGCGTGCTGCCGGGCGGCACGGGCAACCAGCTTGCACGGCATCTCGGCATTCCGCTCGACGTCTCCCGTGCCGTGCGCGCGGTCGCAGATGCCGAGGTCGCCGCGATGGATCTCGGGCGCCTCGGCGACGGCCGCTACTTCTCGCTCACGGCCGGCTTCGGGCTCGACGCGGCGATGATCGCGGGCGCGAATCCAGCGGCCAAGCGTCGCTTCGGGGTCGCCGCATATGTGTGGAGCGCGGCGCTGGCCCTGCCGGGCATGCGCTCGTTCCGCGTGCGTGCCGTCGTGGACGGCGAGTCGCTCGACGTCGACGTGGCGTTGGCCATGATCGCGAACGTGGGCGCGGTGATGGACGGCCGGTTCGGGCTCGGCCCCGACATCACGCCGACGGACGGGCAACTCGACCTCTGCCTCTTCTCGGCGGCCGGCGTCGGGGATGGGATGGGGCTCGCGTGGCGCATGGCGCGCCGAGATTTCCGACCGGACCGGCGGATGACCTTTCGCCGCGGCCGGCACATCCGCCTCGAGGCGGCGGCCAACGTGCCGGCACAAGCGGATGGCGAGCTGCTCCGCGTGCCGATACTCGAGGCGTCGGTGGTGCCGGCGGCGGCGCGCTTCCTCGCGCCCAGGCCGACGTTTGCCCCGGCGCAGCCCGTTCCGTACGTTCCGAATCCCCACCACGCGCTGGATCGGCGGTGATGCAGGAGCACCATTCCACGGGGATCATCCCCGACGCTACGCTGGAGCCGCGCCTGCGGGCGCTGCTGCGCGAGCTCCCGCCCGCGCAGGCCGCGGTGCTCGAGGAGCTCTGGCGGGAGCGCGAGCGCCTGTTGGGTTTGGCCGAGCAGCATCGGCTGGTGATGCAGTCCGTCACGGACGGCGTCCTCGTGACCACGATCGGCGGCGTCATCGAGTACGCCAACGAGGCGGCGCACCAGCTCTTCGTCAACCGACGCGTCCTGCGCGACCAACGCCTGCCCGAGCTCGTCGCGCGTGAGGAGCAGGTCCAGCTGCGCGAGTACGTGCAGCGTGCCGCCGAGGGCGATGCGGTGCGGGCGCAGTGCACCGTGGTGCGGCCTGACGGCGACCTGCGCCGCCTCAACCTGAGCATCAGCCCGCTGCGCGAGCACGGACACGTGAGTGCTTTGGTGGTTTCGCTCACCGACTTCACGGATGAGGCGCGCGCCCGCGACGAGGTCGCCGCCTCGAACGCGCGCTTCCGCGACCTCGCCGAGGTCGCGACGGACGGGATCTGGACGGTGGACCGCCGGGGCCTGTTCACCTCGGTCAATCCGGCGACGCTCGAGCTCGCGGGCCGCAGCCGCAGCGAGATGCTCGGCCGCAGCGCGATCCCGATGATCGCACCGGAGGATCAGTCCGCCGTCGCCGGCCACTTCCGGGCCGTGCTCGGCGGCAAGCGCGAGCGCTACGAGTGCCACATCATCCGCAAGGATGGCTCGCGCCGCCTGGTCGCGGTGGCGAACAGTCCGATCGTCACGCGCGGCACGGTCACGGGCATCCTCGGCGTGGTCCGCGACCTCACCGACGAGCGGACGCGCAGCGTCGCCTTCGAGCGGCTGGAAGCCACGCACACGCGGCTCGTCGACTCCGCCGAAGACGCCATCGCGACCATCGACGAGGACGGCCGCTTCACCTCCGTGAACCGCGCGCTCGAGAAGGTGAGCGGCAAGCCGCGGAGCGCGCTCATCGGCACCAATTTCGTCGAGATCCTGCGGCCCTCGGAGCGGGCCGACCTCTGGCGCCTGTTCGCCGCCACGTTGGGTGGCGAACGGCAGCGCCGCGAGCTGCGCTTCACGCGGCCGGACGGCGCCCAGCGCATCGCCGCGGTGCTGGCCACGCCGCTCGTCGAGCACGGACGCGTCACCGGCGTGCTCGCCGTCGCCCGCGACGTGACCGACGAGCGCAACCTGCAGGAACAGGTCGTGCGCCGCGAGAAGCTCGCCGCGCTCGGCGAGCTCGTGAGCGGCGTGGTGCACGAGATGAACGTGCCCCTGCAGACCATCCTGAGCAACGTGCAGTTGCTCGAGCAGGAGCCCGCGCTCCCCGAGGCCACCCGCGAGTGCGCGGCGACCGTGGCGAGCGAGGTCCGCCGCGCCTCGCGCATCGTGAACAAGCTGCTGACCTTCGCCCGGCAGAATCCCGCCGAGCGCCTGGCCACCGACTTGAACGCCGTCATCGAGGACACGGTGGAGCTGCGCCGCTATCCGCTGCGCGTGCAGGACATCGAACTGCAGGTGGAGCTGGACCGCAGCCTGCCCGTCACCTGGGCAGATCCGTTCCAATTGCAGCAGGTGTTCCTCAACATCCTCGGGAACGCCGAGCAGGCGGTGGTGCAGCATCCCGGAGCGCGACGCATCCGCGTCACGACGCGTCGCGCGGGCGACAGCGCAATCGTCAGCGTCGCGGATTCCGGGCCCGGTATTGCGCCGGAGCACTTCCCGCACATCTTCAACCCGTTCTACACGACGAAGCCGCGCGGCAGCGGCACGGGCCTCGGCCTGTCCATCGCCGACGGCATCGTCCGGGACCACGGCGGCACGATCCGCGTGCAGTCGGAGCCCGGGAAGGGCGCGACGTTCGAGGTCGCGCTGCCGATCGTCTCGCCGCCTGCGCCCCCCTCGCCCTAGCAATGGCCAGCATCCTCATCATTGACGACGAAGTGGCGATCGCGACTGCCTTCGCGATGTTTTTCCGCCACGATGGCCAGCACACCGTTGCCGAGGCGTACACCGGCGCGGACGGCATCGCCGCCTTCGAGCGCCTTCGCCCCGACCTCGTCCTGCTCGACGTCCGCCTGCCAGACATGACCGGCTTCGATGTGCTCGCCGCCATCCGCGAGCACAACCCGGTCGTCGTCATGGTCACGGCCTACGGCGACGTGCCGATGGCCGTGGACGCGCTGCACAAGGGCGCCGAGAACTTCCTCACGAAGCCCGTCGACCTGAGCCATCTCAAGGCCGCGGCCGAGCGTGCCCTCGAGAAGGCGCAGTTGCGTCGCCTGAGCCGCTGGCTCAGCGACAAGCGCGGCGCCGAGAAGGGCCTCGTGTTCGGCTCCACGCCGCCGATGCGCGAACTCCAGGCGCAGCTGCAGCTGCTCGCCGCGTCGGATCGCACGACGGCGCTGATCCTCGGCGAGAGCGGGGCCGGCAAGGGTCGCGTGGCCGAGCTGCTGCACGCACAGAGCCCGCGGGCGGGCAAGCCGTTCGTCGAAGTGAACTGCGCCACGCTGCGGGCCGAGTCGCTCGACAGCGAGCTCTTCGGCGTCGAGGCGGGCAGTGAGTACGGCGTCACGCGCGCCGGGGCCTTCGAGATCGCCGACGGCGGCACGATCTTCCTCGACGAGATCGCCGACCTCGAGCCCTCGCTGCAGCCCAAGCTGGTGCGCGTGCTCGAAGGGAAGGGCTTCCGCCGCGTCGGCGGCCGCGAGGAGATCACGCCGAACGTCCGCGTGATCGCCGCATCGTCGGTGGACCTGCAGGCGGCCGTTGCGGCCGGCCGTTTCCGCGAGGATCTCTACTACCGCCTCGCGGTGATGCCGATCCACCTGCCGCCGCTGCGCCAGCGCACGCGCGAGGACCTGCTGGAGCTGATCGCCGCCGTGCAGGACGCGTTGCTGCCGTCGCTGCCCGGTGCACCGACGGCGCTCACCGACGAGGCGCTCGACGCCATCCTGCGCTACAACTGGCCGGGCAACATCCGTGAGCTCCGGAACGTGCTCGAGCGCGCGATGCTCATGGCTCGCGGGCTGCCCGCCGTGGATGTGCTGCACCTGCCGCGCGAAGTCGCCAATGCCGCCGGCGGCGACGTATCGCACCACGAGCCTCGCTCGTTGGCCGAGGTGGAACGCGCGCACATCGACCGCACGCTGCGCGCGCACGCGCACAACCGTGCGCACGCCGCCAAGGAACTCGGCATCTCCCGCGCGACCTTGATCAAGAAGATCCGCGAGTACGAGCTCACCGACCGCCAGAAGTAGGAGGAACCGATGTCCGAGCGCGACGCGATGATCTGTCGGGCCTGCGGCAAGCAGGAGCGGGCGAGCGAGGGCTATCCCTGCGAGTCCTGCGGCACCTTCATCTGCCAGATCTGCGTCCTCAAGGGCGTCACGCTCTGCGCCAGCTGCCAGGCCGCCGAGGACGCGAAGGACGCCGACGAGGACGCGTGAGCGCCGCATCGCTGGAGCGGTTCGGGCTCGCGGTCGGGCACGCCACGGATGCTGACGGCGCCACGGGCTGCACGGTCGTCCGTGGCGTCAGCGCGGCACATCGCGCCGCCTGCGCCGTGCTCGGTCGCGCGACCGGCACCCGGGAGACAGCGCTGCTGGAGCCGGGGCATCTCGTCGAGCGCGTCGATGCCATCCTGCTGACCGGCGGCTCGGCGTACGGCCTCGATGCGGCCGCGGGCGTGATGCGCTGGATGGAAGCGCGCGGACGCGGCTTCAACGTCGGCGCCGGCGTGGTGCCCATCGTGCCCGCCGCCGTCATCTTCGACTTGTTGCCGCTCGGGCGCTTCGACGCCCGCCCCACGGCGCAGATGGCTTACGAGGCCTGCGAGACCGCGCGCAGCACGGGCATCGCCGAGGGCAGCGTGGGCGCCGGCACCGGCGCGACGGTCGGCAAGTTGCGCGGCGCCGCCGGTGCCATGAAAGGCGGACTCGGCATCGCCGTCGCGGAAGGCCATGGCTGCGCCGCCGCGGCCATCGCGGTGGTGAACGCCTTCGGCGACGTGCGCGATGCGGCCGGCAACATCATCGCCGGGGCGCGGCTCGAGGATGGCAGCTTCGTCGACACCGCCCGCGCCGTGGCCGCGGGCACGCCGTCGGGTGGCTTCACCGCCGGCACCAACACGACGATCTGCGTGGTTGCCCTGGACTGCGCACTCTCGCGCGTGGAGCTGCAGGCCGTCGCGCGCAGCGCGGGCACGGGCCTGCTCTCGCGCATCACGCCCGCGGGCACCTTGGCCGATGGCGACGTGGTCTTTGCGCTCGCGCCCATGGACGGGCCCAAGGGATCGGCGGCCCAAGCCGAGCAGCTCGCGCGTCAGGCCTTGGAGCAGGCCATCGAACGCGCCGTGCGCCTCGCGGTCGGGCGCGACGGCGTACCGGGACTCGCCGCTAGCTGACCATCCCGGCGGGCGGCATCACCGGCGCGCCCGCGCGCACGTGCAGCAGCAGCTCCGCGCAGACATCGCCGTCGAGCACGATGCGCATCACGTGGGTGCCCGAGTGCTGGATGGGCAGGTCGATGGCCGCAATCACCGGCACGTCGAGTTCCGTGGCACCCGGCGGCGGGGCACCGACATCCAGTTGGCCGGACGACGACCACATTTCGTCGCCTTCCGGGCCGAGCCAGGTGAAGCCCAGCGTGTGCCGCCCGATGTCGTCGGGCAGCGCCTTCAGGCGGACGACCATCGTCGCGCGCGGGTGCACGGCCGGCAGCGCCGCGACCTGCAGCGCGTCAAAGACGCCCAGGATGTTGAGCTTGCCTTCCTGGGAGATGTTGGCGGAGTCCGCAAAAAGCGCGAAAGAGACGTGCATTAGGGGAAGCTAGCGGGGCACGAGAGGGTCCGCATCCGGGTTCATAGGGAAATCCCGCTAGATTCCCCAGTCTATGACCGCTCTCGCCCGCGCCAGCCGCAGTACCGAACTCAGCCTCGTCGGCATGGCGGTCATCTGGGGCGTCAACTTCTCGGTGATGAAGTACGGCACCGAGGCCATGGTGCCGACCGTCTACAACGCGCTACGCATGGGCATCGCCTGCGTGATCCTGCTCGCGATCGCATATGCGCAGAAGGGCCTGCGGCCCAGCGCCGCGGATCGCAAGCGGCTCCTCGGGCTCGGAGTCCTCGGCCACTTCATCTACCAGATGCTCTTCGTGAGCGGGCTCGCGCTCACGCGTGCCGGAACGGCGGCACTGGTCGTCGCCGCGAGCCCCGCGGCCGTGGCGATCGTCGCGCGCGCCGGCGGCCACGAGCGGCTGCCCATGCGCGCCGTGTGGGGCATCATCCTGTCCATCTCGGGCGTGATGCTCGTCGTCGGCGGCAGCGTGCAGGCGGACGGCACGGCGCACCTGGTCGGTGACTTGCTCATCCTCGCGGCCGTGGTGATCTGGGCGTTCTACACGACGGGGCTGGTGCCCCTCGCGCAGCGCGTCGAGCCCGCGCAGGTTGCCGCGTGGACACTGGTCGGCGGCGTCGTGCCGCTCTACTTCGTTGCGGCGCCGTCCATCCTCAAGACCGACTGGAGCGCCGTCACGCCGCTCACCTGGGGCGCGGTGGCGTATTCCGGCGTCCTCGCGATGGTCGTCGCGTACTTGGTGTGGTATCACGGCGTACGCGCCATCGGTCCCACGCGCACCGCGATGTTCGCCAACCTGCAGCCGCTCGTCGCCGTCATCGTCGCGTGGATCCTGCTCGGCGAAGTGCCGACGCTCTTCCAAGGCTTCGGCGCCGTCGCCGTGCTCGGCGGCCTCTACCTGGCACGGCGATGAAGATCGTCCTTTTCGATATCGACGGCACGCTGCTGCTGTCCGATGGCGCCGGCCGCCGCGCGATGGAGCGCGCCCTGGTCGAGACCTTCGGTGTCATGGGCCCGAAGTCCTACCGTTACGGCGGCAAGACGGATCGGCTCATCGTCCGTGAGAAGATGCGCATCGAGGGCTTCGCCGACGATGCCATCGACGCGGCGGTCGACGCGACCGTGCAGGCATATCTCCGCAACCTGCGCGCGGAGATCGATCGCGATCCGCAGGCGCTGCGCTCCCTGCCCGGCGTGTTCGAGCTGCTCTCCGCCGTCGAGGCGCACGAGGGCATGCTGCTGGGCCTGCTCACGGGGAACGTGATTGAAGGCGCGGACCTCAAGCTCCGTGCCGTGCACATCGAACCCGAGCGCTTCCGCGTCGGCGCCTTCGGCTCGGATCACGAGGAGCGTCCCATGCTGCCGCCGATTGCCCGCGAGCGCGCCAGCCGGCTGCTCGGCCGCGTCGTCGCCGGCGACCAACTCGTCATCATCGGCGATACCGAGCACGACATGACCTGCGGACTCGGCGTCGGCGCCCGCGCGATCGGCGTCGCTACCGGCGGCGTCGCGCGCACGACGCTCGAGTCGCACGCACCGGTGGCCGTCTTCGACGACTTCACCGACACGCCGCGCGTCTTGGAGGCGATCCTCGATGCGTGAGGTCGAACTCAAGGGTTTCGCGACCTCCGATGCCGAAGCGCAGGCCGCGCGGGCGCGTGTCGAGCGTGCCGGCGCCAGCTTGGCCTACGAAGGACGCCTTGAAGACCGTCGCTACGACATGCCTGACCGCGCGCTGGCCCTGCGCGACCACGTGCTGCGCCTACGCGTGTATCGCAGCGAGCGCGTCGTCACGTCGCTCGACTTCAAGGGCCCGACCGGCTACGCCGACGGGTTCAAGGTCCGCGAGGAACTCACCGTCGGCGCCGACGATCCCGTCGCGCTCGCCCGCATCCTCGAGGCCATGGGCTACGTCATCACCCGCGAGATCGACCGGGAGATCGTGCAGTTCACGCTCGCTGGCGCCACGATTCGCTTTGAGCGATATCCCCGCATGGATATCCTCATCGAGGTCGAGGGCAGCCCCGAGGCCATCGAGGCCGCGATCGCTGCGCTCGAGCTACCGCGCGAGCGCTTCACGGCCGAGCGCCTGCCGGACTTCGTGCTCAAGTTCGAGTCGCGCACCGGGCAGCGCGCCGCGCTCTGCGACCGCGAGCTCGATGGCGAATACCGGTACTCGCCCAATGACGCCTGAGTATCCGCTGCCCGAGTTCACGCGATCGCTGCGTGCCCTCGCCGTCGCCTCGGCGCCAGGCTCGGATCACGACGTCGTCTTCCAGCCGCTGCTCGAGGCGCGCCGTGCCGCGCACCGCGCCACCGCGCTGGAGCAACAGCTCGCGGCCTTCGACGCCGGCCGGCTCGACCGCGGCTGGCGCGGCGCCATCGCCACGCTCGCCGAACGGCGCTACCGCAAGTCGCTGCCCGATCGCCGTGCGTTGGCGGCGGAGTTGGAACTGCTGGCCCAACCCGTGTGGAAGGCGCTTGAGTCGATGAAGGCTGCGGCCGAGCACACCCGCCTCGCGCGCGCCGACGACAAGCATGCCGCGTGGGAGCGCTGGGTCGCCGAGGTGCAGCTGGTGTTCCGCGCCGCCGATGCGTGGTGGGAGCAGTCGCTGCCCGTGCTCGCCGATCCCCGCGGCCGGAAGGGCGCCTTCTGGCGTCGCGTCCTGAGGCAGGACCAGTGATCGTCGGCATCGGCTTCGATCTCGTGGCCATCGCGCGCGTGGAGCAGATGCTGGCGCGCAAGGAACAGCGCGCGCTCGATCGGCTCTTCACGCTGCACGAACAGGAGTACGCGTTGGCTCGCGCGCGTCCCGCCATGCATCTCGCGGCGCGGCTCGCGGCGAAGGAGGCCGTGTTCAAGGCCCTCACCGGCAGCGACGATGCCAAACTGATCGGCTGGAAAGAAGCCGAGGTGCGCCGCGGGGACGACGGCCCGCCGGTGCTGGCGTTCTTCGGGCGCGCCGAGGCGCGGGCCAAGGAACTCGGCGTGACCCGCGTGCACCTCACGCTGAGTCACACGGACGACATCGCCGGCGCGGTGGTCGTCCTCGAGCGCGACTGACCCTTACGCCGCCTGCGTCGCGGGCCGCCCCGGACCGACGCGCGAGCGCATCGTCATCCACGCGACGCCGCCCACGGCAAAGGCGATCGCGATCACCTGCGCCATCGTGAACGGTCCGAAGAACCGGTCATCCTTGGCGCGGAAGAACTCGACCACGAAGCGCTCGAGGCCGGCCAGCACGCAGTAGGCACCGAAGAGCCAGCCCGCCGCGTGCTTATGGTCGCGCATGCGCCACAGGATGAAGAACATCACGAGGCCCATCGCCGTCTCGTAGAGCTGCGTCGGATGCACGGCGAGCACTTGGTTGCCCGGCAGCCCCTCGAGCCCCTTCGCGCCGAAGGCCACGAGATTGTCCACCGTGCTCGGCGGCGCGCCCTCGGGGAATGCCACCGACAGCGGCCCGTCCCACGGCCGGCCGTAGTCGTCGCCCACGGCCCAACAGCCCGAGCGTCCTACGCTGTAGGCCGCCGCGAGTCCGGGTGCCGCCGCGTCGGAGATCTGGGCAAAGCTCTGCTTCTTGTAGAGGATCGTGCCCGCCGAGGCCACGATGCCGCCGATCAGGCCGCCCCAGAACACGAAGCCCGCGCGGCTGAAGATCGCCGTGGCGTCGCCGACCAGGATGGCATAGTAGAGCTTCGCGCCCAGAAGGCCGCCGACCACCGCCGCCACCGTCACGTCACCCATGATCTCGCTGTCGAAGCCCCGTGCCTCGAGATTCTCGCTCGCCACCATCTGCCCGATGACGAACGCCAGCAGCATCGCGATGCCGAAGCCCGTGAGCTGCAGGGGGCCGAGGTCGTAGGCGAAGGGGAGATGGGTATACATCAGATGTGAGATGTGAGATATGAGATGAAAGAAACTACGCTCGTACAGCTGCCGTCAGGCAAGTCTCTACGACGCGGTGGTCATGCCGGGAATCGGCATCGCGCTATGGGCATTCAGCGTGGCTTCGCTGCGCTCGCCGCGTTCGAGGCGGAACAGGGCAGCGGCGCCGATCATTGCGGCGTTGTCGGTGGCGAGACGTGGCGTCGGGGCGAACACCTCGGCGCCGATCTTCTTCCCCTCGGCGCGCATGGCGTCGACGAGGGCACCGTTGCAGGCCACGCCGCCGCCGAGCACGATCTTCGTGCGGCCGTGGGCCTTGGCGGCGCGGATGGTCTTGGCGACCAAGGTGCCGATGAGCGCGTCCTGGAATCCGCGCGCGATGTGCGGCTTCTCCGCCTCGAGGTCCACGGCTTGCTGCGTCGCGAGCAGCACGGCCGTCTTCAGGCCGCTGAACGACACATCATAGTAGTCGACGTCCCCGGGCTTCTGTCCGGCATTGAGCATCGGCTTCGTGAAGCGGTGGCGCTTGGGATCGCCGCTGCGCGCGAGCTGCTCGAGATGCCGGCCACCGGGGTAGGGCAGGCCGAGGAGTTTCGCCGCCTTGTCGAAGGCTTCGCCGGCGGCGTCGTCGCGCGTGCGGCCGAGGAGACGATACGAACCCCACGCCTCGACGTCGAGCAGCAGCGTGTGCCCGCCGCTCACCAGCAGGGCCGTGAACGGTGGCGTCGCGTCCGCATGCTCGAGCACCGTCGCGAACAGGTGCCCTTCCATGTGATGCACGCCGATGACCGGCTTGCCGGCGGCCGTGGCCAGCGCCTTCGCATAGCTCACGCCCACGAGCAGCGCGCCGACGAGCCCCGGCGCGTGCGTCACCGCGATGGCATCGATGTCCGCGAGCGAGACCTTGGCATCGGCTAGCGCTCGCTCCACCACCGGGACGACGGCCGTCAGGTGTTCGCGCGAGGCGATCTCCGGCACGACGCCGCCGAACACCGTGTGGACGTCCTGCGAGAGAATCACCAGCGATTCCAGCGCGGGTGCCGCCGACGTGCCGCTCAGCACGGCGGCCGAGGTCTCGTCGCAGGAGGTCTCGAGGGCGAGGAGGCGCATAGGTCAGCCTGCGACGCGACGCGGCGAGGCGCGCCGAACGCCGTGCACTACGGCCGTGGCTCCGCGAGCAGGCGTTCGAGGTACGCGACATTCGCCGGGCTGTCCCAGCTGTCGGCACCGATCACCCGGCGGCGCAGCCGCCCGTCGCGTCCGATGATGAACGTCTCCGGCACACCGGTCGTCTGGTACGCGCGCTGGATGTCGCCTTCGGGGTTATGCAGGATCTCGAAGCTGAGCTTCATCTCGTCGGTAAACGTGTTGATGGCATTCTCCATCCCGGCCACGTCCACGCTCACCGCGACGATGCGCAGGCCCTTCGGGCCCAGCTGTTCCTCAAGGCGCTGCATGGACGGCATCTCGATGCGACAGGGGCCGCACCAAGTCGCCCAGATGTTCAGCAGCACGACGTCGCCCTTGTAGTCAGCGATGGTCTTGGCCACGCTGCCGGGGGCCATCGGGTTCGCGCGGAAGTCGGGCGCCGCATTGCCGATCTTCACCGGAAACAGCTCGGCCGACAGCTGATCCTTCGCCGAGTACAGGCCGATACCGATGAGCGCCACCAACGCGCCGACGATCACCCACTGCACGTTCTTGTTCACGCCTGCTCCGCGCAGCGCGCGCGCAGCGCCGCGATCTCCGCCACCGGGTCCTTGGCCGAGAAGATCGCGTTGCCCGCGACGAAGGTGTCGGCGCCGGCGCGCCAGCAGGCCGTGATCGTCTCCCGCGCGATGCCGCCGTCCACCTCGAGCACGGCGCGCGAGCGCGTCTCGTCGAGCAACTGCCGCGCGCGCGCGATCTTGTTCACGGAACCCTCGATGAACTTCTGCCCGCCGAAGCCGGGGTTCACGCTCATGATCAAGAGCAGGTCCAGGTCGGCCGCCACCTCGCGCAGCGTCTCGAGCGACGTGCTTGGGTTGAGCGTCGCACCGGCCTTCGCGCCCAGCTCCTTGATGCGCGTCACCTGCCGGTGCAGGTGCGGCGCCGCTTCCACGTGGATCGTGATCGTGTCCGCGCCCGCCTTCACGAAGCTGTCGAAGTACTTCTCCGGCTCGACCACCATCAGGTGACAGTCGAGCGGAAGCTTCGTGAGCTTCTTGCAGGTCTCGATCACCTTGGCGCCGAAGGTGAGATTCGGCACGAACACGCCGTCCATCACGTCCACGTGCAGCCAGTCGGCGCCGCCCGCTTCGAGCATCGCGAGGTCTTCGGCCAGCTTGCCGAAGTCGGCCGAGAGCAGCGATGGCGCGATGCGCACCGACTTCGCGGGCATTACGACTCTCCTCGGCGCAGCCGCGCCGCGAACGATCCATCCGCACCATGCCGCTGCGGCAGCACGCGCAAGCGACCGGCGTCGAGCACCGTCTCCGGCACCGTACCCGCCGGCGGCGGCTCCAGCGTCCAACCCGGATGGTCGGCGAGGAACGTCTCCACCTGCGCGTCGTTCTCCTCCGGCTCCATCGAGCAGGTGGAGTACACGAGCAGGCCGCCCGGCTTCACGTTCTTCGCCGCGCCGCGCAGGATCGCGCGCTGCGTCGCCGCCATCACCGCGAGGTCGCTGGTACGCAGGCGCCAGCGCGCGTCGGGGTGACGGCGGAATGTGCCCGTGCCCGTGCAGGGCGCGTCCACGAGCACGGCATCGAACTGGCCGAGCGTGCCATCGCGTGCATCGGCGACCACGGCATCCACGTTCTCGAGATCCAGACGGCCGATCGTGTCGATGATGCGGCTGATGCGCGCTTCGTTGGAATCCGCCGAGGTCACGTGCTTCGCCGTCCGCGAGAGCTCCACCGACTTGCCGCCCGGCGCGGCGCAGAGATCGGCGACCTCGGCGCCCGCCGGCACGGCGGCGTAGCGCGTCACGAGCGTCGCCGCCGGATCCTGCACGAAGCAATGGCCCTGCTGGAACGCGCCGAGCGCCGTGAGCACCGTGCCCGGCGCGAGCGTGATGGAATCCTCGACCAGCGGAGCATCGGCGACGCCGACTCCTGAGCTCTCGAGCATCGCCTCCAGTTGTTCGCGCACCACACCCCAGGGGCGCACGATCAACGGCGCTTCCTGGTTGTTGGCCTCGAGCAGCGCGCGCGTCTCATCGGCGCCCCAGCGGGCCACCCAGCGCGCCACCAGCCACCGCGGATGCGAATACTCCACCGCCAGCGCTTCGACGGGATCCGCCGGCAACTCGGCGCCCAACGCATCGCGCTCGCGGTCCAACCGACGCAGCACCGCGTTCACGAGCTTGCTCGCGCCCATGCCGTGGCGCTGCTTCGCGAGCTCGACCGTCTGCGCGATCGCCGCATAGGCCGGCACGCTGCCCATGTGGAAGAGCTGGTGCACGCCGAGCCGCAGCAGGTCCGCGAGGTCCGCATCGAGCCGGGCGATGCCGCCGCGCACGCGCGGGGCCAGCAGGTGATCGATCCATCCGCGCTTGCGCAGCATGCCCCACACGAGTTCCTGCGTCCAGCGGCGGTCGCGGGCATCAAGCTCCGCCGCACGTCGATCAAAGGCGGCGTCGAGCAGCAGGCCGCTGCGGAGATCGGCAAGCGTCTCGGCGGCGGCGATGCGGGCGTCAGTCACGAGCGGGAGGGTACCAGGCATACCCTCGAAAGATAGTCGGTCCGGCGAACCCCGACCCTACTCGGGCAAAGTCCAATAGTCGCCGACGGCCACGCCGCGTCCCTGTGCCCAATCGAGCGCCGCCACACGCCGGCGCCCAGCCGGATGCACCGTCTCCACGGCTACGGCGCCCACGCCGCAGGCCACAACCATGCCCATCTCGCCGACCTCGAGCACTTCGCCGGGCTCGCCGCGGCGGTCCACGAGCACGCGCGCGCCGAAGAGCCGCGTCTCGGTGTCGCGCACGACGCCCCAAGCCCCCGGGCGCGGATCGAAGGCGCGGATCGCGCGTGCGATCTGAGCAGCCTCCTGCCGGAAATCGAGCCGCGCCATCGCGCGATCGATCTTCGGCGCGTAGGTCACCAACGACTCGTCCTGCGGCCGCTCGGTGATGCCATCCACCTCGAACATGGTGAGGAACTCGACGATCGCCTCGGCGCCGAGCTCCGAGAGCGCTTCCGTGAGTTCGCCGCCAGTGATCGTGTCAGGCAACGGCACGCGCACTTCGTGCAGCACCGGGCCGGCGTCGAGCTGCAGCACCATGCGCTGGATGCTTACGCCGGTCTCGGCGTCGCCGGCGAGAATCGCCGCTTGGATGGGCGCAGCCCCGCGCCAGCGCGGCAGCAACGAGGCGTGGATGTTCACCGTGCCGCGCGTCGGAAGATCGATCACGTCCTGCCGCAGGATGTGGCCGTAGGCGACGACGACACTCAGGTCCGGCTCGAACGCGCGCAGTTGGGCAAGGAACTCCTCGCCGCGCGGGCGGTCGGGCTGCAGGACCGGAATGCTCTCCTCAAGCGCGACGGCCTTCACGGGCGGCGGCACCAGCGTCGAACGCGACCGGCCCTGCGGGCGGTCCGGCTGAGTTACCACGCACACGACGTCGTGCCCCTCGCCGATCAAGGCGCGAAGCGTGGGAACGGCGAAGTCTGGGGTGCCGAAGAAGGCGAGACGCATCGCCTTCAATCTATGCTCGCGCGCCTAGAGCGCGTCGTGATGCGCCGCAGGTGCGTCGCTTGCCGCTGCGCGGCCCTTGGGTTCGTCGGTGTCACCCGGCTTCAGGATGCGCAGCAGCCCGGGGTACTTGTCCTTCTCGTCGTCCCAGGCGTTCATCGCCTTGCGGCGGTTCAGGAAGCTCAGGTGGTCGATGAACAGCTTCCCGTCGAGGTGGTCCAACTCATGCTGGATGCACACCGCGAGCAGTTCACGGCCCTCGAGTTCGAACGGCTGCCCGTCGAGCCCGATGGCACGGACCTTCACGACCGCGCTGCGCTCCACCCAGCCGAAGACCTCGGGAATGGAGAGGCAACCTTCTTCCCACTTGATCTTGCCTTCGCGGGCGATGATCTCGGGGTTGATCAGCACCGCCGCCACGTCACCGACCTCGACCACGCACATGCGTTCCGTGCGCCCGACCTGAGGCGCGGCGAGGCCCACGCCTTCGGCCGCGCGCATCGTGTCGAACATGTCGGCCGCCAACTGCCGCAGCTCGTCCGTCACCTCGGCCACCGGTGTGGTGACTTGGCGCAGGACGGGGCTGCCGAGGACGGTGATCGGGAGGACGGCCATCGTGCTTAGGCCACCGCTTCGCTGCCGCCCACCGAGGCGATGCGGCTGCGCACGACCACGAGGCGCGACTCGCCGCACTTGATCGTGATGTGGTCCGTCAGCGACGGTCCCTTCTCGCCCGGCGCGGCGATGTGCACGACCTCGCCGACGAGCCCGCCGGCCGTGACGACCTGGTCGCCCTTCTTCATCGCGAGGATCGCGGCTTCATGCGCCTTCCGCTGCTTCTGCTGCGGGCGGATCATGAGGAAGTAGAAGATCGCGAAGATGGCGCCGATCTGGAACAGGAACGGCGCGATGCCCGGACCCGCCGGAGCGGCAGGCGTGGCTTGGAGGAAGAGCGTGAACGGCATGGGGGAGATGACTGAAGACGAGGGGACCGGCGACGACCCCGAAATCTAATCAGAGCAGGAGCATGGCATCGCCGTAGGAGTAGAACCGGTACTTCTCCCGCACGGCGGTGGCGTAGGCGTCCATGGTGAGCTCGTAGCCCGCGAAGGCCGCCACGAGCATCATCAGCGTGGAGCGGGGCAGGTGGAAGTTGGTCACCAGCGCGTCGGCGGAGCGCACGGGCTCGGGGGGCCGGATGAAGATGCGCGTCTCGCCGCTGCCGGCGCGATAGCCGGCGTCGTCCGTCCACAGCGTCTCGAGCGTGCGCAGCGCCGTCGTGCCCACCGCGCACACGCGGCCGCCCGCACGGCGCAGTGCCGTGAGCCGCGCGGCAGTCTCCTCCGCGACGTCGTACCACTCCTCGTGCATCTGGTGCTGCGCGGGGTCGTCCACCTCGACCGGCTTGAACGTCCCGGCCCCGACGTGCAGCAGCACTTCTTCACGCTGCACGCTCCGCGCGGCGAGGGCCGCGAGCACTTCCGAGGTGAAGTGCAGGCCCGCCGTCGGTGCGGCGACGCTGCCCTCCTGCTTCGCATACACCGTCTGGTACCGCTCCACGTCCGCGGCGGCGTCGGCCCGCTCGATGTACGGCGGCAGCGGCACGTGCCCGGTCGCCGCGATCGCCGCGCGCTCGGCGTCGCGGTCACCGGGCTTCGCGCCCTCCACGAGCAGCTTCACGAGACGCGTGCCGCGGTCCGTGGGCTCGCCCATCTCGGCGCGGAAGCCTGGCGCGAAGGTCACGATGCGACCCGGCTTCAGCTTGTTGCCCGGCTGCACCATCGCCTCCCACATGCCGCGCTTCTCTTCCTTGAGCAGCAGCACCTCGGCCGGCGCGCCGGAATCGCGCGTGCCCAAGAGGCGCGCCTTGAACACACGCGTCGTGTTCACGACGATGGCATCGCCGCTCGAGAGGAACGTCGGCAGGTCTCTGAACACGTGGTGCGCAATCGTGCCCGCGCGGCGATTCACCACCATCAGGCGGCTCTCGTCGCGTCGCGGCATCGGCGTCTGCGCGATGCGGTCCAGCGGGAGCGCGAAGTCGTAGTCGGAAGTCTTGAGACCGCGCACGGTCAGAACAGTTCAGGCTGCGCGTCGGCGGGGCGAGAGGGCGGCGGATACCCCAAATGCCGATAGGCCTGCGCCGAGGCCACGCGCCCGCGCGGCGTGCGCTGCAGGAAGCCGTTCTGCACGAGGAACGGCTCGTACACTTCCTCGATGGTGTCGGCGTCCTCGCCGACCGCCGCGGCGATCGTGCCCACGCCCACCGGCCCGCCGTCGAACTTCTCGATGATCGCGCGCAGCAGCCGCGTGTCCATCTCGTCGAGGCCGAACTCGTCCACGTCGAGCATCGCCAGCGCCTCGCGCGCCACGTCGCGCGAGATGTGGCCGCTGGCCTTCACCTGCGCGAAGTCCCGCACGCGGCGCAACAGCCGGTTGGCCACGCGCGGCGTGCCGCGCGCGCGCCGCGCCAGCTCCGCCGCACCCTCGGCGTCCACGCTGCAGCCCAGCACCACGGCCGTGCGATGCACGATCTCCTCGATCTCCGCGGCCGGGTAGTAGTTGAGCCGCAGCTCGATGCCGAAGCGCGCGCGCAGCGGCGCCGTCAGCATGCCGAGCCGGGTCGTCGCGCCGATCAGCGTGAAGCGCTCGATCGGCATCGTGATCGTCTGCGCCTTCGGGCCTTCGCTCAGCCGGATGTCGATTTTCGAGTCTTCCATCGCCGGATACAGGAACTCGTCGATTACCGGCTTCAGGCGATGGATCTCGTCGATGAACAGGATGTCGCCGGCGCGCAGGTTGGTGAGCGTACCCACGAGGTCGCCCGGCTTCTCCAGCGCCGGCCCGCTGGTCGTGTGGATGTTCACGCCCATCTCCCGCGCGATCAGCTCCGCCAACGTCGTCTTGCCCAAGCCCGGCGGGCCGAAGAGCAGCGTGTGGTCCAGCGGCTCACTGCGCCCGGTCGCGGCATCCACGTAGATGCGCAGCGCGTCCTTCACCTTGCCTTGGCCGATGAACTCCGCCAGCCGCTGCGGGCGCAGCGACAGCTCCACCACCGACTCGTCGGTGAGGGCTTCCGGCGTGGTGATTTCAGGGCGCGACATCGCCGAAAGTTACTTCGCGAGGCCAGCGAGGGCGCGGCGGATGAGATCGGCCGTCGTCTCGCCCTTCGGCGCGCCATCCAGCGCAGCGCGCACCGCACGCTCAGCGTCCGCCGGCTGGTAGCCGAGCGCGACGAGCGCGCGCGCCGCGTCCGCGCTCGGGCCGCCGCTGCCAACCGGCTTGGCGCCGCTCACGGAGACCTCGGCGCCCTCGAGCTTGTCGCGCAACTCGAGCACGAGCCGTTCCGCGAGCTTCTTGCCCACGCGCGGCACGCGCGTCAGCGCCGTGAGGTCACCCTCGCGGATGGCACGCACGAGGCGCTCGCCGGTGAGCGTGCTCAGCAGGTTCATCGCCAGCGACGGCCCGACGCCCGTCGTGCTCATGAGGCGCTGGAACAGCTTGCGCTCGTCGGACGTCGCGAAGCCGTAGAGCGTCGTCGCATCCTCCCGCACGACCATCGCCGTGTGCAGCGCGAGCTCGCCGCCGAGCTTAGGCAGCGCTTCCAACACGCTCAATGGCACCATCACCTCGTAGGTGACGCCGCCCGACGTGCGCAGTTCGATGCGGTCCAGGCCGTGGGCGGCCAGCGTGCCGTCGAGGCGCGCGATCATCGGGTCACCATCCGCGCGCGCGCGAGGGCCCGCTGCATCCCCAACCGCATCGCACAGGTCAACGCCGCGGCCACGCCGTCGGCGGCGTCGTTCGGCTGCGGCGGACTCTTCAAACGCAAATGCTGGGCGATCATCAGCTGGACTTGGACCTTGGTGGCGGCACCGGTGCCGACGACGGCCTTCTTGATCTCCGCCGGCGGGTATTCGTGGATCTCGACGCCGGCTTCCTCGCCGGCCAGCAGGATCACGCCGCGCGCGTGACCCAGCACAAGCGTGGTGCGCACGTTCTTCGCGTAGAACGCCGATTCCACCGCCATCGCCTGCGGGCGGTGACGCGCGAGCAGCTCCCGCACGCCCTCGGCGATGTCCTTCAGGCGCCGCGGCAATGGCCACTCGGCTTTCGTGCGGATCACGCCACACTCCACCAGCGACGGCGTCGGCCCTGCGCGCACGACGCCGTAGCCGGTCACTGCCGTGCCGGGGTCAATGCCAAGGATCAGCACGACGCGCCGGCCGCATGCGTCACGCGGACAGCTCCGACATGTCCATGTCGAAGTTCGCGTCGACCTTCTGCACGTCGTCGAGGTCTTCCAGCTGCTCCAGCAGCTTGATCAGCTGCGCGGCGTTGTCGCCCTCCACGCGCACGCTGCTCTTGGGTACCCAGGTCAGCGCCGCCTCCGAGGCCATGAGCCCGGCCGACTCCAGCGCCTGCTTTACCGCGTGCAGGTCCGCCGGCGCGGTAGACACGACGAACTGCTCGTCCTCGCGCACGAAGTCCTCGGCGCCGGCTTCCAGCGCCTGTTCCATCACGCTGTCTTCGTCGCGGTTCTCGACGGGGATGTAGATCTGCCCCTTGCGGTCGAACATGAACGCGACGGAGTTCACCGCGCCGAGATTGCCGCCGCCGCGCGAGAGCTTGGCGCGGACTTCAGCCACCGTGCGCGTGGGGTTGTCGGTGAGCGCCTGGATCATCAGGGCCACGCCGCCCGGCCCGTAGGCCTCGTACAGCACTTCCTGGTACTCCACGCCCTCGAGCTCGCCGGTGCCCTTCTTGATGGCGCGCTCGATGTTCTCTTTGGGGCAGGACTGCGCCTTGGCGTTCTCGATGGCGGTGCGCAGTCGCGGATTGCCCGACGGGTCGCCGCCGCCGGCCTTGGCCGCGACGGTGATCTCGCGCAGGAGCTTGGTGAACATGGCGCCGCGCTTGGCGTCAGCGGCGGCCTTGTAGTGCTTGATTTGCTTCCACTTACTGTGGCCGGCCATTGTCTTGCGGAATGCGGGGAACGGTGCAGGGGTCAGGCGCGAGCCGCGCCTGCCGCGACGCTGGGAAATCTAACGGCCGCGGGGGGACTTGTCCCCCGCGGCCGCCGGTCCTGCGCCCCGCGCTGCCCTAGTTGTAGCGCAGCGTGATGCTCGCCCGGATCCCGCTCACCGACGTGCCCGTGCCATCCACGGTGCTGTAGAGCGTGCCGACGCTGTAGCCCGCCGACGGGAACAGCCCCAGCGGCCCCACCGGGACGCGCAGGCGCAGTCCCACCGTCGCGAGATTGCCGGCCTTCACGCCGCCGACCTGCCAGAGGCGGGCTTCGACGTTCGGCTGCACGAGCAGGTCGCGCACGGGGATGCTCAACGCCGCGGCGAGATTGAACACGTTCTCGCCCGGTGCCTCGTCGCCGAGCACCTCGCCGTCGAGGCGATACAGGTTCCAGGCGCTCAGGAAGAGGTCGCTGCCGCGCACCGGGAAGGTCCAGCCCGCCGTCGCGATGATGCGGTCACCGGTGCTGTACGTCGTCGTGTCGGCGATGTCCTCGCCAAACGCCGAGTACGTGAGGCCCAGTGAAAGCGCGCCATCGCCCACCGGACGGTCGGCGTTCAACGACACGCGGTACTCGTCGGCCGGCGTGAACCGGAAGTCGGAGGACGCGACCTCGAAGGCCGCGAACTCGGTCGACTTTCGCGCGCTCGCGCCCGCGCCGAAGTTCCAGTTGCCGGCGGGGAAGGCGTAGGCCACGCCGCCCGTCATGGCGAGGCCGTTGCCCATCGACGAGATCGGATAGAACAGGAAGTCATTGCCGATCTGACCCGCGGCCTCCTGCTGTTCCGTCGGGACCGAGTACTGGCCGGTGGGCAGGTTCACGCCGAAGGTGAACAGCAGGTTCTCCGCGCCGATGCGCAGGTTCGCGCGGATCTGCGTGTCGGTCAGGCCGCTGATCTCACTGGAGGTCGAGTCGTCGGCCTTCACCGCTGACGAGGCGAACGCCGTCGACACGTCCACCGAGAACTTCTCGCCGAACGGGAGGATGACGACCAGTGGCATCGCGAGCTGGCTGACGGACCGGGACGCCGCGCCCGACCCGAAGGTCAGCGACGTGTAGGTCGGCGCGCCAAGCACGGAGGCGTTGCTGAGCTGGGCGGCCAGCGGCGACGCGGCGAGCGCCGTCGCCGCGAGCAGGGTCACGAGCTGCCGGGTGGAGTATGGCATCGGTTAGGGCCGCCGGATGATGATGGTCACCGTGCCGGTGATGGGGGCCGGCTGGTCAGTCCCGGTGCCGCTGCTCGAGGGATCGCGCGCCGGCGGCGCCGGATTCGTGGCTGGCCCCGTGTTCGCAATCGGCGTCACCGACGGCGGGTTCACGTTCTGCGTCACTGCATTCAGCGTGTTCGACGGCGCCGTCTGCGGCAGCGCGCCCTGCTCGGCACTGGTCACCGCCTGGCTCTCGGCGCCCGTGAGCCCCGACTCGATCGACGCCGCGCTGACCTCTGCGCCCGCTGCGGCGGCCTGCGCCGCATTGAAGCGCGTCGACGCCGCACCGAAGCCCGGATCCAGCGACCGCGCTTCCTGGAAGTAGCGCGCCGCATCCTCGAAGCGCCCGTCATCCGCCGCCAACAGGCCGCGGCTGTACGCGAGAAACGCATTCAGGTTCGTCGTCGCCTGCCGGTCCACCAGCTGCCGCTCGGCCGGCGTCAGCGTCACGCCGAGCTGCGTGAACACCTGGAACACCAGCTGTTTCTGCATCGCGAACAGGTTGTCGAGCTCGTTCGTGACTGACACCGGGGCCGCAAGCTCCCCCGTGTTCACGTCGATGACGTTCGACTCCACCGTCAGCTGCGCGCCCGCCTGCACCATCGAGCCGTTCACGAGGCGCCCCGCGCGGATCAGCTTGCCGGCGCGCACGGCCGTCGCCGCGTCCACGCGGTCGGTGGCGCCCAGCCGGATCTCATCGGCGATCGCCTGCATGCGGTCACGCTCGACGACCGTCAGCTGCGACGAGCGGCTGAGGTCGGTGATCATCAGTTCGGCGAAGCCGCGCTCCAGCGGCGCGTAGGTCTCGGCTTCCGGCCCGTTGAACTTGAACGGCGGCACCGCGATCGTGCGGCGGTCACCAGGCGTCTGCGAGAGGGTGGCCTCGTTCGCGACCGCCTGCTTGGCCGCCGCCACCACCTCCACGCGCGCCAGCGCCACCAAGCGCTGTTGGATCTGCGTGCGTGTCCGCCGCGAGCGGCCGACACGCAGGTATTCGCTGTACGCGGCCTTGGCCGCCGTGAAGTCCTCGAGCTTCTCCGCCGAGAGACCCGCGTAGAGGGCGCTCACGCCGTCGCGCGGGTCCAAGGTGCGCGCCTGTTCGAGCACCGCGCGGGCGTCGCGGAAGCGGTCGGCCTTGTAGTAGGCCACACCCAGCGCCCGCAGCGCCGCGACGCTGCGCGGATTCGCCGTCCGCGTCGCCTCGAGTCGGGCGATCGCATCACGCTGCGCCGCTGCCGGCGTCGTCACGCCGACGAGCAGCGCAAGAAGGAACATCCCACGGATTCCACGCATCGCCAACTCCTAGCGGTCAGGGTCCAGCATGTCTTCGAAACGCAACCACTGCTTGTAGAAATACAGGTCCACGTAGCCCGTCGTCCCGTTCCGGTTCTTGCGCACGAGCAGCTCAGTCGCGCCCTCCACGCCGAAGCCTGGCGCGTACATCTCCTCACGGTAGATCGCCAGCACGACGTCGGCATGCTGCTTCACCGCGCCCAGCGCCCCGAAGTCGTCCAGGGCCGGACGCGGATCGGGCCGGCCACGCTCCCAACGCGTGAGCTGCGCGGTCACCAGCACCGTGACGTCCATGTCCAGCGCGGCCGCCTTCAACGCCCGTACCGCACTCGCCAGCAACTCGTCCTGCGGTCCCTGGCCGAGCGCCAGCGACTGCAGCGAGTCGACGACCACCACCTGGCAGTCCAGTTCGCGCACGCGTGCGCGCATTGCCTCGAGCGAGGCCGTCGGCAACGGTTCGACACGCGGCGGACGATCGCGCAGTCGCACCGCCGCCGCACCCACGCCGGCCCGCGCCATGTCGTCGAGCTTCCCCGTGCGTAGCTCGTCGACGCGCACCCGTCCCTCGACCGCCAGCGCGCGTTCCATCACGCGCTCGGCCGTCATCTCGCCCGTCAGGAACGCCACGCTCGTGCCCGCCTGCGCCATGCGCAACGCCATCGCCAACGCCAGCGCCGACTTGCCGCTGCCGACATCGCCACCGAGCACGACCAGGTCGCCGCGGCGCACGCCGCCGCCCAGCCAACGATCGAGACTCGCGAAGCCCGTCGCGACCGTGTCTCCGGACGGTTGGCCGTCGGAGGCGAGGTCCACGCGCTTCATCACACGCGAGATCGGGGAGATGTCGGTCGGCCGCAGGTGAGTCTCTATAAAAAAGGATAGGCTCGGGCCACCAATCTTACGGCTCAGTCACCCGGTGCGGCAAGCGCGACGGCGTCCCGTCGGAGCGCGTCGGCCAAAAGCTGCATCTCCGAACGTGCCACCCGGTCCAAGTGCGCCGCCGTGACGTCCGTCACCGCATGCAGCGCCTCGGCCATCACCGTACGGTCGCCCTGCGCACTCGCCTGCAGGCCGCGCTGGATCGAGGTGCGCGTCTTGGGAGGCAGCGTGATCGCGGTCAACCAGGCCTTCGCCTGCTCGGCACGTGCACGGCGCGCGTCCACCGTCAGCGGGTGCGGCAGCCGCATGCCCTGGGCCAATCGCACCACCATGAGCGCCGCCAGCAACGACTCCCGGGGGCCGCCCAACGGCGCTCGCGCCGCCGCTGCGGCGAGCCCGGGGAACGGGAACAGCGCACGCGGGGGGGCGAATGGAGTGGACGGTTCGACCATATGCCCAACTTGCCGCTCTCGCCCTGCCCTCGGAAGGGGCTAGCTTTCGGGCAATGTCACGGTTGCGATTCCCGACGCCGGCCCAGGCCTGATGCGCCTCTACCGCCGGCTCCTGGTCTTCCTCCGCCCGCATACGTGGCGGCTGGTCGGGAACATCCTGTTCAACGTGACCGCCGCCGCGCTCGACGGCATCGCGTTCACGCTGCTCATTCCGTTCCTGAACACGCTGTTCGGCATGCCGAACGCGATTGCGCAGGACATGGGCTGGCTCACGGTGGCGCAGGACCGCCTCATCGGCGCGTTCCTGGTGCCCGACCAGCCCCTCGCGTCGCTGCGCGGCGTGATCCTGGTGATCATCGCGATGGTCGCGCTCAAGAACGTCTTCCTCTGGGCCGGCGGCCAACTCGGCGCCTCGCTGCAGGAATACCTCACGCGCGACCTGCGCGCCGCGGTCTTCGCCCACATGCAGCGCCTGCCGCTGGGCTGGTTCTCGCGCACCAAGACGGGCCAGATCATCGCCCGCATCCTCACCGATACGGAGCAGACGAAGGCGATCCTCGCCGAGGTCGCCACGCGCACGATCCAGAACGCCGCGCAGCTCCTCGTGACGATCTGGATCCTCTACACAATGTCGCCGCGGCTCACGCTGTACGCGCTCGTCGTCGCGCCGCTCATCATCGGGCTGTTGCAGCCCATCCTGCGCAAGCTGCGCAAGGGGCACCGCCGCCTGCGCGCCGAGTACGGCGAGATCACCAGCGTGCTGCAGGAGGTGGTGAGCGGAATCCGCCTCGTGAAGTCGTTCCGCGGAGAAGCGTACGAAGACGGTCGCTTCATCGGGGCCTCGGGCCGCTACTCGAAGGGGATGACGCGCATCCAGCGCATCGCACTGCTCAGCGGGCCGCTCACGGAAGTGCTCGGGACCGTGGTCGCGGTGGCGATTCTCTGGCTCGGCGCGCAGGAGGTGCTCGGCGGCCGCGGCATGGATGGCGGCACGCTGATCACCTTCATGGTGCTCGTGATGCGCCTGCTGCAGCCGCTCAAGCAGCTCTCGCAGGCGCCGACCATCGCGCAGCAGTCGCTGGCCGCGGCCGAGCGGCTGTTCGACGTGCTCGACCAGCCCACGGAGCTGCAGGCCGACCGCGGCACGCGCGACGTGCGCGGATTGGAGCGCGAGCTCGTGTTCGACGCGGTCGGCTTCGCCTACGGCGACGAGCCCGTGCTGCGGGACGTCTCGTTCACCGCCAGGAAGGGCGAGGTCATCGCGCTCGTCGGTGCCAGTGGCGCGGGCAAGAGCACGCTCGTGGATCTCATTCCGCGCTTCATCGAGCCGACGAGCGGTCGCATCCTGCTCGACGGCGTGGACACGCGCGAGATCAAGCTGCCCGCGCTGCGCTCCCTGACGGGGATCGTCTCGCAGGACACCGTGCTCTTCAACGACACCGTGCGCGCCAACATCGCCTACGGTGCGGGTGAGAAGTACACGCAGGCGCAGGTCGAGGCGGCGGCGCGCGCGGCCAACGCGCACGAATTCATCGCCGCGCTGCCGGAAGGCTACGACACCGTGCTCGGCGAGCGCGGCACGCGGCTCTCCGGCGGCCAGCGCCAGCGCCTGGCGATCGCCCGCGCGCTGCTCACCGACCCGCCGATCTTGATCCTCGACGAAGCTACGAGCGCGCTCGATACCGAGAGCGAGCGACTCGTGCAGGAGGCGCTGGACCGCCTGCTCGCCGGGCGCACGACCTTTGTGATCGCGCATCGCCTGAGCACCATCGTGCACGCGACGCAGATCCTCGTGATGGACGCCGGGCAGGTGGTGGAGCGCGGCACGCATGACGAGCTGCTGGCGCGCGGCGGCGCGTATGCCCGCCTGCACGCGTTGCAGCAGCGCGGGGAGCGCAACGGCGATGGCTGAGCGGGAGGTCAAGCCTCCCACGCTGATGCATCGGGTGGAGTACGCGCTGCTGCGGCTCGTCGCGACGCTGCTCCGGCCCTTCTCCCTGCGCACCGCGTCGGGAGTCGGCGCGGTGGTCGGCGGCTGGGGCTACTGGCCGTTCCGCGTGCGCGCCGACCGCGTCGAGCGCTATATCCGCGCCGCCTTCCCGGAGTTCAGCGAGCAGCGCGTGCGCGACGTCGCGCGCGAGAGCTATCGCGGCCTCGGCCGCGTGACGATCGAAGGCATCATCCTCAGCAAGGAACCGCGCGAGAGCATCCTCGCCGCCTTCAGCGGCACCGAGGGCTGGGAAAAGCTCGAGGCGGCGGTCGCCGAAGGCCGCGGCGTCGTGCTCGTCAGCGGGCACATCGGCAGCTGGGAACTCGCGGCGGCCTACATGGCGGCGCGCGGCATTCCCATCGACGCCATCGCCATGCACATGGCGAATCCGTTGAGCGATTCCTTCGTGCGCCGCACGCGCGAGCGCCTCGGCATCAAGGTCATCTTCGACGACGAAGCCGTGCGTGCCATTCCGCGTGCCTTCCGCGATGGCCGCGCGGTCGGCTTCCTCTCCGACCAAGGCGCACTCGGGCTCGCGAGCACGTTCGTGGACTTCTTCGGGCGTCCGGCCAAGACGCCGCGCGGTGCCGCGGTGTTCGCGCTGCGCAGCAAGCTGCCGATGCTCTTCGTCGCCGCCATCCGCCAGCCCGACCAGTCGTACCGCTTCATCGTGCGCGACGTCGCGCTGGCCGAGGACGCCGACCGCGAGACAGCCGTGGACAACACCGTGCGCAACTACACGAAGGCCATCGAGGACTGCGTGCGCGAGCATCCCGAGCAGTATTTCTGGCAGCATCGCCGCTGGAAGCGCCAGCCGCCCGATACGCCGCCGCACCTGAGGGAGCCATGAGCGCCCCATACGACGTCGCGGCGGTCCGCCGCCGCGAGTACCCCTGGGAGGCGCGCGGCGACGCCGTGCACTTCGACCACGCCAGCATCGGCGTCATCCCGCAGCGGGCCCGCGATGCCGTGGCCGCCTACAACGACAAGCGCGCCGAGATGCATGCGATGCGCGCCGAGGATTTTTTCCCGCAGCTGGACCGCTCGCGCGCGCTCATCGCGCAGTTCATCGGCGCCAGCGCGGAGGAGATTGCGCTCACGACCAACACCAGCTGGGGCGTGAACCTCGCCGCCTACGCCCTGCCGCTCGGGCCCGGCGACATCGTGCTCGGCAGCGAAGGCGAGTTTCCCGCGAACGTGTATCCGTGGATGGCGGCGGCCAAGCAGCGCGGCTTCACGTTTGAGCTCGTGCCGATGCGGGGCTTCGCCGTGGATGAGGACGAGATCCTGCGGCGCATTGAGACCGACCCGCGCGTGAAGGGCGTCGCGCTGAGTTGGGTGTCGTTCTGGACCGGGTATCGCATCGATGCCAAGCGCATCGGTACCGCCTGCCGGATGCGCGGCGTCTGCTTCGCGATGGATACGATTCAAGGACTCGGCGCCTGTGCACTCGACGTGCGCGAGGTACCGGTGGACATCGTATCGAACGGCGCGCAGAAGTGGCTCTGCTCGCCCTGGGGCGCCGCGTTCGCCTACGTGCGCAAGGAGTTGATCGCGCGGCTCGAGCCGCCCGCCGCGGGCTGGCTGTCGCAGGCCAGCGCCGGCGACTTCGCGCGGTTCCTCGACTACGATCCCGCCTGGCGCGACGACGCGCAGCGCTTCGAGGTGGGCTCGCTGCCGATCCAGGACTTCGTCGGGATGAATGCGACGCTGGAGCTGTTCCTGGAGCTCGGGCCGGACCGCATCGAGCAGCATGTGCTCGGCATCACCGGCGAGCTCCGGCGTGCGTTGCTCGGCCTGCCGGGTGCCGTGGTGCTCACGCCTGAGCGCAGTGCCACGCGAGCGGGCATCGTCGCCCTGCGCACGCCGGACGTCGCGGGTGACTCCGCGCGGCTGCGCGGCTCAGGCATCGTACACAGCGTGCGCGAGGGAGCCATCAGGCTTGCGCCGCACTTCCACACGCTGCCCAGCGACGTGGCGCGCGTAGTGCGCACGCTCCGGTCATAGCCACCTAGATTGGCGAGCCGCGTCAGGGCGTCTGCCGGCAGGCGGGAATCGGCCTCACGTCGTTCAGCTGCGGCAGACGCAACCAGCGCTGCGTTTCCACGTCGTCAGCGTCGCGGGTCGCGACGAAAGCCCCTTGCGGGCGCACGGCCAGCAACCGGGAGCCGGTCGGCAGCTCGAAGCGCCACGCGCGCACACCGTGCGGGTCGACGATCATCCAATGGTCCCGCTCCATCTCGGCGGATTCGCGATACCGTTGCACCCAGATGGCGCCGTCGTCGCTGACGAGGATGCGGCCAAAAGCCGGGACGCGCTCCGCGAATGTGACGTGTTCGCGCATGGCGCGTTCGAACTGCTCTTTCGGAAACTCACTGTTGCGGGCCGGATAGCGCGCGATCTGCTCCTCGATGTGCCGCGCCTTGCGTTCCGGAGTGACGATCTCGCCGAGCATGCGGGGCGCCCAGAGTGACGCGACGGTCGAGAAGCGTCCGGTCCCGTCGGGAGACTCGATGCGCAGCTCCCAGCGCTCGGGATACCCGTAGATCATGCAGCGGCCGTAGCTGCGCCACTGGGCACTCGGCGAGTATGGTGGGATCATTCCGAATCCCGGTGGCACGATCCCCGGCGCGAAGCGCTGGCTGACGCCGAATTGGCGCGTGTCGCCGATGGCCGCGGCACCGCCCATTACCCAGATGCCGATGCGGTACTCAATCGGAATCACGCCCACGCCGCCCGGCGGATCGGAGAAGTTGAACTCGACGACAGCCGTCGTGTCGCGGTTGAGCACGCCGTACAGCGAGAGCGCGCTCGAGTCGCCGAAACGGGGATACTCGATGCTACGCGCGAACGTGAGGTCAGGACCGAAGCGCGAGATGCGCCGCGTCGACGGATCCACTGCCCAGAGCGAATCGTCGGCGGTCTGCCAGAGGCCCGAGAGCGTGGTGATCTCGCCCGGACCACGTCCCTTCGGCATCGCGATGCGGCTATACGCGCCAGACGAGTCGAAGGACGCCACGACCTGCCCGTCGCCGAGCAGGGTGCGACCATCGCGCAGCGGAATTACGATCTGCGGATTGTTGGCGAACAGATCCTCCGGGGCACCCCGCAGCGTCACCGAGTCACTCGCGGTGATCGCGGTGTACGCTGTCAGCGAGTCCCCAAGCGTGACGATAGTGACGCCTGCCGAGTCGCTGCGCGTGACGGACGCGCTGATCGTGATGGCGGGCTCCCCGCAGGCGACGGCAATGCCGACGAGCGCGACGGCGGCGGCGAGGAACGGACGGTTGCGTGCAGGCATCTAGACTCCTGTGCTGGCAGGTTCGGTGCGGACGCCAGAACCTGTGAGGTGGTACCGGACTCCGCAACGGGGCGGGGGCGGGACCGGATTAGATTTCCCACGTGACCGCCCCCGCTCTCTCGGGTGCCGCCCTCGCCGACCAGATCGCGCGACGCCGCACCTTCGCCATCATCTCGCACCCCGACGCGGGCAAGACCACGCTGACGGAGAAGCTGCTGCTCTACGGCGGCGCCATCCACCAAGCCGGCTCCGTGAAGGCGCGCAAGGCGCAGAAGCACGCCACCTCCGACTGGATGGCCCTCGAGCAGGAGCGCGGCATCTCGGTCACGAGCTCCGTGCTGCAGTTCGAGTACCACGGCTTCCAGGTCAATCTCCTCGACACGCCCGGCCACGCCGACTTCGGCGAAGACACCTTCCGTACGCTCGTCGCCGCGGACTCGGTCGTCATGCTGCTCGACAACCGCAAGGGCGTCGAGGAGCGCACGCGCCAGCTCTTCGACGTGTGCCGTCGCCGCCGCATGCCCATCTTCACGGTCGTCAACAAGTGCGACCGCGTCGGTGAGGATCCGCTCAAGCTGGTCTCGGACGTCGAAGCCGAGCTCGGCATCATCGCCGTCGCCGCGCACTGGCCGATCCATATGAGCGACGCGGTGCACGGCACGATGTTCCGCGGGGTCTACGACCGCCGCAACAAGCGCGCCTTCCTCTTCGAGCGCGACGAGAAGCACGGGGCCGACAAGGTCGCCACGACGTCCATCGCCCTCGACGGGCCCAACGACCCCAAGCTGCTCGAGGCGCTCGGCAACACCGACGAGGCGCTGCAGGCGGTGGAGAAGCTCGCGCACGACATCGAGCTGCTCGACATGGCCGGCCATGAATTCGATCCCGCCGCCATCGCCAGCGGCGAGATGACGCCCGTGTACTTCGCCTCGGCGCTCACCAACTTCGGCGTCGAGCCCTTCCTCGAGGACTTCCTGCCGCTCGCGCCTGCGCCGGTCGGCCGCGACAGCAACGCCGGTCGCATCGAACCCAGCGGCGAGGCCTTCACGGGCTTCGTGTTCAAGGTGCAGGCGAACATGGACCCGCGGCACCGCGACCGCGTCGCCTTCCTGCGCGTCTGCAGCGGACGCTACGCGGCCGGCCTCGAAGTTACGCATGTGCGTACGGGCAAGACCTTCAAGCTCGCGCCGCCGCAGCAGTTCCTCGGCCGCGAGCGGGCCTTCGCCGAGCAGGCGCTGCCTGGCGACGTCGTCGGCGTGCACGACCGCGGGTCACTGCGCATCGGCGACACGCTCGCCGCCGCAGGCGCCCCCAGGGCCGAGGGCGGCAAGCTGCTGGAGTACGTCGGCATCCCGCGCTTCGCGCCGCAGCACTTCGCGCGCATCCTCTCCAAGGATCCGCTGCGCCGGAAGGCGCTCGACAAGGGCCTGCGCGAGCTCTCCGACGAAGGCGCGGCGCAGGCCTTCTTCGCCGAGTCGATGATGGGGCCCGTGCCGATCGTCGGCGCGGTGGGCATGCTGCAGTTCGACGTCATGGTGCACCGCCTCGAGAACGAGTACGGCGCGCCCTGCACGCTAGAGATGATGCCGTATCGCTTCCCGCGGTGGGTCACGGGGCCCGAGGCCGCAATCCGCCGGCTGGGTGAGGCGCAGGATCTCACGCTGCTGCGCGATTCGAAGGAGAACTTCGTGCTCGTGTTCCGCGACGAGTGGCGGCTGCGCTGGGCGACGGACAAGGCGGGAGAGCAGGGCTTAGTGTTTCACACGGAAGCGCCGTAGGAGCCAGCGGGGAGCGAGGTGCACCACGCTGCCGCCCAGTGCGAAGATGGATCCGATCACAATCGGCAGCACGCCACCGAAGGTGTAGCTCAGGGCGAGCACGAAGCCGAGTAGGTATTCGGCGCGATAGATCGGGAGAGCGAGTGCCAGGAGCGGCAGCAAGCGCACCTGTAGTCGCGGCACTTCCGAGTAGCCCAGCGAGTACGAAACCGCCAGCACGGTTCCAAACGCGGCGGCGCCGATCGCGGCCATCACGGCCGACCGGTTGCTGCTGCGCCCGAGTGCCACTCGCCGCTGGGTGTTGCCAACGGCGAACCACGTGAAGAGCGGAAGGCTCAGCGCGCCCCACCAGTTCGAGATGCTCGGCATGTCGTCGCGCGAAAGAAAGCTGTGCGCTGGAACGCCGCCGTGCAGCTGCTGCCACGTGAGAAGTGCACAGGTCACCAGCGCGACGCTCGCCGTGAACCACAGCCGCAGGCGGTCGGTCATCGAAGTATCCGGGGAGAGGGGAGCCACATCGCCCTCTACGGCCGCCGGCCACCGCGGTTTCTGCGTCAGCCGTTCGCGTCGACGATTCCGATCTCTCGAGCGCCCTTCCGCACGAGCATCCAGCGCCCGCGCACGGCGCGGTCGGCGGCCACATGCGTCGCCTCGGCGCCGAGCTTCTCGCCGTTGACGCTCACCGCGCCCTGCTGCACCAACTTGCGCGCGGCGGTCTTCGAGAGTCCGAACGCATCGGCGAGCACCGCGACGATGTCCACGCCCTCCGCCGTCGGCGTCACCGACACGGACGGCATTTCCGCCGCCAGCATCGCGAACACCTCGTCGCTGAGCGCATGCGCATCGGCCTTCTTGTCAAAAACCGTCTTCGAGACCGATTCGGCGAGCTCGGCAGCCGCCACGCCGTGGATCAGCGACGTGACCTCCCGCGCCAACCGCTTCTGCGCCCCACGCTCATGCGGAGCCGCCGCGTGTGCGGCCTCGATGGACGCGATCTCCGCCGCATCGAGCAGCGTAAACGTCCGCAGCAGACGCCCGACATCGGCGTCTTCAGCATTGATCCAGAACTGATAGAACTTGTAGACGCTCGTGAGCTTGGCATCGAGGTACACCGCGCCCGCTTCCGTCTTCCCGAACTTCTTCCCCTGCGCGTCCGTGAGCAGCGGGAACGTCAGCCCATGCGCCTCCCCGCGCTGCGTGCGCCGCACCAATTCGGTGCCCGCCGTGATGTTGCCCCACTGGTCGCTGCCGCCGAGCTGCAGCGTTACGCCGTCCTTGGCGTACAGCCGCGAGAAGTCGTAGGCCTGCAGCAGCATGTAGCTGAACTCGGTGAAGCTGATGCCGGTCTCCATGCGCGTCTTCACGGAGTCCTTCTGCATCATCCAATTCACCGTGAAATGCTTGCCGGTGTCGCGCAGGAACTCGATCAGCCCGATGCCGCCCAGCCACTCGGCGTTGTTGCGCACGGCAAAGCGGGGCAGGGCATCGGCGCCCAGCGCGTTCTGTGCCACCCGCTGGATCTGCTGCCAGATGAGCTCCGCATTGGCGGCGATCTCCTCGGTGGACCGCATCGGGCGCTCCTCGCTCTTGCCCGAGGGGTCGCCGATCATCGCCGTGCCGCCACCCACCAGCGCCACGGCCTTGTGCCCGGCCCGCGCCAGGCGCACCAGGCCCATCAGCGAGACCAAGTTGCCCACGTGCAGGCTCTCGGCCGTGGGATCGAAGCCGCAGTAGCCCGTCACCGGACCCTTCGCGAGGTGGGCCTCGCAGCCTTCGGTCTCTTGATGGAGCAGGCCGCGCCAGCGCAGCTCGTCGTGCAGGGAGGTCGGGGACGTCATCCCAGCAAAATACGGGTCGCGGGAGGGGAAGTCACTTGGCTAGCTTTCCCGAGTGCTGAACAAGTACCCCCGGCTCAAGAAGTTCCTCCTCCGCGCGACCCTCGTCGGCGCCGGCCTCAGCGTCTTCGGACTCCTCGTGTTCGGCGTCTGGTGGGGCTTCTTCCTCTGCTCCGACGAGACCTGCCCGAGCATCGAGCAGTTCGCCGAGTACAAGCCGGCCGAACCAGCGCGCCTCTACGCCGCCGACGGCCGCTTCATCGGTGAGATCGGCCTGGAGCGCCGGTCCGTCGTGGCCCTCGATGACATCCCGCGCCACGTGGTCGACGCCTTCGTCATCACGGAGGACAAGCGCTTCTACCAGCACCACGGCGTGGACTACATCCGCGTCTTCGGCGCGGTGATCGCCAACCTCAAGGCGGGCGGTCTCTCGGAAGGCTTCTCGACCATCACGATGCAGTTGGCGCGCAACATCTTCCCGGCCCAGCTGCCGTCGCGGTCCAAGGCAGGGAGTGCGTACAACAACATCGTCCGCAAGTTCCGCGAGGCGAAGGTGGCGCGGCGCATCGAAGCGCGCTTTCCCAAGGAGCGCGTCCTCGAGCTGTATCTGAACCAGATCGCCCTCGGCGCGGGCGCCTACGGCGTCGAAGCCGCGTCGCAGCGCTACTTCGGGCGGCCGGTCAGCGAGATCACGGTTGCCGAAGGCGCCATGCTGGCCGCGTTGCCGAAGGCGCCCTCACGCTACAACCCGCGGCGTTTCCCCGACCGCGCCATCCAGCGCCGCAACACCATCCTCGAGCTCATGCGCCGCGAAGGCGCGCTGTCGGATGCCGACGCGAGCATCGCCAAGGCCTACCCGTTGCGCCTCAACCGCTCGGCCCGCGGGGCGGGAGATCCCGCGCCGTACTTCGTCGAATGGGTGCGCACGGAGCTCGAGCAGCGCTTCGGGCGGCAAGTCTACGAAAGCGGGCTGCGCGTGCTCACCACGCTGGACCTCGACATGCAGGGCGCGGCGGAGCGTGCCGTTGAACGCCAGTTGCGCGCCATCGAGGCGAACACGTGGGGCCCGTACACGCAGACGACCTACGAGGAGTACCTCGCGCGCGCCGCCGCCGGCGATGCCGCCGGCAGCGGCAACAACTCGCCCTACCTCCAGGCCAGCTTCATCGCGCTCGATCCACGCACCGGCGCGGTGCGCGCCCTCGTCGGCGGCCGCGACTTCGACGATTCCAAGTTCAACCGTGCCACGCAGGCCCTGCGCCAGCCCGGCTCGACCTTCAAGCCGATCGTCTACGCCACGGCCATCCGCTCGGGCCGCACGCCGGCGTACTTCATCGACGACGAACCGATCGAAGTGCCGCAGCTCGACGGTACCGTGTGGTCGCCGAACAACTACGACCTCAAGTTCGAGGGCCGCGTCACGCTGCGTCGCGCCCTCATGTTCTCGCGCAACCTGCCGGCCATCCGCCTCACGATGGAGATCGGAGAAGGCAGCGTCGTCGACATGGCCAAGCAGTTCGGCCTCACGACGCGCGTGCCGCCGTACCCGTCCATCGCGCTCGGCTCGGCCGACGTGTATCCGCTGGAAATGGTCGCCGCGTACTCGACCTTCGCCAACCTCGGCTGGCGCACCGCGCCGAACCCGATCCTGCGCGTCGAGACGCTCGATGGCCGTCGGCTCTATCAGGCCGACCCGGAGCGCATCCAGGTGCTCTCGCGCGAGGAATCGTGGGTGATGGTCGACATGTTGAAGGACGTGATCCGTGCCGGTTCCGGCACGCGCGTCCGCAGCGAAGGCTTCACGCATCCCGCCGGCGGCAAGACGGGCACGACCAACGACTACACCGATGTCTGGTTCGTCGGCTTCACTGCCGATCTCGTCGCTGGCGTGTGGATCGGTTTCGACCAGCCGAAGGAGATCATGGGCCAGGCGCAGGGCGGGCGACTCGCGGCGCCCGCGTGGGCCAGCTTCATGCGCGAGGTCTACGAGCGCAAGCCGGCGCCGCCCGACTGGCCGCGGCCGCCGGGCGTGCTCGCGATTCCCATCGATCCCGCCACCGGCCTGCGCGCTGGACTCGGCTGCATCTCCGACACCATCCGCACCGAGTTCTTCATCACCGGCACCGAGCCGCTGCAGGAGTGCCCGCGGAGACTCTTTCCCTGATGACGGCGCGCGTCCGCTGGCACGCGCGCTGGGTCGTCCCGGTGGTATCGCCACCGATCGCCGACGGCACCGTCATCACCGAGGAGGATCGCATCGTGTGGGTTGGCGAGCGTCGGCACGCGCCTGCCGCGGGCCGCGACGAAGAGCTCGGCGACGCCATCCTCACGCCGGGCCTCGTCAATGCGCACACGCATCTCGATCTCACGGTGCTGCGCGGATGCCTCGTCGGCCTGTCGTTCTTTGACTGGGTCCGCACGCTGACGCGTGCCATCGCCATGCTCGATGACGACGACCTCCTAGCCTCGGCATCGCAGGGGATCGCCGAGGGCCTGCGCCGCGGCGTGACGACCTATGCCGATACCGCGCCGAACGCCGCGGCCTTCGACGCGATGCGCGCGATGGGGGTCCGCGGGATCTGCTATCGCGAGGTCTTCGGCCCCGATCCGAAGGACGCCGAGAAGAATCTCGCGACGCTCGCCGACCAGGTCGCGGCGATGCGGCAGCGCGCGACGGAGCTGGTGCAGGTCGGCGTGTCGCCGCATGCGCCGTACTCGGTGAGCGATGCGCTGTACGCTGCGGTTGCGGAGCTCGCGCGCCGTGAGCGGCTGCCGGTGGCGGTGCACATCGCCGAGAGCGAGGCCGAATCGCGGCTCGTCACGCACGGCGACGGCGAGTTCGCCGCGTTCCTCCAGCGGCGCGGCATCGCCACGCCGCCGCGCGGCAAGGAGCCGCTCGACGTCATCGAACGTGCGGCGCTCCTGCGTCCGCGCACCCTGCTGATCCACGCCGTGCAAGTCAGTGACGACGGCATCCGTCGCATCGCCAACGCGGGCTGCGGCGTCGCGCACTGCCCGTTCTCGAACACGACCCTGCAGGAAGGCCTGGCCCCCGTGCACGAGATGCTACGGCAGGGTGTGAAGGTCGGACTCGGCACCGACTCACTTGCTTCGAACGCTTCCATGGACTTGCTCAAGGAGGGATGGGCTGCGGCCGTGGGCCAACGCATCGTGCTGGCCGACGAGCACGCCCTTTCCTGGGCGAAGGCGTTCCGCCTGGCGACGTTGGGCGGCGCCGAGGCGCTGGGGCTCGACGAGGCCATCGGGTCGCTCGAGCCCGGCAAACAGGCGGACCTCGCCGCGTTTGCCGTGTCCGTGGAGCGGGAAGAGGACGTCTACGCGGCGCTCCTGCGCGACGCGCACCTCAAACCGGCGCGGGCCCTGCGCACGGTCGTCGCCGGTCGCGAACTGCAGCGGGACGGCCTTGTTGCGTCGTCCAACGTGGCACATGCCACTCGCGTGGATGACGCCAGCCGCCGCCTCCGGCGGTGGCGCGAGTCGCAATCGTTGAATTAGCTTCCCAGCGGTACGTACCGTCTCACATCTCCCCTGTTAGGTCTGCCATTGTCCCGCGGCTCCGGAGCCACCGACCTCATCTGGCGTGACGGCAAGCTCGTCCCCTGGGACGACGCGCAGCTGCACGTCATGAGCCACGTCGTGCACTACGGCTCGAGCATCTTCGAGGGCATCCGTGCCTACAAGACGCCGGCCGGCGGTGCGGTGTTCCGGCTGCGCGAGCACATGCGGCGCTTCCAGGACTCGGCCAAGATCTACCGCATGCCGCTCAAGTACTCGCTCGACGAGCTCTGCGCGGCGGTCACGGATACCATTACGGCCAACGGCCTCGACCACTGCTACATCCGCCCGCTCGCCGTGCGTGCCGGGCAGGAAATGGGCGTGTTGCCCACGAATGCGCCGGTCGAGACCTTCGTGATCTGCTGGCGCTGGGGTGCCTACCTCGGTCACGACGCGCTCGAGGAAGGCGTGGACGTGACGGTGAGCAGCTGGCGTCGCGCCGCGCCGGGCACGTTCCCGACGATGGCCAAGGCCGGCGGCAACTACCTCAACTCGCAGCTCTCCAAGATGGAAGCGCGCGGCGATGGCTACGTCGAAGGCATCATGCTCGACGTGCACGGCCACGTGTCGGAGGGCAGCGGCGAGAACTTGTTCGTCGTTCGCGACGGCGTGCTCTACACCGCGCCGCTCTCGGCGAGCATCCTCAACGGCATCACGCGTGACGCAGTCGTGGCAATCGCCCGCGATCTGGGGTACGAGGTTAAGGAACTGCTCATGCCGCGCGAGTTCCTGCTCATCGCGGACGAGATCTTCTTCACCGGCACGGCGGCCGAGATCACGCCGGTCCGGAGCATCGACAAGAGTCCCATCGGCGCGGGGAAGCGAGGCCCCGTGACGAAGGCGATCCAGGAGCGGTTCCTCGCGATAGCCACCGGCCAGCAGCCCGACACCAGAGGCTGGCTGACCCCGGTGCCCCCGGCGAAGAGGAGTTGACCGTCCCGCCGACGGTCATCGCACTCGAAGCCCTCACTTGAGGAGGTGGATGTGACCGTCGGCTGTCTCGCGCTCAACGCGTCCTTCGAACCGTTGACGATGGTGCCGCTCAAGCGCGCCCTCCGTCTCGTCATCGATGGCAAGGCCGAGATCGTCGAGTCCGACCGCGGGAAGGCGGTGCGCTCCGAACGCATGGCCGTGCCGCGCCCGGTGGTCATCCGCCTCCGCAAGTTCGTCCACGTCCCGCGGCGCTTCCGCCGCCAGGTCACGAACACCTTCCTCTTCGCCCGCGACGGCTACCGCTGCCAGTACTGCGGCCGCGCGAGCTACGAGCTGCGCCCCCGCGAATCGCTGACGCGCGACCACGTCATCCCGATCTCGCGCGGCGGCCTCAACGTCTGGACCAACGTCGTCACCGCCTGCTCGCCCTGCAACACGCGCAAGGCCGACCATCTCCTCACCGAGATCGGCATGCACCTCGCGCATCCGCCCGTGGAGCCGCACTTCGTGCATCTCTCCTGGGCGGTGCGTCGCCTCACGCCCACGCAGGCGCGCTACATCAAGCTCTTCTATGGCGGCGATGTGGTGCGACAGCTCGAGGCCATGGAGCGGCGCCACGGCGGCGCGCTGCCGCCCGAGGCGCAGGCGCTCTAGTTGTCGGTTCTAAAGAGGTTGTTCACTGAGGCATAACTGAGGAAGCTGGAGGTGCGAGCCACCCAACCTTCAGCCAGAGGCCTCAGTGAACATCCACAACAATGCGCGATTGACCGCCTGGGGGCGAGCCGAGCTCGTCCGCCGGGTGGTCCTCGACGGCGAGCCGGTGCGCGCCGTCGCCGCGGCCCTCCACATCAGCCCGAGCACGGCTTACAAGTGGCTGCGCCGCTTCGCGGCCGGGGGCTGGGCGGCGCTGGCCGACCGCTCCTCGCGCCCGCATCGCTCGCCGACCGCCACGCGGCCGGCGCTCATCGAGCGGATTCTCCGCCTGCGCGCGACGCGGCTCACCGGGCCGGAGATCGCGGAGCGGCTCGGGCTCGCGGTCTCGACCGTGGGCCGGGTCCTCACGCGCGCGGGCCAGGGCCGGCTGAAGGGCCCGGGGGCGACGGGCGGGCCGCGCTACCAGCGCGAGACGCCCGGCGAGCTCGTGCATGTCGACACGAAGGCCCTCGATCGCTTCGTCACGGCGGGCCATCGCGCGCACGGCAACCGCTCGAAGGTCGGCCGCCGTCGGGGGCTCGGGCAGGACCATCTCCACGTCGCGGTCGACGACGCGACGCGGCTCGCGTACGCGGCGCTGCTACCGACACAGGACGCGGCGGCGTGCACCCGCTTCCTCGAGGCGGCGCGCCGCTGGTTTGCGCAGCTGGGCATCGCCGTCACCGGTGTGATGACCGACAACGCCAAGGCGTACACGAGCCACGCGGTGCAGGCCGCGCTGGCCGCGCACGGGATCCGGCACCTGCGCACCAAGCCCTACCGCCCGCAGACGAACGGCAAGGCGGAGCGCTTCATCCAGACCGCGCTCCGCCGCTGGGCCTACAAGAAGCCATACCGGACCTCGGCGCACCGCAACGCGGCGCTGCCCGACTTCCTAGATTGCTACAACGTCGAACGGCCGCACCGGTCGCTCGGCCGCGTCCCGCCGCTGCTCCACTTCCTCATGCAGCGTGAACAACGTCCTTAGAACCGACATCTAGTCCGCGCGCGGCGGGCGGAACACGCTCGACCGCGCGCTGTACTCGCGACGCTCACCGCCGAGCAGGCGCGTCGTGAGGTTGCGGACGCCGCGCGTCAGCGCCGTCCCCGGGTTGCCCCGCCCGCGCATCGCCGGCGTGAGCTCGCCGCGCAGCCACGCATTCACTTCGTCGAGGTCGCTCACGCTCAGCGTCCGCACCTCGAGCGAGGCCTGGTAGTAGTACCGTCGGTTCCGCGCCGGCGCTGCCAGCGGGACGCGCAACGGACGCTCCACCGCCGCCTCGGCGTCGTCGATGTGCTGGAACGTCCCTAGCGAGAGCACGCGCTCGCCGACGCGCTGGCTCACCTCGTAGCGCTGGTCCGTCCCGCGCCAGCGCACCAGCACCTCCCACTCGGCGGTGCGGTGCAACTCGTCCGTGAAGCGCTCGTCGGACCACAGCTCCACGCGATACCGCAGCCGCGCGGGAAAGCCCGCCTCCAACAACTCGCGCATCCGCGCATCCGTCAGCACGTTGCGCGCATGCACCAGCGGTCCGTCCTGCGTGACGCGCGCCGCCGCCGGCAGCTGGATGACCAACCCCGGACGCTGTGCCGCCAATGGCGCTGCCAGCGGCGACCCGAAGGCCGTCGCCAGCACCGCCACGAGGAAGGCGCGCCGCATCATCTCAGAAGCGGCGCCCCAGACGGATCAGCACGTTCACCTTCTCCTCCGGCGTCGACACGGCCTTCGCGAGGTACACGCCGAGTCCGCCGAAATCGAGGCCGAGCCCGAGCGAGGTGCGGAAGCTGCTGAGCGGCGGAATGCCCTTGTCGAATCGCACCTCCGCCGGCCCGTCACCGACCGTCCAGCCGCGCCCCGCGTCGGCGAAGAGCACCCACTGCCCGCGTCCGTTGAAGCCCGGGCGCCACCAATCGTCGTTCCAGTCCGTGCGCACCCAATTCACACGGAAGTCCTGGCGCAGCTCCACCTGCGCCAACGCGATCCGGTCGCAGAGCGTCGCGCGGCCGTCCATCGTCGCAATGCCGCCGCAGGTGAACACATCGGCGTCGTACGGCGCGCGCCGAAAGTCGTAGCCTTCGATCGAGCCCGGGCCGCCGACCGAGAACTTCCGCTGCAGCGGCAACTCGTTGCCGCCCAGCTGGCCAGCGGTCACGATGCGCAGGTTCAGCTGCGTGCCGGGCGAGAGATTGGTGTACCGCCGCGCATCGAGGAACCCGCGCGTGTACTCGACGTCCGTCGCTGGGCCGTAGCCGAAGATCGGCTGTAGCGTGCGGTTCAGCGTGCCGCGTCCGCGCTCGATATCGGCCGCCACATACCAGCCGCCGAGCCACGGGGCTCGCACGCGCTCCCGCGTGTCGATGTCGAGCCGCAGGCTCAACAAGTGCATCGTCCCGATGTCCACGTCGGGATTCACCCGCCACGGCGTCCGGTCGTTGAACAGCGACAGCGCGTTCCGCACGTTCACCGAGCGCCAGCGCTCGCTGCCGAATGCCGCCTTGAGCGCCAGCTCCTCGCCGATGCGGCCGCCGATGCTCGCCTCGGCGCCATGTCGCCCGTAGTGGTCGCGCAGGTCGCGACGCATGACGAAGGCCAAGAGGCCCGCTTCGGCGTTGCGCAGCTGCCAGTCTTCGATCGGCTCGATCACGTCGAACAGGCGACCGCCGAGCACCAGCCCGTAATCCTTGCCGAGCCGTACTTCGGTCCGAGCATCGTGGCCGATCGTGCTGCGGTCCCAGCGCATCGGCTCCGCAATGCGCAGCACGCCCAGCGCCTCGATGTCCACCCGCCCCCAATCCGTCGTGCGCCGGAAACGCGGGCCGATCGTCACCGGCAATCCCTCGACGCGGTTGTAGGTGCGCGCGGCGGTGAAGAACAGCTCGGTGTACGCCGTGCGCCGCACGTCACCCTCGCCGATGCGCGGACGCCAGTCGCCGGGCGTGAAGCCCTCGGGCTCGATGCGCTCGCCGTCCAGCGTGTAGCGCAGCAGCTCCGCCTGCACGCGAGTCTCGCCATCCACCGTCACGCCGTCCGCGCGCTGCACGCTGCCACCCACGACGATCACGTCACCGGTGATCCGCGCGCCGCTCACCAAGCGCACGTCCGCGTTGATCGCCACGAGCGTGCCCCGCAACGTTCCCGCGATGACCGCCGGTCCGTTGAGCACGCCGATCGTGCCGCTCGCTTCGGCGCCGGCGGGCACGTCGTAGGCGCCGATCACCCTTGTTGTCGACGGGTTGTTCCACAGCGAGACCGCCTGCCCGGAAACACTGCGCTGCGCCGCCGCCGGCGCCGCCGCCATCACGAGTGCCATCACCACTGCCATTGCCTGCCGCATCGGTCGCTCCACGTAGGTCATGGCGTCACTCTACCCCGGAAATGCCGAGTCGGCGCATCCGGCGATACAGGTTCGGACGGTCCGTCTGCAGCCGCCGCGCCGCCTCGGCCACGACGCCGTTCGCCGCCTGCAGCGCGCGCTGGATGAGGAGGCGCTCGTACTCGTCGAGCTGGTCGCTCAACCCCATCTCCAGTCGGTCGGCGGCAGGCAGGGCCGCCGGTGCCGACGTCGCGATGTCCAGCGTCGGCAGCACCTCGAGCACGTGATCGGCCGTGATCTCCTGGCCCGCGTGCAGGATTGCCAGGCGCTCCACGATGTTCGCCAACTCGCGCACGTTGCCCGGCCAGCGGTACCGCGTCATCGCGTCCACGGCGGCGCCACTCCACGTCGGCGCGGGCTGGCCGCTGCGGCGTCGGTGCAGCGTCGCGAAATGCAGGACGAGGTCGGGGATGTCGCCCGGATGCTCGCGCAGCGGCGGCACGGACATCGGGATGACGTTCAACCGGAAGTAGAGATCCTCGCGGAATCGCCCCTCGCGCACTTCCTTCGCCAAGTCGCGGTTCGTCGCCGCGAGCACGCGCACGTCCACCTTGATGTGCCGCCCGCCGCCCACGCGCTCGATTTCCCGCGCTTCGATCGCGCGCAGCAGCTTGGCCTGCGCCTCGGCCGAGAGTTCGCCGACTTCGTCGAGCAGCAGCGTGCCCGTGTGGGCCATCTCGAAGCGGCCGATGCGACGCTCCGTCGCGCCGGTGAAGGCACCGCGCTCGTGGCCGAACATCTCGCTCTCCACGAGGTCGCGGGGGATCGCCGCGCAGTTCACGCGCACGAACGGCTTCTCGCGCCGCGGGCTCTGCGCGTGGATCGCGGCGGCCACCAGCTCCTTGCCCGTGCCGCTCTCGCCCGTGATCAGCACGCGCGCGTCGCTCGGGGCCACGCGCGCGATCATCGCCTTCACGGCGTCCATCGCCGGGCTCGTGCCGACGAGCTGACCCGCGAGCCCGAGGTCGGCGCGCAGTGCGCTGCGTTCGCGGCGGGCCTGACGCAGTTCAAGCGCACCGGAGATCGCCAGCAGCACCCCCTCGGGCGTGAGCGGCTTCTCGAGGAAGTTCACCGCGCCGAGCCGCGTCGCCTTGACCGCGTCCCCGAGGCCCGCGCGCCCGGACATCATGACGACCGGCAGGTCCGGGATGCGCTCCCGCAGTTGCTCGAGCAATACCAGCCCGTCCGTCGGGTTCGGCATCATGAGGTCGAGCAGCACGAGATCGGGATCGGTCTCCGACGCCTTGTCGAGGCCGCTGCGCGCATCGGCGGCCTCGTGGACCTCGTAGCCCTCGGCGCCCAACAGCGCGCCGACCATGCGGCGGATGTTGGGTTCGTCGTCGACGATGAGTACGGATGCCATGGGGAACCGGGGTGGGAGAGGATCCGCCGTGCCGCTAGCGCGACTCGGACTGCGGCAACGCCTTCACCGGCTGCTCGCGCTCGGCCAGGAGCTTCGTCACGAAGCGCTGGCCTTCGCTGATGCGCTCGATCTCGACCGCCATTGTCTCCAGCGCCTGTTCCATGCGCTCGAGGCGTCGCTCCTGGGCCAACGTGCTCGCGGCCGGCTCGGCTTCGCGCCGCCGCACGTACGCGCGCACGAGCGGTAGGCCGAGCGTCACCACGATCACGGTGAAGAAGAAACCGCCGATCGCGAGGATGTCTTCGTTCATGCGGGCTCCGTGGCCGTTGCGGCGGCCGCTGCGGGAAAGATGAGTCGGATCTCGGTACCGGCGCCCGGCGCGCTCTCGGCCTCGACGCTGCCGCCGTGCGAGACCACCGTCTGCTTCACGATGGCCAGCCCGAGCCCGGTGCCGCCGGTCTTGGTCGTGACGTAAGGCTCCCAGATGCGCGCGAGCGCATCGGCGGGGATGCCGACGCCGTCGTCCCGTACGGCCAGCGTCACCATGCCGTTTCGCCCGATGATGCGCAGGCTCACCGTGCCGCGGGCCTGCGTGGCATCGACGGCGTTCAGCAGGACGTTGGTGAGCGCGCGCTGCAGCGCGTCATGCTGACCGCGCACGACGAACGGGCCGCCATCGGTCTTCACTTCCTGCGTGACGCTGCGGGGTAGGGTGGCGCGCGCGGTCTCCCGGGCCAGCTCCGCGAGGTCGACGTCGGCGACGGGCCCTTCGGGCAGCCGGCCGAACTGCGCGAAATTCTTGGCCATCGCCTCGAGCCGCGTCGACTCCGCATCGAGCACCTCGACCGTGTCGCGCAGCTCCGGCGGCACCTTGCTGCGCAGCGTCGCCACGGCGAAGCGGATCGGCGTGAGCGGATTCTTCAGCTCGTGCGCCACCTGTCGCGCCGACTCACGGAAGGCCGCAAGGCGCTCCGCTTCGATCGCGCTGCGCCGCCCCGCTTCGAGATCCACGGCCATCGTCCGCATGCGCTCGCGCAGCGTGCCGAACTCCGGCGCGCCCTTCGTCTGCTCGTCGCCGGGTGCCGGCAGCGCCTCGCCGCGCGCGATGCGCTCGGTCCACCCGACCAGTTCGTCGAGTGGGCGCGAGAGCTGGCGGCTCAGGTGGCCCGCGACGCGCGACGCGATGTAACTGATGATCACCATCACGAGCAGGCCGAGCCCGAGCAGGACCGCCGCCGTGCGGTTCACGAGGAATCGGAAGCGACGGGCCTGCACGCGGGATTCGCCGAGCTCTTCTTCGTGGCGGCGGAGCAGGGAATCGGTCCGCGCCGCACCCGGGGCCTCGCGGGCCGCGCGGATTGCCGCCTCGCCGCTCTCCGCCACCTGGTCCCAGGCCCCCACGCTCGAGAGCCGCGGGAGGATGCGCGCCGTCATCCCGCTCCACGCCAGCGTCAGCACCAAGGCTGGCAGGAACGCGAAGGCGGCGAGGATGAGGAAGAGGCGGGTCCGGAACCGCGGCGTGCGCACGTTCCAAATCTGCGCCCATCCGCACCTCCGCGCAGGGGTTTGGCGACCTCGGTTTCGGCCCCCAAGTGCCCACCCCACTGCCATTTGGCCCGTTTCGCGCTAGCTTTCCCGTCCGGGACGCGCTCGGCGCGTCGATGATCCGCAGCCCTCCTGGCGCGACCATCGGCACGTCGAGCTGGCGCCCCCCTCGCGGGTGATACTCCCCCGCGGGCACTCACACGGCGATTCACGCCAGGATACAGATGCACCCTCGTTCCGCTTCACCGGCCGCCGCGCGTGTTCCGCGCGGCCCGGTCGCCCCGTTGCACAGGGGCCCGCAGGCCAGCGCACTCGGCGGCACCTCCGCCCACGCGCCCAACGCCGCACTCCTCATCGACTTCGACAACGTCACGATGGGGATCCGCTCCGACCTGCAGACGGAGCTTCGCAACCTCCTCAGCAGCTCCATCATTTCCGGCAAGGTCGCGGTCCAGCGCGCCTACGCCGACTGGCGCCGCTATCCGCAGTACATCGTCCCGCTCAGCGAGTCGTCGATCGACCTCATCTTCGCGCCGGCCTACGGCTCGTCGAAGAAGAATGCCACCGACATCCGCCTCGCCGTCGACGCCATCGAGCTCGTCTTCACGCGGCCCGAGATCGGCACCTACATCCTGCTCTCCGGCGACAGCGACTTCTCGTCGCTGGTGCTCAAGCTCAAGGAGTACGGCAAGTACGTCATCGGCGTCGGTATCCGCGAGTCGTCGAGTGACCTGCTCGTCCAGAACTGCGACGAGTACTACAGCTACAACGCCCTCGCCGGTCTCGTGAAGACGGGCGACGAGAACGGGGCGGCCAAGAAGTGGGATCCGTGGGAGCTGGTCACGGAGGCCATCGGCCGCATGCAGAAGAACGGCGACGTCATGCGCGCTGACCGTCTCAAGCAGGTCATGCAGGAGATCGACGCGACCTTCGACGAGAAGGATCTCGGCATGTCGAAGTTCTCGCGCTTCTGCATGGAGGCCGCGCAGAAGGGCCTCCTGCACGTCGCGAAGCTCGAGAACGGTCAGCTCGAGGTCGGCCCGCCGAAGGGTGGCGTCGCACCGGTCGCCGCTGCCGCGGCACCTGCGGCTCCCCGCGCCGAAGGTGAAGAGCGCGAGGGTGGTCGGGGCCGTCGGGGCCGTCGGGGCCGCGGGGGTCGTGGTCGCGACCGTGACGATCGTCCGGCGACGCCTGCACAGGGCGAGCTCGCCGTCGCCGACGCGCCGGCCGCTGCTGCCGCACCGGCGCCGCGTGAAGAGCGCGGTGGCCGTCCGGACCGCGGTCCGCGCCCGGCGCCTGCGCCCAAGGTCGATGAAACCATCGGCGTCGCCGGCATTCGCCTCACGCGTGACGAGGCCTTCGGCCTGGTCCGCGATGCCGTGAACGCCGTCGCCGCCGGCGACAACCCGGTGCCGTCGGAGACCGTGCGTGCGAAGGCTTTCGCGCTGCTCGGCCGCGATTCCGAGTCGCTCTCGGCCAAGAACTTCGCGCGCATCCTCAAGGACGCGCACGACGCCGGCATCCTCGACCTCCGCAAGCGTGGCGAGGCCTTCGAGGTCACGGCTGTTGCGGACGCGCCGAGCATCGCCGATCAGTTGAGCGCGGCGGAAGCTGCGCATACGCCGGCTCCGGTCGCGACGACGCCGGTGCCGCGCGGCATGGGCGCGCGTGGCATTCCGTCCAAGGGTGGCGCGCGTGGTGCGAAGCCGGTGCCGCCGTCGCTGCTCCTCCTCGGCGTCGTCGAGCACGACGAGCCGACGCCGAAGGCTGAAGAGCCGAAGGCCGAGGCGACTGAGGCCAAGGGCGCGAAGAAGAAGGCCGCGCCGGCCAAGAAGAAGGCCGCCAAGGCGGAGGGCGATGCGCCCAAGGCCAAGAAGCCGGCGGCGAAGAAGAAGGCTAAGGTCTAGGCCTTCTTCGCGGTTACACCAGGCAAACGCGCGGGGCGCCCTCTGAGGGTGCCCCGCGCGCTGCGTTGAGAGCGTCAGTCCCCATGGCTAGCTTCTGAGAATGACTGCACTCGTAGAGTTGCTGGACAGCTTCCGCGCTGCCGCTGTGAGCGAGCGTGAGAAAGGGACGTACTTCGAGGAGCTGATCCTTGCGTACCTGCGGCACGAAGCCAACTACAAAGACCTCTACAGCGATGTCTGGACCTTCGCCGACTGGGCCAAGTCCGAAGGGAGGGTCGCGAAGGACGTCGGCATCGACCTCGTCGCGAAGACACGCGACACGGATGAGATCCACGCCATCCAGTGCAAGTTCTACGCGCCGGATTACCGCATCCAGAAATCCGACATCGACAGCTTCTTCACGGCGTCGGGGCAGAAGCCGTTCTCGCATCGCGTGATCGTCAGCAGCACGGATCACTGGTCCGAGAACGCGGAAGCAGCCCTCGCGGGCCAGCAGATCCCCGTCAGCAAGATCACCCTCTACGATCTCGAGACCAGTCAAATCGACTGGGCGCAGTTCAAGCCGAAGGCCAAGGCGGCGCCCGCCCTGAAGCCCAAGAAGTCGCCGTTCCCGCACCAGCGCTCGGCGATCGAAGACGTCATCACCGGGCTCAAGAAGGCCGACCGCGGCAAGCTCCTGATGGCCTGCGGCACGGGTAAGACCTTCACGGCCCTCAAGATCGCCGAGCGACAGGCCGGTGAAGGCAAGCGCGTGCTGTTCCTAGTGCCGAGCCTCGCGCTGCTCTCGCAGACGCTCACGGAGTGGACTCAGGAGAGCAACGTCGGCCTGCACAGCTTTGCCGTGTGCTCCGACAGCGACGTCGGCAAGAAGAAATCCGCCGACGACGACAGCATCCAGACCGTCACGCACGAGCTGCGCTTTCCGGCAACTACTGACGCCAAGCGCCTCGCCGCGGAGGTGAAGGCGCGGCACGATGCGCAGCATATGACCGTCGTGTTCAGCACCTATCACTCGATCGAGGTCGTGCATCAGGCGCAGGCCGAGCACGGGTTGCCGGAGTTCGACCTCATCGTCTGCGACGAAGCCCACCGGACCACGGGTGCGACCTGGGCCGATGCGGACGAGAGCAGCTTCGTGAAGGTCCACGACGCTGGCTACATCGTGGGCGGCAAGCGGCTCTATATGACGGCGACGCCGCGCATCTATGGGAATGCGGCGAAGGCGACTGCCGACAAAGAGAGCGTCACGCTGGCCTCGATGGACGACCCCGCGCTGTTCGGCGAGGAGCTGCACCGCCTCAGTTTCTCCGACGCCGTGCAGCGCAACCTGCTCGTGGACTACAAGGTCGTGGTGCTGGCCATCGAGGAGTCACACGTCAACAAGCGCCTGCAGGGGCTGCTCGCCGACCCCAACAACCAGCTCAAGGTGGACGACGCGAGCAAGATCGTCGGCTGCTGGAAGGCCTTGGCCAAGCAGGGCTTCAGGGAGTACGGCAACTACGGCGACCCGATGCGCCGCGCGGTCGCCTTCTGCCAGGTCATCAAGCCGAGCACGGGCAAGAAGCACAAGGTCAGCTCGATGAACATCGCCTCGATGTTCCAGGCGGTAGTCGAGGCCTATCAGCAGTCCGCGCCGCCCGAGGAGCAGGCCGTCACGCTGCGCTGCGAGGCGCAGCACGTGGACGGCGGGATGAACGCCAGCGAGAAGGAAGCCAAGCTCGCCTGGCTCAAGTCGCCGGCGCCCGCCGACACCTGCCGCATTCTCAGCAACGTGCGCTGCCTCAGCGAAGGCGTGGATGTCCCCGCGCTCGATGCCGTGCTCTTCCTCACCCCGCGCAATTCGCAGGTGGACGTCGTCCAGTCGGTGGGCCGCGTAATGCGCAAGGCACCCGGCAAGGACCTCGGCTACGTCGTGCTGCCTGTCGTGATTCCTGCCGGCGTTGCGCCAAACGAGGCGCTCGACAACAACGAGGTGTACAAGGTCGTCTGGCAGGTGCTGCAGGCCCTGCGTTCGCACGACGACAGCTTCGACGCGATGGTCAACAAGCTGGACCTGATGAAGGTGCCGCCCAGCAAGATGGAAGTCATCGCCGTCACCGACCGCATCCAGCAGAAGCCGCGCAAGAAGGGCACGGCCGAGAGAGCCAAGGGCGCGTTCGGGATTGGCGCGAAGCCGTCACCCAAGGAGGACGCCGAGCTTAACCAGACGCAGATCGAGTTCGAGATCGGCGAGATCGAGCGCGCCATCTACGCCAAGCTCGTCCAGAAGGTCGGCAACCGGCAGCACTGGGAAGAGTGGGCCAACGACATCGCGAAGATCGCCCAGACGCACATCGACCGCATCACGCTCCTCGTGCAGGACCCCAAGCACGAGCGGGAGCGGGCGGCCTTCGCCGAGTTTGCCAAGGAGCTGCGCGACGACCTCAACGACAGCATCTCAGATGCCGAGGTGATCGAGATGCTCGCGCAACATCTCATCACCAAGCCCGTGTTCGATGCCATCTTCGCGGGGCAGGGCTTTGCGGATCGCAACCCGATCAGCCGGGCGATGCAGAAGGTGCTCGATGTGCTGCAGGAGCATCATCTGGAGAAGGAGGCCGATACCCTACAGGGCTTCTATGCCAGCGTGAAGATGCGCGCGGAGGGGATCGACAGCGCCGAGGGGCGGCAGAAGATCGTCGTGGAGCTCTATGACAAGTTCTTCCGCGGCGCCTTTCCGAAGCTCACCGAGCGGCTGGGCATCGTGTACACGCCGGTGGAGGTGGTGGACTTCATCATCCACAGCGTGGCGCACCTGCTGGAGAAGGAGTTCGGTCAGACCTTGGGCAGCGAGGGGGTGCACATCCTCGACCCGTTCACGGGGACGGGGACGTTCATCACGCGGCTACTGCAGAGCGGGTTGATCTCCAAGGAAGAGCTGCAGCGGAAGTATCGGAAGGAGATTCACGCTAACGAGATCGTGCTGCTCGCCTATTACATCGCTGGCGTGAACATCGAGTCCGTGTATCACAGCATCGTGGGCGGGGAGTATGAGCCGTTTCCGGGCATCCTGCTGACGGACACGTTCCAGATGTATGAGAAGGAGGACCTGCTCAGCGAGCTGTTAGTGGACAACAGTGCGCGGCGGAAGCGGCAGAAGAGGCTGGATATTCGCGTGATTGTGGGGAATCCGCCGTACTCGGCTGGCCAAAAGGATGCAGCAGACGACAACCAGAACGTGGCTTACCCGCACCTGGACGAACGCATCGCTGAGACCTACGTAAAGCGCTCCACGGCGACGCAGAAGAAGGCGTTGTACGACAGCTATATCAGGGCATTGCGCTGGGCGACTGAGCGTGTCGGCAAGAGTGGGGTCGTAGGATTTGTGACCAACGCGGGGTTCCTTGAAGGGAACGCCGGCTCGGGTATCAGAAGGTCGCTCGTCGATGAGTATAGCAGCATCTACGTCTTTCACCTGCGCGGCGACGCCCGCACACAGGGTGAACGGCGACGCAAGGAGAAGGACAATGTCTTCGGAGCCGGAACACGGACGCCGGTAGCTGTTACCCTGCTTGTGCGGAACCCAGACGCTCGTGTGAGCGGTCGGGTGTACTTCTATGAGATTGGCGACTATCTAAGCCGCGAGGAAAAGCTCGAGAAGCTCCAAGGCCTCGCAAGCATCGCAGGCATCGAGGCTGCGGGCTCGTGGCAGTCGATTACGCCGGACGAGCACGGTGACTGGTTGAACCAGAGAGTGCCTAGTTTCGAGCGGTTCTTGGCAATCGGTGACAAGCGTGGGTCTGATCCGTCGATGTTCGAGAATTACTCTCTTGGCGTGAGTACTAATCGGGATGTTTGGGCGTACCAGGACTCGCAGGAGATGCTCGCGAAGAACTTTCAGTCTGCGGTGCAGTTTTTCAACGGCGAGGTCAAGCGCATCGCCAACGCCAAGGCCGCCGGTCAGGAACTCACGCTCGACGACGTCCGGGGCTTCGTTGACACGGACCCCTCAAAGTTCGGATGGGACGACAAGATGTTCCGCTCGGCGTTAAGCGGACGTAGAGGCGAGTTTAGCCAGGATCACTTGCGGCCGAGCCTGTATCGGCCTTTCAACAAGCGCTGGCTGTACTTCGACCGTGCATTCATCACCCGGCCAGGCCAACATCCTCGAATCTTTCCGGATGGGCAGGACAACAGAGTCATCCTGGTGAACGCTGCGTATAAGATGACCGGCTTTGTCGCGTTGATGTCTGATATCATCCCGGATCTTCACGTCAACGGCGATGTGCAGGCCTTTCCGCTCTATTGGTACGGTGCGGATGCAGAGGACAAGGACGACGTCACTGCTCCGCAACTCCTGCTTGGTGCTTCTGCACCCTCTTCTGCAGTGGGCGACCAGAAGCTCGCCATCACAGACGCCGCCCTCGCCCACTTCCGCGCCGCCTACCCCAACGACCCCTCGCTCGACAAGGAATCCATCTTCTACTACTGCTACGGCATCCTCCACCACCCGGAGTACCTCCGCAGCTTCAAGGACAACCTCGCCAAGGAACTCCCCCGCATCCCTCGCGTGAAGTCCCGCGAGGACTTCTGGGACATCCACAACATCGGTCGCACCCTCGGCGAGTGGCACGTCAACTACGAATCGTTCGACTACAACCGCTGCCCCGAGGTCGTCGTCGACACCAAAGGCAAGACGCTCACCGACGAGCACTACCGTGTCGAGAAGATGCGGTACAGCAAGGTCGAAGGCGCCAAGGACCTCACGACGATCCACTACAACGAGTTCATCACAGTCCGCAACATCCCGGATCACGCGCACAGTTACGTGATTGCCGGCCGCTCGGCCATCGACTGGGTCGTCGAGCGCCAGGGCGTCCGCACCGACAAGGACAGTGGCATCGTCAACGATACCAACGCCTGGGCCATCGAGACGATGAAGAATCCTAAGTACCCGCTGGAGCTGCTCCTGCGCGTCATCGCGCTCAGCGTCGAGACGCTCAAGCTGGTGGACCAGCTCCCGAAGCTGGACGTGCTGGAGAGCTAGCGGCTCCTCGCAACGCGGCGCTACCGGCTGCGAGGAAACGATGTGAGGCACGGTGGCGCGAAGGTTAGGGTGTTCCGATGGGCCAGTCCGAACTCTTGCGCGTGCTCATCTGGGGCAAGACCTACCCAGAGCTGAGCAGCAGGCACACCGAGACCGTCTGTACCGGCGCGGTGGACGAGCGTGGTCGGCCCATCCGGCTGTACCCCGTTCCGCTGCGCTATCTCGGGAGCGACAGGGCCTATAGCATCGGCGATGTGGTCGAGGTCCGCGCAGAGCCGAATCCCAAGGACAATCGTCCAGAGAGCCATCGGATTGACCCCGCATCGCTCAGGATTATCCGCAACATTCCGACCGATCGGGATGAATGGGCGGGGCGCGCCGAGTGGATCAACCGGGACCGGTCCTGGCACTACGAGAGCATCGCCGATCTCGAGGCGGCGAGGCTGCGCGACGACAGCTCAATTGGACTTATCCGTCCCGGTGCAGTGGAACGAGTCTACCTTAGCCGGAAGCCCGCCTCCGCCCGTCGCGAATTCGAGGAGAAGTGGGCGAGCGTCACCGCCCAACGGGACTTCTTCCTGCCCGAGTACAAGGAGCTGGAGTTCCTCGAACACGAAATCCGCATCGCGTGGCGCTGCGCGGTTGCCTGTGACACCTGCGCCAAGAATCCCCACGATATGATGGTGCTGGATTGGGGCTTGCTCGAGCTCGCCCGTCGCGATCGGGACTGGGAGAAGGCGCGGCAGAAGCTGGAGAGCATTTCCAATCTCGAGACGCGCGACTTCCGCCTCTTCATCGGCAACTTTCGCCTGCACCAGCAAACTTGGGGCGTCATCGGACTCTGGTACCCGAAGCGCCAAGCCCAACAGCGGCTGTTCTAGGCGGGAATCAGCCGCTTGCAGCCCTCGGGCCCGAGGTGCAGAACCTCACTTTCGTTCTGTTCCGCCCAGAGCTCAGCCAAGATCCCGCGATGACAGTCCTCGGGATGGCGCTCAAAGCAAGTCAAGGCGATTCGGCGATGCACAACTCCGTGTTCCCGGAGGGCATTGCTGAGCACTTCAAGCACCTCGGGATGGTGCCTCACGTAGGAGCGGTACAAGGCCAAGCACTCGGCGTGGCTCGCAGCGGCCTCGCGGAGCCACTTCGGGTTCCCAGCCGCCGGTACGTGGACGTAGGCGATGCCTGCGGCCCTCAGGCCGGAGGCGAAGGCCGTCTTGGAGAATCCTGGCTTGTGTGACCACGCCGTTTCGCGCACGTCCACCACAACCTCGACGCCGTCCTCAAGCAGGAGGTCGATGTACTCGTCGAGCGATCGCTTCTCGTATCCGATCGTGCACAGCGGCATTGGGTTCCCCTCAGCGAGGTGTCTCCTGACGTACCCAATCTTCATACGACCCATCATAAAGCGCCACATCCCGCCCGATGTGCCGCAGCGCCAAGTACACCCAGCTCGCCTGCAGCCCGATGTGGCAGTACGTCACCGTCGCTTCGCCGGGAATCACGCCCGTGGCGATCAGCAGGCGCTCGATCTCCTCGCGCGGCTTGAAGCGTCCTTCGGCATCGGTCACGCTCGTGAACGGCAGACTCACCGCGCTCTCGATGTGCCCGCCGTTCGGACCACCGCCAAGTGCCGTGGGCGTGAAGAACTGTTCCGTGCGGGCGTCGATGAGCTGCCGACCGCCATCGGCGATCGCCGCACGCACACCGTCGCGCGTCACGAGCCGCGAGGTATCCGGCACGATGCGCACATCGCCACTGATGGGGCTGCGGCCTGCGCCGCTCGCGACAGTGCGCGCCACCGACGAGCGCCACGCGGGCAGCCCGCCGTCGAGCACCGCCACGCGGCCACGGAGGCCCGCCCACTCCAGGGTATAGAATGCGCGTCCGGCCTGCAGCATGCGCGCGGGTCCATCGAACACGAGCACGATGCGCGAATCGTCGCGCACGCCGAGGTCACGGAGCCCGGCTTGCAGGGCCTCGACTGTCGGCAGCTGCAGGCGTAGGCCGCCAGGCACCATCGGCGCCACCATCACACGCTCGAAGTCCAACCGCAGCGAGCCCGGCACGTGCCCGGCGCGATACGACGAGTCGCTCCCGACGTGCAGCACGACCACGCCCGGCCGCGCGAGCTGCAGCGCGAGCCACTCGGCGCTGACCACCGGCGGAAGCGCCGACGCCTGCGCGTCGAGTGTGGTCGCATGTCCGAGAAGGGCCGCCGCCGCGAGCAACGCGCGCATGGTCTGCCTCACTTGATGACGCCGGTCTTCAGGCCCACGCGACGAATCGCCGCCACCGCGAACTCGAGATCCGCCTTCGTGTGGCTGGCCGAGATCTGGCAGCGCAAGCGCGCCGTGCCCTGCGGCACCACAGGGAATCCGAAGCCCGTCACGAAGATGCCTTCTTCCAGCAGCAGTTCGCTCATGCGGATGGCATCGGCCGTCTCGCCGATGATGATCGGCACGATCGGCGTGTCGCCCTCGAGCGGATTGAAGCCCGCCTCGACGATCGCCCCGCGGAAGAATGCCGTGTTGTCGCGCAGCTGTTGCACGCGCTCCGGGTGCTGCTCGATGAACTCCACGCTCGCCAGGGCCGAGGCCGCGACCGTCGGCGGCAGGGCGTTGGAGAACAGCTGCGGCCGCGAGCGCTGCGTGAGCGTGTCGCAGAGCGCCGTCGGTCCGGCTACGAAGCCACCCGCCGCACCGCCCAGCGCCTTGCCCAGGGTGCTCGTGATCACGTCCACTTCGCCCAGCACGCCGAAATGCTCCGCCGTGCCGCGGCCCGTCTTGCCGAGCACGCCGGTGGCGTGCGAATCGTCCATGATGAGGATCGCGTCGTGGTCCTTGGCGATCTGCAGCAGCTGCGGCAGCTTCGCCACGCTGCCTTCCATCGAGAACACGCCGTCCGTCCAGATGAGCCGACGCTTCGCCGCCTTGTTCGCCTTCAGCTTCTCGACCAGGTCGTCGAGGTCGCTGTGCTTGTACACGGCCGTCGTGCACTTCGTGATGGCCTTCGCGAGGCGGATCGAGTCGATGATCGACGCGTGATTCAGCGCATCCGAGATCACGAAGTCGCCTTCCTGCACCACGCTGGCCGTCAGGCCCTCGTTCGCGTTCCACGCCGACACGTAGCTCATCGACGCTTCCGTGCCCACGAAGCGCGCCAGTGCCGTCTCGAGCTCGCGGTGCACCGTGAAGGTGCCGCAGATGAAACGCACGGAGCCCGTACCCGCGCCGTACTTCTTGAGCCCGTCGATGCCCGCCTGCACCACGCTCGGCTCGTCGCAGAGGCCGAGGTAGTTGTTGGACGAGAGGATCAGGACCTCCCCGCGGCCTTCCATCTGCACGCGGGCCGACTGCGGGGAGTCGAGATGGTTGAGCTTCTTGTAGGTGCCGGCGGCCTTGAGGGCGTCAATGCCGGACTGGAGCTCGGAGACGAAGTTCGAATTCATCGAATAACTGCAGTTGAAAGTTGGCAGTTGGTAGTTGAAAGCACTGGACGAGGGGAGATGCGCGCCGGTCGCAGTTACTCCCAACTCCCAACTCACAACCCGCAACTGCAGTTGTGAGCCAGTGCATGAGAATCAGGAGATCTCGAACACCACTTTCCCGGCCTCACCGGACTTGATCGCCGCGATCGCCTCTGCGTGCGCCTCAAGCGGGAACCGGTGCGTGATGACCGGCGTCGGATCGAACTGCCCCGCGCGCAGGAACTGCGTCATCTGGATCCAGGTGTCATACATGCGGCGGCCGACCACGCCGTACACCGTGATGCCCTTGAAGATGATCTCCGTCGCGAAGTCCACGTCCATCGGCTTCGCGGGGATCCCGAGCATTTGCACGCGGCCGCCCACGCGCACGAGCTTGAAGCCCTGGTGCACCGCCGCCGGCACGCCGCTCATCTCGAGCACCACGTCCACGCCGAGTCCGTGCGTCGCCTTCTGCACTGCCGCCTCGGCGTCCTGCGGGTGCACCGCGCTGTGCGCGCCCATCGTCGTCGCCAATGCCAGGCGCTTCGGGTTCACGTCGCTGGCCACGATGTGCGAGGCCCCCGCCGCCTTCGCGATGCCCACCGCGAAGATGCCGATCGGGCCGCAGCCGGTGACCAGCACCGTCTTGCCCGAGAGCTCCGTCCCGTGCAGCGCCGTGTGGAAGGCATTGCCCATCGGGTCGTGGATGCCGCCGATCTCGAAGGGGATGTTCGCATCCAGCTGCCACACGTTCGTCGCCGGCATCGCGATGTAGTCGGCGAAGGCGCCGTCGCGGTCCACGCCGATGATCTTCGTGTTCGGGCACACGTGCGCGTTGCCTGTGCGGCACAGATGGCACATCCCGCAGACGATGTGGCCCTCCGCCGTCACGCGGTCGCCGACCTTTACGTCGGTCACCAGCGCGCCGACCTTCTCCACTTCGCCGGCAAACTCATGGCCGACGATGAACGGCGGCTTGCAGCGACCCTGCGCCCAGGCATCCCACTCGTGGATATGGACGTCGGTGCCGCAGACGCCGGCGCGCCGGACGCGGATCAACACCTCGTCGTCGCGGATGGTGGGGACGGGGACTTCCTTCAGCGTGAACCCCTGGGTCGGGGCGGATTTGACGAGAGCGCGCACGGAATGGCGGGGCAGGGCCGATACTCCCATCGGCGTCGTGGTGTACCTTCAGCATAGAAACGTCACCCTCTCGCCCCCTCGAAGAAAGGGGGCCCCTCGAGTTCCGCCAGCGATGTCCGTCGGCTCCATTCCGCGCCACGCCTATCGGCCCTACAGCACGCCCGCCCTCGTCGCCTGGATCGCGATGGCGGGACTCGTGACGTATGCGGCCGGGCCCGTGCTGCGACACATGGAGTTCGCGGTCATCCCGTGGCCGTTGCACGGCCTCGCCGTCGCCATCCTCTTCAGCAGCCGCGAGCGGGATCGCCCCTGGACCGCCATCGCGCTCTCCGTCGCCATCATCCTCGGCGCGGGCGGCCATAGCGGCGACTGGATGCGTTCCATCACCGGCACGGCCCAGCTGATGGCGCAGACCATCGCCGTCGTGCTGTTCCATCAGTGGCTGAGCGGCGGTCGGCACCCGCTCCGCGGCGCACTCTCCTATGCGTGGCTGGGCGTCGTCGTGCTCCTCGGCTCGCTGCCGACGACGCTGCTCGCGACGTTGATTGTCGAGATCGTCGGCCCCCAGATCGCGCCAGGCTATACCACGGGCGAGTGGTGGGTCTCGGCGGTCTCCTCGATGTACGCGATCGCACCGATCCTGCTGGCCCAGAGCGCGCCGGCCCGCATCGAGGTACGTGCCAGCACGACCTGGCGCTGGGAGCTGCCGTTGCTGGCCGCGGTCTATGCCATCGCGCTCGTCTGGGCGTTCTTCGAGCCGGCGTGGCCGCGGCTGCAGCTGCCCGCCGCCGTCGCGACCGTGCCGTTCCTCGTGTGGGCCGGTCTGCGCTTCGGCGTGCGCGGCTACGCCGTCTTCGCCGCCATGTTCGTCGTCGCCGTCATCGCCTCGACGGTGCTCGACGTCGGGCCCTTCGGCCAGTTCGGCGACGACCCCATCGTCCGTGGGCGCCGAGCCTGGATCTACGTCGCCTCGCTCGCGGGCCCGACGATGATCTTCCCGCTCACGCTCGTCGAACGCGCCATCGCCGAGGCGCGCGCCCGCGGCGCCTTCGCCCAGCTCGCCGCCATCATCGAAAGCTCCGGCGACCCCATCGCCGCCATCGACCACGACCTCGTCATCATCGCCGTGAACCCCGCCTGGGTGCGCGGATTCCATCGCATCTCCGGCGTGACCGTGCGCCCCGGCATGCGCATGGACGACGTGCTCGAGAGCCTGCCGATGGATCGCGACGAATCGGTGGCGCACTGGCGCCGCGCCCTGCAAGGCCACCGCTTCACCGCCATCCGTGAGGTCGGCGATCCGGCGCTCGCGCGCGACGAGTTCGAGATCACCTACAGTCCCGTGCGCGACGAGCAGGGCGACATCGTCGGCGCGAGTCAGGTGGTCCGCAACGTCACCGACCGCCGCAAGCACGAGTCGGCCGAGGCCGAGACGCGTCGCCTCGAGGCCCTCGGGCGCCTTGCCGGCGGCGTCGCGCATGACTTCAACAACCTGATGACCGCCGTTGTCGGGTATGCCGGCATCCTCGCGCAGTCGCTGCCCGCGCACGACCCGCGCCAGGCGGACCTTGCCGAGATCGAACGCGCCGCGACGCGGGCCGGCGAACTCACGCAGCAGCTCCTCGCCTTCGCCAGGCGCCGCGTCGTCGCCCCGAAGGTCGTCGATGTCGGCGATCTCGTGGGTGGCTTCATGCGACTTCTCGACCCGCTGCTCGGCAGCACTGTGCGCCTCAATGTGCGCATCGGCACCGACCTGCCCGATGTCCGCATCGATCCCGCACAGTTCGAGCAGGTGCTCATGAACCTCGCGGTCAACGCCCGAGATGCGATGCCGAACGGCGGCGAGTTGGGCGTGGATGTCGTGCGGACCCGCTACCGCGACGGCGTCGGCGTCCGCGTCTCCGTGCGCGACACGGGCACGGGCATGGAACCGGAAGTGGTCGCGCGCATCTGGGAGCCGTTCTTCACGACCAAACCGCAAGGCAAGGGCACCGGCCTCGGCCTCGCCACCGTGCACGGCATCGTGCACCAAGCGGGCGGGGAGATCGGCGTCGAGTCGACGCTCGGCGTCGGGACGACCTTCAACGTCCTGCTGCCGGGCGTGGACCCAGACGACAGCGCGGTCGCCGGCTGAGCCGGCGCTACACCAGCGCTGGCTTCACCGCCTCCACGCGCACGGCGCAGACCTTGAACTCCGGGATCCCCGACGGGCCGTCGAACGCGGGGTTCGTCAGCAGGTTCGCGGCCGCCTCGCGGTAGTGCATCGGCACGAACACCTGCCGGCGCGCCACACGATCCGAGAGCCGCACCGCGATGCGGATCGTGTTGCGGCGCGAGGTCAGGCTCACTTCGTCGCCGTCCTGCACGCCGAGTTCCGCGGCATCGAGCGGGTTCAGCTCCACCGTCGCGGTGCTTTCGCGCGCGTCCAGCGCCGTCGAACGCCGCGTCATCGTGCCGGTGTGCCAGTGGTACATCTGGCGGCCCGTGTTCATGAAGAACGGGAACTCCGCGTCCGGGAGCTCGGCGGGCGGCAAGTACTCCGTCGCCACCAGCAGGGCCTTGCCGTCCGGCGTCGGGAAGCGATCCGCGAACAGGAACGCCATGCCTTCGCTCGACGCGTCGGGCACGGGATACTGGAGGCCAGCCGGCCGCTCCATCAGGCGCCGATACGACACCCCACGCCAACTCGGCGTCACACGCGCGATCTCATCGAACACCTCGGACGCGGTCGCGTAGGGCGTCGGCACGCCCAGCCGCCGCGAGAGATCCAGCACGATATCGAGATCGCCGCGCGCCTGGCCCGGCGGCTCCACGGCCTTCCGCGCCAGCTGGATGCGGCGCTCCGTGTTCACGTAGGTGCCGTCCTTCTCAGCGAAGCTCGCCCCCGGCAGCACCACGTCCGCGCAGCGCGCCGTCTCCGTCAGGAACAGGTCCTGCACCGCGAGGAACTCGAGTCCGAGGAACCAATCCTCGGCGTGCGCCACATCCGGGTCCGAGATGATCGGATTCTCGCCCATGATGTACATCCCGCGCACCGGCGAGTCCTTGCCGACGATCTCGGTCACCTTGCGGCCTGGCTTCGCGTCGAGCTTGGCCGGATCCACGCCCCAGGCCTCGGCGTACAGCGTCCGCACCTGCGGATCATCCACGCGGCGGTAGTCGGTGAACGCAAACGGAATGGCGCCCATGTCCGACGCGCCCTGCACGTTGTTCTGCCCGCGGATGGGAATCATCGGTGCGCCCCAGCGGCCGATCATCCCGCAGGCCAGCATCAGGTTGAGCAGCGACGTGACGATGTCCGTGCCCGTGTGATGCTGCGTGAGGCCCATCGCCCAGAGCGTCGCCGAGTTGGGCCCGCGGGCGTACAGCTCGGCCGCGCGGCGGATCGTCGCCGCCGGCACACCGGTGATGCTCTCCGCCAGCTCAGGGGTGTAGCGCTGCACCGCCGCGCGCACCTCGTCGAAGCCGCGCGTGCGCTTGGCGATGAAGTCCTTGTCCTCGAGGCCCATCGCGAGGATGTGGTGCAGCATGCCGTTCAGCAGCGCCACGTCCGTGCCGGGCAGCAGCTGCAGGTGCACGTCGGCGCGGGCGGCGAGTTCGATGCGGCGGGGGTCGGCGACCATCAGTGTCGCGCCGCGCTTGAGGGCGCGCTTGATCGCCGCCCCGAACACCGGGTGGCTCTCCGTCGTGTTGGCGCCGAGGATGAAGATGACGTCGCTCTCGTGCTCGACCTCGCGCATCGAGCCTGACGAGGCAGAGGTGGCGAGGGCGCGCTGCATCGCGCTCACCGAGCTGGAATGGCAGAGCCGGGTGCAGTGGTCGACGTTGTTCGTGCCGATGCCGGCGCGGAACAGCTTCTGGAGCACGTAGTTCTCTTCGTTCGCGCACTTGGCGCTGGCGAAGGTGGCAAGGGAATCGGGGCCCCGCGTGTCGCGCAGCCGCGCCAACTGCTGCGCGCTGAGCTCCATGGCCTCGTCCCAGGTCGCTTCGCGGAAGACGTCGAACCACTCGCGCGGCGTGGCGATGCGGTCGCGCGGATCGGCAAGCGCCGCGTCGGCGCCGGGGTCCATGCGCTTGCGCAACGGATTGGTGCGCGGGCGGCGATCCTTGGCCGCGGCGCCTTCCTCCTCGACGAGCTCCCACGGGCCGCCACGGCGCGGGAACTGCGTCGCCACCGCGTCGCTGGCGGCATCGTAGCGCCACTGCCCGTCGGCGCCGCGCTGCCAGCCGCGACGGATCAGCGGCGTGGTGAGGCGGTCGCGGTGCAGGATGAAATCCGTGCCGAAACGCCCCTTCACGCAGGTGCTGCCTTCGTTCGGCGTCTCCTCCTCGATCCACGGCGAGACCACGCGCGTGACTTGGCCGCCGCGCACCTCGAGGTCGAGCTGGCAGCCCACCGCACAGTACGGGCACACGCTGCGCACCGTCTCCTTGGGCTGCTCCATCACGCCGGCCTTGAGCTTCGCCATCGGCAGGATGTCGTGGATCGCGCCGGTCGGGCACACCCGCACGCACTCGCCGCACCAGGTGCAGCCGGCGTGCTCCGGGTTCCCGTCCGCGCCGACGACGATCTGCGCGTGTTCGCCGCGCTCGGCGACTTCGAGCACGCCCACCACCTGGATGTCCTCGCAAGCCCGCACGCAGCGCGTGCAGAGGATGCAGGTGGACATGTCGTGCGTGATGATGCCGTCCGTCGGGCGCTCGTCGCCCGTGCGCAGCGGCAGTTCGCGCGAGCGCGTCCGCGGCACCTCGTAGCGGTGCACGAGGTCTTCGAACTCGTTGCGGCCTCGGTCCGCGGGGATCTCCTCAGCCGGATACCGCTCAAGCAGCAGCGACAGCACACCTTGGCGGTTCTTCACCGCCGCCTGCGATTCGGTGTGCACGACCATGCCCTCGGCGGCCGGCGTCGCGCAGGAAGGCAGCAACTTCGCCGTCCCCTCGACGCTCACGAGGCAAATGCGGCAATTGCCGACCGTCGGAAGCTTGGGGTACCAGCACAGCGTGGGCACGTCGATGCCAGCGGCACGCGCGGCATCGAGAATCGTCGCGCCATCCGCGACCGCGCACTCGCGGCCGTCGATGGTCAACTTTGGCATTGCGGCAAACTCCGGAGGGGGGATCCAGTGTCTGAACGTTGGCACTGCGCCCGCGCGTACACAACGTGTCAGGTCGTATATTCGCTGGGCAGGTCATCTCCCCTACCGAGGGTTCCGCGTGAGCACGTCCCGTCGTGACTTCCTCCGCAGCTCGGCCGCCGCCGCGGCCGCTGCGAGCCTCCTCACCGCCGACCGCGCGCAGGCCGCCGCCCTCGAGGCGCGGCAACCGCTCTGGAGCGGCGACAGCGATCACCGCGAACTCGCGATGCGCGCCATCGACGCCGCCCGCGCCGCCGGTGCCTCCTACGCCGACTGCCGCATCTCGTCGGCCCGCTCACAGAACATCGGCACGCGCGAGCGTCGCGTCACCAACATCGGCGACAACGAGACCTTCGGCTTCGGCGTCCGCGTCATGGTCGAGGGCACCTGGGGCTTCGCCGCGTCCAGCGAGCTCAGCGCCGACGAAGTCGCCCGCGTCGCGCGCCAAGCCGTGGCGCAGGCCCGCGCCAACCGCCGCGCGATGGTGAAGCCGCTCGAGCTGGCGCCCATCCACCACCCGCCCGTCCCCAATGGGCAGTGGCGCTCCCCGGCGCGCATCGATCCATTCTCGGTCGCCATCGAGGACAAGGTCGCGTACCTCATGGACGCCAACGCCGCCGCGCTCGCCGCCGGCGCGCGCTTCGTGAACTCGCAGATGTTCTTCCTCAAGGACGAGAAGACCTTCGCGAGCACCGAAGGCACCGTCACGCAGCAGACCATCTTCCGCGCCCAGCCCGGCATGACCGTCACCATGGTCTCCGCCGACAACCGCGACTTCCAGACGCGGCAGAGCACCGACATCCAGCCCAAGGGCTTGGGCTACGAGCACGTGCTCGACTCGAACATGAAGGCGCACGCCGCCCGCTGGGTCGAGGAAGCGCGGCAGAAGCTCAGTGCGAAGCCGGTCGAGGTGGGCCGCTACGACCTCATCCTGCACCCCACGCACCTCTGGCTCACCATCCACGAGGCCATCGCGCACCCGACGGAGCTCGACCGCGCCTATGGCTTCGAAGCCAACTACGCCGGGACCAGCTTCCTCGCGCCGCCAGAGCAGTTCCTCGGCAAGTTCCGCTACGGGCCCGACTTCATGAACGTCGTGGCCGACCGCTCGGCGCCGGGCTCGCTCTCGGCCTGCGGCTGGGACGACGAAGGCGTCGCGCCGGAAAGCTTCCACATCATCAAGAACGGCATCTTCGTCGACTACCAGACCACGCGCGAGCAGGCGATGTGGCTCGACTGGTGGTACAAGTCGCAGAACATGCCGACGCGCTCGCATGGCTGCTCCTACGCCCAGACCTGGGCCGATGTGCAGTTCCAGCGCATGCCGAACGTGAACCTCATGCCCGGCGAGCGCGATCTCGTGTGGGAGGATCTCATCGCCGCCACCGAGAACGGCATCGCCATCGTCGGCGATGGCTCGTTCTCGATCGACCAGCAGCGCTACAACGCGCAGTTCGGCGGCCAGCTGTTCTACGAGGTGAAGAACGGCAAGATCACCGGCATGCTCAAGGACGTGGCCTACCAGATCCGCACGCCGGAGTTCTGGAACGCCATGGACATGATCGGCGGCCAGCGCAGCTACGAGCTCGGCGGCGCCTTCGGCGACGGCAAGGGCCAGCCCTCGCAGTCCAACGCCGTCTCGCACGGCTGCCCCCCAACCCGGCACAAGCAAGTGAACGTCATCAACACCGGGAGGCAGGCCTGATGTCGAGCCGCTCCCTGCGCGCCGTCGCGCGCCATCTTTCCCGCGCCGAAGCCGAAGCCATCTGCAAGCGCGTCCTCGAGTTCTCCACGGCCGACGAGTGCCGGGTGACGATCAACTCCGGCGTGCGCGCCAACACGCGCTTCGCCGTGAACCAGATCTCCACCGCCGGCGACAACTACAACGCCGCGGTCTCCATCCGTGCCGTGTTCGGCAAGAAGGTCGCGAACGTCACGGTGAATCGCCTCGACGAAGCCGCCCTGCGCGACGCCGTGCAGAACGCCGAGCGCATCGCCAAGCTCGCGCCGGACGATCCGGAGCTGTTGCCCGAACTCGGGCCGCAGACCTACCAGGATGCCGTCGTGTGGAACGACGCCACGGCGTCCCTGGAACCCGACGCCCGCGCCGATGCCGTCCGCCAGATCACGGAGCGTGCGCGCGCCGCCGGCCTGGTGAGCACGGGCTACCTCGAGGCCCAGGCGCAGGCCTTCGCGATTGCGAACTCGAAGGGCCTGTTCGCCTACCAGCGCAGCACGGGCGTCGCCTTCACCACCACCGTGCGCACCGAGGACGGCCAGGGGTCCGGCTGGGCCGGCGCGTCGGACAACGACTTCACGCGCATCGACCCGCGCCAGCTCGCCGAGCGCGCCATCGAGAAGGCCCGGCGTTCGGTGAACGCCGCCGCCATCGAGCCGGGCCGCTACACCGTCGTGCTGGAGCCCACGGCCGCGGCGAATCTCATCCAGCTCATCGGCGGCGCGCTCAACGCCCGCAACGCCGACGAAGGCCGTTCCTTCTTCTCCAAAGCCGGCGGCGGAAACAAGATCGGCGAGAAGGTCGTAGACGAACGCGTGACGCTCTACTCCAACCCGCTGGACCCGCGCGTCCCGGCCAACACCGTCAACGGCGACGGCTCGCCCGTCGGCGCGACCACCTGGATCGAGAACGGCGTCGTCAAGAACCTCGCCTACGATCGGTTCTGGGCCCAGCGCACCGGCAAGCAGCAGTCGAGCACGGGCGGCACGCTGGCGATGAACGGCGGCAACGAGACGGTCGAGTCGATGATCGCCTCGACGCAGCGTGGCCTGCTCGTCACGCGCTTCTGGTACATCCGCGGCGTCGATCCGCGCACCATCCTCTTCACCGGCCTCACCCGCGACGGCACCTTCCTCATCGAGAACGGCCGCGTCACCCGTCCGGTGAAGAACCTGCGTTACAACGAGTCGCCGATCTTCATGCTCAACAACCTGCTCGCGATGGGTCGGCCGGAGCGCGTCAGCGCCTCGGAGTCCGGCGGTCCGGGCCAGGCCATCATGATCCCGGCCATGAAGGTCCGGGATTTCAACTTCACCTCCACGAGTGACGCCATCTAAATGACGGACCGCCGCGATTTCCTCCGGACCACCGGAGCAGCAGCGGCTGCGGCCATCGCCTTCGCGTCAGCACCACGACCCGTCGGCGCCGCCCCGGCCCTGGACGACCTCGACCGCTTCCAAAGCGGACTCTCGAAGGAACTCCTGATGGACGCGATCAACGCGGCCAAGATGGCCGGCGCCTCGTACGCCGACGCCCGCATCGCGCGCATCCGCCAGAACTTCGTCGTCACCCGCGAACAGCAGATCGTCAACGTCGTGGACACCGACACGCTCGGCTGCGGTGTCCGCGCCCTCGTCGACGGCTGCTGGGGCTTCGCCGCGACCCGCACGCTCACGCGCGAGGCCATCACCTCTGCGGCCCGCGAGGCCGTCGCCATCGCCCGCGCCAACCGCGTGGCCCGCGACCGCTCCGTCGAGCTCGCGCCGGTGCAGGCCTACCCGAACGCCACCTGGCGCTCGCCGGTCACGCGCGATCCCTTCGACGTCCCGCTCGAGGAAAAGGTCAACCTCCTCCTTTCGGCCAACGCCGAGGCGATGAAGGTCCAGAACGTCCGCTTCGTGAACAGCATCCTGTTCTTCGTGAAGCAGGAGAAGCTGTTCGCGAGCACCGAAGGCACCGTCACCGACCAAACGCTCATCCGCAGCTGGCCGCTGTTCACGGCGACCGCCGTGAAGCCGGACTTCTCGGACTTCCAGAGCCGCACCGGCGCCGAGGCCGCGCCGATGGGCCGCGGCTTCGAGTACGTGCAGCAGTGCGACCTGCCCGGCAACGCGCGGAAGTGGGCCGAGCAGGCCAACGAGAAGCTCTCGGCCAAGCCGGTGGATGTGGGCCGCTACGACCTCGTGCTCGCGCCCAGCAACATGTGGCTTACCATCCACGAGTCCATCGGCCACCCGACCGAGCTCGACCGCGCGATGGGTTACGAGGCCAACTACGCCGGCACCAGCTTCATCGCGCCGCCGGAGCGCCAGCTCGGCACGCTCAAGTACGGCCCGAGCATCATGAACGTGCAGGGCGACCGTTCGCAGGAAGGCGCGCTCTCGACCATCGGCTACGACGACGACGGCGAGCGCCCGGATGACTTCCTGATCGTGAAGGAGGGCATGTTCAACGACTACCAGACCACGCGCGAGCAGGCGCCCTGGCTGCGGGACTGGTACACCAAGAGCGGCAAGCCCGTCCGTTCGCACGGCTGCTCGTACGCCGACAGCTGGGGCAGCGTGGCGTTCCAGCGCATGCCGAACGTCTCGCTGATGCCGGGCAACGACAACAAGACCTGGAACGACCTCATTGCCGGCGTGGACCGCGGTATCGCCATCGTCGGCGACGGCTCGTTCTCGATCGACCAGCAGCGCTACAATGCGCAGTTCGGCGGCCAGGTCTTCTACGAGATCAAGGGCGGGAAGATCGAAGGCATGCTCAAGGACGTCGCCTACCAGATCCGCACGCCGGACTTCTGGAACTCCATGGACGCCATCGGCGGCCGCGCGAGCTACGAACTCGGCGGCAGCTTCTTCGACGGCAAGGGACAGCCGCCTCAGGTCAACGCGGTGAGCCACGGCTCGCCGCCGGCGCGGTTCCGCCAGGTCAACGTGATCAACACCGGGAGGCAGGGATGAGCGCCGACAATACGCTCAAGCGGCTGAAGCAGGGCGTGCCGGCCGGCGCCGTTCTCTCGCGCGCCGAGGCGCAGGCCATCTGCGAACGCGTGATGCGCTTCTCGAAGGCCGACGGCATCGACGTGCAGCTCGGCTCCAACCACACGACCAACGTCCGCTTCGCCGACAACCAGATGAGCACCGCGGGCGCCGTCACCGACGGACAGCTGGCCGTGCAGAGCTGGTTCGGCCCCAAGCACGCCGTCGTGACGACCAACGACCTGTCGGAAGCCTCGCTGCGCCGCTGCGTCGAGCAGTCGGAAGTGCTGGCGCGCCTCGCGCCGGACGATCCGGAAGCGATGCCGCTGCTCGAGCCGCAGCAGTACGTGCCGGTCGAGTCGTACTTCGACAGCACCGCCGCCACCGATGCCGGCACGCGCGCCCGCGCGGCGCTCACCGCGCTGCAGCCCGCGCGCTCCGCCGGCGACCTCAAGGCGGCGGGCTATCTCGTCGTCGGCGCCGGCTGCACCGCGCTGGCGAACAGCAAGGGCATGTTCGCGTATCACCGCGCGACGAGCACCAACTATACGCTGACCGTCCGCACGGCCGATGGCACGGGCTCGGGCTGGGCCGCGGCGGATCATCCGGATTGGCGGCAGATCGATTTCGCCAAGGTGTCGCAGCGCGCCATCGACAAGGCCCGGGCGTCGCGCGAACCGCGCGCCGTCGAGCCCGGGCGCTACACCGTCATCCTCGAGCCGCAGGCCGTCGGCGACCTCGTGCAGCTCATCGCGTTCTACGCCGACGCGCGCCTCGCCGACGAAGGGCGCTCGCCGTTTTCCAAGCAGGGCGGCGGCAACAAGCTCGGCGAGAAGATCGTCGACGAGCGCGTCACCTTGTTCTCCGACCCGCAGGACCCGCAGCTGCTCGGCCAGCCGTTCGACGGCGAAGGCATGCGCCTGGCGCGCCAGGTGTGGGTCGAGAACGGCAACTTGAAGACGCTGCAGACCTCGCGCTTCTGGGCGCAGAAGCAGAATCGTGTTGCGACCGGAGGTGCTACGTCGTTGAAGATGCAGGGCGGGTCGAGTTCGATGGACGAGATGATCCGAAGCACCGAACGCGGGATTTTGGTCACCCGACTTTGGTACTTACGCGAAGTCGATCCACGCACCATTCTTTATACGGGCTTGACACGCGACGGAACTTTTCTTATCGAACAGGGAAGAATTTCGCGTTCAATTCGGAATTTGCGGTTCAATGAGTCGCCGCTGTTCATGCTGAACAATCTCGAAATGCTCGGCGCGCCAGAGCGACTCGCAGGGACGGAAGCCGGTGGAAGCGTAGTGATGCCGGCGCTGAAGGTCAGGGATTTCAACTTCACCAGCCTGTCCGAGGCTGTCTGATTTCTGGTCCGGGATGCTCCGGATCGCACGAAATGCGAAAGTCGTGAGGCTTTCGCATGAACCCACCGATCCACCGGGGGATCGGCCGGGAAGACCACTCCTTTAAGGAGATAGTACAATGGCTGCCAAGAAGAAGAAGGCCGCGAAGAAGGCCACCAAGAAGAAGGCCGCGAAGAAGAAGTAAGCTGGCCAGCTTCACACACACGGGGATCGTCGCGAGAGCGGCGGTCCCCGTGTGCTATTACGGCGGTCGGGAGTTGGCAGTAGTGAGTAACGAGAAAAAGCGCGAAGCCTATGGCCTCGCGCTCTCTTCCAACTCCCAACTCACAACTTCCAACTGCAGTTGTCAGTTACGCAGCTTCTACAGACGCCGGCTCGGATTCCTCTGGCACCGGCCCCCACACATATGCCGTAAACCGCGGCGCCGCTTCCGCCCGGCTCCCGCGCGAAATGACAATCCCCACCGGTTCCTGCTCAAGCTCTGCCTGCATCGCGATATCCACCATATGAAGTCCCCTCCTATTGGGGACGGAGTCCTCGCGCCGCACGTCGGCGCGTTCATATGATAGACTCCGCAACTTCAATGCCAGTTTCCGCGTGGCATATCACCTTGCAGTATATAGACTTACGGCGATGGTCGGCGAGACCTGAAGTGACGCTTGTCGCAGAATGACACCGTGAGCCAGCGCACATTCGTGTCGCTCAGCTACGCCACCTGCTTCTTCGCCATGAACGTCCGCGTCGCGCCAGGCTCCGGCACGAGCTTGATCTCCCAGCCGTCGTAACGCTGCCGCAGCTCTTCCTCGCTGAGCACCGCCTGACCGGCCACCAGCGTCTCGATCAAGTGCACGCCCCCGTCCTGCGTCGCCTGCTGCAGCAACTGGATCACGCGCTCGCGCTCGAACGCCGACAGCTCGGCGAACGCAGCCGGTGTGCACACCACCGCCGCCAACGGACCGTCCGGCGTGAAGCTCACCAAGTCGGCCACGAAGCCGCGCAGCTTCTCCGTGAGGCCCGCGTCCTTGGCCGACTGCAGCACCTTGTTCACCACCGCGACCTCGCTCTCCACCGCCATCACCTCGCAGCCGTTGGCCGCGAAATACAGCGCCGAGCCCTCGATGCGCGGGCCGGCGACCAACACCGACGCCGAGGAGTGGTGCGCGGGAATCGCCTGCTTGAGCGGCGTGTCCGGACGCAGGCCCCAATGCTCCGGCTTCCGCAACTCGTTCGCGTTCTTGAGCAGCCGCTTCCGCCACGTCTCGTAGGTCGGGAGCCGCAGGCGCTTCGCGATGATGCGGTCCACCTCGTCGGCGAGAAGCACGTCACGCATGCCGAGCTGCGCCGCGCCGCCTAACGCGACGTCAGCCTCCGCCGCGATGCTGTACAGGAACTCGCGCGAGACGGAGTTCTTGTAGTCCTCGATCTCGCGCTCCACGAACTCCTGGTACTCGGCGCGGAGCGACCGGGGCGATTGGCGCGCAGCCATGATGCCACCAAGCTAGCCTAGCTTGGCTCCACATGCACCGTGACGTCCGCCGTGCCGCCGAGCGCGGCGCGCACGGAGTCCTCGACTTGGTCTGCGATCGTGTGGCTGTCCGCGACGCGTACGTCGCCGGCCACGGTGATCGTCACGTCGGCGAACACCAGACCCGAGCTGATCGTGCGGCTGCGCACGAGGCGGCAGCCAGTCACGCCGTCCACGCGACACGCCGCCGCCGCGATCCGCTCGGCGTCCGCCCCGCGCTCGTCGACGAGCACCGGCACCGTGACGCGCAGGATCTGCCAGCCGCTGTGCGCAATCACGCCTGCCACCAGCACGGCCAGGAATGGGTCCGTCCACGACAATCCGATCCGCGCCGTCAGCAACGACGCCACCGCGAGGCCGGTCACGAACAGGTCGCCGCCCGTGTGCGCGGCGTCGGCCGCCAGCAGTGGCGATTTGAGCCGCGCCGCCTCCCGCTTCTCGTAGAGCACCACGGCGACGTTGATCAGCGCGGTCGAGGCCAGCAGAAGGATCTCGCCCATCGCCGGCGCCGGCGGGGCGGGGGCCCCCATCCACCGACTCGCCGCGCCGCGCAGCAGTTCGTAGCAGGAGATCGACAGGAACACGACGATGCCCAGCGCGCCCACCGTCTCGAACTTGTCGTGGCCGTACGGATGGTCGTCGTCCGGACCGCGGGCGGCAAGCGCCACGACGACCATCGCGATGATGTTGTTCGCCGCGTCCAGGAAGCTCTCGAAGGTCGCGCCGAGCACCGTGAGGTTGCCCGTGCGCAGCGCGACGACGAGCTTCACCGCGACGACGATCGCGTTGAGCCCGAGGATCAGCGCCAGGGTGCGCTGGATTCCCGCGGAGCGAGACATTCCTGAAATTCACCCAATGCCTGAACTGCCGGAAGTCGAATTCGCCGTCCGCCGCCTGCGCCGCGCAGTTCGCGGGCGCGAAATCGCGCGCCTGCGCGCCCACCACCCCTCCCAACGCCGCGGCGTGACCAGCCGCGTCGCCGCCGCCGTCGCCGGGCGGCGCGTCGCGCGCGTCGAGCGCCGTGGCAAGCACCAGCTCCTGCATCTCGACGATGGGGCGCTGCTCCTCGTGCACTTCCGCATGGACGGCGACTGGGTTTTCGACCGTCGTGACACGGGCCTGCCGCCGCACGCGCGCGTCACGCTGGACTTCACCGACGGCCGGCGGGCCGTGCTCGTCGACCCCCGCGCGCTGTGCACGCTCACCTGGCATGCCGCCGACGCGCATCCCGACCTCGGCCTCGGCCCCGAACCCGAGGACCCCGCGCTGGATGCCGCCGCCTTCCGCGCGCGACTCGCCGGGCGGCGGGGTCCGATCAAGGCGGTGCTGCTCGACCAATCCGTCGTCGCCGGGGTGGGGAACATCTACGCCGCCGAGTCCCTGTGGCACGCGCGCATCTCGCCGCGCGCCGCGGCCGCGTCGCTCACTGCCGAACGCGCGGCGCGATTGCTCGATGGAATCCGCGCTGCCCTCGCCGACGGGCATGTGAACGCCGGGCGCTACCATCGCGGCGAGCGACTCATCCCCTTCAACGTCTACGACCGCGAGGGCGAACCCTGCCCGCGTTGCGGGCACCCCGTCCGCCGCATCGCGCAGGCCGGGCGCAGCACGTACTTCTGCTCGCGCTGCCAGGCCCGCTGACGGCGTCGCCACAGAGGCACGAAGGCACAGAGCCTTGCGTGCCTCTCGCCAGGATCGGTGAAATCGACCTGAATGCTGTGGGGCCCGCACCGACAGATTGGCGCGGGCCCCACAGCGTAAGTAGCGGTCGAACCAGCGCAATCCTCCGGGCCTCTGTGCCTCTGTGGCATTAGTCGCCCATCAGTCACCAGCTTCGAGCAACGCGCCCTTGAGATAGCCCGTCTCCGGCACGGTCAGCAGCTCCGGGTGATCCACCGGCTGCCCCGTGATCGCCCGCAGGATCATCCGCCGCCCCGAATGCGCCGCCGCCTCGCGCAGCATCGCGAGAAAGTCCGGCTTGGTCAGGTGATACGAGCAGCTGGCCGTGTACAGCATCCCGCCGGGGGCGAGCAGCTTCATCGCCCGCAGGTTGATGTCCCGGTATCCGCGGATCGCGCCCGCCAGCGACGCCCGGTTCTTCGCGAAGGCCGGCGGGTCGAGGACGATCGTATCGTAGCGAGCGCCGCCCCGCTCCTCCTCGCGCAGGAAGTCGAACGCGTCCGCCTCCACCGCCTCGATGTTCGGCAGGCCGTTCAACGCCGCGTTCGCCTCGACGCGCGCCAACGCCGCCGCACTCGCATCCACCGCGCGCACGTGCTCGGCGCGCCGCGCCAGGTGCAGCGCGAACGAGCCGTGGTAGCTGAACACATCCAGCGCCCGGCCCCGCGCGACGCTGCCGATCAGCACGCGCGCCTCCCGCTGGTCGAGGAAGGCACCGGTCTTCTGTCCCGTATGCGGGGCGGCGAGGTAGCGCACGCCATGCTCCCGCACCTCGATCGTCTCCGGCACGCTGCCCGAGAGCGGCTCCACGGTCTTCGCGAGGCCCTCCCGCGTGCGCACGCTCGCGTCGTTGCGCGCCAGCACGCCCGCCGCATCCGTCAGCGTCACCAGCGCGTCCACGATCTCGGCGCGGTACGCCTCCAGCCCCGCCGACAGCAGTTGCACCACCAGCCAGCGGTCGAAGCGGTCCACGACCAGCGACGGCAGCCCGTCGCCTTCGCCATGCACCAGGCGGCAGGCATTCGTCTCGCCGTCGAGGATGCCCTGCCGTCGCGCGATCGCCGCGCCGATGCGCGCCCCCCACCACGCGCCATCCAACGTGACCTCGTCGCGCGCGACGAAGCGCAGCGAGATCTCCGATTGCGGGCTCCACAGCGCCGTGCCCAACGTGCGCGCCTGCACATCGCGCACCGTCACCGCGCCGGCCGCTGCCGCGGGCGGCGTCACGACGTCGGACTTGAAGATCCACGGATGCCCGTCCTGCCACCGCCGGGCGCCGCGGCTCGAGATCACCGCCACTGGACGCTGGGTCATGCCGCGCAATCTAGGTGCGATGGACAGCGTACGCCCGCCACGCCATCTTCGGTCCATGCCGAAGCCCTCGCGTCCCCGCAGCGTGCGCGCCGTCCGCGGCGCGACCACGGTCAGCGCCGATCAGCCCGTGCTGATCCGCGAGGCCGTGCACGAGATGCTCGACGCGATGCTCGACGACAACGACCTCGTCCCCGCCGACATCATCTCGGCCGTGTTCACGGCCACGCCGGACTTGGTCAGCGAGTTCCCCGCGCACGCCGCCCGCCTCTACGGCTGGACCGACATCCCGCTCATCTGCGCGCAGGAACTGCCCGTCGTCGGGGCGCTGCCGCGCTGCCTGCGCGTGATGCTGCACGCCGAGACCACGCGGGCCAAGCATGAGATCCGTCACGTCTACCTCCGTGACGCGATCCTGCTCCGCTCGGACCTGCTCGCCGATTAGGGGCTGCGCGGCGGGAGTCCGACCGCCGCAATCGCCGAATCCACCGCCGCCTGCGCCGCACGCCGGCGGCGCTCCAGCGAATCCTGGCGCGCCACGGACCGCACGAACTCGATGGCGCGCAGGTGCTCGGCGTAGGTGTTGCGGAACTCGTGGTGCCCGTCGGGATGCGCCACGAAGTAGCGGAAGCTCACGTTCGCCGGATACAGCGCCGCTTCGAGCGACGCCGCGCCCGGGCTGGCGATCGGACCCGGCGGCAGGCCCGTGCGGCGATACGTGTTGTACGGCGAGTCCACGCGCAGGTCGCGGTAGAGCACGCGGCCCGGCCGACGCCGGCCAAGCGCGTACTGCACCGTCGGGTCCGCTTGCAGCGCCTGGCCGATCTTCAGGCGGTTGTGATAGACCGCGGAGACCGTCGGACGCTCCGCGCCCTTCCGCACTTCCTTCTCGACGATGCTCGCCAGCGTCACGACCTGGTGCCGCGTCAGCTTGAGCTCCACCGCGCGCGCGTTCCACTCCGGCTTCCACGTGCGCTCGAAGCGCTGCACCATGATCTCGATCGCCTGGCGCGCCGTCGCGCCGTCGGGGAAGTCGTACGTGTCGGGGAACAGGTAGCCTTCGAGCGTGCGCGTGCCCCGCGGCGCCGCCACGCGCCGCAACAACGCGGTATCGCGGACCGCGGCCATCACGGAGTCCTCCGGCACGCTGAGCTTCGTCGCGATCTCCGGCACGATGTCCCATACCGCCCAGCCCTCGGGCACCACGACGCGATGCACGATCCCGCGGCCCTGCTCGAGCGCGGTGAGGATCTCGTTCCAGCTCGCGCCGCGGCGGATGATGTACCGGCCGTAGCGAATGGTCCGGTCTCGCTTCGAGAACTTGGCGTACTGCCGGAAGAAGAACGGCGAACGGATCAACTCGTGGGCGTGCAGCGAGTCGGCGGCCTCCGGGAAGTTCGAGCCCTGGCGGATCGTCACGGCGACGGATTCCTGTTCCGACGTGCCGCAGCCGAGCAGGCTCCACGCCAGGAGTGCCGCGCAGATGGCGAGTGGCACACGCATCCGCTTATTCATTGCGCGCCTCCGGTCCGTGTGCCGTGTCCGTGCGGAGCTCCATCGAGCGCAGCGCGTGCTGCAGCAGGATCGTCGCCGCCAGCGCATCGACATCGCCTTTGCGGTCGCGCGTCGTGCCCTCCATCGCCTGCACGGCTCGCAGCGCCGCCGCCGTCGTGAATCGTTCGTCCACTAACTCTGCAGGCAAGCCCGTGCGCGTCGTCAGCTCCTGCGCGAGGCGCCGCGCCTCTTCCGCCCGCGGGGTATCCTCCCCCTGCTGGTCCAGGGGCAGCCCCACGATGAATCCCTCGGCCTCGAGCTCGGTCGCCTTCGCCAGCAGTGCCGTGAGCGGGGGCCGCTTGCCCGCGCGGCGTTCGACGAAGCCCGCCGGCGACGCGATCATGCCGGCGGGATCGCTCACCGCGAGCCCCACGCGGCGATCCCCCAGATCGATCGCGAGCCAGCGCCGGCGCCACGTCATGCTCAGCCGCCCTCGGCCATGCGCTGGAAGAACTCTTCGTTCGTCGCCGTCGCGGCGAGCTTGCGCAGCAGGAACTGCGTCGCGTCCTCCGGCGCCATGTCGCCGAGGAAGTGGCGCAGGAGGAAGATCCGGTTCCGTTCCTTGTCGGAGAGCAGCAGCTCTTCCTTGCGCGTGCCCGACTTGTTGATCTCGATCGCCGGATAGATGCGGCGGTTCGCGATGTCGCGGTCGAGCACGATCTCCTGGTTGCCCGTGCCCTTGAACTCCTCGAAGATCACTTCGTCCATGCGCGAGCCGGTGTTCACCAGCGCCGTCGCGACGATCGTCAGCGAACCGCCGTTCTCGATGCGCCGCGCGGCGCCGAAGAACCGCTTCGGCTTCTCCAGCGCCTTCGCATCCACGCCGCCCGAGAGGATCTTGCCGCTCATCGGCGTCACCGCGTTGTGGGCGCGGGCGAGGCGCGTGATCGAGTCGAGCAGGATCACCACGTCGCGGCCCTGTTCCACCAAGCGCTTGGCCTTCTCGATCACCATCTCCGCCACCTGCACGTGGCGCTTCGGCACTTCGTCGAAGGTGCTCGCCACCACTTCGGCGCTCGGCACCGTCGCGATGAAGTCCGTCACTTCCTCCGGCCGCTCGTCGATCAGCAGCACGATGAGTTCGATCTCCGGATGGTTCTCGGCGATCGCATTCGCCATGCGCTGCAGGAACAGCGTCTTGCCGGCCCGCGGCGGTGCGACGATCAACCCGCGCTGGCCCTTGCCGAGCGGCGCGATGAGGTCGGCGACGCGCATCGCGAGCCCGCCTGACTTCGATTCCAGCCGGATGCGTTGGTCCGGGTACTTGGGCCGCAGCGTGTCGAAGTTGCCGCGCGCCAACGCGGCTTCCGGCGCGGCGCCGTTCACCGATTCCACCTGCGCCAGCGCGAGGAACTTTTCCCAGGGCTTCGCCGGCCGCACCGTGCCGCGCACCACGTCCCCCGTGCGCAGGCCGAAGCGCTTCACCTGCGCCGGCGCCACGTGGACGTCGTCGGGTCCCGCGAGGTAGCTGTGCGCGGGCTGGCGCAGGTAGCCGTTGCCGCCCTTCACCAACTCCAGGGTGCCCTCGGCGATCAGCGTCTCGCCGCGCCCGAGCAACGCCTTCTCCACGCGCAGCAGCAGGTCGCCGTGGGCGATCGTCGGGGTGGGCGCGAGCGACAGTTGCTCGGCGAGGGCGCGCAGCTCGGCCTCAGGAAGGCGGCGCAGGGACGCGGTTTCCACGCAGGATGTGGGGAGGAGGGAGCGGAGGCGGCGCCGGGCCCGCGCACACGGGGCGGGGAGGTGAGGGGCGCGACCTAGAGGGATACGTGCAGTGCGCAAGGCGGGATTCGAACCCACGACCTCTGCCTCCGGAGGGCAGCGCTCTATCCAGCTGAGCTACTCGCGCGAATGGTGAAAACTATCGCCCCCACCCCCCTTCCGGGTAGGCCGCTCGGGCAAAATCCCGGGGCGCCGGGGATGCGGATTGAACGCGCGCGTCGTATAGTTGCGGAACCCTCCGGATCCCACCGCGCACTCCGTGCCCCCCGGAGCTACCTGACCCACACGAGGACCACGCGATGCCGGCTACTTTCGCCCCGATCGACCAGGCGACGATTTCCGCACTCAACGCCGGCGGTGAGCGGGCGCTGGAACAGATCTTCCGCGACCACTACGACTGGATCCTCGAGAAGGCGCTCGAGCGCCTCAAGGGTGAGAACGCCGCCGCACCGAAGCTCATCGTCAACACCGTGCGCGAGTTCTGGGAAGAGCGCGATGGCTTCCACTCCAGCGCCGAGATCGAGGCCTTCTTCAACGAGGAGCTCCGGCACCGCGCCCGGGCCATCCGTGCGCGCATGACCGCCGTGCATCGCTTCGAGAAGGCCGAGGGCGTGCATGTCGCGCCGCCGCCGGCCGCCCCGAACGCCGATCAACTCTGGACCGAGATCGCCGCCGAGCTGCACAAGCCCGTCGTCGATCCCGCCACCGCGGCCAAGCGCCGTCGCGAGCACCGCTCGCATGAAGTCGCCGAGCACATCCAGACGGTGACGCAGCGTGCCGCGTGGAAGACGCCCATCATCGTCGCCGTCGTCGCGACCGTCGTGGCGCTGGCCAGCGCCTGGTGGTTCGGTGAGAAGTCGCGTGCCGAGGTCATCAACCAGATGCTCGGCTCGGCCGAGGCGCAGCAGGTGAACACCCGCGCCGGCCAGCTCGGCAGCGTCACCCTCGCCGACAACTCGACGGCGCGCCTCGGGCCCGAGACGCGCCTCGTCATCGTCGACCAGTTCGGCAACGAGTATCGCACCCTCAGCCTCTCCGGCACCGCCGTGTTCACCGTCACGCCGGGCAACATGAATGCCTTCGAGGCGCGCTTGGGTGACATCTCCGTGTTCTCCGAGGGCGGCGTCTTCACCGCGCGCGACTACGGCGACGAGATGCAGCGGGTCGTGCGTGCCGACGAGGGCACGCTGCGCCTCACCGTCGGTGGTGCGGAGCGCACGCTGGCGCAGGGCGAGGCTGTCACCGTCGATCGCAGCGGCGCCATTGCCGCGGCCGATCCCGCCACCGTCGAGCGTGAACTCGCCTGGACCGCGGGCCGACTGGTCCTGCGTGACGTGACCGCCGGCACCGCCGTGCAGGCCCTCTGGCGCTGGTACGGCATGGATATCGCGCTCACCGATTCCGTCGCTGCCGCGCGCAGCGTCTCGCTCGACGTGCCGCTCGGTTCGTCGCAGGCCGCCATCACGGCGCTCGAGGGTGCCGCGCAGCTCCGCTTCCAGTGGATCGAAGGCAAGATGACCCTCCAGCCGCAGGCCGCGGCGCGCGGCCGCCGCTGATGCGGGTCGCCCGCGCACTCATCGCGGCGATGGTCCTCACGTCGGCGGCCGGGGCGCAGCAAGCGCCTCGGCCGTCGTCGATGACCATGAGCGGGCCGCTGATCATGAGCGCCGGTCCCTCGCTCGAGGTGCCCGACGCGAACTTCGCCGTTCCGCCGGGCCACGTGTTCCGCGTGATGTGGGAGATCAACGCGCTGCCCGACTCGTCCGCGGTGAGCCCGCAGATCACCACGATCGCGCGCTTCTACAACCTGCACGCGCGTCACGGCGTGCCGAAGGCGAATCTCTTCGGGGCGGCGGTCGTCCACGGGACCGGGTGGCGCGCGTTGCTCACCGACGAGGCCTATCAGCGTCGGTACGGCCGGCCCAATCCGAGCAAGGCGTTGGTCGAGGAGCTCATCGCCAACGGCGCCAAGTTCGCCGTCTGTGGCCAGACGGCCGGCTCGATGGGCGTCACTCGCGAGGAGCTCCTGCCCGGCGTGCAGCTCGCCATCTCCGCGATGACGGCACTCAACGTGTTCTACGCCGAAGGCTATCGCCTGCAACCCTGGCGCTGACGCGCCAGGCGCGACGCCTTACGGCGTGACCGCGCCGCCCAGCTGCAGCAATCCCGTCATCCCGCGCATCGCGTGCGGCGTCGCCGAGGCCGGCGCCGCCGCGACCGCCTTGGCGACGACCGGCGCGCCGACCTTCGGCGCTTCGGTGCGCTCCGCCTCGACGCCAAGGGCGAATCCCGCGAAGAACATCACGATGGCGACGATTTCGGTGCTGGGGCCGGATTCCTGCTGCAACACGGGGATGCTCCGCGAGCGATGTGGGCGTCGAGTGCGGACAGGCGCCCACGCGCCACGCAGTTCGACGACGCCTTGATTCTGCTGCCGACCGAGTGCGCGCGCAACTGGATGCGAAAGGCGACTTCGCGTGACTTTCAGCCGAGCACCGCGGCGGCGCTCTTCCTCCGGGTCTCGACCGAAGAGCAGGCGCGGGAGGGCGTCTCGCTTGACGCCCAGGAGGCGCGCCTGCTGGGCGACGCCGCAGCGCACGGGCTCGACGTGAACGTGACTTACCGTGACTCTGGGGTCAGCGGGTCGGTGCCGCTGGGCGAACGGCCGCAGGGCGCCGAGCTGCCGACGGCGCTCGATCGCGGCGAGTTGCAGCGAGTTCTCGCCTTCAAGCTCGACCGGCTCTTCCGCGACGCGGTGGATTGCCTGCGCACCGTTCGGCAATGGGACGATGCGGGGACCGCGATGCACCTCGTCGATCTTGGCGCCCAGGCGGTGAACGCCGGCTCGGCGGTGGGGCGCTTCTTCCTCGGGATGCTCGCCGGCGTCGCTGCGGGACGAGGTGGCGCGGGGAGAGCGGGTGGGAGCGCCGCCCTATGGCTATGCGGCCACGGGGGACGGCGCGGCTTGGGTGCCGGTGCCGGAGGAGCAGGCAGTGCTTCGTCGCATTCGCTCACTGAGTAGGGGTGGACTCACCCGGCTCGCCGCTGAGGCCGACGCCCTCAACCGGGACGGGGTGCCAACGAAACGAGGCGGCAGCTGGCACCCGTCTACCGTGTGAAGGGTCCTCTCACAGAGTGCGCTCGCCATCGCCTAGCAGTTGCTTCTGCTGGCCCGTATGTTTCACGTCGAGGGTAGGTTGAGACAGCAGACGCCTCGTTACCGGGATGCCAGATATCTCGCAGCTTCCGCGCGCGCCGATCGTCGAGGCGCTCCTAGATATTCGCTCCGAGCACGATCGTCCAATCTCGGAGGAGGTGCTGGACGGCTTTGGATCGGTCTTAGGACCTGAGTTTTCCAACAAGCTCGTACGACAAAGCGTGACGGGGAATCTCAAGGTTGATCGGAACTCAGCGGCCACGGCCTCGGCCCAGGTATCGACCGTGGCCTACCTGTTCAGGTCCAACGACGGAAAGTGGGTTGTTCAGGTGCGCAAGGACGGCTTCGCGCTGAGCCGACTTGCTCCCTATGTGTCCTTTGAAGAGCTGAGGGCGACCGCGGAGAGGCTCTGGGGCCGCTTCGCGGCCGAAACCAAGGCACGTAAGGTCACCAGAACTGCGCTTCGCTACATCAACCGCGTCGTGGTTCCTCGCCCGGTGGAAAGACTCACCGACTATTTCGCCTCGGGTCCGATGGTTGGAGAAGGCATTCCGCACGGATTGCTCAACTTCTTTGTGCACCTTGAGCTCTCGGATCCGACGTCAAGCATCCAGACGGTCGTGAATATGACGGTCGACACCGCCGCGACAACTCCATCAGAGCTTCCCATCATCTTCGACATTGACGTCTTCCGTCTGACGTCACTTCCGGCCAAGGGAAAGGATCTCTTTTCCCAGTTCACCGCGTTGCGCGAGCGGAAGAATGTCGTCTTCTTCGAGAGTCTGACCGAGTCAGCCCTGGAGTTACTGAGACGATGATACCAGCAGTTGACGTGCCGCCCACAATGCCAGCCGTGTATCGCAGCGCCACCGCCACCGGTGTCAGCGCGAGCGCGGTGGCGGTCTGGGATAGCTGGCAGGGGGCGAGCGCGCACTCCACCTACCCCGTTAGCCGTCAGCCCCTGGCGGAAAAGTTCAGGGACTTAGCGGAGACTTGGAGGCGTGGTCGGGGACCGCACTCCTCCCACGAAGCACTCGTATTGTCCGTGCCATACCAGCGGATCATCGCGCTAGGGCCAGTAGCGATTCCGCTTATCATAAACGAGATGCGCCGCAACCCCGACCACTGGTTCTGGGCGCTGCACGTGTTGACCGGCGTCAACCCGGTCATTCCGCAGCACTACGGGGATCTCAGGGCTATGACTGCCGACTGGCTCACCTGGGCAGCGGCGAACGGCTATTAGAGTTGCCTCGTTCGATCATCTTCAGGGAGTTTCCGCGGCTGCGGACGACTCTCTTCTCGATCACCAGCCCGGATACGCAGCAATACAACTGCATTGCCTGGGCTGCTGGCGACGACTCTAGGTGGTGGTGGCCTAGTGGCTTCGGATACTGGCCGCCGGGCGTCGTGAGGGAGGTGTCACTGCGCCGGTTCGTGGAAGCGTTCGAGAGCCTCGGCTACAAGCAGTGCCCTGATGGTGCACATGAAGATGGCGTGGAGAAAGTAGTAATCTACGTTGATTCAGTGGGTATCCCTACCCACGCAGCCCGCCAGCTTCGCAACGGGCAGTGGACGAGCAAGCTCGGTGGCTGGGAGGACGTTCGACACACTGTCTTCGGGCTGACAGGCACAACATACGGAGAGGCCGCGGTCTACCTTTCTCGCGAGTTCGCTGCTCCCTGATTGGTGATCCTGCATAGCCGAAGCGTCGGGTTCGACTACAGCGTCGTCCAGCCGACGCTCGACGTGTCGCCCATTACAAGCGCGCTCGTGGTGCAGACCGACCGCACCATCGCCGTCGCCAACGCGCCGCTCGCGGTGCAGCAGGGAGGCTTCCTCGCCGTGCAGAAGGCCGTGCAGAACGGCCTCATGTCGGTCGGCATCCAGCTCGCGGCGATAGGGTGGGCCATCCGCAACGGCACCGTCACGGGAGTCGAGCCCGTCGACGTGCCCTTCGACTCCGGACGCACGAAGTAATGCGCGTCCTCGTCATGCTCACCGCCTACGACCCCGCGCTGCCGGGCACGCGGACGTTCTACCTCACGACCGGCACCGCGCTCGAGGAGCTCGCGCGGCGCTTGGAGGAGCAGCTGCGGCTGCAGGCGTTCGAGCGACAGACGGCGGCCGAGAGGATCCGCCGCCTCCAGGTCACGGTCACATATGGGCCGGTGGTGCTGGGCACTGCGCGCTCGCTCGTCGACGCGCAGGGTGAGCAGCTAGAGCCGGAGCGCGCGCGACGCAGCTGGTGGCGATCGCTCCTGCGCGGCGCGCGTGTGGCTGGTCCGACCGCGGGTGGGGCCGCCGCTGGGACGTTGGCGGCGGGGCCCGGAGGTGCCGCTGTCGGTGGGACGGTCGGGCTCGCGTCGGGCGCCGCGCCCTGTCGCTGACGAACTAGCGCGGTCCCCCTACCGAGCAGCCGGGGCCGGAGGCGTCGGTATCATCTGCATTTGCATCTGCTGCATCGGCAAGAACTGGTGCTTGACAAACGCGCGGTCACGTTGGTTCTCGATCAGCTTGGCAGCAGACGGATTCATCGAGAAGACGTGCATTGTCGCGTGGAACACGGACAGCACCTTGTCCTGCAGCTCTTGGTCCGCCTCAAGATCTCGGACGACGAACCCAAGTGTCCGCGCAAGTTCGCGATGGACCGGTCGCCCGTGGCTCTTAAATGAACCGTGGTCGGCGAGCTTGAGTGCGATCTTCTCGGCTCGCGTCTTTGCGTCCGGCATACCCTTGAACATCCAGCGCTCCAACCAAGTCGCGACCAACTCCGCCGCCAGGCCCGATGCGTTCTCGCATTGCGCGAGTAGCGCGGGTCCGTACTGCGGCAGCATGGGAGCCCAAGCCCCGAGCTTCTTCGGGTCGGCGCACTCGTTGAGGGCGCGCTCAAACTGCTGCAGGATCGCCTGGGCCGGAATCGCGCCCATCGGCGTGATCAGCTGTGGGTCAATCGGACCGAGGGACGAATGTGCGCCCATCACGATCTCGTCTGCGGCGCACGAGAGCATCGTGGCGGCCGACATTGCTGCCTGCGGTACGATGACGCGGATGTTGTCGAACTTCTGCCGGAGGTAGTGCACCATCATCTCTGCGGCATCCGGCGAGCCGCCGGGGCTGTGCAGGATCAGGTCGAGTGCGGCCTCCCGCTTCAGGCCGTTGACGACTTCCATCAGGCCATGCACGTCCTCGTCGACGATGGAAATCGCCTGGGAGTCCGTGACCATGCCTTGGACCCACCGCGACGCGTAGAGAATGACGTTGCGCCCGGTGTAAGCGTGCAGGGCGGCGATGTGCTTTCGACGAATCTGGTCGAGCAGCGGAACGCCGTTATGCGCAGCCGCGCTCTCCTGGATTTCCTCCAGGACGCCACCCCACGTCGGCGACACTCAGGCCGTGGTGCTGGAGGTCGCGAAGGAGCCCATCGGCCGCCGCGGCGTAGCGGCGCGCACGGCCTGAATCGCCACCTGGTACGCCGCGTAAGCGCGAATGACGTCTGCGACTCCAGGGTGGGCCTTGGCGCGCTCTTGTAGTTCTGCGGCAGCTTCGGAGGCCTTGGACGAACGACCGGTCGCGTCGTCGCGGCCGGCTGTAGGACGGGTCTTCATAGCGTTAGGGCGAGTCGGAAGGGTGGTGCAGCCGGGGGGACTGCTCGCTCTGTTCGCAAACAATACGAGGCGGTCCGGGCCCGGGCCTATCCGGAATTCTGTGTGTGAGGCCATACTGACCCTGAGGAGGGGCGATGGCCAAGCCGAAAGAGGAGTTCCCCACGTTTGACCCGGCGGCGCTGGACGCGCTGATCGGGGACGCGCGTTCGCCGGAGGATTTCACCGCCGTGATGCGCGCGTTGCAGAAGCGACTCGCGGAGCGGATGCTGGCCGGCGAACTGAGCGCGCACCTGGGCTACGCGCCCGGCGAGGCGAAGCCGGCCGGGCAGACGAACCATCGCAATGGCGCGACGCCGAAGACGGTGCTGACCGGGACCGGCGCCGTGCCGCTCGAGATCCCGCGCGACCGCGAGGGCACGTTCCGGCCGCAGTTGGTGCCCACGGGCGTGCGCCGCCTGCCGCAGTTCGATGCGAACGTGCTCTCGCTCTACGCGCGGGGCGTCAGCGTGCGCGAGATCCAGGCCCACCTGGAGCAGCTGTATCAGGTGGAGGTCGCGCCGAGCGTCATCAGCGTGATCACCGACGAGGTGGTGGCCGAGGTGCAGGCGTGGCAGCAGCGGCCGCTCGAGCGGATGTACCCGGTGGTCATCTTCGACGCGCTGCGGGTGAAGATCCGCGACGAGGGCACGGTCCGGAACAAGGCGGTCTACCTCGCGCTCGGCGTGGACCGCGAGGGGCACAAGGAGGTGCTGGGCCTCTGGATCGAGCAGACGGAAGGCGCGGGCTTCTGGCTGCGCGTGATGAGCGAATTGAAGGCGCGCGGCGTCGACGACATCCTCGTGGCGCTCGTCGATGGGCTCGTCGGCTTCCCGGACGCCATCACGACGGTCTTCCCGCAGGCGCAGGTGCACCACTGCGTCGTGCATCTCGTGCGGCAGAGCCTGGCGTACGCGAGCTGGAAGGACCGCAAGCCGATCAGCGCCGCCCTGCGGGCCATCTACAAGGCGCCCACCGAGGCGGCCGCCAGCAGTGCGCTCGAGACCCTCGCCGCCGGCCCGTGGGGCACGCGATATCCCGCCATCGCGGCGCTGTGGCGCCGGCACTGGCCGCACGTCGTGCCCGTCTTCGCCTACCCGCCCGAGCTCCGGCGGCTGCTCTACACGACGAACGCCATCGAGAGCCTGCACATGCAGCTCCGGAAGATCGTGAAGACCCGCGGCCACTTCCCGACCGACGAAGCCGCGGCCAAGTTGCTCTATCTCGCGCTGCGGAACATCCAAGCGAAGTGGAAGCGCGGGAGTCACGCTTGGAAGGCCGCGATGCCGTATCTCGGGATGCTGTTTGGTCCGCGCTTCACCGATCATGCGTGATCCCCACGACGCCTCGCACACAGAAATCCGTACAGGCCCCCGGGCCCGCGCAACGCAGGTACGCGCCGGCGTGCGTGTCAGTTAGACTCGTGCCGCCTCGATATGGTTCCTGTAGAGAGTATCGGTCGTTCTCGTGAAGCGCTTCACGGTGGGCCGCGAACGCGTCGTTCGCCAACTCAATGTGCGGGTCGCTACTCGTCTGCGCGCAGCTCGCGCTCGCCGGCGCCGGTCACGCTGACATGCCACTCTCGGTCCCGGCCGCGCACCGGGACGCACGAGACCCACCCCTGACGCTGGCAATGCAAGAGCAGCGCCTCGAAGGCCTCGGCGCTGTCCGCATGAAACAGGCTGTAGTCGCTCCACCGGAGCGTGCTCGCGGAGTAACCGCGCGGACGACGCTCGAGCAGCTTTCGGACGAGGCCAAGTTCAACCTCGGCGGCGGCCGCACTGCCCAGCGAAGGTCCTGTGCCCGGTGTAGGGCGGTTCCACGGCTGGGAGCGTGCCCACGTGAATGCCTCGCCCCACTCCACGTCTGCGTACGCGCCCTCACCATGCTGGCGGACGGCGGTCTCGTAGCGCTCCCGCACGTAGGTGGAGAGATATGCGCGCACCGGCGCCGGCTCGCGTGCCGCGGTGCGGTCCACCGCCTCGTTGATCTTGAAGGTGTATCGGCCGCAGACGGGACAGTGAATCGCCACGGGCCCAAGGTCGGCGCGATCCGCAGCGACAAGGCCACACACGGGGCAGTCGACGGTCGTCATACTCGCTTCATTCATGAGAGAGTTATTGGATGCGTGGGTGATCTCACGAACCGATCATTCATCACAGCTTCCGGCTGTACCCCTTCCGCGCATGCTTCATGATGTAGGCGTTCAAGCCGTCTCCGGCGTCCGCCCGCCGCTGCATCTCTCTGATGTGGTGCGCACCGGCGCTCGCGTCCGTGTACTCGTAGGCCGCGCCGGTGTCGAACTGTACGTGAATCCAGCCGGGCCCGTACTCGTAGGCGAAGACGCCTGAATCGTTGTCGACGTCGGCATAGCGCTTCACATCAGCACCCTCGCTGAGAGGACCGTCGGTAGCCCGCGGCCTGGGCTTCCTCCTCGGTCCTGAAGTAGATCCGGTTCTGGACGGCGAGCGAGTTTCCGCCGCTGCAGCCATTCCGGTAGTACGTAGAGCCGCGCCGCGAGGCGACCCACGGACCAATCGTCGCTGGCGCGGATGCCCTGGTCTCGCCCTCAGCGCTCGTCGGCGGTGCCGCCGGCGCAGGGCGTGAGGTCGGCGGTGGCGTCGGGTTCGCCGGGGGCGTCCCGACCCTGCAGGTCCTGTTCTGGGCGATGCACGTGTTGCCGCAGGGCTTGCCCTTCACGCACCCGCGCTGTGCCTCGAGGTCGCGCGCGGCAACCAGAGAGAGGCCAAGCAGCATCGCAACCGCCACTGCGAATCGAGAGGTACGCTTCATCGGATGCTCCCGGATGACTGATTCGCAATACTGCGGTCTCCGCCCGTTGGTGCGCCAGAGACGCCCTAGGCCGTCGAGCCGTCGGGCTTAGCCGTTGCACGCACACCCGGCTCCGACGCGGCAGGTCGAGCTCCTGGAGATGCAGCTGTCACCACACGCTTTGCCGGTGGTGCACACCCGACAGCACCCGCCGCTTCCACCGGCAGTTGGGGATTCAGAGCATCCGCTGACTGGCAAGCTGCCGAGAAGAAAAAGTATAGGGAGCAATCGCAAGACGTATCGAACGACTGTCACCGGACCCGTCCTCGTCGATGATTCAAGCGTGCGTATCGAAAGATATCTCTGCGGCATGTCCGATCGTGTGGCAATTGACGTCCGCAATGTCAACCACGAAAACCAAGCGGGTACGGGATCGCCACTTGCTGATCCCGTCCCCGCCGTGCATCCAGCCTCCGTGATCTACTCTCCCGCCGCGAGGTGGGTTGGCACTCCGCGCAGGCGTGCTGCAGCGAGCTGACGGGTCACGCCCTCCACGGGAATCGAGGCTATGATCGTGGCCTTGTCGCAAGACAGGATCTGAACGGACGAGCGCTCCGAGTTGAAGAGCGCGAACTCTCGGGCGACTGCTGCGGCGTCGATCACGCCCTGTACGTCCATTGCCGCGGCCGAGGCGACCATTCGGGTGTAGTCCACTTTCTTTCCCGCGTCCACCTCAAAACATCCCGCGTGGCAGCCTCCTTCGACTAAGCAAACTCTACAGTCACCGTGGTGATCCCGGTACGCGCCGATCGGTCCCGGGAGCATGTAGTGGCCGCCGGTGCAGTACCACATGCCGTAACAGCCACCCTGCGCAGGCGCGGAAGGCGCGGGCGGTGGCGAGTCCGCCGCCACCACCGTAAGCGCAGCAATCAGGGTCATGAGAATCTTCATGAGAGGTGCTCCTGTTGAGGTGTGCTGTTGCCGGGGAACTGCGATTGACCGTTACGTGTGGGGGCCGCGGTCGCTAGGGCCTTGTCAGGCGCGGTCGGAGCACGCTGATCTCTGGCAATCCGTCTGCGACCGTGCGGTAAGTGACGAGGTCGCCGTTATCCAGTACGTCGAAGACGAACTCCCGTAGCATTTGGCGAGCGACCACTCTTCCTCGGTCGGGGTCAATGACTTCGACCTGAACCTCGAAGAGCTTAGCGAAGTCGATGGAGCGCGATGACAGTTCTCGAACTCCCTCTTGCACTCGGGGCCATCCGGCTCGCCAGTTGGCCCTCGGTACGCGAATGTAGACCCACAACAGCCCTTCGGTGTCTTCCGCAATGCCGATCACACTGGGCGGCGGCGGCGTGTTCGGGTTTCCAATCCACGCCTGTGAACGTCCGCGAAACCACTCCGGAGACCGACGAAGCTCGGCGAGGTGCTGTCCCGAGGCACTCCATCGCGCTAGGCGATACTCCAACGGGTCCGACATCCAGAAGTTCGCCTGCTTCGGAGTCGACACGTTCTGCGGGATGGTCGCGTTCCCTCCTGGCACCATGCGGCCACGCTCCCAGCCGAACGACGTGAGCACCCTTGCGCGAGGACCGGAAAGGTCGAGCACGTGCATCTGAAATCCGGCGGCCTCTGGCGATCCAAGAAATCCGGTAGCAAGCACCCGGCTCGGCCACTCGACGACTTTGAGCGGGGCAAGGGGAGTCGGAAGTGTGACCTCCCGACGCGGTACGCCTGACGGGTCAATGACGAGCACGCGGCCGTCGATTTGAACGGCGAGTGTACTGTCCCCGGGTGCCTGTGCGAGGCCAACGGTTCCTGCGAACTCGTTCGGGCCACGTCCCGCAGTTCCCACCACCCCCAAGAACTGTCCGTCTCGGGAGAACCGTCGCGGGAGCTCTCCCACCTCGATGACGTATACCGCCCCGCTCTGCGTAAGTAGCACGTCGCCGGGGATCCACGAGACGGTGCTGTCTCCGGTCTTCAGGGTCAGCAGTTGCCGCAGATTGATGACGCATCGTGAACACGTCGGTTGGTCAGGAACGATGCGGGCATCCGCCTGACCGTACGTGACGCTAGCGGACAGCACGAGCGCGGCGAGGGCCGAAGACGCAATGATTGCACGCATCTCGATAGATTAGGAGGAAGGCGGCTCATGGGTTGCAGCGCGAGCTACGCTGGGGACGGGAGCGTGAACTGTCAAGATGGCCTAGGTCTTATTGCTCAGGAGGTTGTTCACAGGGCGTAGCCTCACCAAGCTGGGGTTGTCGAGACACTCAACCGGCAACGCCAGCGGCCCCATGAACACCCACAAGAATGCACGCTTGACGCCGTATCTGCGACGGGAGGCGTGCCGCCGCGTGGCGGCGGGCATCCCCGTGGCCCAGGTCGCCCGCGAGCTCGGCGTCTCGCGCCAGACCATCCACGCCTGGCTCGAGCGCCCCGACGACGTCGAGACGCGCTCGTCCAAACCGCATCACTCGCCGACGTGGATCCTGCGGCGCTAGCGCCGGCAGATCCGCAAGCGGCGCGGCCAGCGCTGGTCCGGCCGGCGCATCGCGCAGCACTGCGGCATCCCGCTGTCGACCGTCGGCCGCGAGCTGCGCCGCCTCGGCCTGGGCCGCCTCCCGGCGGTCGACGGCCCGCGGCGGATCGTCCGCTACGAGCGCGACAGGCCCGGCGAGCTCGTGCATCTCGACATCAAAAAGCTCGGCCGCATCAGTCTCGTGGGGCATCGCATCCACGGCGACCGGCGCCGCCGCACGCACGGGCGGGGCTGGGAGGACGTGCACGTCGTCGAGCGCATCCTCACCGACAACGGCAGCTGCTACCGCGCGCTGCCCTTCGGCGAGCAGGCCCTCGCGCTCGGGATCGGCCAGCGCTTCACGCGGCCCAATCGCCCGCAGACCAACGGCAAGGCCGAGCGCTTCATCCGCACGCTTATCAATGAACGGGCGTACAACCGCGCCTACGCCCGCTCCGGCTGGCGCACCCGCGCACTATCCGTCCTTCTACAACACGGAGCGCCGGCAGAGCGCGCTCGGCCACCAGACCCCGGCGATGCGGCTCGCCCAGTATCTGTCAACAACGTGCTGAGTCACTACAACTAGGTTAGAAGGTGACTCCCGGCCTCGTGCCACTAGCACATTCCCTTGGCGTTTCGGCAGGCCTCGCCGCCCGCCGAGTCCGCTGTTGCACGCCGCGATTTCGCTTCTCATATTCTCGAAGCTGAGGGTAATCCGGCGGCCTTCTGAAAGCGACTAGCCCGAAACTGACTAGCGGAGGGGGAATGCAGGTTCGCTCGCTCAATCGGATTATGTGGGTGACCACACTCGTGCTTCTGCTCACAGGAGCGCATCGAATCTCCCTTCTCGACGACAGCATCTCGGATGACTTCGAAGGTGCCCCGGTGCTTTGTCCGCAAATGCTGCCACCAATCGATGGTCACTATTCCAGCATGACGGGAATCACGTTCAATGTGCAGAAGTGGCAGCAACCGGCCGGAGCTGAGGTGCCGTTCCGGCCTCACACGTTTTCGCTGACGACGAGAATTCAGCCTGTCCTTTTCGGCCAAGGCTGGTACGAAGTCTTTCCCAAAGAGACTCAGTATGAGGGGAAGACATGGTACTGGCAGGCAAGTAGTGGCGTGCCTGGAGTATTGGCGAGTTGTACAAGAACCTGGACGTTTTTTTATGGCTGGGTCACACGGGTGGCTTGGATGGGGCCGGTGTGGGGACACGCCTTTCCAAGCGACTTTGAACCCACCACGGTGACGAGGCTGAGACCCGGAATGTCCGGACTGGAATGCTGGGAGTTGGTGCTTGTCGGATATGATAGCTACGGTGCGTATTACGAGATTGTACTCGACAGCTGGTGCAACCCAGTTTTCGAGGAATGAACACATGACCCGTAGAATCCCCGCAATATTCGCCATGCGGCTTCCCCTCTTGGTTTGCGCTCTCACGTTTTGCTTGCTTGTGAGCTGCTCCGACAGTCGAGCGTTTGCCGTCGACGGTGCCGGACGCACTGCGCGACTGATTGATGAAGCAAGTCCTCGTGCGTTGGCTGTTCTGTCTTCGACGGCTCTGGCTGCCCTTGATTCGCAAATAGTGAGTTCACTCCTGGAGCAGGTGCCACCGGAGTCCCGGGAGCGTGAACGAACGATCTTGGTTCCCTCGCCAAGAACAGTCGCGATCATTGCATCCACACCGGCAACCGAGTACGAGCCGCTCTTGAATGCTCTGGCAAACGTCCGAGCTGAGAGAGCAAGAAGGATTCGGGGCGCCGCCGTCGAGAGAAGGGCTCAGCGAGTTCGAGTAATCCTCAGTCCGTCGATCGATAGAGATTCGGCGACTGTCGCTGTCGTGATCAAGCGCCCGACTGATCCCGCGGCGCCCCTTGTGCTCGTTTTGCGTGCTTCCGACGCGGGGCCGCGCGAGTTGGCGATGGGGCTTCGTATGGCAGCTCGAATCGCGTCGGACACGCTTGTCGGGAGCAGAGAGAGACGAGTGCGGTTCAGGAGAGATCCAGCGTACGACTCGCCCGCCACGAGCTCGTTCTCGCGAGCCGCCGGCATCCTTGAAATGCTCAGCGAATCGCCCGAGCGCGACCTTGTTGGTTTCGGGAGGGTTCGTATGCTCGATGTGTACACCACGCTTGAGGACGGACGCTGACTGGACCGCCTAGATGCGAGCGCTGCGCCGCGCCGGCAACCTCGGTTCTATGGTGCTACGAGGGCCGCGCGGCTGGGATGCGCGTGTACTGCGAGAGTTGCATTGGCGTCCAAAGGCTGACGGCTGGCTCTGAACTCCTCGAGGGGCCGCTCAACTGGGGGCGCGACTGGAGCGAGGTTGCTGCCTGGTTGGGTCGGGCTCGCAGCAGCTCGTCCTCACGAAAGGAACACAAACTGCTCGCACTCGAGATTCGTCGGATTCTACCGCTTCTAGGAGCCGACATCCCGGAGTCCGTTAGGGAGTTCTTGAACCAACACGGAAGCCTGAATAGCGAGTGACTGCGCGCGCATCTCGCGCCTGCCATTCTTCCTCCCGAGAGGTGATTCGTCGGCAGTCCAGCTGCGACGCCAAGCTTAACCGAGATGCGGACAGACACTTGGCGGACACTGGAGGGTCTTGTGGACACTGAACCGATGAAGCCCTGCAACGACCAATGTCATTGCAGGGCTTCATTTTACGTACAGTCGGGGCGAGAGGATTTGAACCTCCGACCTCCTGCTCCCGAAGCAGGCGCTCTACCGGGCTAAGCTACGCCCCGATCATTCGGTAAAGACTCTTCCAACTCCCTACTGCCAACTCATCACTGCCGTTTCCATGCGCCCGGAGAGACTCGAACTCCCAACCTTCTGATCCGTAGTCAGATGCTCTATCCAATTGAGCTACGAGCGCATCCTGCGCCTCGATGCCGGTCACGCGCTCCGAGGGAATCCGAAAGATAGTGGCCCCCTGAGGAGGCGTCAACGCATCGAGACCACCGGAAATGCGAAGGGGTGGGCCCGAGTCCTCGAGCCCACCCCTTCACCCTGCGTCGCGTGCCCTATGGCAGGGCCTTGTAGCGCCAGGCCACGATCCCCGGCTTGGTCGCGATGATCTCGAAGCCACCCGTCGCGCCGCCGGCGATCGACTCCGTCGTCGCGGTCAGCGTCTCGAGCACTTCACCGGCGGCGTTGAGGAACGACATCTCCACCGTGTAGGTCTTGGCCGCCTGCGTGCGGTTCTCGATCGTGCCGTTCAGCTTCGCGCCCTCGGGACGGCGCTCGAAGCCGATGACCTGCACCTTCTGCGGCATGCCCGATTCCTTCGCGCCCAGCGAGTCGGCCTGGGCGGTCAGGGCGCGGATCTCGCGCAGCAGCGTCTGCCGCTGCGTGGCGTCACGCGTGGCGTCGCGGCGCGTCTGGGCGGCCGTCGCGCGGTTGCGGATGACGATCGACTTGAGCAGGTAGTTGTCGCCGTTCGACGGATCGATCTCGATCAGGCGGTCCAGCAGCGGCAGCGCTTCCTCGCCGCGATTGGCGTCGATGAGCAGGTACGCGAGGAAGTAGTTCGCATCGCGCGCGTTCGGGTTCTTCTTCAGCGTTTCCTGGTACAGCGTCATCGCGTTCGGCAGGTTGCCGCTCATGCGGCTCACCTCGGCGCCGATCAGCAGCGCGAGGTCGGCATAGGGCGCCGGGTTCTCGAGCATCGGCTTGAGGCCTTCGAGCGTCAACACCGAGTCCTGCACGAGCATCGCGATGTCGAGGCCCACCGAGACGAACATCGCCGTCTGCTCATGCTCCGGCGACTCGTGGCCGAGCGCGAGGAACTCGCGCGCGGCGCGCGACAGGGCGGCCTTGCGGGCCGCGATGTCCTCGAGGCCGCCGCCCCACTCCTGGATGATGCTCGCGCGCTGGATGCGCATCTGGCGCCGCGTGTCCGCCAGCGCCGTGTCGGCCGCGGCGAGGGCGATGGCCGTGTCGAGCTCGGCGACGGCCGTCTCCTGCTGGCCGCGCTTCAGCGCGATCTGGGCCCGCGCGTTGAACAGGTACGGCGAGCTGCGGTCGAGGCGGGCGGCCTGCGTGAGGTAGTGCTGCGCCGAGTCCAGCTCGTCGGCGTTGATGAGGCGGTACGCCGCCGCGATCCGGTCGTTCCAGGGCTTCGACTGCCGCCAGCGGAGCGTCTCGTCCTTGCACTCTGGCATCGCCGACTCGACGACGCGCAGCAGCGAATCCGCCATGCCGATGAGGTCGACCGGCGTCGTGCGGTCGCGCCCGAGGTTGAGGTCGGCCTGCGTCATCGTGGCCGGGGTGTCGTCGCGGTGCAGCCAGACGATGGCCAGCTGCGCGCGCGCGTAGGCGTAGCCGACGGGGTTGCCGACGAAGCGGCGCGCATCCTGAAGCGAGCGGGCGGCGTCGCGCAGGGCGCGGGGCGTGCCCTCGCCGGCCGGATCGCCGGCGGCGCGCTGGATGGCGATGTTCGCCGTGAAGAGCTGCGTCGGCTGGGTGAAGTCGACGGCGCACTCCTGCGCGGCGAGGCCGGCGGGGAGCGCCAGTGCGAGGCCGGCGGCGAGTGCGGGGACGCGGAGCGAGGTAAGCATCGGTCGCGATCTGGAAGGAGGGCCGGGCGCAGACGGCGCGACGGCCGATGGGGGCCAACGAACCTGCTATGGAACCTGCATCCAACGGGGCCGGAAACAAACGCCCCACGAGTGACCTCGCGGGGCGATGGGCGGTACAAGACTCGAACTTGTGACCTCCACGATGTCAACGTGGCGCTCTAACCAACTGAGCTAACCGCCCTTCACTACCCGATCGGCTCTTGAACGTTCCGGAGCCGTCAAGCGTTGACCATCAGCCGCCGATACTGGCGGCAGAGCGGGAAACGGGACTCGAACCCGCGACCCCAACCTTGGCAAGGTTGTGCTCTACCAACTGAGCTATTCCCGCGTGTATCCACACCGCCCGCTGTCCTGGGTCGGCAGTGGAGGCGAGGGGAATCGAACCCCTGACCTCTTGAATGCCATTCAAGCGCTCTCCCAACTGAGCTACGCCCCCGCAGCAGCAACGCCCGGTGTTCTGGACGTGTCTGACAGGAACCGAGGAAGCTATCCGAGAGTATGTAGATGGTCAAGGCATGAAACTGGCGCCGACGCAGGAAACGCTTATCTTAGGGCTCGCTCCACCCCTCCGAATTTCGCCGGGCTGCACCACGGCCCAGGACTGCATAGCCATGGCAACTGAAGTCAAGAAGCGGAAGCGCCGCACGGCCCCCGCTGGCATCGCCCCGAGCGAGCCCGAACGCGACATCCTCGACCAGTACCTCTACGAGGTCTCCACCTACCCGCTGCTCAAGGGCAACGAGGAGATCGAGGTCGCCCGGAAGATCCGGGCCGGCGACCAGGATGCGCTCCAGGAGCTCGTGAAGCGCAACCTGCGCTTCGTCATCTCCGTCGCCAAGAAGTACCAGAACCGCGGCCTGCCGCTCATCGACCTCATCGGCGAGGGCAACGTCGGCCTGCTCACCGCCGCCCGCAAGTTCGATCCGGACCAGGGCGTGAAGTTCATCTCCTACGCCGTGTGGTGGATCCGCCAGGCGATCCTGAGCTCGCTCGCGCGCCAGGGCCGCACCGTGCGCGTGCCGCTCAACCGCACCGCCGACCTCTCGCGCATCATCAAGGCCTCCGAGATCCTCCGCCAGAAGCTCCGCCGCGAGCCCACCCCGGAAGAGCTCTCGCAGGTCACCGGCCTGTCCGTCGACGTCGTGCAGTCGCTCGCCGCGCTCAACACCGGCGACGTCCGCCTCGACGCCCCGATGGATCCCGACGGCGATCGCTCGCTCATCGAGCGCTTCGTCGCCGACGAGATGCCCGACACCGAGGAAGAGGCCATGAACCGCTTCCTCAACGACGAGATCGAGCACGCGCTCAACACGCTGCCCCCGCGCGACGCCAAGGTGCTGCGCCTCTACTTCGGCCTCGAAGGCGGCCGCGAGCACACGCTCGAGGAAATCGGCTCCATGCTCGGCGTCACGCGCGAGCGCGTCCGCCAGCTGCGCGACCGTGCGCTCAAGCGGCTGCGCGAGGGGGATGTGGGACGCGCGCTGGGCAGTTTTGCGGCCTAACTGCAGATGTGAGATGTAAGATGTGAGATGTGAGATCGGCGGCCGGTGTTACCGGCCGCCTTTTTCACAGGCGTAGATGCGAGTGGCCTCACAAAGCTGCATATTCCGTTCACTTACATCTCACATCTTACATCTCACATCTGCTCCTTGCCGTGATCGTCTTCGAGAATCTCCACAAGGCCTTCGGCGAGAACCGCGTCCTCCGCGGCTTCTCCCTCGAGGTCAACGAAGGCGAGACGATGGTCATCATCGGCTTCTCGGGCACCGGCAAGTCGGTCGCGATCAAGCACATCGTCGGCCTGCTCGAACCGGACGAAGGCCGTGTCATCGTGGACGGCGTCGACCCGCAGACCCTGTCGCGCCAGGACCTCTACGCCCTGCGCGGCAAGATCGGGTACGTGTTCCAGTTCGCCGCCCTCTTCGACTCCATGTCCATCTACGACAACGTCGCGATGGGCCTCCGCAAGCAGGGGCAGTTGACCGAAGCGCAGATCAAAGATCGCGTGCACGAATCCCTCGGGCTCGTGGACCTCGACGACAACGTCGCCGACCGCCTGCCCTCCGAGCTCTCCGGCGGCATGCGCAAGCGCGTCGGCATCGCGCGTTCCGTCGCGCTGCGCCCCAAGTACCTCCTCTACGACGAACCGACCACCGGCCTCGACCCCGTCACCAGCGCCGTCATCGACGCGCTGATGGTGCGCATGCAGAAGCAGCTCGGCGTGACCGGCATCGTCATCACGCATGACATGCGCTCGGCCTACACCGTGGGCACGCGCATCGCGATGCTCTACGAGGGCCGCGTGCAGCAGGTCGGCACCGTGGACGAGATCCAGCACACCACGGATCCCGTCGTGCGGCAGTTCATCGAAGGGCGCCCAGAGCTCGAATCGGGCGCGGGCCTCACGCGGTGACGCGCAAGAAGAAGCCGCGGGAGGAAGTGAGCGCCGGCGGCATCGTGTTCCGCCGCGATGGCGAGCGCACGTTCTTCCTGCTGATCCGCGATCCGTACCGCAACTGGGGATTCCCCAAGGGGCACCTCGAGGACGGCGAGGCCCCCGACGCGGCGGCGGTACGCGAGGTCGCGGAGGAAACGGGTATCGCGGACGTGGAGCTGCGGTCGGCCGTCGAGACCATCGACTGGACGTTCCGCTTCCGCGGCCGGAAGATCCACAAGACCTGCCATTTCTTCCTGATGGAGACCACGCAGCGCCGCACGGCGCCGCAGGCCAAGGAAGGCATCACCGCCTGCCGCTGGGCGACCTACGAGCAGGCCACCAAGATGATCGCCTACGACAACGCGCGCGCGGTGCTCGAGCAGGCGCAGGCGATCCTCGAGGGCCGCGAACTCGCGCCAGCGGACGACGCCGTCGACACGCCGCTTCCCGGCGTCTCCTGATGCCCGAGCGTCTCCTCGGGCCCTTGGCCCCACCGACGGTCGTCGCGTTCACCGGGCGTGAACGCTGCCGCGATGCGCTGCGCCGGGTGCTGCCGCGCCGCCGCGCCAAGCTCGCGTTCGCGCGCGGCCGCGACGAACTGGTCGCCGCCCTGCAGGACACGCTGGTCGACGCCGTCGTCGTCGACCTCGGTCAAGCCAGCGACGACGCATGGGCGGTGGCGGCCACGGCGCGCGAGTTCCCGAGCATCCCGTTCTTCGCCTATGCCGCGATGCGCCCCGCGGAAATGCCTGTGCTCTCGCGCGCCTGGGGACTCGAGTTCGCCGACTGCCTCGTGGAGGGCGTCGAGGACGACCTCTGCCGCGACCTCATCCTGCCCGCGACGTTCACGGTGCGCTTCGCGACCGCGTTGCGCGGGGCGGAGTCCCGCATCGGGCTCACGACGCCGCTGCAGCACGAGGCCTGGCGCTACGTGGTGGCGCAGGGTGGCCGCACCGTCCGCACCGAGGCCATCGCGCAGGCCGTCGGGCTCACGCGTGAGCACTTGAGCCGCCGCTTCGCCGCCGACGGTGCCCCCAACCTGAAGCGCGTGATCGATCTCGTGCGCCTGCTGGCCGCCGCGGAGCTGGCGAAGAATCCCGGCTATGACCTCCCGGACATCGCGCGCGTGCTCGGCTTCGCCTCGGCGTCGCATCTGAGTGCCAGTTGCCAGCGCCTCGTCGGTGTGAAGAGCGGCTCGCTCACGCGGCTGCGGCCCACCGACTTGATGGATCGCTTCGTGAAGCAGGGCCGCGGGCGTTCGCGCAGTTGAGTCAACGGCGGGGCCACAGAGGCACGGAGACACAGAGCGATGCGTGCCTCGCACAGACATCGGCAGCATCGACCGCCGCATGAGAGGGCGTCCGCGCCACATCAGGCGTGGCGTCGCGCAATCCTCCGTGCCTCTGCGTCTCTGTGGCTAAGTAGTTGTCATTGTTCGACTTGATTCAAGTCCGGCTAGCCGAGCAAGTGACGCCAGGCAGACCCGCAACTCGGCATGAGACCAGTTGCATCCGCCCCCAGATTGTGATTATTTTCACAAGCTGTACCAGAACACGCGCCGCGTCACAAAACTGACGCGCGCGCGTCACCGCAAAATCGCGTTTTCCCTCACGCTCTTTTCCGCTACCGATATGGCTTCCCAGACGGCGCTGCGCCCGGGCGAGATCAAGGACATCCTCCTCCGCGAAATCGAGGCGGCTGACCTCAATACCCTCGACGTCGAAGAGGTTGGTTCCGTCCTCGAAGTGAAGGACGGTGTCGCTCGCATCTACGGCCTCCAGAAGGCGATGGCCGGCGAAATGCTCGAGATCAAGTCCTCCGAGACCGGCGAGACCATCACGGCCCTCGCGCTGAACCTCGAAGAGGACAACATCGGCGCCGTCGTGCTCGGCGACTACCTGAAGATCAAGGAAGGCGACGAGGTCCGTCGCACCGCCCGCGTGCTCGAGGTGCCGGTCGGTCCGGCGATGATCGGCCGCGTCGTCGACGCGCTCGGTCGTCCGATCGACGGCCAGGGCCCGATCGCCACGACGATGTCGCGCAAGGTGGAATCCGAAGCGCCGGGCATCATCGTCCGTCAGCCCGTCGGCGAGCCGATGCAGACCGGCATCAAGGCCATCGACGCCATGATCCCGATCGGCCGCGGCCAGCGCGAGCTCATCATCGGTGACCGCGGCACGGGCAAGACCGCGATCGCGATCGACACGATCATCAACCAGAAGGGCCAGGACGTCATCTGCGTCTACGTCGCGATCGGCCAGAAGGCCTCGACCGTGGCGAGCGTCGTCGAGAAGCTCAAGGCCGCCGGCGCGATGGAGTACACCATCGTCGTCGTCGCCTCGGCCTCCGACCCGGCCCCGATGCAGTACATCGCGCCCTACTCGGGCGTCGCGATGGCCGAGTACTTCATGTACCACGAGGGCAAGGCCACGCTGGCCGTCTACGACGACCTCTCCAAGCAGGCCGCGGCCTACCGCCAGCTCTCGCTGGTGCTCCGTCGTCCGCCGGGCCGCGAAGCCTTCCCGGGCGACGTGTTCTATCTCCACAGCCGTCTCCTCGAGCGCGCCGCGAAGCTCTCGACCGACCCGAAGATCATCGACAACAAGACGATCTTCGCCGCCTGTGGCTCGCTGACCGCGCTGCCGATCATCGAAACGCAGGCCGGTGACGTGTCGGCGTACATCCCGACGAACGTCATCTCGATCACCGACGGCCAGATCTTCCTCGAGTCCGACCTGTTCTTCGCCGGCGTCCGCCCCGCGATCAACGTCGGCATCTCGGTGTCCCGCGTTGGTGGCTCGGCGCAGACCAAGGCCATGAAGTCCGTCGCCGGCCGCCTGCGCCTCGACCTCGCCCAGTACCGCGAGCTCGAAGCCTTCGCCGCCTTCGCCTCGGACCTCGACGCCGCGACGAAGAAGCAGCTGGAGCGCGGTGCCCGTACCGTGGAAGTCCTCAAGCAGGGCCAGTACCAGCCGATGGGCTTCGAGACGCAGGTCATGATCATCTTCGCGGTCTCGAACGGCTACATCGACGACGTGCCGGTCGCGCAGGTGCGCGACTGGGAAGCCGGGTTCCACGCGTACATGAAGGCCCAGTTCCCGCAGGTCGGTGACGCGATCAAGAAGGACCGCCTGGTCTCCAAGGACACGGAAGCCGAGCTGCGTCGCGCGATCGAGCAGTACAAGAAGAGCCGGTAACCGAGATGGCCAAGGGCAGAGAGCTCAAGGGCCGCATCAAGTCCGTCGAGAACACCCGCAAGATCACGCGGACGATGGAGATGGTCGCCACGTCCAAGATGAAGCGGGCGGTGGATCGCGTCACGGCGGCGAAGCCGTATGCGCGGGCCCTCGGCGACGTGATCGCGTCGCTCTACAACCCGGAGCTGGCCGAGCGCTTCCCGCTGCTCCGCCAGCCGGAGAAGGTCACGCGCGCGGCGCTGGTGCTGCTCACGTCGAACCGCGGCCTCGCCGGCGCGTTCAACGCGAACCTCATCAAGGAAGCCCGCACGACGCTCGCGAAGCTCGAAGGGCAGGGCATCGCCGTCGAGCTGCACGTCGTCGGCAAGAAGGGTCTGGGCTACTTCCGCTACATCGGCCGCGACGTGAAGGTCCAGCGCACGGACATCACCGACAAGCCGACGGCCGCGGATGCCGCCTCGCTCGTCGACGAGCTGATGGCGCGCTTCGTCGCCGGCGACCTCGATGCGGTGTACGTGATCGGCTCCAAGTTCAACTCGGTGCTCTCGACGCCGCCGACCACGGAGCGTGTGCTGCCCGTGGAGCCGCCGGCCACCAAGGGCGCCCAGAAGGATTACCTGCTGTATCCCTCGGCTGAGGAGATCCTCACCGAGTTGCTGCCCTCGTACGTGCGCAATGCCGTGTACCGCGCGCTCGTCGAGACGGCCGCCGCCGAGCAGGCGGCGCGCCGCACGGCCATGAAGAACGCCACGGATAACGCTGGCGAGATGCTCACGCTCCTCCGTCGCACCTACAACCGCGCCCGTCAGGCGCAGATCACGCAGGAAATCGCCGAGATCGTCGGCGGTGCCGCTGCGCTCCAGGGCTGACCATAAATGACTACCGCTACCGCTACCAACACGGGCAAGATCGTCCAGGTCATCGGACCGGTCATCGACGTCGAGTTCGCTTCCGAGCAGCTCCCCGAGCTCTACAACGCCATCGAGATCAAGGCGACCACCGACGCCGGCCAGCAGATCCGCGTCGTCGCCGAGGTGCAGCAGCATATCGGCCGCAACCAGATCCGCGCCGTCGCCATGAGCTCCACCGACGGCATCACGCGCGGCATGACCGCCATCGACACGGGCGCCGCCATCGCGGTGCCGGTGGGTGAGGCCTCCCTCGGCCGCATCCTCAACGTGCTCGGCGAGCCGGTGGACATGGGCGCCGACATCCCGGCCTCGGTCGAGCGCTGGCCGATCCACCGCAAGCGCCCGGACTTCGTCGCCCTCGAGCCGAAGACGGAGATCTTCGAGACCGGCATCAAGGTCATCGACCTCATCGCCCCCTTCGTGAAGGGTGGCAAGATCGGTCTCTTCGGCGGCGCCGGCGTCGGCAAGACGGTCGTCATCCAGGAGCTCATCAACAACGTCGCGAAGGCGCACGGCGGTAAGTCCGTGTTCTGCGGCGTGGGCGAGCGCACGCGTGAGGGCAACGACCTCTACCTCGAGTTCAAGGAAGCGAACATCCTGGACAAGGTCGCGCTCATCTACGGTCAGATGAACGAGCCGCCGGGTGCGCGCCTCCGCGTGGGTCTCGCCGGCCTGACGGTCGCCGAGTACTTCCGCGACAAGGAGAAGGCGGACGTGCTCGTCTTCATCGACAACATCTTCCGCTTCACGCAGGCCGGCTCGGAAGTGTCCGCGCTGCTCGGCCGCATGCCCAGCGCCGTGGGTTACCAGCCGACGCTGGCGACGGAGATGGGCGAGCTGCAGGAGCGCATCACCTCGACGCGCGACGGTTCCATCACGTCGGTGCAGGCCATCTACGTGCCGGCCGACGACATCACGGACCCGGCGCCGGCCACGGCCTTCGCCCACCTCGACGCGACGGTCGTGCTCTCGCGCGCCATCACGGAGCTCGGCATCTACCCCGCCGTGGACCCGCTGGCCTCGGGCTCGCGCATCCTCGATCCGCAGTTCGTCGGCGAGCGCCACTACAAGGCCGCGACGGCGGTGCAGCGCATCCTGCAGCGCTACAAGGAGCTCCAGGACATCATCGCGATCCTCGGCATGGACGAGCTCTCGGAAGACGACAAGAAGATCGTCGGCCGTGCGCGCCGCATCCAGCGCTTCATGTCGCAGCCGTTCGCGGTGGCCGAGCAGTTTACGGGCCGCCCGGGCAAGTTCGTGAAGCTCGAGGAGACGATCAGCTCGTTCGAGCGCCTCGTCGCCGGCGAGTTCGACCACCTGCCGGAGCAGGCCTTCTTCATGGCCGGCGGCATCGACGACGTCGTCGAGAACGCCAAGGCCCTCCAGGGCTGAACCTGATGCTCAAGATCTCGGTCATCAGCCCCGAAGCGACGCTGTTCGAAGGTGAGGCGCGGCAGCTGGTCGCGCCCGCCTTCGACGGCGAAGTCGGCATCCTCGAGAACCACGCGCCGATGGTGACCGTGCTCGGCAAGGGCGAACTCCGCATCGGCGACGGCGCGCAGCGCTTCAGCGTCGAGGGTGGGTTCATGCAGGTCGTCGACAACGTCGTGCGCGTCGTGACGGAGAAGGCGGCGAAGCTGTAACCGCTTTCACCACGAAGGCACGAAGGGAGCCGCGACAATCGATCGGGCCCGCGACGCCGAAGCAGCGATGCTTCTTGGAGTCGCGGGCCCGAAAGTCTGCTGGGAGCCCTTCGTGCCTTCGTGGTGAGTCGCCGCTGATGTGACGCACCGCACCATTCACGCAGTCACTGAAGGAACGAAACCCCACTCGCGGGTTATGCGTCTAAGTGTTGGCCGCGCGCGCCACGGTGCCGCGCTGACTGTTCCCCCAAGACCATCATTTCCCTATGCGTAAGCTCTCGCTGGCGTTCGTCGCACTGCTGATCCTGCCGCTCTCGCTCGCCGCGCAGGCGGGCTTCTATCCGTCGTTCCAGCCCACGCGCGTGGCCGAGCGCGAGTACAACTTCGGCCTCGTCGACTGGGACGGCGGTTCGGCGCTGCTCTTCCAGTGGCGTGAGGGCCTCGGCACCGCGCGCACGCAGTTCACGGCCGATCTCGGCATCTCCGACGGCGACGGCCCGCTAAACGACGACGGCGCGCTGATCATCGGCGGTTCGTTCCACTACCAGCTGATGCGCGCGACGGCCGACCTGCCGTTCGACATGGTGCTCGGTGCCGGCGTCGGCATCGTCAGCGGCGATCGCTACGATGCCTTCCGGATTCCCGTCGGCGTCGCCATCGGCCATCGCTTTCCGCTCGAGGGCAAGATGGCGGTCACGCCGTTCGTGCATCCGCGCCTGTCGGTAGACCGCGTGAAGACCGCCGCCGGCAGCGGCACCGACACGAACATCGACGTCGATCTCGGTGGCGCCTTCGAGATCAACGAGCGGATGCAGGTGCGCGTCTCCGCCACGATCGGCAACGGCGACGCCTTCGGCCTCAGCTTCGTCTGGTTGCCGCGCGGCCTGCGCTAGGCGCCCAGCAGCTCCGTGACGAGCGCGTAGCTGCGCTCGGCGGCACCCACTCCCTCGCGGACCACGGCGAGCGCGGCCTCCCCGGCGCGCTCGCGCGTGTCCGGCTCCGTGAACAGGATGCGCAGCGCGCGCACCAACTCCGGGACGTCGCGCACCGGCTCGCCGCCGCGGGCTTCGTAAAGCAACCGCGCGTCGCGACTCCCGTGATGCCGCGGCCCGAAGAGCACCGGCATGCCGAAGCTCGCGGGTTCGAGCACCGAGTGCAGGCCTGCGGCATGGAATCCGCCGCCGACGAAGGCCGCATCGCCCAGCGCGTAGAGATCGCCGAGGACGCCGACACGGTCGACGAGCACCACATCATCGTCGGCGCCCGCCGCATCGAGCGTGCTCAGGCCGATGCCGGCTTCCTGCGCCCAGCGGCGCACCGGTGCGCAATGCGCCTCCGTGGGTTCGTGGGGCGCGATGATGAGTCGCGCCTCGGGCACGGCGACGCGCAGCGCGCGCCACGCCGGGAGCAGTACGGCCTCGTCCGCGGGCCAGGTCGAGCCCGCGACGAGCGTCGGCCTCGCGCTGCGCAGTGGCGCGAGCAGCGCTGACGCGAGGTTCCGCGACTTGGCGCGCGCCGCGACTTGGTCGTAGCGCGTGTCGCCCGTGATCCGGATGCGCTCGCGCCGCACGCCAAGCGCGACGAGTCGATCGGCATCGTCGGGATCGATCGCACCCACCGCATCGAGGGCGGCATAGGCGTCGTGGAGGAGCGCGCGGGCCATCGGACCGCTGCGGCCAGAGCGGGAGGAGAGCGTCGCCGAGACCATGCCAAGCCGGACGCCGCGCCGCGCCGCGGCTGCGGTGAGCATCGGCCACACGTCGAGCTTGCTATACACGAGTGCCGTCGGGCGCAGCGCGTCGAGCAGGACCTCGGCGTTGTGCGGGCGATCGAAGGGCAGGTACGCCGCGAGATCGGCGTCGAGGCCGCGGGCCATCGCCTCGGCGCTCGGCGAGAAATGCGTGTATACGAGTTGCACGTCGGGCCGACGTTCGCGCAGCAACTGGATGACCGGCTTCGCCTGCAGGCCTTCGCCGACGGACGGCGCGTGGATCCAGACGAGCGGTCGCGCGGGATCGCGCCGGATGCGGGCGAACTCGAGGAACGGCCGCAGCGCGTGTCGGCGATGCCGCAGCGATCGCGCGAGTTTGCCCTGACCCGGCAGCGGCAGCCACGCCAGCCACTCGGCCAGCGCCGTCGTCGCGCGATAGGGCCAGGTCAGGGCGGGGTGCACGGCGGCGAGCTCGGTGGCGCGGTGCGAGCGCGCCTCAGCGCGGAGCGGCCGCGAGTGCCGCGTCGAGGGCGCGGGCGAATGCGGCGTAGGGTTGTGCGCCGACGATCATCTGCGAGCCGACGAAGAACGTCGGCGTCGAGCCCACGCCCAGGCGCGTGATGCGCGAGACGTCGGTGTTGATCAGCGCGCGCGTGTGGCCATCGCGGATGCAGGCGCGGAAGCGCGCCGCGTCGCGCACATGGCGGGTGGCGAGCGAGTCGAAGTAGGGTTCGACCTCGAACTTGGACTTCCACGCGTCCTGCGACGCGAAGAGCGCGTCGGCGACGGGCCAGAACGCGCCTTGCTCGGAGGCGCACATCGCCGCTTCGTGCGCGGGCTGGGCGTTGCGATGCGTGGAGATGGGCAGGTTGAGGTACGCGATGCGGACCTTGCCGGTGCGTACGTACTGCTCGATGAGTTGCGGTGCGGTCTGCTCATGCCAGCGCTTGCAGAACGGGCACTGGAAGTCGGAGATGACGACGAGCCAGACTTTGGCGGAATCGCGGCCGCTGATGCGGCCGAGGTCTGCGCGGTTGAGGACGGCGTCGCGCAGGGAGTCGACAGGGGCGGACGCGACGGACGCGTCGACGGACGCGTCGATGGAACGGTCCGGCGAGGCTTCGGCGGCGGAGCACCCGGCGAAGCCGAGCGTCGCGACGGCGAGAAGGAGGGCGTGGGGAAAGCGCATACTATAAGGATAGTGGTGACCCCCTTCCGCGGGCATGCGTCATTGGGTTTGTGACGCCCTAGGCCCGAGCCCGGTATGGGGAGCAGCGCCGCCAAAAGCGACGCGGGGCTATTCGGGTTTCGTTTGGCGCGGGTCGTGACGGTAATGGTTTAGTGACTTGCGCCACATGTGACACCCGCGTTACCCTAAGCGGTCGGCCTACCCCCTTTAGCGGGGGGAAGTTCCTTTGTTCCTATGGTTGCAGTACCTGTGATCGCCCTAGGGCGATTGCCGTTGTTGTTGGTTCGGCGGTGAGTGTGATCCGCACGCACCGCACGCGTAGTGAAACCCCTTCACGAGGTATGCTCATGCTGGGACGGAACGGGATGCGGAGGCTTGGCGCCTCCATCCTCGGGCTGCTCCTCTCCGTGGGTTCGGCGGAGATCGCGCAGGCGCAGAATGCCGCGACGATCACCGGCCGGATTACGGCAGAGGGTGGACAGCCGCTCTTCGGAGCCAACGTATCGATCGAGGCGCTTGCGATCTCTGTTGGCACGAACGAAGAGGGACGGTACACCATCGCAATTCCTGGTGCGCGCGTGCGCGGCCAGCAGGTGGTGCTCCGCGTGCGGTCGTTCGGGTATGTACCGGATCAGAAGACGATCACCCTCGAGGGTGGATCGCAGTCGCATGACTTCACGTTGAAGCAGGACGTGAACCGCCTCAGCCAGGTCGTCGTGACCGGCGTGACGGGCGCGACGGAAATCAAGAAGCTGCCCTTCGCGGTCGCGCAGGTGAGCGCCGAGGACATGCCGGTGCCGGGGGCGAACCCGCTCTCGCAGATCCAGGGCAAGGTGCCGGGCGCGAACATCGTGTCGTCGTCGGGTCGCCCGGGTGCCGCTCCGGCGGTGATTCTCCGTGGCCCCCAGTCGATCAACGCGGAGAACCGCGGCCAGGACCCGCTGTACATCATTGACGGCGTGATCTCGCAGGGCTCCCTTGCGGACATCAACCCGCAGGACATCGAGAGCATCGAAGTCGTGAAGGGTGCCGCGGCCTCGTCGCTCTACGGCTCGCGCGCCGGCAACGGCGTCATCCAGATCACGACCCGCTCGGGCCGGAACGCCGGTGAAGGCGTCCGCTTCCGCTCGCAGGTCGAGTACGGCGCTTCGGACATCGAGAACGAGTACAACTATCCGAAGACGCACATGATGCTGATGGACAAGGACTATCAGCGCTTCTGCATCAACCAGGCCGGCCAGCCGGCCTGCTCGCGCACGGTCGACATCGAGGCCGAGGCGTTCCGCATCAACGACCAGGGTGGTGACTTCGCCCTGCCGCCGTCGCTGTTCCTCAACGACAACGGCATCGGCATCGTGATCAACCAGGCCGGCGCCCGCGGCCTCTTCCAGAACGTCACCTACCCGACCACGTACAACCCGATCCGGTCGTTCCTGACGAGCGGCGAGACGTACAACTTCACGGTGGACGCGACGGGCCGCATCGGCCGCACGAACTTCTTCGCCTCCGGCAACCAGTTCCGCCAGCAGGGCGCGGTGAAGTTCCTCGAAGGCTACCGCCGCAACTCGCTGCGCCTCAACGTCGACCAGACGATGGCCAACGCCTTCAGCTTCGGCGTGCGCACGAGCTTCACGAGCATCGACGACAACAACCAGGGTCTCCGCAATGCGTGGTTCCGCCTGACGCGCCAGCCGGCCTACGTGAACCTGCTCCGTCGCGACTCCCGCGACCGCCTGTTCATCCGCTCGGTCGTCGTGAACCAGGGCGCGCAGAACCAGAACCCGGCCTACGAGGCCGAGAACTTCGACGCGCTCAACCAGATCTCGCGCTTCCTCGGCCAGATCACCACGCGCTGGCAGCCGCTTGCGTGGCTCGACGGCGAGTTCAACTTCGGTTACGACGGCCGCGAGAACTTCCAGGCCTCGCAGGGTGACCGCGGCTACCGCACGACGACGCCGAACCCGAATACCAACCTCGGCTTCAACGACCGCGACGCCGGCTCGCAGTACTCGATCAACAGCTCGCTCGACGTGACGGCGCGCCGCAGCTTCATGGAGGACGCGCTCTCGGCCCGCCTCTCCGGCCGCTACCTGTTCGAGGCCCAGAGCAACACCGACTTCCAGTCGGGCGGCACGAACATCGTGGTGCCGGGTCTCGCCGATCCGGACGCGACGATCCAGAACTGGTACTATGACGGCAGCCGCACTGACGTCCGGCAGATCGGTATGTTCGTGAACCTCGACCTCGACTATCAGGGTCGCTACATCGCGAGCGCCCTCGTGCGTCGCGACGGCGCCTCGCTGTTCGGTTCCGCGAACCGCTGGCAGACCTACGGCCGCGCCTCGTTCGCCTGGCGTGCGTCGGAAGAGTCCTGGTTCAACTTCGACCAGATCTCCGACCTGAAGTTCCGCGCCTCCGTCGGTCAGGCGGGTAACCGTCCGTCCTTCGCGGCGCAGTACGAGACGTTCAACATCGGCGCCGGCGGTGTGCTCACGCCGAACCAGCTCGGTAACCGCAACCTCCGCCCGGAAGTGTCGACGGAGACGGAAATCGGCGTGGACGTCGAGATCATGAGCAAGTACGCGCTCACGCTCACGAACTCGCGCAACGTCATCAACGACCAGATCCTCCCGGTGCCGCCCCCGTCCTCGGCGGGCTTCAACACCCAGTGGCGGAACGCCGGTCAGCTGACGAACAACACGTTCGAGGTTTCGCTCAACCTGCCGCTGATCCAGTCGCGTGACCTGTCGTGGTCGGCCCGTGTCCTCTACGACCGCACGACGTCGGAGATCACGAAGCTCAACGTCCCCGAGTACTTCGTGGACGCCGCGGGCCAGCAGGGTTCGGGCACGATGTTCAAGATCGTCGAGGGCGGGAACCTCGGCGAGATCTACGGCCGCCGCTTCATGAAGTCCTGCTCGATGATGCCGACGGCGTTCCAGTCGCGCTGCGGTGCGGGCCGTGAGTACCAGGTCAACGACGAAGGCTTCGTGGTCTACGTCGGCACGGGCAACACGCTGGGCGACGGCATCACGAAGAACCTGTGGTTCACGTCGATCCCGTCGGCGGATCACCCGTACGGCCTGGCCGACCAGAACTGGGGTCTGCCGATCCTGGTCCGTGACGCCACGGGCGTGCCGGTGCTGCCGGTCGGCAACGCGCTGCCGGACTTCCGCTGGTCGCTCTCGCAGAACCTGAGCTACAAGCGCTTCTCGGCCTTCATGCTGTTCGACGCCACGGTCGGCAAGAACGTCTGGAACGAGGCGCGTCAGTGGTCGCTCGGTGACTTCATGTACTCCGAGTCCGACCAGGCTGGTCGCACGGTCTCCAACGCCAAGCCGATCGGCTACTACTTCCGCGCCAACGCGGCGGGTGGTTCGACGGGCATCGGCGGTCTGTACGACGTGCTCGCCCCGAACAACAACACGGTGGAAGACGCCAGCTTCGTGAAGCTGCGTGAGCTTTCGCTCGGCTACCGCGTCGGCCGCATCGCCGGCGTGGGTGACTGGAACGTGTCGCTGATCGGCCGCAACCTGATCACGTTCAGCGATTACAACGGTTTCGATCCTGAAGTCGGTGTGGGTGGCGGTACCCTGGGCTCGGGCGTGCTGAACGCCATCGATGCCTTCGGCTTCCCGAACCTCCGCACCATCTCCTTCCAGATCAGCACGAGCTTCTGACGGCGAGCGGGGCCGGGATTCTCCCGGCCCCGCTCACCCCACCTAGAGGAACATCATGCGTAAGCTTTCCCTTCTTGGCGGTGCCGTCGGCGTGCTGATGTTGAGCGCCTGCGGTGACGTCCTTCAGGTCGACAACTTCAACAACCCGGACGTCGCGCGAGCATACTCGACGATTGACGGCGTCGAAGGTGTCATCGCCGGACTTGGTTCCGGTCTCTACAACCTTCAGGGCCAGCGCAGCAACGAGGGCGTGAACACGCAGTCGAAGATTCTCTCCGGCGAGTCCATGACGTCGGTGAACAACTTCGGCGGCGCGCCGCGTTCCGCGATTCCGCGCTCGCCGATCTCCAACTCGCTGGGCAACGACATCGAGACGGGCAACCGCGTCGACTTCCAGCGCTTCTCGGTGCTCTCGCGCACCGCATCGAACGCCTTGGCGGCCGTTGAGCGCCTCATTGCGACGAACGGCCCGGCGGCGATGGGCTCCGTCGGCCGTACGCAGCGGTCGCGTGCGTTCGGGTACTTCATCCTCGGCCAGGCGCTGGGCAACCTCGCCTCGGGCTACGACTCGGCGGCGATCGTGACGCCGGACGTGCCGTCTGACGTGATCCCGGAGCTCTCGAGCTACGCGGATGTGAACGCGGCCGCGGTGCGGATGCTCGACACCGCGCTCGTGGCAGCCACGGCTGGCGCGGCCGATGCGGGCAACTTCACGTTGCCGGGCACGTGGCTGTCGAACGCCACGATGACGAACGCCAACTTCACCCGCCTCGTCCGGTCGATGCGTGCGCGCATCCGCGCCGGCGCGGCGCGAAATCCGACGGAAGCCGCGGCGATCGATTGGCCGGCCGTGATCGCCGACGGCACCAACGGCATCACGGCGGACTTCACGCAGGACGTCGGTGGCACCACCGGCTGGAGCGGTGGATACCACACGGTCCAGTCGTACGTCGCGTCGACGTGGGCCTGGGCGCCGATGTACTACTATGGCATGGCCGACGTGTCGGGCGCGTACGCGACCTGGCTCGCCACGCCGCGTTCGACCCGCACGCAGTTCTTGGTGCAGACGCCGGACACCCGCTGGCCGCAGGGCGCGACGCGCGCGGCGCAGCAGGCTGAGGCGCCGGCGTCGACCGGCACGCTGCTCCCGGCTGGCCGCTACATGCGCAACCGCCCGACGGGTGAGGATCCGCCGGCAGACGGTTGGGGTCAGTCGATGTACGACCACCGTCGCTGGGGCTTCATCCGCGAGAACTCGAACCAAGGCACGCTGGTCGAGATGGACGTCGACGAGCCGCGCCTCTTGGCGGCCGAAGGCTACATCCGGACCAACCAGTTCGCGCTCGCGGCTCCGCTGATCAACCTGAGCCGTCAGGCGCACGGCCTCCCGGCCGTGGGCATCACCGACGGCACGTCGCCGGTGGCGGGCGGTGCCAGCTGCGTCCCGCAGGTGCCGGTGGCGCCGTCGTACACCGCGACGGCCTGCGGCAACATGCTGGAAGCCATGAAGTACGAGCTCCGGATGGAGACGGCGTGGACCGGCTACATGCAGTGGTTCCGCCATCACCGTCGCTGGGGTGACATGATCGAAGGGACGCCGCTCCAATGGCCCGTCCCGTACCAGGAGATGCAGGCGCGTCAGAAGGGCTTCTATGATGGCACGATGGTCGCGCCGCAGGGCACGTACCGGTTTGGGTCTGGTGCCAATCTGTAAGGACCGTTCGGTTGGCCGGCGCACTGCGGTGCGCCGGCTCGCCGGATGGCTCTCGATGGGTTTGGTGCTGTTCCAGGTCGGCTGCTACTCGTATCTCCCGTTGCAGACAGAGTTGCCGAGGTCGCCGGAAGTGAAGGTCCTGCTGAACGACCGCGGCCGAGTGCAGGTGGGTGATGGGATGGGCCCGTTTGTCGAAGCTGTCGAAGGTGTCGTCGCAGGAGAGGATTCATCGGCGGTGCGGTTGAAGGTGAGCCGCGTCGTGTATCTCCGGGGCGGCACGGCGGTTTGGGCAGGCGAGGAGGTGGCGATTCAACGGTCGGGCATCATGGGCTACCAAGGTCGGCAGTTCTCGAAAGGGAGATCCTGGGCGCTGGCAGGGCTGACCGCCGCGGTCGTCATCTACTCCATCTTCGCAGTAAGCCTCGACGTCTTCGGCGACGAAGGCGATGATGTCTGCAGGGGCCAAGGTTGTGGGCCGAATGAGCAAATTCGGTGGTAGGTACCACCAGCGTTCTTTCTGATAGCGTACTTCAACGGAGTCAAAGACTCATGCGATTTGCACGTCACTTTCTGCTTGCGACGCTCGCGTTCGGCGCGGCGGCCTGCTCGGACGACGATACCGGTCCGACGTCAGCCGTGATTCCGCCGCTCGCGTACGTCCGCTACATCAACGCGACGCCGGACACCTTCCCGCACACGGTGCGCTGGGTGGACGATCTCGAGTTCACGCCGCAGACGTTCATCAACGTCGGCTTCCGCACCGAAGGCCAGGGTGGCTTCCAGGGCCTCCGCGCGGGCAGCCGCCGCTTCAAGGTGTTCACGTACCAGCAGAACGTCTTGAACTTCCCGATCGCCGGCAACACGACGGTGCTGAAGGACACCACCTTCAACTTCGTCGCCGGTCAGCACTACACGATCGTCTACTCCGGCTTCACGCGGACGGGCAGCACGCCGGCCGCGCAGCTGAACATCATCACGGACGATCCGCCGGCCTCGCCGGCGACCGGCACGCTCATCCGCGTGTACAACCTCGCCTACACCGGCACGTGGGACGTGTACCTCGGCCCCACGGCCACGCAGGTGGGTGACACCTCGACGACGTCGACGGCCTACGCGGCGGCCCCGGGCACGTTGCTGGCGTCGACGACCGCGCCGGGTTCGGCTGGCGCCGTTGCGCAGAACTACACGGCGCGGGCGCTGGGCAACTACCAGCTCCGCTTCACCACCGCCGGCACGCTGAACCGTCCGGGAACGGCCGCGACGCCGACCCCGGTGCGCGTCGCCGTGCCGGCTGGTGTTGCCGAAACGGCGGACTTCGAAGCCGCGGGTGGCTCGAACATCAACGGCTCGGTGCTCACCGTGTGGGTGTTCGGTGCGCAGACGGGTGGCACCGGCGCGGCCTCGCGTCCGTCGGCTCTCGTGACCGTCGACCGCTCGCCGGCTCGTACGATCGCGCCGTAATCGCTCAACCAGTCCTACGATGGCGGCCGTCGACCTCTGGTCGGCGGCCGCTGTCGCGTTTCCCCCTCCGTGCTTGCGCAGGTGCGCCCGACCGCGCACACTAAGAGATAGGAAAGACGATGCGGTCGGCTCATCTCCCCCTCCGGCGCCTGCAAGGCGTCGTGCGGTGCCTGCTCGCGGGTGCCCTCGCCCTCGGCGCATCCGCCAGCGCTCAAGCCCAGGTCCTCAAAGGCAGCGTCCGCACGCTCGACACCTCGCTGCCCGTGCCAAGCGTCGAGATCATGGTGCGTGACAGCCTCGGTCGCGAACTGGCGCGCGCGTACTCGAACGACGCGGGCCTGTTCGCGATAAGCCTACGCGATCGTGTGGCGTTCAGCGTGCATGCGCGTCGGCTCGGCTTCCAGATGGCCGAGACCAACCTCCCGCGCGTCAGCGAGGATACCGTGAACCTCGAGTTCCAGCTCGCCGAGGTCGCCACGGAGACGGATGCGGTCACGGTCACGGGCATGGCGGCGCTCAACGCGCAGCGCCTGGAGGATGCCGAGCGACGCGGATGGGCGCTCTACCGACCCGAGATCATCGCGCAGCATCGCAGCCGCGCGCGTGACCTCACCGAGCTCCTGCGCTCCGTCGGCGCCCGCAACGTGCAGATGCCACGCTCGCCGCGCGATTGCGTGCGCTCGATGCGCAACAACCAGTGCGTCACCTATGTGGTGGACGGCCAGGTGTTGGGGCCCGACGCCTACGTGTTGCCGGAGGACGTGTACTTCCTCGCGGTGCTGACGCCCACAGAGTCGGCGGTGATGTACGGGAATCGGGCGATCAACGGGGCGGTGGTGGTGTATACGCGGATGAACGGGGATCGGTACGATGACGGACAGCTGCCGCCGCATCTTCGACGGGCGGAGCGGAAGGCGGCGGAGCCGCGGCGGCCGCGATAGCGTCGGGGGAGAGGGGGGCAGGGGCGGTGGGGGGACGACGTCTGACGGCATAAGGGAGACGGTGGGGAGGGGGAAGACGAGCGGGGGCGACGCGTTGCGTCGCCCCCGCTTCCCATCCCGTCTTTCCCAACCTCTCTCCCATCCCGTCGGCCTACCTCCGCCCGTACACCCGTCTCACGTCTTTCAGCCAGCTATGGCGCCGCATCAGGCAAGACGTAAGTCAGCGGATCCACTGGCTTCCCATTCACGTGGATCTCATAGTGCAGGTGCGGCGCCGTCGACAGCCCCGTAGACCCCACGGCGGCAATCAGCTGGTTGCGCGTGACCTGCTGGCCCACGCGCACGGCGATGCGCGAGCAGTGGGCGAACTTCGTGAGGATGCCGTTGCCGTGGTCGATCTCGACCACTAGGCCGAAGCCGCCTTCCATCCCCGCGCGGACGACCTTGCCGGCCGCAGGCGCCACGATGGGTGTGCCGGTGGGCGCGGTGACGTCGATGCCTTCGTGCGGGCGGTTCTCGTGCAGGATCGGGTGGAATCGGCTGCGCGTGAACTGGCTGGAGAGCCAGCCGGCCGTGGGCAGGATGCTCGGCGTGTTCGCGAAGCGCTGGTAGTTGGCCTGCAGCGAGTCGGAGACATCGCGGAAGCCGCTCGCGAGATTCGAGGCGCGCGAGATCAACCCCTCGACGTCCGGGCGTGCGCTCCAGCCCAAGCGGCCGGCGAATGGCCGACGACGCGTGAGTCCTCCCACATCGGCGACGGAGGCAGACATCGGTCCGACGATCTGGCCTCCGGCGTCGGCGCTCGCCACCGTGGCCCGCGCGTCGTTCGATGACTCGACGGGCAGGCCGGCCAGCATGCGCATCTGCTCCTCGCGCACGGCGATCTGCCGCAGCGTGTCGTCGAGCTCGGCGAAGCGCTGCTCCACCCTCGCGATCTCACGCTGGAGCGCCCGGTTCTGCGCCGCGACAAGCCGGGCGCCCGGAGTGCCCCATGGGGAGAACAGGACGAACACGGCTGCGGCCACCAGCAACACGGAGCACGCCGCCGTCCACTTCAATGCCCGGAACGTCCACCCCGGCACCTCGAAGGTGCGGGCGGCTTCGTTGCGCGGGGGGACGAATACGATCGTCCAGCGGCGGCGATTCGGCATCCCCGAAATCTAGGGGATTGCGACGGCCCCAACTACCCGAAGACGGGCCGAAAATGCCTACGCGGGCTTCGGAGGTTCGGGGCGGGGAAACAGGCCGTCGCCCTTGGCGACATGCCAGCCCGCGCAGTCCAGGAGCTGCGCCTGCTCGAAGGTGGTCTCATGGACGCTGCCCGGGCCTCCCAGCGCCTCCCAGAGCACTTGGGCCTTGCCCGGCATGACGGGCGCCAGGTAGACCGCCTGGCGAGCCAGCTGGCGCATCAGCGCGGCGAGCACGCGCTCGAGCTCCGGCCGCTGCGCCGGGTCCTTCGCGAGCACCCAGGGCTTCGATTCCTGGATGGCGAGGTTCGCCCGCGTGACGGTGCGGAAAATGGCGTCGAGGGCTTCGTGCAGCAGGTAGCCGCGCGAGCCGTCGACGGCAGATCGGGCAGCGGCGAGGTCCGCGAGGTCTGCACGGTCCGTGTCGCCGAACCGGCCCGCCGGCACCACGCCCTCGCAGTACTTCTCGACCATCGCGATCGTGCGGCTGGCGAGGTTGCCGAGCCCGTTGGCCAGCTCGGAGGTGTACACCGCCTCGAAGCGCTCCCAGCTGAACGACCCGTCGCCGTCGAACGGGATGTCGCGCAGCAGGTAGTAGCGGAAGGCATCGGCGCCGAAACGGTCCGCAGCCTCGCGCAGCTCGAGCTTCACGCCGGCGCTCTTGCTGAAGCGCTCGCCGCCGAGGGAGATGAAGCCGTGGGCCCACACGCGTGCGGGCAGCTGCAGCCCGGCAGCCATGAGCATTGCCGGCCAGATCACGGTATGGAAGCGCGTGATGTCCTTGCCCACCACGTGCACGTTCGCGGGCCAGCTGGCCTTGGACCCCGGGAAGAACTGCGCGGTCCAGTAGTTGGGGAGCGCATCGAACCAGACGTAGGTGGTCTGCGTCTCGCCATCGCTCAAGGGGCGCGGGAAGGGCACGCCCCAGTCGAAGCGCGCGCGGCTGGCCGAGACGTCCTCGAGACCTTCGTCGAGCAGCGCGAGGATCTCGTTGCGCCTCGAGGCCGGCTGGAGGAACTCCGGATGCGCCGCGAAGTGCGCCTTGAGCGCCGGTGCGTACTTCGAAAGCCGGAAGAACCAGTTGCGCTCGGTGACCTCCTCGAGCGTGCGCGTCGGATGCAGCGCGCACCGGCCCTCGACGATGTCGGCCGGCTGCTTGAAGCTCTCGCAGCCCACGCAGTACATGCCCGTGTAGCTGCGCTCGTAGAAGTCGTCGGGGCTGTGCGCGAAGATGCGCTCGAGCAAGTCCTTCACGGCCGCGTGGTGCTCGGCGGCCGAGGTGCGCATGAACTGGTCGTGCGACAGCCCGAGGTGCTGCCACATCGCGACGAACTTCGCGGCGATGTCGTCGACGAAGGCCTTGGGGGCGAGCCCGGCCTTCTCGGCCGTCTGCGCGACCTTCTGGCCGTGTTCGTCCATCCCGATGAGGAACCACACGTCGTGGCCCAACTGGCGGTGGAAGCGGCAGATGGCATCCGCGCCGATCTTCTCCAGGGCGTGGCCGAGGTGCGGCTCGCCGTTGGCGTAATCGATGGCGGTGGTGAGGTAGAAGCGGGCCACGTCAGGTCGTCGGGTTCTGGGGAGCGCCGGCGCTGTCTGGCCCACCCGGGCCACCGCGTCCGCGTCGGCCGCCGCGGCGCCCGCGACGGCGACGGCGCTTCGGTTCTTCGGCGTCGGCCGAAGGGGACTCGTCCTCCGGGGCGTCGACGGACTCCGACGCTGCAACGGGCTCAGGCGCCTCGTCTGCCTCGTCATCTTCGCCCTGCGCCCGCTCGAGCGAGAGCAAAGTGCCGGAGGCGGCCGCGGCGTCTTCGTCGCTGGGCACGACGCCTGGCGCCGTCTCCTTGCGGAGCTGGGCGAGCGGGATCGTGCGCATCTCGCCCTCGGCCGTCCGCAGCGTGACGAGATCGCGGAAGATGTCGTTGCTCACGACTTTTTCCTCGCCGACCGCAGTGACGATGACCTTGCCCTCCTTCGGAAAGCGCCGGCGCGCCGCCACGTAGAACTCATGCTCGTGCCGCAGGCAGCACATGAGGCGCCCGCAGGTGCCGGAGATCTGCGAGGGGTTGAGCGTCGAGAGCCGCTGGTCCTTGGCCGTGCTCGACTTCACGGGGCGCAGCTCGGGCAGCCAGGAGCTGGAGCAGAACTGGCGGCCGCAGCGGCCGATGCCGTCGAGCCGACGCGCCTCGTCGCGCACGCCGATGTGCCACATATGCACGCGGGTGGAGAAGCGCTTCTCGAGGCGACGTACGAGTTCGCGGAAGTCCACGCGCTCTTCCGCGGTGAAGTAGCAGGTGAGCTTGCGGCGGTCCCACTGCCACTCGGTGTCGCTGATCTTGAGGTCGAGCTTGAGCTCGCGGGCGAACTCGATGGCCGCCTTGCGTACGGCGTGCTCGTCGGCGCGGAGGCGGACGGCGCGGTCGATCTCGTCCGGCTTCGCGAGGCGGCTGATCTTCGGCAGCTCGGCCGGCGACTCCTTACCGTGCGTGGTGCCCGCCTTGCGCTTCTCGGCGAGCTCGCCCGTGGCGTAGACGCGACCGAAGTCCTCGCCGCGGTCGACGGCGACGATCACGGCGGTCTTCGGGGCGGGTGGCGTCTCGCCGCTCCATTGATAGAAGACCCGGCGATTCCCCTTGAACTCGACCTCGACCAGATGGGTGGCGACTGCGGCGGCCGTCACTCGGTGAAGGCGCCCATCTTGAGGTACTTCTCGCGGCGTTTCCGCACGAGCTTGTCGGGCTTGAGGCCCTTGAGTTCGTCGAGGTGCCGGACGACCGCGTCGTGTAGCGTCTTGGCGGCCGCGGCGTGATCGGCATGCGCGCCGCCCGCCGGCTCCGGCAGCACCTCGTCGATCACCTTGAGCTCCACGAGGTCCGGCGCCGTGATCTTCAGCGACTGCGCAGCCTTCTCGCGCATCTCGACGCTCTTGCCGTCCTTCCAGAGGATGGCCGCGCAGCCCTCGACGGTGATGACCGAGTACACGGAGTGCTCGAACATCAGGATCTTGTCGGCCACGCCGAGGGCGAGCGCGCCGCCCGAGCCGCCTTCGCCGATGACGATGGCGATGATCGGGACCTCGAGCATGCTCATCTCGAAGAGGTTGCGTGCGATGGCCTCGCTCTGGCCGCGCTCCTCGGCGCCGAGGCCGGCCCAGGCGCCCGGCGTGTCGATCATGGTGATGATCGGCACGTGGAACTTCGCGGCCAGCTTCATGAGGCGCAGCGCCTTGCGGTAGCCCTCGGGGTGCGGCATGCCGAAGTTGCGGTGCAGGTTCTCCTTGGTGTCGCGACCGCGCTGCTGGCCGATCACCATCACCGTCTCGCCATCGAGCCGCGCCCAACCGCCGACGATGGAGGGATCGTCGCGGAAGGCGCGATCGCCGTGCAGTTCGATGAAGTCGCTGAACGCGAGGCGCAGGTAGTCGAGGGTGAAGGGCCGGCGGGCCGAGCGCGCGACCTGCACGCGCTGCAGCGGCGTGAGGTTCTTGTAGACCTCCGCGCGCATCTCTCCGAGCTTGGCCTGCAACGGGGCGATCTGCGCGTTGACGTCGAGCTTCTGCTCCTCGGCGACGCGGCGGACCTCCTCGATCTGCTTCTCGAGTTCGGCGAGCGGCTTTTCGAATTCCAGTGCGGACGTACCCATTTCAGCTCCCGCGCACGAGGCGCACCCGCTCCGGGCCCAGGAGGGCGCGGAGCTCCAGCAGGGCCGGGCCAGCGGTGGACAGCTTCAGGGAGCTCGACCGCAGGCGGGCCGGGCTCCCATCCGGACCCTTCCAACGTAGCTCCAACGGGGCCGAACCGGGATGGGCGTCGGCCACGGCGCGGACGTCCTGCATGACCGCCACGGGCAAGCCGGCGGCCGGATCCAGCTCCAGCGAGATGGCGAACTGGCCGGTGGCGCGCAGTTCGGCGAGCCGCGTGATGGACTCGACGATGAACGTCGGGTTGTCGGCGCCTTGGTCGCGGCGCCCGTAGGCGCCCTTGATGAGCACCGGGATGTCCGTCTGCACGCGGTCGCTCATGGCCGCCCACGCCTCGGGGAAGACGAGGATCTCGGCTGTGCCGGAGAAGTCCTCCACGACCAAGCGCGCGAACTCGTTGCCGGACTTCTTGGAGATCTGCCGCTTCACGCTGGTGACGACGCCGGCCAGCGCCATCGACTCGGCGCTCCAGGTGCCCAGCTGGTTCACCTGATGCGTGGCGAGCAGTTCGCACTCGGCGCGGAACGGCTCGAGTGGATGGCCGGAGATGTAGAAGCCGAGGATGGCCTTCTCCTGCGTGAGGCGCTCGCTCTCCGTGAACTCCTTCACGTTGGGCAGCGTGGGCACCAGCGGCGCGCTCGGCGTCTCGGAGGGATCACCGCCGAGGTCCCCGAACAAGGAACCTTGTCCGGTGGCGATCTCCGCCTGCGCCAGCGAGGCATGCTGCATGGCGCCATCGAGCGCGGCGAGGAACTGCGCGCGGTGGCCCGGTAGGTTGTCGAGCGCGCCGGCGTGGATCAGCGCTTCGAAGACGCGCTTGTTGCAGACGCGCAGGTCCACGCGCTCACAGAGATCGTAGAGCGAGGTGAACGGCTTCTCGCTGCGGGCCGCGATGATGCTCTCGGCCGCCGAGTGGCCGACGTTGCGGATGGCGCCGAGCCCAAAACGAATGCGCGTGTCGCCGACGACGGTGAACTTCCAGCCGGATTCGTTGACGTCGGGGGCGAGGATCTCGAGGCCTAAGTCGCGGGCCTCGTTGATGTACTTCACCACGGCGTCGGTGTCCCCGATGGACGCCGAGAGCACGGCGGCCATGAACTCGGGCGCGTAGTGCGCCTTGAGATAGGCCGTGTGGTACGAGAGGACCGAGTAGGCGACCGAGTGCGACTTGTTGAAGCCGTAGCGGCCGAAGGTCTCGATCTGCGCGGAGATGTCCTCGATGACCTTCGCCGGGAATCCGTTGGCGATGGCCTTCTGCGAGAACTTGCCGAGCTCGGCCTTGATGAGCTCGGCGTCCTTCTTGCCGACGGCTTTGCGCAGCACGTCGGCTTCGGCGAGCGAGATGCCCGCCAAACGCTGCGCGATACGCATCACCTGTTCTTGGTAGGTGATGACGCCGTAGGTGGGCGCGAGGATCTCTTCCAGCTCGGGGAGCTGGTAGGTCACGGGCTCCTCGCCCTTCTTGCGCCGCTGGTAGACCTTGTGCATGCCGGCGTCGAGCGGGCCGGGGCGCATCAGCGCGTTCGAGGCGACCAGGTCGTCGAAGCGGTCGGCGCGCATGGCGCGGACCATCTCGGTGGCCAGCGGCGATTCGAACTGGAACACGCCGGCGGTGCGGCCGGCGCGCAGCATGCGATACGTGGGCTCGTCATCGAGCGCGAGCGCGTCGAGGTCGATGTCCACGCCGCGGCGCTCCTTGATGGCCTTCACCGCATCCGTGAGGATGGTGAGCGTGGTGAGGCCGAGGAAGTCCATCTTGAGCATGCCCGCCTTTTCCAGCGCGACCATGTCGTACTGCGTGACGACGACGCGCTCGTCGTTGCCCGAGCCGGAGCCCTTGGACTCCTGCGTGCAGACGGGGACGTACTCCTCGAGCGGACCCGGCGCGATGACGATGCCGGCGGCATGGACGCCGGCGTGGCGCGAGAGGCCTTCGAGCGAGATGGCGAAGTCGAAGAGCTGCGCGTGGCGCTCGTCCTGCTCGTAGAGCTTGCGGACTTCCGGGACCTTCTCGATCGCCTCGGCGACGGTGAGCGAGAAGTTCGGCGCATTGGGGATGAGCTTCGCGATCGCGTCGGTCTCGGCCGGCGTGAAGCCGAGCACACGGCCGACGTCCTTGATGCAGGCGCGGGACTTGAGCGTGCCGAAGGTGATGATCTGGCCGACGGACTCGCGCCCGTACTTGTCGCGCACGTACTCGATGACTTCGCCGCGGCGTTCTTCGCAGAAGTCCACGTCGATGTCGGGCATCGAGACGCGTTCCGGATTCAGGAAACGCTCGAACAGCAGGTCGAACTTGAGCGGGCACACATTCGTGATGCCCGTGGCGTAGGCGACCAGCGAGCCGGCCGCGGAGCCGCGGCCCGGGCCGACGGGGATGCCGCGATCGCGGGCCGCCTTGATGAAGTCCGCGGTGATGAGGAAGTAGCCGGCGTAGCCGGTCTTCGTGATCACGCCGAGTTCGTAGTCGAGGCGCTCCTTCACGTCGGCGGGCAGCGGATCGCCGTAGCGCTGCTTGGCGCCGTCGGTGGCCAGCTTCACCAAGAAGTCGTTCTCGCTGCTCACGCCGGCGGGTAGCGGGAACGACGGCACGTAGTACTTCTTGTCGAAGACGACGTTGACCTCGTCCGCGATCTTCAGCGTATTCTCGAGGACGTCCGTGCGGCCCTTGAAGTGCGCCTGGATCTCGGGGGCGCTCTTGAAGTACAGGCCGCGGTCGTAGCGCATGCGGTCGGCGTCGAGGCGATCTTTCTTGAGGCCGATGCAGAGCAGCACGTCGTGCGCGTCGTGGTCCTCGGCCTTGAGGAAGTGCGCGTCGTTCGTGGCGACGACCGGGAGGTTCATCTCCTCGGCCAGCTTGAAGATCAGCTTATTGAGCTTCTGCTGTTCGCCGGCCTCGTGGGCCTGGACCTCGAGGTGGTAGCGATCCTTGAAGACTTCGGCGTACCATGCGGCGACAGCCTTGGCTTCATCGTAGCGGTCTTCGAGGAGGTGCTGGGCAACCTCGCCGGCCATGCAGGCTGACGAAACGATGAGGCCGGAGTTGTGGCGGGCGAGCAGTTCGCGGTCGACGCGCGGCTTTCCGTAGAACCCCTCGGTGTAGCCGAGGGAGGAGAGCTTCACGAGATTGCGGTAGCCTTCGAGATCGCGGGCGAGGAGGACGAGGTGATAGTAGTTCTTCTCGCCGGCGGCGGCGCGGGAGCGGTCGCGACGGTCTCCGCGCGCGACGTAGGCTTCCATGCCGATGATGGGCTTGAGCTTGGCCTTCTTGGCCTTCTCTTGGAATTCCCAGGCGGCGTGGAGATTGCCGTGGTCGGTGATGGCGAGGGCGGGCTGTTCGAACTCCTGGGCGCGGGCGATCAGGTCGTCGATGCGGTTGGCGCCGTCGAGGAGACTGTATTCGGAGTGGGTGTGGAGATGAACGAAGCCCATATCCTGGGGAATCTAGCCGCTCGGCTTTCGGTGGGAGACGGGAGACGGGGGTACGGGCGGGGATAGGGAGAGGGGAATGGGGGAGACGGGGGGGAGAGGGGAGGGGTCATTCTTGAGGCGCTGGGGTCGGCGGGGGCTGTTGGGCCTCGGCGTGCTCCTCGGCGTGGGCTTGCTGCTGCTCGTCGCGACGCCGCTTGGGCGGTATCTGCTGCGCGCGGGGTATGAGGAGGCGCGGATTCTCCTCGCACGGCGGTCGATCGGGGAGATGGTGCGAGATTCGACGGTGGACGGTGAGACGCGGGAGAAGTTGCGGCTCGTGTTGGCGGCGCGGGCGTTTGCGGTCGATTCGCTGGGGCTGCCGGCGGGGGAGACGTTTACGCAGTTCACGCAGTTGGAGACCGATACGCTGGTATTGGTGTTGTCGGGGGCGCGGCCGGATTGGCTGGAGCCGGTGCTGTGGCGGTTTCCGATCGTGGGGCGGTTGCCGTACAAGGGGTTCTTCCGGCTGGCGGATGCGCTGGCGGCCGAGCGCGAGCTGCGGGAGAAGGGATTCGATACCTACCTGCGGCCTGCCTCGGCGTTCTCGACGCTCGGGTGGTTCAACGATCCGCTGCTTTCGACGACGCTGGCGCAGGATTCGCTCGATCTCGTGAACACGGTGATCCACGAGCTGACGCACAATCGCTACTTCGCCGCTGGCGATGCGTCGTACAACGAGAGCTTCGCGAACTTCGTGGGGGCACGGGGGGCGGAGGCGTTCTTCCGCTCACGCGGCGACTCTGTGCGCGCGGCGCGCACGGCGGCGCGTTGGGACGACGAGCGGGTGCTCGCGGCGTACTGGGCACGGCTGTACGGGCGCCTCGACTCGACCTTCCGGGCGCATCCGGGGGATTCGCTGCGCGAGCGTCGCATCGCGCTGCGTGATTCGCTCTACGGCGCGGCGCGCGAGGAGCTGCGCACGAGCGTGGCGCCGCAGTGGAAGACCATCGCGCCGCGGTATGCGGATCTCGTGCGACTCGACAATGCCGCCGTGCTGGCGCGCCGAGTCTACCTGACGGAGATCGAACGCTTCGAGGCGGTGTATGCGGCGGCGGGGCGCGAGTTGCGACCGGTCGTCGATACGCTGGTGCTGCGTCATCGTCAAGGGCGCTGGCATACGCCGACCAAGGCCGCAGCGAGGTAACTTCCGGCATGGAGCATATCCTCACGGAGTCGCTGGTCATCTTCGGCCTCCTGCTGCTGAACGGCGTGTTTGCGATGTCGGAGATCGCGGTGGTGACCTCCCGACGTGCCCGGCTGGAGACCGCCGCGAAGCTCGGTTCGAAGGGTGCCCGTCGGGCGCTGCGGCTCATCGACGATCCCACGCGCTTCCTCTCGACCGTGCAGATCGGCATCACGCTGATCGGCGTGTTGGCTGGCGCCTTCGGCGGCGCGACGATCGCGGCCCAGCTCGACGTGCGGCTGGAGCAGATTCCTGCATTGGCGCGCTTCAGCGAGGCAATCGCCGTCGCTACGGTGGTCGGCGCGATCTCCTTCCTGTCGTTGGTCTTCGGCGAGCTGGTGCCGAAGCGTATCGCGATGCAAGCGCCGGAGCGCATCGCGGCCACGGTAGCTGGTCCGATGCTCTCGCTGGCGCGTGTTGCCTCGCCGGCCGTCGCGGTGCTGACGTTCACGACGGCGACCATCCTGCGCCTCCTCGGCATCAAGGAGGCGCAGGGCACGCGCGTCACGGAAGACGAGGTCCGTGCGGTCATCTCCGAGGGGCGTCAGTCGGGAGCGGTGCAGATCGTCGAGCACGAGATGCTCGAGGGCGTGTTCCGGCTGGGAGACCGGCTGGCGCGCGACGTGATGGTACCGCGTCCAGACGTCGATTGGATCGACGTGGAAGAGGGCATCGCGGGCCTTCGAGAGCGGCTGAGTCGCCCGGAGGCGGACACCGTGCTGCTCTGCCGTGGATCGCTGGACGAGGTGGTCGGTGTGTTGCGTCCACAGCGCGTGCTTTCGGCGGCGCTGACGGGCGAGCCGATCGACCTCGTGGCGCTCGCGGAGCCGCCGGAGTTCGTGCCGGGGTCGCTGGCCGTGCTGCGCGTACTCGAGCAGCAGCGTGCCGCCGGCCACCGCGCCGTCGTAGTGCTCGATGAGTACGGGGGCGTTGAAGGCTTGCTCACGCTGGAGCATCTGCTGAGCGAGATCGTGGGCGACGTTCGGGAGCCCGGTGGTGCCGAGCCGGCCGCGCCTTGGACGCAGCGACCGGACGGGAGTTGGTTGGTCGACGGCGCCGCCGACTTCGGCGATGTTGCGGTGCAGCTTGGGTTGCCTGCGGCGCCAGAGAGTGAGCGCGGGATGTATCGGACCTTGGCGGGCTTCGTCCTCGCTCGGGCCGGCAACGTGCCGCGCGCCGGTGATGCCATCGAATGGGGTGGGTTCCGTCTCGAAGTGGTGGACATGGACGGCCGGCGCGTGGACAAGGTGCTGGTGAGCGGGCGTTCCAGAACCGAGGGCGAGGAAGAGGCGAATGGCCATGAAGGTTGAATCGCAGTGTGGCACGCTGGCACGTGCCGCGACGGTTGGCATGTACCTCCTCGCCGCGGCGACCGCGGTGCCGGCGCAAGCGGTGATGAACGCGACGCTTCGCCCCGAGGCGCGCGTCGACGGCAACGACGACCTCGTGTCGTTCTCCTTCATTCGCGACTTGGTGCCGCTGCGGGACGGATCCGTCCTGGTCGCGGAGCCTCGGGAGAGCCGCTTGCGGCAGTTCGCGGCCGACGGTACGCCGCGCGGGACCGTCGGCCGCGGCGGGGCGGGCCCCGGGGAGTTCCGCGCGATTCGCGGCATCGGACTCATCGGCGACTCGATCTGGGTGCTTGACGTCTCGCTGCGCCGCACCACGTGGCTGGCCAGCGACGGAACGACCTTGGGGACCGTACGCTGGGACCTCGCGGATGACGCGCGTTCTGTGACAGGGTTCGTCATCGGCGGGTATCTGCGCTCGGGGCTCGCGTGGGGAGAGCGGAGCGCGGCGCCGCAGTCGGCGGCCGATGAATCGGCGCCGCGCCGCATCGAGCTGCTCTCGCCAACTGGCGCCGAGCGCGTCCGCGCGTTGGCCGAGGTGGCGTCGGAGCACGCGCGCTTTCGCTGGCTCGACGGGCCGACCATCGAGTTTGGGTTGCAGCCGTTCGCCGACGCACCGATTGTGCTCGGAGCTGGCGCGAGCGATCGCATCGTGATCGTGGACCGCCGTACGCAGTTCGCCGCGTCACGGCGCTTCCCGGTCACGGCAGTGGGCGCGAACGGCGACACGCTGTGGACCCTGCGCATCGGGTACCGTCCGCGCCCGATTTCGCGCGGCGTGCGCGACAGCGTGGTGCGGCGCATCACGCGGGGGCTGGCGCGGAGCGGCGCGACAGAGGCGGACGTGCGCGCGATCCTGCACCTGCCCGAGAGCTTTACCCCAGTCAGCGATGCCTTCGAGGATGCGGACGGACGCATCTGGTTGCGCCGCGAGGAGGACGGACCACGCGTCACCTACCAGCGCATCTCCACCGCTGGGACGTTCGATCTCGAGGTCGTCGTCGACCGCGCGCTGCGGCTTCGCGCCGCACGCGGAGCCACGGTGTGGGGCATCCGGCTCGACGAAGACGGGGTGCCGAGTCTCGAGCGCTACACGGTACTGTCAGGACGAGCCGAAGCGTCCCCGTAGCAGGGCCCTCAGGTCCACTTCCGGCGGCGCGGATGCATCGGGCACCGCCGCGGGCTCCACGACTGCCTGCAGCGTCACGCGCTGGAACGCCTTGCGCACGCCGCGGTCGAGGAAGCGGCTTACCTGGTCGAGTGAATAGTCCGCCCCGCGCCGCGTGTCGTACACATTGAGCGGATAGCTCACCGCGAGATGATTGCGCGCCCGCGTCATCGCGACGTACATGAGGCGGCGCTCCTCTTCGATCTCGTCTTCGCTGCCGAGTGCGCGGGCCATCGGGAACCAGCCGTCCACGGCCCAGATGACGAACACGGCGTCCCACTCGCGGCCTTTGGCGCTGTGCGCGGTGGAGAGCACGAGGGTGTCGTCCTCGGTGTCGCTGCCGAAGCCCAGGTCGCTGGTCGCGCTCGGCGGCTCGAGGGCGAGCGCGCTCAGGAACGTGGCGCGGTCGGGATAGCCGCCGGCGATCGTCTGCAGCTGGTCGAGGTCGGAGAGCCGCGGCTCGACGCGGTCGTAGCGCTCGCGCAAGATGTCGTCGTAGAGCGCGCGCACGCGGACGATCTCGCGGGTGACGCGGCCGTCCTCGTCGCCCGTGCCGGCGCGCAGATCGGCGAGTAGCCGTACGAGTGCCGCATGTGCCTCGCGCGCGCGCGGTGGCGGCGTGAAGCGGCCGAAGGACTCGTGGCTCCACGCGAGATCCGCCATGGACTGCACCGCATTGCGCGCCGTGACCTCGCCGATGCCAGGCATGAGCAGCAGCAGGCGGTACCAGCTGACCTCGTCGCGCGGGTTCTCGAGCACGCGGAGGAAGGCCAGCACGTCCTTCACGTGCGCGGCTTCGAGGAACTTGAGCCCGCCCCACTTGTCGAAGGGAATGTTGCGCGCCGTGAGCTCGATCTCGAGGTCGGCGCTCATGTACCCCGCGCGGAAGAGCACGGCCATTTCGCGGAGCGGGATGCCTTGCTCGTGCAGCTCGAGGATGCGGTCGACGACGAAGCGCGTCTGCTGCTGCTCGTCCTGCGCGGTGACCAGCCAAGGCTTCTCGCCACCCGTGCGCCGCGAATACAGCTCCTTGCTGAAGCGCTCTTCCGCGCGGCTGATCAGCAGGTTCGTCGCGTCGAGGATGGGCTGCGTGCTGCGGTAGTTCTCCTCGAGGGTGACGGTGCTCGCGCCGTGGTACTCGCGCGGGAAGTCGAGGATGTTGCGGATCGTGGCGCCGCGGAAGGCATAGATGCTCTGCGCATCGTCGCCGACGACCGTGAGGTTGCGGTGCACGCGGCACATGCCCTTGAGGATGCGCGCCTGCAGCACGTTGGTGTCCTGGTACTCATCGACCAGGATGTGGTCGTAGAGTCCGGCGATCTTGTCGGCGACGGCGGGGGCGTTCTCCAGCAGCAGCGCCCAGTAGAGCAGCAAGTCATCGTAATCCACGAGGTCGCGCTGCTGCTTGCGCTGCGTGTAGTCGGCGAAGACCTTCGCGAACTCCTCTTCGAGCTGGACGAAGCGCGGGTACTCGTCGCGCAGGATGGCACCGACGGGGATGTCGGTGTTGACATGCCGCGAGTACACGTGGTGCAGCGTTTCCTTCTTCGGGAAGCGCTTGGTCTTGTCGCCCAAGCCCAGTGCCGTGCGCGAGAGGCCCATGAGATCCTCGGCGTCGGACTGGTCGAGGATCGTGAAGTCGCCGGGGAGTCCGCCTTCGGGGCCGAAGCGCCGCAGCAGGCGATGCGCCGTGCCGTGGAAGGTGCCGCCGTGCACGCTGCGGCTCGCGTGGCCGACGAGCTTCTCGGCGCGCGCGAGCATCTCCTGTGCCGAGCGCCGCGTGAAGGTGAGCAGCAGGATGCGCGACGGTGGCACGCCGCGGTCGATGAGATGCGCGACGCGGTACACCAGCGTGCGCGTCTTGCCCGTGCCCGCGCCGGCGACGATCAGCAGCGGTCCGTCGGGGTGCGTGGCGGCCTTGAACTGCGCGGCGTTCAGCTCGGCCGCGAAGTCCACCGAGCGTCGCGGCTCGGCGGTGCGTTCGCGGGGCGGATAGGCGCGGAGGTCGTCGGACATCGGACCCTGAATATATCCCGAAGCGGCACTCGTGTGCCGCCTTGGGCTCACGGCGAGGCGCGCCTTCCGCGACCGCGCCTACTCGCCCGGCATCGGCGTCGCCACCAACACGGCGGTGACGATGAGCACAGCAGTCGCGGTGGCGAGTTCGACCAGCGAGGAGCGCCGCAGCGCTGCGCTCGATGACGGGCTGCCAAGCGATGGCAGCACGCGTCGCCAGTTGTACGCGCCGGTGGCGGCAACGGCGGAGAGGAGTGCGAGCTTGAGCAGCAGTATGCGGCCGTAGTCGCTCCGCCACAGCTCGGCGACACCGCCGAGATTGCTCCAGGCGGCGATGACACCGGTGAGTCCGAGGAGCGCCGCGGCCACGAGCGCTGTGGGACTGAAAGCGCGGACGAGGCCGGCGATGCGGGCGTCGCCGTCGGTCGGATCCGCGACGGTGCGGGCCGCAGGGATGGCGACGGCTGTGAGCATCGCGAGTCCACCGATCCACGCGCCGGCCCCGATGATGTGCACGAGTTGGGTCAAGACTGCGACGAACGGGCGCACGGCGGCTGCAGGATGGCCTGCGAGCGGCTGGGTGAGCGCGAATGTGATGATTGCCGCTGAGGCCGCGGCCCACGCGGCGGCGCTCTCGCGCAGCCGTGGGGCGATCCAGGTGATGGCGACTGCGCTCGCGAGGGCGATCCACCACGCGCGGCCCCAGCCTGCGCGGAACAGCAAGGCGGAGAGTGTCGTGGCAGAGGGAGCGACCTCGCTGCCGAAGACCGCGGCGTGCTGTGCGGCGAGCCTCGCAAACGTCGCGGCGACAGCGGCGATGCCGAAGGCGTCAACAAGCGTCGGGAGCTTCGCGTCCACGGCGCGGCGGAGAGCCGCCGCATCGGGGCCGACGTAGCGCCGCATCACGATGAGACGGAGCGAGAGCGCCCCGAGCAGCCCGACGGTGACGATGGACAGCGCCGCACGGACACCGACATAGGCGGGTGACTCGACCCCGAAGATGCTGTCCATCGTGGGAGTCCGCGCCTAGTGTGGTGACGGGTGGGGCGCGTGCGCCGCGTGGGCCTCTGGCGCGCCGCTGGCTTGGACCTCGAATTCGAAGGTTCCGCGTACCGGGTGACCATCGGCTCCGGTGACCTGCCAACGCACCGTGTAACGGCCGGGTGCGAGCGTGGTGCTGACGCCGGCGACGACGGTGTTGGCGTCGCCGGTGGCCAAGCGCAGCGAGTCGAGCGGAATCGGGCGATCGCCGCGCAGCAAGGTGACGCGGGTCAGCGCGAGGTCAAGTGACTCGTTGAACGTGAGCGACAGGGTTCGGGGCGCGGCGACGCGGCTGTCAGCCGACGGGGTGGCACGGACCAGACGCGGATGGGCGCGCGCGGCCTGCAGCGGGGTCGCGAGCGAAAGCCCGAGGGCGGCGTGGCCTACCGAATCGGTGGACCGGCGCTCCTCGACCACGTACGTGCCGAGGTGCCTGAAGGGCTTCGGGGCGTCGCGGAACGCGCTTCGGCGCGTGGGCAAGCCGCGATCTATCTGCTGTCGGGCAGTGTGGCGATCGCCGTATTCGTCGTGGCCGACGCGATTCGCGAGGAGAGCCGCGCGGCCGTTGACGCGCTGCACGCGGCCGGGCTCGAAGTCGCGATGCTCACCGGGGACGCGGAGCCCGTCGCGAAGGCCGTGGCCGCAGACCTCGGAATCGATACGGTCTTCGCCCGCGTGCTCCCGGAGGACAAGGCGTTGCGGGTGCGCACGCTCCAGGAACAGGGTAAGAAGGTTGCGATGGTGGGTGACGGCGTCAACGACGCCCCGGCCCTCGCCACGGCCGACATCGGCATCGCGATCGGCGCCGGCACCGATGTGGCGGTCGAGGCGGGGCATATCGTGCTGGTGCGTTCGGACCCACGGGACATCCCGCGCATCGTGTCGCTCTCGCGAGCCACGTATCGCAAGATGATCCAGAATCTCTGGTGGGCCGCCGGTTACAACATCGTCGCGATTCCGCTGGCGGCCGGCGTGCTCTCGGCGTGGGGAGTCGTCTTGACGCCTGCGGTCGGTGCGGTCCTGATGTCCGCGAGCACGATTGTCGTGGCAATCAATGCACAACTCCTCCGGCGTGTGGAGATCTGAGGTGACCAAGCCATCAGCAACCGACGTGCTCGCCGACCTGCGGCTCGCGGCGCTCGTGGCCGCGACCAGTGCTGAGGATCAGGCCAGGGTGCGACGCATCGCGGAGGAGGCGGCTGCCACGTTTGCGGCAATGGCCCGGGTTCGGAAGGGCGTGACGATCTTTGGATCCGCCCGTGCGGCCCCGGTGACTCGCTGGGGCGCGCTGGCGCATCGGGTGTCCTGGGCCCTGGCCGACGCTGGGTTCACCGTGATCACCGGCGGTGGGCCCGGTCTGATGGCCGCCGCGAACCAAGGAGCGCAGGACGCGGGTGCGGCGTCCGTCGGACTCACGATCGAGCTCCCGCACGACGAACCCGCCAACGCGTTCCTCTCACTCCGCGTTCCGTTCCACTACTTCTTCCTGCGTAAGCTCGCGCTTGTACGGTACAGTTGCGCGTTCGTCCTGCTGCCGGGCGGATTCGGGACACTGGATGAACTGTTCGAGGCGCTGAACCTCCGCCACACGAGGCGCCTTGAGTCCTTCCCGGTGATTCTCGTGGGGACCGAGTACTGGCAGGGCCTTGTCGACTGGCTTCGGCGGGTGGCCATTCCCGCTGGCTCCCTGGCGCCCGAGGATGTGGATGGCATCACCATCACTGATGATCCGGGCACGGTCGTGACCGAGGTCACGCGCTGTCACGCGACGTTGTGTCGCACGCTGGGGATAGCGCAGTGAGGGGCCGGCCTTCCCCTCCTCGGCCGTACGCCACGGTCCGAGCGTCAGACTTTACCTTACGTAAACTCAGGGCATCGGCGACGGTGTCCTCGGGCCGCGGCCACGAGATTGCAGGTGCCCGGACTGGTGAGCCGTCTCCGGGTGCGTCGTTCACCCGTGGTCTCGGAGGGCTGGTGCATCACTCGCGTTGGGAGGCACGAGGACTCCGCTTGGCGATGCTGGGGATATGCGTGGTGGCGTTCGGGGCGCCGTCTGCGGCGGCGCAGCAAGCCACATCGCCAATCGGTCAGCGCGGTGGGCTCCCGTCGGCCGACAACGCGCTGCAACTCGGGTCGCTGTACGACACCGCGCGCCTGACGAGTCCGCGCATCCAGGCGGCGGAGGCACAGGCGCGGGCCCGTGCCGCGCAGGCGCTCACCGTGACGCGTCCGCCAGACCCTCGCGTCCAGCTCGGGTTGATGAACCGGGAACTCCCGGGATTCGCGCCGATGGATCCGTTGGGGATGTCGCAGCTGCAGGTGATGCAGATGCTGCCCACCGCCGGGAAACTTGGGCTGGCCGCAGAGGTGGCGCGCGTGCGCGCCACCGGCGTGGCGTTCCAGGCCGCTGAGGTCGCGTGGGAAGTCCGCGCCGGAGTCGCGGCAGCGTTCTACGAGCTCTACCGCGTCGAGCGCGCTGTCGGCATCGCCTTCGAGACGCGGCGGCTGATGGAGAATGTCGCCGGCGTCGCGGAGGCGATGTATCGGGTCGGTGAGGCGCCGCAGGCCGACGTACTGAAGGCGCGGGTCGAAGTCGCGCGGATGAGTGAGGAGATCGTGGTGATGCAGGCGATGCGTCAGGTCGCGCTTGCGCGACTGGGCGGGTTACTCGACCGCGCGTTCGGAGACTCGACACCGCCCGCGGTCCTGCCGGCGTTTCCGGCGCAACTGCCGTCGCAGCCCGAGCTCGAGGCGATGGCCCTGCAGGGTCGTCCGATGCTGCGCGCGGGCGATGCGGAGGTGGCGGCGGCCGACGCGGCACGCACGCTCGCGAACCGTGAACTCATACCCGATGTGGAACTGGGGTTTCAGTACGGCCAACGCGGTGGCGCGATGGGCACCGAGCGCATGGGCAGCCTGATGGTCGGGGCGTCGGTGCCAGTATTCGCCCGACGCCGACAGCTGCCGATGCGTGCGGAGGCGGAGGCGATGCGCGCGATGGCGGTGGCCGATCTCACGGCGATGCGCGCCGAGACCCGCGCACGCGTGGGCGCGGCCTACGCGGAATGGCAACGCGCGCGGAACCTGCAGGCGCTCTATCGCTCGACGGTGTTGCCGCAGGCCCGCGCTGCCGTGGATGCGGCGCTGGCGTCGTACCGCGTCGGCGGCGTGAACCTGATGACGCTGCTCGACAACCAAGCGACGGTGAATCGCTATGCACAGGAGTTGGCGGGGCTGGAAGCGATGGAAGGCATCGCGTTGGCGGAGCTCGAGATGCTGATGGGGCGTGAACTCTTTGACGCGCGACGCGGCGCCGATGGACCGGAGAATCGATGACATTCGAGACTGTGGCGCGTGTGCGCTGGCGTGGCGTCGCCTTGGGCGCCGTGGTGCTGGCGGTGGCGGCTGGCGTGGCGTGGTGGGCAACGCGGAACACGTCTGACCCCGCCGCAGCGGCGGGGCACGCGCACGGCGCGGGGGCCGCGGGCGGTACCTCGGGCCCGGTGATGCTCGATTCCGCACAGGCCGCACGGATCGGCGTGTCGTACGCGCAGGCCGAGCGTGGGGTGATCGAGCAGGAGATTCGCAGCGTCGGGCAAGTGACGTACGACGAGACGCTGGTGCGCACCGTGAGCCTCAAGTTCGACGGCTGGGTCGAGCGGCTCTTCGTGGACTTCACCGGCCGCGCGGTGCGTGCCGGCGAACCGCTGCTCGTCACCTACGCGCCGATGCTGGCCAGCGCGGAGGAGGAACTGGTGTTGGCGCACCAGTTGCTGCGCGATGTGCAGGGCGCCGACAGTGCCACGCGACGCGGCGCCGAGCGGATGCTGATCGGCGCGCGGGAAAGACTGCGCAATTGGGACGTACCCGCCGAGGAAATCGCACGCGCGGAGGAGTCGGGCGAGAGCCGCCGCACGTTGGAGATTCGGGCGCCCTACGACGGCGTGGTCATCGAGAAACTCGTGAACGAAGGCCAGCGCGTGATGGCGGGCGATCCACTGCTGCGCATTGCAGACCTGCGTCGGGTGTGGGTGGAGGCAGAAGTGTTTGAGCAGGATGTCGCACTCGTACGCCTCGGGCAGCGCGTGACGGTGGAACTCGACGCGTTCGCGGGCCGCCCGCGCTCCGGACCGATCGTCTTCCTGCAACCCACGGTGGATCCGGAGACGCGAACGCTGCGCGTGCGCGTGGAACTCGATAACGCCGACGGCCAGCTACGCCCTGGGATGTACGCGACCATCCGCGTGCGGGCGACGGGTTCCGGGGCTGTGGTGCACGTGCCCCGTTCCGCCGTGCTCTCCACTGGACGCCGTGACATCGTATTCGTGCGGATGGACGACGGAATGCTTCAGCCGCGGCCGGTGGTGCTCGGCATTGCCTCCGACGATCGCGTGGAGATTCGGTCGGGCCTTGCAGTGGGCGAGACCGTCGTGTCGTCCGCGACGTTCCTTGTGGACGCGGAGTCGAATCTGGGCGCGGCGCTCGGCGCGATGGCGGGCATGCCGGGAATGGAAGCGCCGACACCGAGCAAGTCGGTGCCGCCGCCTCCGCCCGCTCACGATCACTGAGGCGCCGCGCGATGCTCAAACGAATCATCGAGTGGTCGGTCCGGAACATCTTCCTCGTGACGCTTGCGACGGTGGCTGCCATCGGGGGCGGTGTCATCGCGCTGCAGCGCACGCCGCTCGAGGCCCTGCCCGACTTGAGCGACGTACAGGTCATCATCCAGACCGAATACAGCGAGCAGGCGCCGCAGATTGTCGAGGACCAGATCACCTACCCGATTGCGGCCGAGATGCTGAAGGTGCCGGGGGCGGAGGTGGTGCGCGGGTACTCGTTCTTCGGCGTCTCGTTCGTGTACATCATCTTTGACGACGACACCGACCTCTACTGGGCCCGTAGTCGTGTGCTCGAGTACCTGAATGGTCTCAAGGGTCGTCTCCCGGCGTCCGTGTCGCCGACGCTAGGTCCAGACGCCACCGGACTCGGCTGGGTGTATCAGTACGCGCTCGAGGACACCACCGGCCGCCTCGACCTATCTGAGTTGCGAGCACTGCAGGATTGGTATCTCCGCTATGAGCTCACCGCCGTGCCCGGCGTCTCGGAGGTCGCTACCGTCGGGGGCTACGAAAAGCAGTACCAAGTGGATCTCGACCCCGCGAAGCTTCTCGCGTATGGCATTCCCGTCACTCGGGTGATGCAGGCCATCCAGACATCGAACGCCGACATCGGCGCGATGGTCGTCGAGCTATCCGAGCGCGAGTATATGGTGCGGGGCTTGGGGTACCTCAAGTCGCTGCGTGATATCGAGAACATCGTCGTCGGGGCGACGGATCGCGGGACGCCGATCCGCGTGGCCGAGGTGGGCCGCGTGTCGGTCGGGCCGGCCGTGCGTCGCGGCGTCGCCGAGCTCGACGGTCGTGGAGACGCGGTCGGCGCCATCGTCGTGATGCGCTTTGGCGAGAACGCACTCGCAACGATTGCACGCGTCAAGGAGCGCATTGCGCAGGTGGCGCCGGCGTTGCCGCCCGGCGTCGTCCTGCGGCCCGTGTACGACCGCAGTGATCTCATCGAGCGCGCCATTGCGAACTTGCGATTCAAGCTGCTGGAAGAGAGTCTCGTGGTCGCGCTGGTCTGCATCGTCTTCTTACTGCACGCGCGCTCGGCGCTCGTGGCAATCATCACGCTGCCAGTGGGCATTCTCATCGCGTTCATCGCGATGCGCTACGTCGGCGTTGGTGCCGACATTATGTCGCTCGGCGGCATCGCGATTGCCATTGGCGCGATGATTGACGCCGCGATCGTGATGATCGAGAATCTGCACAAGCATCTGGAGCGTGCCATCGTTGCGCGCGAGCAACCGGGCGCGGTGGAATCGCGCTGGCTCGACACGGGCACGCTCACGCACGCCGAGCGTTGGCAGGCGGTGGTCGAGTCGGCGCAGGAAGTGGGGCCCGCGCTCTTCTTCTCGTTGCTCATCATTACCGTCTCGTTCCTGCCCGTCTTTGCGCTGGAGGGGCAAGAAGGCCGGCTGTTCTCGCCGCTCGCATACACTAAGACGTTCGCAATGGCGGCGTCCAGTTTACTGTCTGTGACGCTGGTACCCGTGGCGATGGGCCTGTTTGTACGTGGACGCATCTACCGGGAATCGGCCAATCCCGTCAATCGATGGCTGATGCGTGCGTATCACCCGCTCATCACGTTCGTGCTGCGGCATCGCTGGCCGGTGGTGATCGCTTCGGTAGCGGCAGTGATTCTGACGTGGATACCGTGGTCGCGGATTGGCAGTGAGTTCATGCCGAGATTGGAAGAGGGTACGGTGCTCTACATGCCGACGACCTTGCCCGGCGTGAGCGTGGCGCGTGCGCGTGAGCTGCTCGGCATGCAAGCCGATATCATTCGGACGTTTCCCGAAGTGGCACACGTGTGGGGGAAGGCGGGTCGGGCGAACACGGCCACTGATCCCGCCGGGCTCGATATGATCGAGACAACCATTACGCTGCGCCCTCAAGAGGAATGGCGCGCGGGGATGACCTACGACCGGCTCGTTGCTCAGCTGGATTCTGCGCTGCGCGTCCCAGGCGTGACGAATGCGTGGACGATGCCGATCCAAGGCCGCAACGATATGCTCGCTACCGGCATCCGCACACCAGTGGGCATTAAGGTGTTTGGTCCTGATCTCGCGGAACTGGAGCGGCTCGGTCGCGAGATTGAGCAGGCGGTGCGGATGGTGCCCGGCACCCGCAGTGCGTTCGCTGAGCGCGCCGTGAGCGGCTATTACCTCGACATAGACATTGATCGGCAGGCGGCTGCGCGGCACGGACTCAATGTCGGCGACGTGCAAGCGGTCATCGCGACCGCGATTGGCGGCATGACAATCACGCAGACGGTCGAGGGAAGGCGCCGGTTCGGCGTGCGGGTGCGGTATCCGCAGGAACTGCGGGACTCGCCAGAGCGCTTGGCGTCGGTGCTCGTGCCGGTGGCGCACGGAGCTGGCGGATCCAGCGCCGCTGCGAGTGGAGGAATGGGCGGGATGGGAGCAGAGAACGGCGGAGGCGGCAAGAAGCCTGCGCAGGTGCCGCTGGGCCAGCTGGCGCGCATTACGCCCGTCGCGGGTCCAATGGTGGTCCGCACCGAAGGCGCGATGCCCACGGCGTGGGTGTACGTGGACGTCGTGGACCGCGACATCGGTAGCTATGTCGCGGAGGCGCAGCGTGCAGTGTCCGAACAGGTCACTCTCCCCACAGGCTACTCCGTCGTATGGAGCGGACAGTACGAGTATATGCAGCGCGCGAAGGAGCGGATGAAGCTCGTCATTCCGGCAACGCTCGCGCTGATCTTCCTGTTGCTGTACCTGAACTTCGGCAACGTCAGCGAGTCGTTGATTGTGATGCTCTCGCTGCCGTTTGCGTTGGTCGGCGGACTCTGGTTCCTCTGGCTGCTCGGCTACAACTGGTCGGTGGCCGTGGCGATCGGCTTCATTGCGCTCGCAGGCGTCGCCGCCGAGACGGGCGTGGTGATGCTGATTTACCTCGACCACGCGTGGCAGGCACGGACGGCGGCGGGGCAGCGTGCGACTCTCGCCGATCTCTACGACGCCGTGATTGAGGGCGCGGTCGAGCGTGTGCGCCCCAAGATGATGACGGTGACCGCAATCATGGGCGGGCTCTTGCCCTTGCTCTGGGGCACGGGAGCGGGCGGCACGGTGATGCGGCGAATCGCGGCGCCGATGATCGGCGGGATGGTCTCGAGCACGGTGCTGACGCTGCTCGTGATTCCTGCGGTCTATTCGCTGTGGAAGGAGCGGGAGGTGCTCCGCGGCGCCGGAGAGCTCGCGTCACAGGAGGTGACATGAATCCACCGCCACACGACGTAGCGAGAACCAGCGACATGACTGACGGCAATCAAGCATACACACAATGCGGAGGAAGGACGATGAACTCGAACACCAGGATGATCTGCAGCGCGATCGCAGCGGTGATGCTGACGCTGCCATCGCTTTCGGCGGCCCAGACCGTTGACACTGCGCAGACGCGGTTTCAACCGCAGAACGTGATTTAGTACCTGAGGCCGCAGGACAAGCGCGGCCTGAACCTGTTCGAAACCTCGAAGGAGGCCGGGGCGGAGTATCGGGGCTTCGCGCTGCAGTGGGGTGCAGCGTTCACGCAGCAGTTCCAGGCGCTCTCGCACTCGAACACCGCCGATTCGGTGGCAGTGCCTGCCGTGGCGCCGTCGCCGGGCAACGCCGGCAGCGCTGCGATCGCGAACCGCAATCGGTTGATGGAAGTCGGCAATGGTTTCAACAATGCCACGGCCAATATGTATCTCCACGCGCAGCTTGCGCCCGGGGTGCGCGTCCAGCTGACCAGCTACCTCTCCGCGCGGCGTCACAACGAGACGTGGGTGAAGGACGGATTCTTGCAGATCGACGAGTCCCCGATCGACCTGCCGCTCTTCAACGACATCATGAAGTACACGACGCTGAAGATCGGTCACTTCGAGATCAACTACGGCGACTTTCATTTTCGGCGAACGGACAACGGGCAGGCCCTGTACAATCCGTTCGTCGGGAACCTGATTCTCGATGCGTTCACCACAGAAGTCGGCACTGAGGCAATCGTCCAGAAGGGAGATCTCTTCGGCGTCATCGCCCTGACCAACGGCGAGATCCGCGGCAACATCCAGCGTCCGAACAGTCGTGAACCAGCGCTGATGTTCAAGGCGGGATTCGATCGCCAGATGAGCGAGGATCTGCGCGTCCGCCTCTCCGGATCGTATCGCACACAGAAGGGAGCCATCAACAACACATTCTACACCGGTGATCGCGCGGGGTCTCGCTACTACTACGTCCTGGAGAACTACGTGGCGACCGAAACGGCGAACGCGTCGTCTGGGATGATCAACCCGGGCTTCAGCGATGCGGTCACGGCGTACATGATCAACCCGTTCGTCAAGTTCCGCGGGCTCGAGTTCTTCGGCGTCTATGAGAACGCGTCCGGGCGTGGGCAGGAAGGGACGGGTGGTGCACCGGCTGGAGTCGCGCCGCCAGAGCGCGATGTGACGCAGCTGATGGCCGAGCTCGTGTATCGGTTCTTGCCGGGTGAACGGCTCTTTGTGGGTGGCCGCTGGAACACCGTGACCGGAAACCTCGGGGGCGCCAATAGCGACATCGAGGTGACCCGCAGCAACTTCGGCGGCGGCTGGTGGATCACGCCGAGCCTGCTGCTCAAGGCCGAGTATGTGAACCAGACTTACGACGGCTTCAGCAGCACCGACATTCGCAACGGCGGCCGGTTCAAGGGTTTCGTGCTCGAAGCGGTGACGGCTTTCTAGGGGACAGGCGCGCGAGGCTCGGGCGGAGCCGCTTCGAGACGTATCGCCCGAGCCTCGCGCACGCGGCCGTGTGCAGCCGGTTGGCAACTTCAGTGGTGAAGCGAAGCCTTCATCCCGAAGACGTCCGCGAACGCCTGGACCGTCGCCTCGCGCACATCCTCGCCCAGCGTGGGTGAGGGTGCGAGGCAAAGCCCCGCCTCGCTGCGCTCGAGCAGTTCGCGTTCCACAGATGTCATGTCCACGCCAGGCAGGCCGCAGGGCACCATGAGGTCGAAGTAGCTCAGATCCGTGGTGACGTTGAGGGCGAAGCCGTGCCAAGTCACCCACTGCCGTGCGTGCACCCCGATGCTGGCGAGTTTGCGGGCCGCGCGAATCTCCGCACCCGAGGCATCACGCAGCGGCTGCGTCCAGATGCCGGTCTTCTTCTCCACGCGCTCGGCGACGATGCCGAACTTCGCGACCGCACGGATCAGCACCTCCTCGACCTGCCGCAGGTACCAGTGCAGGTCCTGCTTGTGCTCGGTGAGGTTCACGATCGGATAGCCGACGAGCTGACCCGGCCCGTGGAAGGTGACGTCGCCGCCACGCTCCACCTCAAACAGCTCCACGCCACGCGCCGCCAGGAGCTCCGGCGTGAACAGCAGGTTCTCCTGCTTGGTGGATCGTCCCAGCGTGATCACCGGCGGATGCTCCACGAGCAGCAGCACGTCCTGCGGGATCTCCTTCGAGATCCGCTTGGCCGCCACCTCCCGCTGGAACGACAAGGCCTCCGCATAGCTGCGGAGGCCGAGGTCGTAAACGAGAAACTCCTTCACGGTGCGAGACTACGCGCTTACGCGTGCAGCATCTTCCCCATCGAGTCGAGCACCGCCTCGGCGATCGCCTCGCTGAGCGTCGGATGCGCGTGGATGGCGAGGTCGATCTCCTCCACGGTGAACTCGTTCTCGCGGGCCACGGCGAACTCGTGGATCATCTCGGTCGCGTGCGCGCCGATGATATGCGCGCCGAGGATCTCGCCGTGCTTCTCGTCGCGGATGACCTTCACGAAGCCCTCGGTCTCGCCGCTGGTGCGCGCGCGGCCGTTGGCCGAGAAGGGGAACTTGCCGACCTTGTACTTGAGGCCCTTCTCCTTCACCTGCGCCTCGGTCATGCCGATGCTGGCGACTTCCGGGTGGCAGTAGGTGGCGTTGGGGATGTTGCCGTAGTTCACCGGGTGATGCTTGTGGCCGGCGATGATGTCGGCCACGACATGGCCCTCGCGCGAGCCCTTGTGGGCGAGCATCGGCGGGCCGGCGACGTCGCCGATCGCGTACACGCCCTTGGCAGTCGTCTCGAACTTGTCGTTGATCTTGATGAAGCCGCGTTCGGTGGTCTGCACGCCGGCTTCCTTGAGGCCGATGTTCTCGATGTTCGGCGCGCGGCCCGCGGCGACGAGCACGAGGTCGAAGGTCATCTCCTTCTTCTCGCCGTTGGCCTCGACGGGGATGGTGACGTCCTTCTTGCCCTTCTTCGCGGTGCCGAGCTTGGCGCCGGTGATGACTTCGATGCCGCGCTTCTTGAACGCCTTGTTCAGCTCGACGGAGCAGTCTTCGTCCTCGACCGGCAGGATGCGCGGCATGACCTCGAGCAGCGTCACCTTGGAGCCGAAGGCGTTGAACACGTCGGCGAACTCGCAGCCGACGGCACCGGCGCCAATCACGGCGATCGTGGCGGGCGCCTTCTCGAGCGTGAGCGCCTCGTCCGACGAGAGGATCAGCTGCTTGTCGAGCTCGAGGCCGATCTGCGGCAGTCCCTTCACGCGCGAGCCGGTGGCGATGACGACGCCCTTCGTCGCGGTGTGCGTCTCCGTCTTGCCGTCGGCGCCGGTGACCTTCACCGACTTGTTCGGACCGAGCACACCCGTGCCCTTGAGCCAGGTGATCTTGTTCTTCTTGAAGAGGAACTCGACGCCCTTGGAGTTCTGGGCCGAGACCTGGCGCGAACGCTTCATCGCGACGCCGTAGTCCAGCGTGACCTTCTCGGCGGTGACGCCGAATTCCTTGCCCTTCGCGACCTTCTGCGCGATGGACGCGGCTTCGAGCAGCGCCTTGGCGGGAATGCAGCCCCAGAGCACGCAGGTGCCGCCGAGGCCTTCGCGCTCGACGACGCCGACGTTGAGGCCGAGCTGGGCACCGCGGAGGGCGGCGACGTAGCCGGCGGGGCCGCCGCCGAGGACGAGGATATCGAACTGAGCCATAGTCTCTAACCGCAGATGTGAGATGTAAGATGTAAGACGTAAGTGGAACGACACTTACCTCTTCTTTCTGCTCGACTAGAACAGCAACAGCAACGGGTTTTCGATCAGGCGGCGCAGCGTCTGGAGGAACTTGGCGCCTACCGCTCCATCAATGATACGGTGGTCGCAGCTCATCGTGACGCGGAGCTTCTTCTTGACCTCGAAGCCGCCGTCCGCGCCGACTTGGACCTTGTCCTCGATGGCGCCGATGGCGAGGATCGCGGCCTCGGGCGGATTGATGATCGCGGTGAACTGGTCGATCTGCATCATGCCGAGGTTGCTCACGGAGAACGTCGAGCCCGTGAACTCCTCGGGCTTGAGCTTGCGCTCGCGGGCCTTCTTGGCGAGCACCTTGGCCTCGGCGCTGATCTGCGCCATGCCCTTGGTCTGCGCGTCGAAGATCACCGGGACGATCAAGCCGTCATCCGTCGCGACGGCCATGCCGAGGTGCACGGTGTTGAAGTAGCGGATCTTGTCGCCGAGCCAGTGCGCGTTCACTTCCGGATGCTGCGTGAGCGCGGTGGCGACGGCCTTCAGGATGATGTCGTTGAAGCTGACCTTGAACGCATCGCCCAGCTCGGCGGCGGCGCTGCGGAGCTCGGCGGCGCGCGAGAGGTCGAACTCGGCGGTCAGGTAAAACGTCGGGATCGGACCGATGGACTCGCCGAGGCGCCTGGCGATCGTCTTCCGGATCTGCGTGAGCGGCTCGTCGCGGAAGGCCTCGCCGTTGAAAGCCGGCGCCGCACGGAACGCAGGCGCTGCGGCCGCGGCGGGAGCCGGCGCGGCGGCGGCACGCGGAGCCGCGCCCTGCAGTGCGGCTTCGATGTCGCGCTTGATGATGCGACCGCCGGGGCCGGAGCCTTGGATGTTGCGGATGTCGAGGCCCGCGTCGCCGGCGATGCGGCGCGCCAGCGGAGAGGCCGTCACGCGACCGGTGGCCGTCGGTGCAGCCGCGACCGGCGCGGCGGCCGGAGCCGCCGCAGGCGTCGATGCCGCGGGAGCGGATGGAGCCGCAGGTGCAGCCGCGGGAGCCGCTGCCGCAGGAGCGGCCGCGCCCCCGGCGAGCAGCGCCGAGATGTCTTCGTCTGCGCCGGCGATGATGCCGACCAGCGAGCTCACCGGCGCCGTGGTGCCTTCGGGGATGAGCTGCTTGCGGAGGATGCCGTCGCCGCGGGCGACGAGCTCCATCACCGCCTTGTCGGTCTCGACTTCGGCGAGCACGTCACCTTGCTTGACGGCGGCGCCCTCGGCCTTGACCCACTTCACCAAGCGCCCCTCTTCCATCGTGGGGGAGAGGGCCTCCATGAAGACCTTAGTCGACATACATCACCTTCTTGACGGCGGCGATGGTCTTGGCGAGGTCGGGCTTGGCGGACTTCTCCAGCCCCTTGGCGTATGGCATGGGCACGTCTTCCTGGTGGACGCGCACGACGGGCGCGTCGAGGTCATCGAAGCATTCGCGCTGGACGTAGTCCACGACCTGGGCGCCGATGCCTGCCAGCTCCCAGCCTTCCTCTAGGACGACGGCGCGGTTGGTCTTGCGTACCGACGTGGCAATCGCCTCGACGTCCATCGGACGCACCGTGCGGAGGTCGACGACGTCGACCTTGATGCCTTCCTTGGCGAGCTCGTCGGCGGCCTTCATCGCGACCAGCACCATCTTGCCGTTCGTGATGATGGAGCAGTCCGACCCTTCTCGCTTGAGGTCGGCCTTGCCGATCGGCACGATGTACTCGTGCTCCGGCACTTCGCCCTTGGTGTTGTACAGCATCTCGCCCTCGAGCACGATGACCGGATTGTCGTCGCGGATGGCGGCCTTGAGCAGGCCCTTCGCGTCGTACGGCGTGCCCGGCGTCACGACCTTGATGCCGGGGATGTGCGCGAGCCAGCTCTCGAAGGCCTGCGAGTGCTGGGCCGAGAGCTGCAGCGCGGCGCCGTTGGGGCCGCGGAACACCATCGGCATCGGATACTGGCCGCCGGACATGTAGAGCATCTTGGCGGCGGAGTTGACGACCTGGTCGAGCGCGAGGATCGCGAAGTTCCAGGTCATGAACTCGATGATCGGCCGCAGGCCGACCATCGCGGCGCCGACGCCGACGCCGGCGAAGCCGAGCTCGGTGATCGGCGTGTCGACGACGCGCATCTCGCCGAACTCATCGAGGAGACCCTTGGAGACCTTGTAGGCGCCGTTGTACTGCGCGACTTCCTCACCCATGAGGAAGACGCGGTCGTCGCGGGACATCTCTTCGCGCAGGGCCTGGTTGAGGGCCTCGCGATACGTGATGACGGCCATCGCTCAGCTCTCCGTGGTGACGAGGACGTCTTCGTAGAGCGACTCGAGCGGCGGCTCCGGCGAGGCGTCGGCGAAATCCCACGAGTCCTGGCAGACGGCCTTGATCTCCTGCTCCATCGCGGCGAAGTCGTCGTCGCTGATGATGCCTTCGTCGAGCATCTTGGCCTTGAGCAGGTTGATCGGGTCGCGCTTGAGGTACTCGTCGAGTTCAGCCTTGGTGCGATACGTGCCGCTCACGGCGTCGGACATCGAGTGGCCCATGTAGCGATAGGTGCGCACCTCGAGGAGGACGGGCTTCTGTTCCTTGCGTGCATACGTGAGGGCGCGGGCCGTCGCGTCGCGGACGGCCATGACGTCCTGGCCATCCACGTGCTCGGCGTACATGCCGTCGTAGGCGTCGGCACGGCGGGAGAGATCCTTGATGGCGGCAGCGCGCTCGACGGCGGTGCCCATGCCGTACTTGTTGTTCTCGATGACGAAGATGCAGGGCAGCTTCCACAGCGCGGCCATGTTCAGCGCCTCGTGGAAGGCCCCGGTGTTCACCACGGACTCGCCCATGAAGCAGACGATGACCTGGTCGCCGCCGCGGTACTTGATGGCGAAGCCGACGCCGGCGGCGATCGGCACATGGCCGCCGACGATGCCGTGGCCGCCGAGGAAGTTCACGTTGCGGTCGAAGAGGTGCATGCTGCCGCCCTTGCCGCGCGAGCAGCCGTCGATGCGGCCGAAGAGCTCGGCCATCACCGAGCGCGGCGTCATGCCGCGGGCCAGCGCCTGGCCGTGGTCGCGGTAGGTGGTGATGACGTAGTCGTCGGGGCGGAGCATCGAGATGATGCCGGTCGAGACGGCTTCCTGGCCGATGTAGAGGTGGCAGAAGCCGCCGATCTTTCCGAGCGCGTAGGCCTCGCCGACCTTCTCCTCGAAGCGGCGCTGGAGGAGCATGCTGTGCAGCAGTTCCTTGAGGGTGGCGCCGTCGGCGCCGAGGGACTGCTCTGATTTCTTCTTGGGGGGCATCAGAACGGCAGATGTGAGATATGAGATGTGAGAAGTGAGAGAACGGCAACGACAGCCGCCATCACACGGAGCTCTGCGCTTGCCTCTGCTTCTTGACCTGCTCTTGCTGCCGCACGGGTGACGTCACCTGTGCGCTCTGTTGCTTCTTAGACGCCCGCGGCCTGGACCTGCTCCCAGGCGTGGTAGCTCGAGCGGACGAGAGGGCCGGACTCGACGTGCTTGAAGCCCATCTTCTTGCCTTCCTCGCGGAACATCGTGAACTCCTCGGGCGTGACGTAGCGGTCGAGGGCGATGTGGTCGTCGGAGGGCTTGAGGTACTGGCCGAGGGTGAGGATGTCGACGTCCACCGTGCGCAGCTCGCGCATGGTCTGGAGCACTTCCTCGTTGGTCTCGCCCATCCCGAGGATGATGCCGGTCTTGGTCGGGATGTCCGGCGCGATGCGCTTGCTCATGCGGAAGATCTCGAGCACGCGCTCGTAGCGGCCGCCGGGGCGCGCCTTCTTGTACAGGCGCGGCACGGTCTCGGTGTTGTGGTTGTAGATCTCGGGGCGCGCCTCGAGGACCAGGCGGATGGAATCCTCGTTGCCCTGGAAGTCGGGGACGAGCACTTCCACCGAGCAGCCGGGCACGGCCTCATGCACCTGGCGTATGGTCTCGGCGAAGGCCCAGGCACCGAAGTCGGGCAGGTCGTCGCGGTCCACCGAGGTGATGACGAGGTGCTGCAGGCTCATGGCCTTGGCGGCCTCGGCGACACGGCTGGGTTCGGCGGGGTCGAACTTAGGCGGGCGGCCGTGGGCAACGGCGCAGTAGGCGCAGTTCCGGGTGCAGACGTCGCCGAGGATCATGAACGTGGCGGTGCCGTGCTCCCAGCACTCGCCGACGTTGGGGCAGTGGGCTTCCTCGCAGACCGTATGGAGGTCGAGGTCGCGCATGAGCTGCTTGAGGCGCAGGTAGTTGGCCCCGCCGGGGGCTTTGACCTTGAGCCAAGACGGCTTGCGAGCGGGGAGGGGCTCGGCGCGGTGGCGGCCCATGATCTGATAGAGGTGCTCGGCCATGACTCGAATGTTATGGCTGGGGTTGGTGGATTGCTATGCTGGGTAACTGTCTAATAGTTCTTTTGAAGGTTATAGCGGGAGAGGGGAGATGGGGGTAGGGGCGGGGGGTGGGAGAGGGGAATGGGGGGAGGTGGGGGGGATGGGGGAGAGGTTTAAGTTGCTCTGAAACCGCTTTGGTCGTGGGGGCGTAAGCTCATTCGACCCCAACTTCGGGAATCGCCATGCTCCGTACCATCTTCGTCATCGGTCTGCTTGCCTTCGTCGGCCTCTTTGTGCTGAAGCTTGTCTTCGGCATCCTCGGCGGGCTGTTCGGCATCTTCTTCGCGCTGCTCGGGATGGCGATTCCGGTGCTCATCATCGGCGGGCTCATCTACGTGCTCATGCTCGTGTTCGCGCCGGATACGGCGCGGGAGATGCGCGAGAAGTTTGGCAGCAACTGAACGGATCAGCGCCGAACTGCAGCGATGAGTTGGGAGTTGTGAGTTGAGAGGGTGACAGAAAAGGGGGGCCTATCCGGAATTCTGTGTGTGAGGCCATACTCACCCTGAAGGAGGGGCGATGGCCAAGCCGAAAGAGGAGTTCCCCACGTTTGACCCGGCGGCGCTGGACGCGCTGATCGGGGACGCGCGTTCGCCGGCGGATTTCACCGCCGTGATGCGCGCGCTGCAGAAGCGGCTCGCGGAGCGGATGCTGGCCGGCGAGCTGACGGCGCACCTGGGCTATGGGCCCGGCGAGGAGAAGCCCGCGGGGCAGACGAATCACCGCAACGGCGCGACGCCGAAGACGGTCTTGACCGAGACCGGCGCCGTGCCGCTCGAGATCCCACGCGACCGCGAGGGCAGCTTCCGGCCGCAGCTGGTGCCCACGGGCGTGCGGCGCCTGCCGCAGTTCGATGCGACTGTGCTCTCGCTCTACGCGCGGGGCGTCAGCGTGCGCGAGATCCAGGCGCATCTGGAGCAGCTCTACCAAGTGGAGATCGCGCCGAGCGTCATCAGCGTGATCACCGACGAGGTGGTGGCCGAGGTGCAGGCCTGGCAGCAGCGCCCGCTCGAGCGGATGTATCCGGTGGTCATCTTCGATGCGCTGCGCGTGAAGATCCGCGACGAGGGCACCGTGCGGAACAAGGCCGTGTATCTCGCGCTCGGCGTGGACCGCGAGGGGCACAAGGAGGTGCTGGGCCTCTGGATCGAGCAGACGGAAGGCGCGGGCTTCTGGCTGCGCGTGATGAGCGAGCTGAAGGCGCGCGGCGTCGACGACATCCTGGTGGCGCTCGTCGACGGGCTCGTCGGCTTCCCGGACGCGATCACGACGGTCTTCCCGCAGGCGCAGGTGCATCACTGCGTGGTGCATCTCGTGCGGCAGAGCCTGGCGTACGCGAACTGGAAGGACCGCAAGGCGGTCAGCGGGACGCTGCGCGCCATCTACCGCGCGCCGACCGAAGCCGCGGCGGTGCAGGCGCTCGACGCCTTCGCGGCGGGCCCCTGGGGCACCAAGTACCCGGCCATCACCGCGCTGTGGCGCCGGCACTGGCCGCACGTCGTACCCGTCTTCGCGTACCCGCCCGAGATCCGGCGGCTGCTCTACACGACGAACGCGATCGAGAGCCTGCATATGCAGCTCCGGAAGATCGTGAAGACCCGCGGCCACTTCCCGACCGACGAAGCCGCGGCCAAGTTGCTCTATCTCGCGCTGCGCAACATCCAAGCGAAGTGGAAGCGCGGGAATCACGCGTGGAAGGCCGCCATGCCGTATCTCGGGATGCTGTTTGGGACGCGCTTCAGCGATCACGCATGATCACCACGAGGCCTCACACACAGAAATCCGTATAGGCCCGAAAAGGGCTCCGGAGCGCGATGCGCTGCGGAGCCCTTTGTCGTTTCTCCCCACTCTCAACTCCCAACTTCCAACTGCAGTTGTGAGCCCTCACCGTCAGCCTGCGGTCGCGATCCCCTCGACTACCGCCCACGCGAGCAGCGGAATCATGATCTCGTGGTGTCCGGTGATCTCGAAGCCTTCGCCGCCGGCGAGGATAGGGCGCTTCACGACGTTCTCGCGCGGCCGGTAGTGGCGCTGCATGTCGAAGTCGGCCGTGGTGAAGTGCGTGGGGCGGCCAGCGTTCACGTTGCGCGCGACGGTGAGTGCCTTCAGAAACACCTCGGGCATGATGACGGCGCTGCCGAGGTTGAGGACGACGCCTCCCTCGTGCAGGTCTTCGCAGCTGGCGGCGAGGCGCCGGAAATCGCGATGGCTGGTGTCCCCGATGGCGGCACCGTCGGCGGCGGGGTGCTGATGGATGATCTCGGCGCCCAAGGCCGCGTGCACCGTGACGGGAATCCAAAGCTGATGCGCGGCGAGGATGACCGACTGCTCGGGGTGCGCGAGCTTGGGTTCGGCGGCAAGGGCGCGGGCCACTGCTTCGCCCATGCCCCAACCATGGGTGCGACCCGTGGTGAAGGCGGTGTTGAGGCCGCGGCCGGTCTCGTCGGCCATGCCGAAGCTGCCGTCCTTGAGGCCGGCGGCGACGTCCTCGCTGGTGGCGCCGAAGCGGGCGATCTCGTAGTCGTGGATCGCGGCGCTGCCGTTCATGGCGAGGTGCGTGATGACGCCGCGCTTCATGAGGTCGATGAGCAGCGGGGCGATACCGGTCTTCACGACGTGGCCGCCCAGCATGACGATCACCGCACGCTTCTTGCGATGGGCCGCGACGACGGCGCGTACGACGCGGCGGAAGTCATCGGCCTTGAGGACGTGGGGGAGCGCCTCGAGAAAATCACTGAACGCCCGGGCGTCGCCCGGGGGCTTGGCGAAGGACTCGGATTCGACCTTGTTGGGGCGCGTCGCGACGGGAATGGTGCGGACTCGCGCGAGGTCGATCTCGCGGGGCGGCCGACGGTCGGCGCTCACTGCTCGCCCACCACGGCGCCGTTCGCCGTGAGGCGATAGCTGCGCAGGTAGAGGTTCAGCGAGCCGAACGAGAGGCGGGAGCGCATCTGCAGCATGATGCGCTTCTCGTCGTCGCTGAGCCAGATCTCGGCCTGGCCACCTTCGGAGAAGATGCCGCTGGTCTTGATAATCGGCTGGACGACGATGGCGTTGAACTCGCCGGCCGGCACGCGCACGCGCTCGCGGCGCAGCACGCGGATGATCACCGGGTTGCGGTCGGGGCGGAAATAACGGTCGAACGAGTACGACTGCCCGACGACCAGCGGTACCGTGCGGATGAAATAGAGGAAGGAGCCGTCGTCGAGCGGGTCGCGCACCGACGGGCGCTCCTCGGTGCCGCGCACGAGTTCCTGGTAGACGGCCCGCTCGGGAAAGATCTCGTAGCGGCGCTCGCGATCGCGCGACCCTTGGTTGAGGTCCTGCACGAAGCGCAGTGAGTTGAGCGTCTCGACGTCCATCCAGCTCTCGTTGACGTCGTCGACCTTGTAGAAGAACGTGCCGCCGCTGACGCTGAAGCGGACGCGCCAGGCGGTGCGGCCGCGGACGTCCTCCTGGCCGACGACGCGCATGCGGCCGGTGCCGACCTTCACGGCGCCGAAGCGCACGTCGTAGGTGAGCGACTCGCCGAGCTCGAAGGGCACCGCGGCGGGCCTCGACTGGGCCGACGCGTCGCCGAGGGCGGTGGCCCCCACGATGGCGGCGGCCAGCAGGCGGATCATCGCGACGGCGGGGGCGGTTGCTTGCGCGCGGCCCACGCAGCCTTGGCCATGCCCCAGGCCTCCGGCCAGGCCTGGCGCCGCGTGTCGCGCGGACGCAAGTCGTAGCGCAGCGTGACCGGCACGGACTCCATGCGGCGCGCATGCGGCGCGGCGGCGACGAGCAAGTCGAGGTTCGTCTGCCAGGTCGACGGGACCGCCGAGAGCGGCGTGGTGTCGAGCGTGCGCAGGAGGTCCCGGACGGTCGCGATGCGCAGCAGGCGCATGGAGCCGAACGGATCCTTCACGCCGGGAATCGTGACCGCACGCTTGAGCGGCCAGACCTTGGGGATCCAGCCCACGTACTTCTGCATCTTGCGGATCTCCTCCGGCGCGTCGGCGGGGATCTCGCGATCGCCGACGACGACATCCGCGCCACCCTCGAAGCGCTTCACCAGCTCCGGGATCTCCTCCGGCCGGTCGGTGAAGTCCGCCTGCATGAGGATGGCGGCGTCGCGGCGCGGGTAGCGGGTGCGGCGGGCGGCTTCGCGCAGCAACGCGTCCACGGCCTTGGCGTAGCCGACGCGCGTCGCACTCCCGAGCACGGTCAGCGGCAGCGCCTTCTCGTAGGGCTCGAGGACCTCGCGCGTGCCGTCGGTGCTCGCGTCGTCATAGACGAGCACTTCGTACTCGCGCGTGTACTCCTGGAACACCTTGCGGATGCGCCAGAGCAGGACGCCGACCGTCGGCGCTTCGTCGTGGGTGGGGATGCAGATGTAGAGCACGGCTGAAACCTATGGCCAGGGCCTATCGCGTACTACTCCACAAGGCCGTGAGAGGACCGCCGGGTTCCCTGTGCCCGGGGTCACAGGCGGCCGTGGAGCACCTGAAACAGGACTCCGGCGCGGAGGGTATCGTCACTGAGGGACGGGTGGTAGAATAGCCCGCAACCGTAGCCGATGGAGGTTCCCGCGTGATCCTCGCCGACGTCCGGTCCAAGCTCACCCGCCACGACGTGGCGCTCGCGTTGGCCCTGCTGGCCCAGCAGGGCAGCGAAACCCGCGAGCGCGGCGAACACGAGTTGCGCGAGCAGGGGCTCGACGCGCTGCTCGACGACCCGGCGCTGCTGCCGGCGATGGTGAATACGCCGCGCGGGCGCGAGGCCTCGCTGCCGCTGTTCTGCTACGTGCTTGTCCGGCACGCGCTGCTCCAGGCCGGCGAGAAGGACCGCGTCCTCGCCGACTACGCCGCGAGCATCCTGCTGCACTTCGGCATGCGCGACCGCGCGCAGCGCATCCACGACGCGGATGACCAGACCTACGACACGCTCGCCGCGCTGTTCGAGGACGCCGAGCGTTCGGAGCCGCGACGCGCGTTCCTCGTGCGCGCGCACCTCGGCAACTACGCCTTGTGGATGAGCGGCTTGTTTCCCGACCGCGTCGTGCAGCGCCAGTACCGGCGCGGCGGTCCCACGCTCGAGTACTTCGAGTCGATGGGGCGCCGCGGCTTCCAGATGGCGGCCGAGCACCGGCTCGCGTCGGAACACGGCGTGGCCATGCTCTTCGCGTTGGCCGCCGAGCGCTTCCCGCTGCTGCGCGTGACGCTCAACCGCATCTCCGATGCGTTACTCTTCCCGGACCACCACACTCCGGAACGGTTGATGCGCCAGGTGCAGGACGAGGTGCGCTGGAAGCGCGCCGGCTGATGTTCGAATCGCTCAAGCAGACCATCCAGGATCTCGTCGGCGGACGCATCGCCCCGGCCGACCGCCGCGCGGTGATCGCCGAGATGAAGCGCGCGCTCGCGCTGGCCAAGCTCGGCGTGGAGGACCTTGCGCAGTCGGCGGAGGTCACGCGCGCGCGGCTCAAGGACGAACGCGAACAGCAGGCCACGGCCGCACGGCGCCGGGCGTTGGCCGAGGGCATCAACGACACCGAGACGGCCACGCTGGCGGCGAAGTACGAGGCGCAGCACGCCGAGCGCATCGCCGTGCTCGAACGCAAGCTCGACGTGCAGGAGGCCGAGCACGGGCTGGCCGAGCGTGAGTACGACGAGATGCTGAAGCAGCTCAAGCAGGCGTCGCTCGGTGTGGGCTCGGGGTTGAGCGAGGCCAACCGCCCGCTCAGCGACGCCGACCTCGGCCTGCCGGACGACGCGCCGCTGCGCCGCGACCTCGACGCGCTGGGCCGACAGGCCAAACGGCAAGAGCGCGACGCCCAGGCGGACGCCGCGCTCGAAGCCCTCAAGCGGAAGATGCGGGGCGAGTAGCCCCGGCGCAGCTTACTTCACGCCCTGCATCATCCGGCGGATCGGCACGACCAGCGCGAGCAGCACGCCCGTGGCGATGGCCAATGCAATCGTCGTGCCGATGAACACCGTCGGCGTCTGCTGCAGGTTGGTCGGGTCCACGTGCCCGCCGACGAGGCCGGCGACGAGGTTGCCCACCGAGGCGGCGAGGAACCAGATGCCCATCATCTGGCCGACGTACTGCCGCGGCGAGAGCTTGGTCATCGACGAGAGGCCGACGGGGCTCAGGCAGAGCTCGCCGACCGTCTGGAAGAAGTACGAGCCGATGAGCCACCACGGCGAGACGAGGAGCGTGCCGCCGCTGGCGACGACCTTGTTCGCGGCGCCGATCATGAGGGCGAAGCCGACGCCGGCCATCGCGAGGCCGAGCGCGAACTTGGCGGGGCTCGAGAGCTCGATGTTGCGCTTCGCCATCCATACCCAGAGGCCGGCGAACACCGGCGCCAGCACGATGATGAAGAACGAGTTCACCGACTGGAACCACGTGGCCGGCATCTCCCAGCCGAAGATGCTGCGGTCGGTGAAGTCCTTGGCGAAGAGGTTGAGCGAGGTCGGGGCCTGCTCGAAGGCGCCCCAGAAGATCGCGGCGAACACGAAGAGCACGAAGATCACGCCGACGCGCTTCTTCTCGTCGGTGTTGAGGCCGCCGGCGATCAGCACGGTCGCGAAGAACGCGACCGCCAGGCCGACGAGCACGAAGGTCATGTACTGGCCGACGACCTGCGGATTGATCTGCACCACGCCCAGCGCGGCAAGCACGAAGACCAACGCGAAGAGGCCGAGGCCGGCGTAGGTGGCGGTCTTCACGCCCTGCTCGCGCTTGGCCTGCACGGCGGGATCCGGGTCGCGGACGATGTCCTCGCCTATCGGCCCGAGCGTGTCCTTGGCGCGGAGCCAGAACCAGAGGAAGCCGAAGAGCATGCCGACGCCGGCGGCGCCGAAGCCCCAGTGCCACCCGATGGCCTCGCCGAGGAAGCCGGTCACCAACTGGCCGAGGAAGGCACCGACGTTGATGCCCATGTAGAAGATCGAGAAGCCGGCGTCACGGCGCGCGCCGCCTTCCGGATACAGGTCGCCGACGATCGCCGAAATGTTCGGCTTGAGCAGGCCAGTGCCGAGGACGATGAGCGCGAGGCCGAGGAAGAAGAAGATCTTGCCGCGCGCGCCGGCGAAGCCGCTGACGCCGATCGCGAGGTGGCCGCTCGTGATCAGCGCGGCGCCGATGAGGATGGCGCGACGCAGGCCGAGCCAGCGGTCGGCGATCCAGCCGCCGGGCAGCGAGGCGAGATACACGCTCGCGGCGTAGATGCCGACGATGGCCGAGGCTTGGGTGCGATCGAGGCCGAATCCGCCCTCGTTGAGCGCGGCGGCCATGAACAGCACGAGCAGCGGGCGCAGGCCGTAGTACGAGAAGCGCTCCCACATCTCCGTCATGAAGAGCGTGGAGAGGCCGCGCGGATGGCCGAAGAAGCGCGTGTCGTTCACGTACGGCGCGAGCGCCGGCGAGACAGGCTTCGGGGCGTCGGACTGTGGACTGGGGGTCATGGGCTCGGGGGGAGAGAGACCTTCAGGCAGGCCACGGTGTGGCCGTCAGGACCAGCAGAAAGTGCGCGCAACTCCGGACGCTCGCTCCGACACCCCTCGTCTTTCAAGGGGTGTGTGCATCGCGGATGAAATGGACAGCCTCGGGCCGGAACGGCAAGGGGTGCGGGAATCTCGCCGCCGCGCACCGGGGTCTGCCGCGGGCGTCCCGTGGGGACCGCCGCGCGCAGCAACTGCGTGTACGGCATGCGCGGCGCGTCCAGCACCTGCGCCGCGTTCCCTTGCTCGACAATGCGTCCGAGGTACATGACGGCGACGCGCGAGGCGAGCCGCCGCACGACGCCGAGGTCGTGCGAGATCAGGACCAATGCCAATCCACGCTCGTCGCGGAGGCGATCGAGCATGGCGAGCAGGGGTTCACGCGCCGCGGCGTCGAGGTTGGCCACGGGCTCGTCGCACACCAGGAGATCCGGCTGCGGGGCCAGCGCGCGCGCGATGGCGACGCGCTGGCGTTCGCCGCTGGAGAGCGCCGTCGGACGGCGTGCGCCCAGTGCGGGATCGAGCCCGACTTCCTGCAGCAACTGCTCGGCGCGCCGCTGCGCTTGCGCGCCCGGCGTGTGGCCGTGCACCTCGAGCGCCTCGACCAACAGCGAGCGCACCGTCCGCTGCGGCGTGAGCGAGGCACCGGCGTCCTGGGGCACGAGCTGGAGACGACGGCGCAGCGCGCGCATCATCACGCGGTCGTGGACGTCGAGCCGACGCCCGAGCACGGTGACGGAGCCTGCCGTCGGCATCTCGAGCCCGAGCATCGCGCGGGCCAGCGTGCTCTTGCCGCAGCCACTCTCGCCGACGAGCCCCACGCATTCGCCGCGCCCGATGGCGAGCGACACGCCATCGACGGCATGCACCGGCACTTCGGGTCGCTGGAACAGGCGCGGCGGCGTGCGATAGTGCACGGCCAATGCGTCAGTGGCGACCAACGGCACGTCGGGCGGCGTGCCGTCGGGCTCGGAGGGGCGTACGGCGCGCGCGCGCGCTACCGCCGCGGCTCCGCTGGCACGCGCCGCGCGCTCCGCGACGATTCGCTCGGCCGGACCGTCGTCGGCGAGGCGGCCGTTCTCGAGTACCAGCACGCGCTCGCAACGTTCTCCGACCACGGCGAGGTCGTGCGAGATCAACAGCAGCGTGGTGCCGAGGTCGCGACGGAGCGTGTCGAGCAGGTCGAGCAGCTGGACCTGCAGCGTGACGTCGAGCGCCGTCGTGGGTTCGTCGGCGATGAGCACGTCCGGCTCAAGCATCAGCGCGAGGGCGAGGAGCATGCGCTGGCGTTGGCCGCCGGAGAGTTCGTGCGGAAAGCGCCGGGCGCTGCGCGCGGCATCGCGGATGCCGACGCGGTCGAGCATCGCGATGGCGCGTTCCGTCGCCTCGGCACCCGACGCCATGCCGTGCGCCTCGAGTGCGGCCGTGAGTTGGCGCCCGACGCGCATGGCGGGGTCGAGCGCGCTGAGCGGCTCCTGGAACACCATCGCGATGCGTCGCCCGCGCACATCGCGCATGGCCTCGACGTCGAGCGTTGTGAGCTCGGTGTCGCCGAGGAGGATGCGCGAGCCCGGCGTCCGGCGCAGGCCGCGCGGCAGCAGGCCGAGGATGGCGTTGCCGATGGTGCTCTTGCCCGCGCCGGAGCGTCCCACGATGCCCACGCTCGAGCCCGGCGCAAGCGTGAACGAGAGCTCGTCGAGCACGCGACGCGGCGCGGGCTCGGTGGTCTCGACCCCGAGGGAGCGCACCGCGAGGGCCTCGCGCTGGCGCACGGCCGATCCGCTCACGCGTCGCCCTCGTGCTGCCCGCTGACGCGCTCCGCGATCACGTTGGCCGTCAGCGTAGCCGCGACGATCGCGAGCGTGGGAAACAGCACGAGCCACCAGGCGCGCAGCAACCGGCCCTCGGCTTCGAGGATGATGTTGCCCCAGCTGGCGTGTGGCGGCGCGACGCCGAGCCCGAGGAAGCTCAGCGCCGCCTCGAGTGGCAGCGCCGCGGCGAAGGCCACGGTGGCCGCGACGCCGAGCGTGGGCAGCAGGCCGGGTAGGATGTGCCCGCGCCAGAGCCGCCGGCGCGGAACGCCCAGCGCGATGGCGGCCTTCACGTGCTCGGTCGCCAGCAGGCGCCGCGTCTCCTGGCGCACCAGACGAGCGGCAGTCATCCATCCCGTGGCCCCGAGCACGGCCGCGAGCGTCGCGGGCGGCAGCGGGCCCGACGCCGCGACGACGAGCAGCAGGAGCAGCAGCCGCGGGATCGCGAGCATCGCGTCGGTGATGCGCATCAGCAGGGCGTCGATATAGCCGCCGCCTACGGCGGCGACCGTGCCGACGAGCGTGCCCAGCGAGAGCGCAACGGCGACGGCCAGCGTGGCGATGCCCAGCGAGGCGCGGGCGCCATAGAGCAGCCGCGAGAGGACGTCGCGGGAGTAGGGGTCCGTGCCGAGCCAGTGCGCGCCGCTCGGCGGCTGCAGCGCGCGTCCCAGCGGATCGAGATGGGCGACGGGATCGAACGGCGCGAGCAGTGGCGCGAGCAGCGCGACGAGCGCGAAGCCTGCGAGGATGCCGAGTGGCAGGCGGATTGCGCGCATCAGAGGCGGTTCCGCAGGCGTGGGTCCGCCCACGCCACCGCGAGGTCGGCGAGCAGCGTCGCGAGCGTCACCGCGACGCTCGTCACGAGGACGGCGCCGACGACGAGCGGGTAGTCGCGCTGGCCCACCGCCTCGACGACGGCGCGCCCCATGCCGGGCCAATCGAAGACACGCTCGATCAGCACCGTACCGCCGGCGACGGCACCGAGCATGACGCCGAGGACGGTGAGGACGGGCGCGATGGCGTTGCGCAACGCGTGACGGAAGAGCACGCGTCGTTCGGGAATGCCGCTGGCGCGAGCCGCCCGGATGAACTCGGCGTTCCGCACGCCCCGCATGGCGGCGCGCTGGTGCCGCGCGAGGATCGCGGCGACCATGAGGGCCAGCGTACCCGCGGGGAGGATGAGATGCCGCAGCACATCGGCCGCGCCGCCGACGCCTTCGCTGCGCATGCCGCTCACGGGGAGCCAGCGGAGCTCGAGCGCGAAGAGCATGGCGAGCAGCAGCGCGAGCACGAACTCCGGCACGGACGCGATGGCGAGCAGCGCGCGATCGCTGAGCGTGGCGAGGCGGGACTCGGCGCGCCATCCCTGCCACGCACCGAGCCCGATGCCGAGCAGCGCGCCGACGAGAAGGCCGGTGCCCGAGAGCAAGAGCGAGTTCGGCAGCAGCGCGGCAATCACCTCGCGGACGGGTCGGCTCCGCGAATGCGAGTAGCCGAGGTCGCCGCTGGCGATGTTGCGCAGGAAGCGCAGGTACTGCTCGTGCAGCGGGCGATCGTAGCCGAAGGATACGCGCATGGCGGCCGCGGCCTCCGGCGGTACGCCGGGTTGGTCGAGGGCCGCGAAGAAGGGATCGCCGGGGGCGAGGCGGACGAGCGCGAAGCAGAGTGTGACGACGATGCCGATGACGGCGATCGCCTGGCCGAGGCGGACGACGAGGACGCGCGTCACGCGCGAGGCGGCCTCAGTTGGCGGGTCGCGCGTCGCGCGGCAGGCGCTGCGCGGGATCCACCGACCACTCGTGCAGCGTGCGCCACCAGCCATCGGGGCGCCACGCAGGCACGGTGAGGCGCCGGTGCACGCCGGCGACGATGCGCGGTTCGTAGAGGAAGAGCGCGGGGACGTCGTCGGCGATGGTCTGGTACGCCCGGGAGAACGCGCGCTTCGCGTCGTCGCGATTCATCGTGCTGAGTCCGGCGCTGACGGCCGCGTCGAACTCGGCGTTCTCCCAGCGTCCGTCGTTGCGCGTGCCTTGGCCCGGCTTGGTCGCGCTCATCCAGGTGCCGACGAGCGTGCGCGGCGAGGGCACGGTGAGCCAGCCGCCGAAGACGACGTCGAACTGCCCGGCCTCGCGCTTCTGCGTGAAGGTGCGGTTCTCGGTACGCTCGAGCTCCATGGCGATGCCGACCTGGCGCAGCTGCTCCTGCAGCGTCACGGCCATGCGCTCGCGGTTGCGGCTAGAGCCGGGCACGAGCGCGCTGAACGCGAGGCGCCGGCCGTCCTTGCGCCGGATGCCGTCGCGCGGGTCGACGCGCCAGCCGAGCGAGTCGAGGATCGCCGCGGCGCGCGCGCGGTCGTGCGGAACGGCGCGGACGGTGGAATCGAACGTGAACTGCGCATGCACCATCGGCGCGTCCGCCACGAAGGCCAGCGTGTCGAAGACCGCGCGCACAGCCTGTTCGCGGTCCACGGCATGCGCGATGGCTCGCCGCAGCGCGGCATCGGTGAAGAGCGGGTGCGGACGTTCGCGGTTGCGGGCGTCGCGGAAGTTGAACGCGACGTAGGTGTAGTCGAACGAATTGGCGAGCACGAGGCGCACGTGCGGATGCTTGGCGGCCTCGGCGAGGTCGCCGGCCGGCACGAGCTCCCAGACGTCGGCTTCCTCGGCCCAGAGCTTGGCGAGGCCGGTGGCGGGCTCGGGCGAGACGGTGACGATGACGCGGTCGAGGCGCGCGCGGCCGCGGTAGTAGTCGTCGACGGCGGCGAATTCGAGGCGCTCGAGCGGTTCCCACGCGACGAAGCGGAACGGGCCGCTGCCGATCGGATTGCGCGCGAAGGCGCTGGTCGAGAGCGGCGCGCCGTCGGTCGGCAACAGATGTGCCGGCAGCGGTACAATCATCGAAGCGGCATAGAACTGCTCGCTCGAGCGCGCACGGAAGCGGAGCGACACGCGGCGCTCGCCGTCGGGCGTCACCTCGACGATGTCCGCGAGCTCGGCGCGTGCCGAGGACCCGTTGGTGGAGTCCATGAGTGCGCGGTAGCCCGCTTCGACGTCCGCCGCGACCACGGGACGGCCGTCGTGCCAGCGGGCATCGGGATCGAGCTCGAACGCGATGCTCAGCGAGTCGGCGCTCCACGTCCAGGAGGAGGCGAGGCGAGGCTGGAAGTCGGCGTCGCCGATGGTGTTGAGCGACGGACCGATCTCGACGAGGCGATCGAACAGCAACTCGGCGGCCATGCGGCCCTGCGACGAGCGGACGAGCGGCGGCAGCAGCGCATCGGCATCGGCGGCGGTGGCGACGACGACCGTGCCGCCGAGTGGGCCGCGGACGGAGGCATCGCCACAGGCGGCGAGGGCGAGCAGGAAGGCAGGGACGAGACGGCGCACGGAGTGTGGGTCAGGGGGAGTGCGACGTCCGAAAGGTTACCGGACTATCGACGAAACGTCCACCGCGGGTCACGGTAGGTCGCGACGTGGCGGGCGATCGCGGGGGCGAGCTCGCCGACCGCAAGCGTGGAGACCGGGCCGACGGCGTGCTCGAGTGCGGCGATGAGCGCATCGCGGACTTCATCGAAGTCGACATCGCGCCGAAGGGCCTGCGTGAGCGTCGCGGCCGGCGGAGGCGCCGTCGTGCCGCGGAGCGCGGCTACGAGGCCCTGATCATCAGCGAGGAGGATCGATCCGTGCTGCAGGAACGCGTGCTCATCACGACGTTGCGCGGAGCCGACGAGCTTGCGGCCATCGACGACCAGCTCACCGACGTTGGGTTCGGCGAAGCACGCCGCGCCGTCGGGCGCGAGCGGGCGGCCGCGGCGTTCGGCCGGTGCGGCGGGCACGCCGAGTCGCGTCAGCGCGTCGAGCAGGATGGCATTGATCGCATCGTAGCTCTCGCGCAGCGAGGCGTCGCGCGCGGGGGCGGTCACGCTGTAGGTGACCTCGCGATGGTGCAGCAACGCGCGGCCGCCGGTGGGGCGGCGGACGACGGCGATGCCGCGTGTCGCGGCGGCGTCGGGCTCGAGCCGGGCCTTCTCGTGCATGCCGAGCGACAGCGTGGGATGCGCCCAGGCGTAGATGCGGAAGACGGCTTCGTCCGTGTGCGCCGCGCGGTCGAGCAGCGCGTGGTCGATCGCCATGTTCCGGTCGCCGTCGTCCGCCGGGGTGACGAGCAGGCGCCAGCGCGTCGGCAGGGGCACGGTCAGCGGACGATCATGTAATAGATGACGTAGAACCAGCCGAAGATGCCGTGGAGGATGGCCCAGAGGACGGACTGGTTGACGGACCAGGAGATGGCGATGGCCAATGCGGATCCAAAACTGATGCCGGATTTGGCGACCTCTATTCGGGTGCTGGACATTGGGAGAGGGGAGAGGGGGGGGGTACGGGCGGGGGTGGGACGAGGGGAGAGGGGATGGGGGAGATGGGGGGGAGACGGGAGGGGATTTGCTCGGCGCGCTCTCGTGTGCCGCTTCCTTGTATCGGTCCAATCTACGCATCGGGGCTGGGGGGCGACTAAATTTCCGGTTGCGCTCCGACCTCCAGCCGGTGGTGCTTGTTCCGAAGTCTTCCTTTCCGGTGACCCAGGGCCCACGGCCCTCTGAGGAGTCCCCCCAAGTGTCCGCTTCTGCGTCTGCGCATCCTGCGCCCGACACGTTCGTTCGCCGCCACCTCGGTCCGTCCGAGGCTGAGCAGGCCGAGATGCTCAAGGAACTCGGCTACGCCTCGCTCGATGCATTCATCGACGCGACCGTTCCCGACAACATCCGGCTGCGGCGCCCGCTGGCGCTGCCGGCGGCGCAGTCCGAGCAGGAGGCGCTGGCGGCCTTCCGCGCCGAGATGAATGCGAACGACGTGCGGCGCTCGTTCATCGGCATGGGTTACTACGACACGCACGTGCCGGCGGTGATCCAGCGCAACATCCTCGAGAACCCGGGCTGGTACACGGCGTACACGCCGTATCAGGCGGAGATCGCGCAGGGCCGCCTCGAGGCGCTGCTCAACTACCAGACGGTGGTCAGCGACCTCACGGGCCTGCCGATCGCGAATGCGTCGCTGCTCGACGAAGGCACGGCGGCCGCCGAGGCGGTGACGATGGTGCACGGCATCGTCGGCAAGGACGGGCGCGACACCTTCTTGATTGCGAAGGACTGCCACCCGCAGACGATCGAAGTCGTGACGGCGCGCGCCGAGGCGCGTGGCGTGGATGTGAAGGTGGTGGACGTCGCGAAGATGAAGCCGAACAAGAAGACGGCGGGCGTGCTGCTGCAGTACCCGAACACCACGGGCCAGGTGGAAGACTACCGCGCGCTCTGCGAGGCGGTGCACGCGGCGGGCGGTCTGGTGATCGTCGCGACGGATCTGCTGGCGCTGACGCTGTTGCAGCCGCCGGGCGAGTGGGGCGCGGACGTGGCGGTGGGCAACTCGCAGCGCTTCGGTGTGCCGTACGGCTTCGGCGGCCCGCACGCGGCGTTCTTCGCCACCAAGGATGACTACAAGCGCCAGATCCCGGGCCGCATCATCGGCGTGTCGCGCGATGCGACGGGCCGCGCGGCGCTGCGCATGGCGCTGCAGACGCGCGAGCAGCACATCCGCCGCGAGAAGGCGACGTCGAACGTGTGCACGGCGCAGGTGCTGCTCTCGGTGATGGCCGGCATGTACGCGGTGTGGCACGGGCCCGATGGCCTGAAGCGCATCGCGAACCGTGTGCACTACTTCGCCGAGCTGTTCGCGGCGGGCGTGCGCAAGCTCGGCATGGAGCCGGTGGCGGGCATCTTCTTCGACACGGTCACGGTGCCGGTGGGCGGCAATCTCCGGAAGATCGTGAAGGCGGCCGGCAAGCTGGGCATCAACCTGCGCGTCGTGGACAAGAAGCACCTCGGCGTCTCGATGGGCGAGAACACCAAGGTCGCCGATATCAGCGACCTGCTCACGGCGTTCAACCTCGGCCAGCCGCACGGGCTCGACCTCGACACGCTGGGCAAGTCGGTGGACGCGCGGTACGACGAGCGCGTGCGTCGCACCAGCGACTTCCTCACGCATCCGACGTTCTCCAAGTACCACTCGGAGACCGAGATGCTGCGCTACATGCGCAAGCTCGAGTCGCGCGACCTGTCGCTGACGCACTCGATGATCCCGCTGGGCAGCTGCACGATGAAGCTGAACGCCAGCGCCGAGATGTATCCGGTGACCTGGCGCGAGGTGGGCGGCATCCATCCGTTCGCGCCGGCGGAGCAGACGCTGGGCTACCAGTCGATGTTCGTGCGTCTGGAGAAGGCGCTGGCGGAAGTGACGGGCTTCGCGGCCGTGTCACTGCAGCCGAATGCCGGTTCGCAGGGTGAATACGCGGGTCTGCTCGTGATCCGCGCGTACCACCGCGCGCGCGGGCAGGGGCATCGCAACATCTGCCTCATTCCGCAGTCGGCGCACGGCACCAACCCGGCCTCGGCGGTGATGGCGGGCATGCAGGTGGTGGTCTGCGGCACGGATGCCAACGGCAACATCGACGTGGCCGACCTGCGCGCGAAGGCTGAGCAGCATTCGCAGAACCTCGCGGCGCTGATGGTGACGTATCCGTCGACGCACGGCGTCTTCGAGGAGAGCATCAAGGACATCTGCGCGATCATCCACGAGCATGGCGGCCAGGTGTACCTTGACGGCGCGAACATGAACGCGATGGTCGGCTTGAGCCGCCCGGGCGACATCGGCGCGGACGTCTGCCACCTGAACCTGCACAAGACGTTCTGCATCCCGCACGGCGGCGGCGGCCCGGGCATGGGGCCGATCGGCGTGGTGGCGCACCTCGCGCCGTACCTGCCGGGCCACGGCGTCGTGGGTCTCGAGCCGAAGGAGACGCGCATCGGGGCCGTGAGCGCGGCTCCATGGGGATCCGCGAGCATCCTGCCGATCTCGATGATGTACATCGACATGATGGGCGGCGAGGGGCTGACGGAGGCGACGAAGGTCGCGATCCTCAACGCGAACTACATCGCCGAGAAGCTGAAGGGGCACTACGAGGTGCTGTATCGCGGCAAGAACGGCCACGTGGCGCACGAGTGCATCCTCGACACGCGTCCGCTCAAGCAGTCCGCGGGCATCGAGGTGGAAGACATCGCGAAGCGCCTGATGGATTACGGCTTCCACGCGCCCACGGTGAGCTTCCCGGTGGCGGGCACGCTGATGGTGGAGCCGACGGAGAGCGAGTCGAAGGCGGAGCTCGACCGGTTCATCGAGGCGTTGATCGCCATCCGCGAGGAGATCCGCGACATCGAGCGCGGCGTGCTGTCGCGCGAGGACAATCCGCTGGTGCACGCGCCGCACACGCAGGATGTGGTGGTGAGCGACAGCTGGGCGCGTGGCTACTCGCGCGAGCGCGCGGCGTATCCGCTGCCGTGGGTGCGTGAGCGGAAGTTCTGGCCGTCAGTGAGCCGGATCGAGAGCGCGTTCGGGGATCGCAATCTCGTGTGCTCGTGCCCGCCGATCGAGGAGTACGCGCAGGCCTAACGGCGGTTCACCACGAAGGCACGAAGGGCTCACTGCAAGTGTTCGGCCCCGCAACCCCAAGAAGCATCGCTTCTCTTGGGTTGCGGGGCCGAACGCCTGTTGCGGCTCCTTTCGTGCCTTCGTGGTGAAGGCAGTTCAGCCGTTACTGGCCGAGCAGCTTCCCATACGCTGCCGCGTCCATGAGACCCTTGAGGTCGGCGGCGTTGACCTTGAGCTTGATCATCCAGCCGTCGCCGTAGGGATCGGTGTTCACGAGCGCCGGTTCGCCGTCGAGCTTGGCGTTGACCTCGACGATCTCCCCGGCGAGCGGCGAGTAGAGCTCGCTCACGGCCTTCACGGCTTCGATCGTGCCGAAGACCTCGTGCGCGGCGACCTTGCGGCCGGGCTTGGGGAGGTCGAGGAAGACGATGTCGCCGAGTTCGCCTTGGGCGTAGTCGGTGATGCCGACGATGACGACCGAGGCGTCGGCGGTCTTCTTCACGTACTCATGGTCCTTGGTATAGCTCAGATCCGCGGGGATCGACGACACGCGTGGCTCCGGAGGGGGGTGCGAGGGGTGATGTACCGATGGCGAAGGCTACGCCGCTTGGAGGCGGGAATCAAGCAGTGGCGGCGGCGCGGAGGGCCGTCCAGACGGCGTCCACTTGCGCGTCGAGTGCCTCGCGCGTGCCGTCGTTCTCGATGATGTAGTGGGCCTTCGGGCGCTTCGCGTCGGCGGGCATCTGCGCGGCGATCATCGCGTCGGCGTCGCTCGCGCTCAAGCCACGGTCGCGCATGAGGCGCTCGCGGCGGACGTCCACGGGGGCGTCGACGAGTATGATGCGGTCCATCTCGCCGTCGAGGCCGGTTTCGAAGAGCAGGGGGATGTCGCAGATGACGAGGGGCGCGCCGCTGTCGCGGAGGCGCGCGACGGCCGCGGCGCGCAGGCGTGCGACCTCCGGATGGACGATGGCGTCGAGCGCCTTGCGGGCGGTCTCGTCGCGGAAGACGACCTGGCGCAGGGCCGCGCGGTCGAGCGAGCCGTCGGGCCTGAGCACGTGCGGGCCGAAGCGCGTGGCGATGGCGGCGAGCGCGGCGGAGCCGGGCGCGACGGCCTCGCGGGCGAGGAGGTCGGCGTCGACGATGGGCGCGCCGTGGGCGGCGAGGCGCGCAGCCACGGCGGACTTGCCTGCGGCGATGTTGCCGGTGAGGCCGACGGTGAGCATCGCAGAATCGTAGCGTCGAGACGTAGATTGTGCATCGTGCAGCTGCCGCGTCGCCCCGGGTTCACGGTCGCCGAGATTCTCGTCGTCATCATCCTCATCGGGCTGGTGGCGGGGTGGACCGTCTCGCGCTTCACGAACATGAACTACCGGATGGACGCGAACATCCGCATGCTGCAGAACACCATCATCGCCGCCCAGCAGACCGCCATTAACCGCAACATGCCGGTGCAGCTGATGTTTGACGCCTCGAGCGACAGCGCGATGCGCGTCCGCATCCTGCTGGATGCGGATGACGACGGCCAGGTCTCGGAGAATGAGACGGTGTCCTACCGGCCGCTCGACGGGGCGCGGTTCCTTGCGCCGGACAGCACGATCGACGGCGCGTCGGCCGCCTATGCAACGGGTCCCGGGTTGGTCACCGGTCGTCCGGCCCTCATGCAGGCGCTTCGGATTGCGCCGAACGGCACCTTGGGCGGCGATGTCGTGATCTACATCGGCACGGTCAGCAGCCGCTCGTACGATTTCCGGGCGCTGGCCGTCACCGGAGCGACGGCACGCACGGCGTTTTGGAGCCACGCGAACGGCGCCTGGCGCCGACGATCCTACTGAGCCTCAGCTCTGGGTAGTGCCAAGTTCAAGCACGAAGCGGCTGGCCGCCCATGCTGCGCCACCCTTCGCGCGGATTTCCTGCGGGGTCGCGCCGAGGTAGCGCTGGCAGGTGTTGCGGAAGGCGGATCCCGAGGGGAAGTCGAGCATCCGGGCGACGCCGTCGGCCGTACGCTGGCCGTCCTCGAGCATCTGGGCCGCGACAATGAGGCGGCCCCATGTAATCAGTTTCTGCGGTGGCGGGCACTTCGCGTCGGCCAGCGCCGTCAGGAGGGTGCGTTTGGATGTGCCGCAGATCTCGGCGAGGCGCTGGCCGGTGAGGCGGAGGTGGGCGCGCGTCACGGCGACCATCACGGCGTCGCGGACGGTGGCACTGAATCCGCTCACGCGGGGCCGCAGCAGTTGCGCCACACCGCGCGCCTCGGCGCGCTCGAGGACGGCCCGGAACGCGGCGGGCGTATCGTCCTGCCCGGCGATGAGCAGACCGTCGAGGCCCGCGCGGCCGGCGTCGAACAAGTCGCGCGAGCGCTCGGGCGTCACGGTGACGTACGCGACGAGCGAGATGCGCTCGGCGCGCAGCTTCAGCCGGCGGATGACATCGAACTGCGCCTTGCCTTCCGCGAAGAGGTCAAGGATGGCGAGAGTGACGGACTCATCCTTGCAGGCCTCCTCGAGGGCGTCCCACGACGTGCAGTGGATGACCCGATGCTCACCGTGGACGGCGGCGTTCAGGCGCTGGAGCGCCTGGGGATCGGTAATCATCGCGGCGAGGGTGGCCATGGGATGGGATATGAGCGCGTGGGACCCAGAATGCAATATCATATTGTGACAGCGGCAGCGGCGGCCGGACCGCCGTGGTGGCCGATTTGCCGTCCCCCCGAGCGCGTTCTCCATAGTTTTCGCCTGATGCCCACTTCCCGATTGGCGATCCGCCGCGGCATGACGATCATCGAGGTGCTGTTTGCCATCGTGATCCTCTCGGGTGTGATGCTGTCGCTGTCGAACTTCGGCAACGGATTCGCGCGGGCGAGCCGGAACGCGGCGTATCTCACGATCGCGAGCGACCTCGCGACCGGTCGCCTCGAAGCGGCGCGGGCGCACGTGACGTACTCGACACTCGTGAGCACGTTCCACAACACGACCGAGACCAGCGCGACGGCCACGGCGAACCCCTCGATGGCCGGGTACACCGGGTACACGCGCACCACGCTGGCCGTCGCGACGGTCACCGACAGCACCGAGTACGTGACGGTGACGGTTACGGTGACCTCCCCCGACCTCTCGACGCCGGTGTCCAAGACCGTCGTGATCGGCGCCCGCTGATGGGTAGGAACCGGCGCGGGTTCACGATCATCGAGATGGTGGTCGCGATGGCATTGACGATGTTGGTCTTTGCCATCACGCTGCCCTTCGTCCGCACGCAGACGCGGGCCCTCGGCGACAATGCCGGTCGGCTCGACGCCTACCAGATCGCGCGCTACGCGCAGCGAATGATCGACAAGGACCTGCGCGTGGCGGTTGCCGATGCGTCGCAGCCGCTGATCGTCTATGCGGGGCCGATGGGCATTGCGTTCAACGCCAATCTCGTCGCGCGCGATACGCTTGATCCGGGTGCGCTGGAGTTGGATACGTCCGCCGACACGACGCTGACCGAGGCGTGGCGCGTCGGGCAGGCCGGCACGATTCCGCTCACTGCGCGCACGTATCCGACCACGACCTACACGGATGGTGCGGGGACGCCGAGCCGCAACGAGACGGTGATGTACTTCTTGCGGGCGGATACGGTGACGGACCGGAATGACGTGTACGTGCTGTACCGGCGCGTGAACGGCCGCGATTCCACGCAGGTCGTGCGCGGCATCCATGTGCCGGCCGATTCCGCGTTCTTCAGCTACTACACGCGCAGCGGCGACACGCTCAGCCGCGTCGGATCGGCGAGCCTGCCGATGTGGTGGGACTCGGCGGGTGTGGGGAGCATCCGGGCGATCGGCGTGCGTTCGGCGGGGTTCTTCAGGAATACCCAGACCGGCGAGGACGTGATCCGGTCGATTTTCTGGATGGTGGTGCTGGAGAACCGGACGTCGACGGGGCGCGATTGCGGCGCGGCGCCGTCGACGCCGCCGGCGAACAACGCATCGCAGTTCTCGTTGTCGAGGGACAACAGCAACCAGCCGTATCACGTCGAGGTGACGTTCGACCCGTCCACGGACGATGCAGGCGCGACCGCGGACGTTACGCACTACCTGATGGAGCGACGTATCTCAGGCGGTGCCTGGTCCGCCATCGCGACGATTCCTGCGACGCGCGCGACGGAGTACGTGTGGAGTGACGTGAATCCGTCGCTGGTTGGTACCGTCGAGTATGGCGTTCGTGCGGTGGACTGCGGTGGGCTCGCATCCGGACGGGCGACGCGCTCGTCGGTGACGCTGCCGTGATGCGGATGAAGAGCCGACGCGGTTCGGCGCTTATCCTCGTCTTGCTCATGACGCTTGCGGTCGCGGCGCTCGCGATCGCCGCGATCTTCATGACGTCGAGCGCGGGATTGCTGTCCCGATTCTATGATCGCGAGCGGCTCTTTCGCTATGCCGCGGAGGCAGCGCTCGAGGTGCAGCGGACGCGGCTGGAGAGCGACGTCGCACCCGCCATTCCGGACACGGGCTATCGTGTACTCGTCACGGGGTGGAAGCTCCTCGACGCATCCGGCACGCAAGTCCCGAATGTCTCGGTGAATGTGTATGCCGCGGTCACGGGTGATACGACCGGGACGCATCTCCCCTTTGTGACGCTCCTGGCCCAGGCGTACGACGCCACCGGCACCCGGCATGTGCGCCGCATGGACCTGCGGCGCGAGAGTTTCTCGCGCTATCAGTTCTTCACCGACTCCTTTCCGAGTGACGTCACGTTCGGGCCTGGCGTCGTCGGCGGGCGGGTCCATAGCAACCTGAACTGGGTCAATTCGGCGTCTGGCAATCGCTTCCTCGATACGGTCAGCGTCGGCGGATCGATCAGCGGCACGGCTACGTTCGAGATCGATAGCCTGCCGGGCACGATGCCAGTCCCCTACCCAAAGGACTCGACCTTCGCGCGCCTCGATACTCTCGCGAACGCGGCGGGCCTGCGATTCACTCCGGTGACGGGGTCAGGGCTCGGCAGTCGCCTCGAGTTCGTGGCCATCGACGCCGACAACGATGGCAGCATCGAGGAGGGCGAGGGCTTCTTCAAGGTCTTCGACCTCGCGGCGGGGTACGACACGACCTACCTGCGAGGCAATCCCGAGCAGTCGTACCACTTGTTCGCTGGGAGCATCTATCATCACTGGCAGGATGCGCGCATCCAGAACCAGTGCGGGGCCTTCTATCGAATCTCAAACCGCTGGCAGTTTTTCCCGATCGCGGTACACCGCTCCTCGTGGGCGAATTCCGTCCTCCGGTCGAGCACGTATCCGACGGTCAGCAATGGCGACATGAACGGGTTCGAGGACTACGACTGGGATGCGGCGAAAGACATCCTCGAGCAGCCGACCGCGCGATGCTTCCCGGCCGGGAGTCCGCAGCTCGTGTTGACGGAGCGGTTCACAAACTCTGCGGGAACCGTGACCGGCACGGCCGCGGATACGGTGCCGTGGGGCGTCGCGAACGCCGCCCATCGATACGGCGGGCAAGATACGACGTTTTCCGTCCGCAGCCGAACCTGCACCTTCAAGAGTAACGGCAACTCAGCGACCGACGGCCGTTGCGTTGCCGCGACCCACGGAACGCTTGGTAGTTGGCGCACCGGTACCTCGCCGACCGGCATCAGCACGACGGTGCGGCAGGCAGTGGAGTCGCCGTACTTGTTCGCCTTCGGCAGCACCTACAACGCGAACTCGCGTGGCGTAATCAGCAGCACCACTGGACCGCTGTACGTGAGCGGCGTGGTGACGGGTCGCGTCACGCTGCGTGTGAACGGACGCGTGAGCATCATCGGACCGCTTCGTTACGCCAACGCCCCCAATCTGCCGGAGTCGGACTGCAGTACACAGCTCGGGGTGTTGGCAGTCGGAGACGTAACCGTCGTGGACGGCATGTTCACCCGCGCCCGGCGCTTCGGGAATCCGTCATTGTTCACGCTGGCGAGTGTGACACTCCACGAGGGGGAAGCGCGCCGCACGACATTGCATGGCGCCTTCATGAGCCTTACCGGCACCGTCGGCGTCGAGGCCCCGAACACGACCATGGGCGCGGCAGGTGACCAGCCGGAGTGTCCCGAAGGCTCTGGGTCGTCGAATCGCGCCAACGGCGGCTGCCTCGAAGTCGTCGGCGGCATGATCATGCGCCGATTCTCCGCGCACTACTCGGGTTCGAACACGGGCTTCCGCTACTACGGCAGTCCGGATCGCTGCCAGAACTCGACACGGCGCCCGCCGTTCTTCCCCGTGACCAACCGCTACACGCGCGTCCGCACGCTCGAGGTCGAAGCGACCCGCGCCAACACGCCGCCGGAGATTCGCGCCCTGCTCGTGCGCCTCAAGGGAAAGGCGCTCTAGTCGCGTTCGGGCGAATGTCGCGCGAGTATTCTGCAAGCCGCTGCGGGAGAACGAGTTAGGGTCGGCGTTTGGCGCCAGCTTCGGGCGTTCACACGGCCGGCAGCTCCCTCCACGCAACCCTCCGCCCACTCGCGTTGTCTCTGGTGTGAACACCGAAGTCCGGTCCGCGACCCCCACCTCGTGACAGACGCACAACTCATCGCCGACATCCTGCGGGGCGACGCACTCGCGGAGCGCAAGCTCTACGACGCGCACGTGGACCGCATCTATCGGCTGGCGTGGCGAATGTCCGGGGACGAGACGCTGGCCCGCGACTTCACGCAGGACACCTTCATCCGGGCCTTCGACAAGCTCGGCGACTTCCGCGGGGATTCCTCGCTCGCGACCTGGCTGCACGCCATCGCGACGTCGGTGATCCTCAACGGGCTCAAGAAGGTGCGACGCATCCACGGCCGGGAGATCGGCGGCGACGAAATGCCGGACGCCATCATCCCGACCCGCGAGGCGGAGCCGGACCTCAAACTCCGGCTGCGACGCGCAATCGATGGACTTCCCGACGGGTATCGCACGGTCTTCGTGATGCACGACGTGGAAGGCTACACACACGAGGAGATCGCCAGCGCGCTGGGCATCCAGCCGGGCACCTCCAAGGCACAGCTGCACCGGGCACGCGCCCGGCTACGTGATGAACTGGCGGACTTCGCCGGGGAGTGGGCGGTATGAGCGAGCAACAGTTCGAAGACTTCCTCAAGCGCAACGCGGGCGACTACAACGCCCCGCCGGCGCAGACGCCGCGCGACGAGATGTGGGCGTCCATCGCCAGGGCGCGCGCTCCCAAGCGCATTGTCCGACCGACGCGCCGCTACGCGCCGTGGATCGGCATGGCCGCGACGCTGCTCGTCGGCATCGGCATTGGGCGCTTCATGCTCACCACGCCTGCCGCGACGACGGTCGCGCAGGCCGACAGCGTGGGCGGCGCAGCCGTCAGCCCGACCGTCAGCGCGGTCAACGACGAACCGCGAGACTCGATCCTCACCCTGGAAGCCACCGACAGCAGCGCCGGCGAACCGCTGCGGACCACGCCGTTGCTGCCACAGGCGCGTCTGGTGTCGGCACCTCGCCCGCTCCCGGCCGCCACGCGCGCCGAACCGAACACTGCCTTCACCCTCGCGTCGCGCGATCACCTTGAGCGCGCCGAGGCGCTGGTCTCGGTGATCGCGGCAACGCCCGCCGATGCGACGATGGACTCCCTCACCGGGAAGTGGGCCCGTGAGATGCTCACCAACACGCGCCTGCTCCTCGATTCACCCGCCGGGGACGATCCCGTGCGGCGCCGCCTGCTGGAGGACCTCGAGACGGTCCTCGTGCAACTCATCCAGCGCTCGGGCACGGCCGTCGAGGAGCGCGAGCTCCTCGACCGCACGCTCGAACGCACGCAACTCCTGACACGGCTGCGCACCGGCGCGGCTGGCATCTGAGGTAACCATGAAGCTCCTGACCCTGTCGTTCCTCGCCCTCGTGGGCACCGGCGCCGCGCTCGATCGGCCGGCCTCGCCCGATCCCATTCCCGCGGTGAGCTACGCGCCGGAAGACGCCGCGGACTCGCTGTGGCGCGCCGGTCGCGTGGCGATCGCCGACGAAGACTGGCGCCGTGCCGCGCGGCTCTTTGAACAGCTCGTCAACGAGCATCCGACCTCGGCCTACGCGGGCGACGCGCTCTACTGGCAGGCCTTCGCGCTGCAGCGGACGGGCAGCTCGTCTGACCTGCGCCGCGCGGCGCGGGCGCTCGAGACGCAGCGGGAGAAGTACGCGACGAGCGCGACGTATACCTCTGGCGAGTCGGCGGCGCTGCTGACGCGCGTGAACGGCCGTCTGGCCCGAAGCGGCGACGCCGAGGCTGGTGCGGCCGTCGCGGCGGCTGCGGCGGAGATCGCCGCCAGCGTGGCACCGGCGGCCCTGGAGATGGCGGCGGCCGTCGCGCCGGCCGCGCTCGAAGCGGCCATCGCGTCGGGACACATGAGCTCCGCCGAAGCCGAGCGCGCCCGCGCCGAGATGGCGCGCGGCTTGGCGGAAGCGCGGGCCGAGATGGCCGGGGTTCGCGGCAGCGCCGTCGCGGCGGCCCGTGCGTCGTCGCGCGCCCGCAGCGGTCGTGGGAGCGACGAGATCCCGCCCGAGTGCGAAGGCGTCATCGGCGACGACCGCATCGAGGCGCTCAACGCCCTGATGCAGATGAACTCCGAGCAGGCGCTGCCCGTCCTGCGCCGCGTGCTCGAGCGCCGCGACCGCTGCTCCGAAGTGCTGCGCCGCAAGGCGGTGTTCATCGTCGCGCAGCGTCGCAACGACGAGGCGGCGGACATCCTGGTCAACGTCGTGCGCAACGATCCCGACCGCACGACGCGCAGCGAGGCCGTGTTCTGGCTCTCGCAAGTGAACACGGACCGCTCGGTCACGGTGCTCGAGGGGATCCTCAAGACCGAGACGGACGAGGACCTGCAGAAGCGTGCGATCTTCGCGCTCTCGCAGGCGAACGCCCCGCGCGCGGGCGAGATCCTGCGGGACTTCGCCGGCCGGCGCGACGCGAACACCGAGTTGCGCGCCGAGGCGATCTTCTGGATCGGCCAGCGCGGGCGCGGCGAGAACTCCGCCTTCCTCCGCGAACTCTTCCCGCGGCTGGACAACGACGAGTTGCGCGACAAGGCGATCTTCGCCGTGGCGCAGCGCCGCTCGCCCGAGAACGCCGCGTGGTTGCTCGAACGCGCGAAGGATCGCCAGCTCTCGGCGCAGCTGCGGAAGTCGGCATTGTTCTGGGCGAGCCAGAGCGGTGGCGCGACCGTCGCCGACCTCGGGCAGATCTACGACACGAGCACGGAGGACCGCGAACTGCGCGGCCAGGTGATCTTCGCGCTGTCGCAGCGTCGCAACGATTCCGCGGCGGTGGACCGGCTGCTGGCCATCGCGCGCACGGAGCAGGACGCCGAGCTGCGGCGACAGGCGCTGTTCTGGCTTGGGCAGAGTCGCGATCCGCGGGCCGCGGCGGCGCTGGAAGAAATCATCAACAAGCCACTCTGATGCGCGCCCTCGCCTTGGCGTTCCTCGTGAGCGCGTCTGCGGGCGCGCAGGACCTCGCCGCGCGCGTCGCCGCAGTCGGGAGCGGGACCGTCCGCCTGCAGTTCGCCGCGGACAGCGGCGTCTGCGGCAACGGGCGCGGCAACATCAGCATCCGTCGCGGCGATGGTCGCGCGATAGTGAGCGGCGAGAACATCCACGTGAACGGCCGCCGGGCGGCGGAGTGGGAGGATGACTGCGAGCCCGGGCCGGTGCGCGTCGCGCTCGATGTGAGCGACCGGCGCGTCACGGCCGTGCGCAGTTATGTCGGCGGTCGTTGGCGCACAGCGGCGGACCTCGACCTGGGCGAGGTCTCGCCGACCGCGGCACGCGACTATCTCATGCAGCTTGCCGCGACGGCGGAATCACGCGCGGCGAAAGACGCGATCTTCCCCGCGCTGATCGCCGACGGGCCGTCGCCGGACGCGCAGCTGCTGGCGGTCGCCAAGGACGACGCGCGTCCGCGTGACGTGCGCTCCAGTGCGACGTTCTGGCTCTCGCAGTCGGCCGGCGATCGCGCGACCGCCGGGTTGCAGGAGCTCATTGGCGATCCGGACCGCGAGATCCGCGAGCATGCGGTGTTCGCGCTCTCGCAGCGACCGAACGAGGAAAGCGTGCCGGCGCTCATCCGACTCGCCCGCACGCATCAGGATCCCGCGGTGCGGCGCCGCGCGGTGTTCTGGCTGGGGCAGAAGCGCGATCCGCGGGCGCTGCAGTACTTCGAGGACGTGCTGCTATCCCAGCCGTAGCTGGGCGTCGTCGGGCTTGCCGACCGCGTGGCAGGCCCGGCAGCGTGCCTCGTACGACTCCGCCGCGCCGACCATCACGACCGGCGAGTCGTACGGCGCGGGCTTGCCGCCGATGAGCCGCTGGTTGCGGCTCGCCGGCGCGCCGCAGAGCACGCAGATGGCGTGCAGCTTGTCGACCACCTCGGCCACGCACATCAGCGCCGCCATCGGGCCGAAGGGCTCGCCGCGGAAGTCGGTGTCGGTGCCGGCGAGGATGACGCGACGCCCGCGCAGCGCGAGATCGCAGGCGAGCTTCACGATGCCCTGGTCGAGGAACTGCACTTCGTCGACGGCGATCACCTGCGCCAGCGGATCGATGCGCAGCGCGATCTGCTGCGACGAGTCCACGGGAATCGCCTCGAGCGTGCGGCCGTCGTGCGAGCCGACGGCATACACGCCGCCCTCGTAGCGGTTATCCAGGTGCGACTTGAACACCTGGACGCGCTTCTTGGCGATGGTCGACCGGCGCACGCGGCGCATGAGCTCCTCGCTCTTGCCGCTGAACATCACGCCGGCGATGACCTCGATCCAGCCGCCGGTGAGCTGGAGCGCTCCGCTCACCGGTCGCCCCTGGGCGGACGCGGGCCGCGCGGCTTGTCGTCACGCTTGAAGCCGCCGCTGCGCGGGCCGCCGTCACGCGGACCGCCGTCGCGCTTGAATCCGCCCGAGCGCGGCTTGTCGTCACGGGAGAACCCGCCGCTGCGCGGCTTGTCGTCGCGGGAATAGCTGCTGCGCGGCTTGCCGTCGCGATCCTTGCTGAACGAGCTGATGCGCGGCTTGCCTTCGCGCGGCGGGGCCTCGCGATCGTAGGTGCTGCGCGGCTTGCGCTCGCCCATCGGGCGGTCGCCGCCGCGGAAGCCACGCGGGCCCTCCACGCGCTCGCCGCCGCCACGAGGACCGGGGCGGGGGCCACGGTCGCCGCGGTCGCTGCGCTCGAACCGATCGCCACGCTCCGCGCGCTCGGCGGCTTCCTTCTCCTTCTGCGCCTCGCGCATCTGTGAGCGCGCTCGCTCCTCGGCGGCGCGCACCTGCTCGGTCTGCTCGGCGCGCGTGCGCTCCAGCAGGCGCAGCGCGGCGGCGGCGATCTCGAGCCCGTCGTTCTCGCGCAGCAGCGGCTCGAGGGCGAGCACTTCGCGCGCCGGAATGCCTTCGGCGAGCTCGGCGCGCAGCTCGGCGCGACGGCGCGATTCCACGGCGCGGGCCCGCGAGAGGCTCGCGCGATCGCCGAGCGGACGCGGCGTGGCTTCGCCTGCGAGCAACCGCAGCGCTTCGAGATCACGCGGGGCGCAGATGGCGACCACCTGGGCGGGCGCCGCGGCGACGGCTTGGCCCCAGGCCGTTGCGGTGGGCACGCCGAGCGTGATCACCACCGACGTGTTGGCGGCGACGGGACCACGCGTGACCTGCGCGAGCGGGCCCTCGGTGTATCCGACGCTGGCGAGCACCTGACGCGTCGCCTTCGCGGCGGCATCGCTGCCGACGAGCACGGCGGCGGACGGCGCGTCGAGCTCATCAAGCAGGGAAGGCAGTACGGCGAGCGGATCGCTGGTGACCGTCAGGTAGCGCACGTTCTGCACCTGCGCGGCGGGCACGTCGGCGACGACATCGTCCTGCACACGCCGCGCCTTGGAGAGGTAGCGCGTGATGAGGGCGTCCACGGCATCGCTGGCGGCGAGGGCCGTGAGGATGCGCGCGGCGTCCTTGGGCACCTCGGCGAGCACGGCGGCGAGGGCGTCGGACTCGGCGTCCATCTCGTCGGCGGCGGCGAAGACGACGGTGCGCACACTGTCGAGCTTGATTGCGGAGGCGGCGAGGCCGGCGGCGATGGTCTCCGGCGAGCCGACGACGACATCGGCGGGACCGATGCCGAGGAGGCGCTGCAACCGCGCCTGCGACGAGGCGGCGACGATGCGGCGGCCATCGGCCTGCGGGAGCTCGGCGAGGGCGCGGCTCAGGGCCACGGCGGCCTCCGAGTCGGGCACGAGGATCAGCAGTCTGAGGGACGCGCCGTCGGTCGCCGCGCGCTCGAGGGCGGGGGCGGCGCGCTGGGCGATGCGGGCCCAATCGGCGGGCATGAAATACGCCACGTGGGCGGAGCGGACGGCTCCGGCCGTCTCGCGGGAAGTAGCAGACACTGCGATCCTCGGTTTTCAATAATGGCGCACGCGGGGGCGCTGGGATAACGTTCGCGTCAATGGAATATAACCCGATGCCCTTCCGTCCGTCGGCGAATATCGCCGAGTTGCGCGAGTCCGCGACCATCGCCGTTTCGCAACGCGCCAAGGCGCTGAAGGCGCAGGGGCGCGAGGTGATCGATCTCGGGGCTGGCGAGCCGGACTTCGGGACCCCGGCGCCGATTCTCGAGGCTGCCAAGCGGGCGTTGGACGAGGGGGCGACGCGCTACACGGCGGTGGAGGGCATCCTCCCGCTGCGGCAGGCGATCGCGACGCAGGGCAACGCGTCGTTCAGGGGCACGGAGGCCATCGCAGCGACGGACGTGGTAGTGTCCTGCGGGTCCAAGCAATCGCTCTACAACGCCTGCGTGACGCTGTTCGGCCCGGGCGACGAAGTGTTGGTGCCGACGCCGAGCTGGACGAGCTACTACGAGATGGTGCAGTTGGCGCGAGCGACGGCGGTGGAGGTACACGGCGATCCGGCGCGAGGCTTCAAGGTGGACGTGGAGCGCCTGGAGCGGCATGCGACGCCGCGTACGCGCGGCCTCATGCTGAACTCGCCGTCGAATCCGACCGGCGCGGTGTACGCGCCCGAGGAGCTGCGCGCGATCCTCGACCTCGCGGCGACGCGCGGCTGGTGGGTGATCAGCGACGAGATCTACCAGCGCATCGCCTACGACGCGCCGGCGCCGGGCGCGCTCGACGTCGCCCCGCGGCGTGACAACCTCATCGTGGTGAACGGCGTCGCGAAGGCCTGGGCGATGACCGGCTGGCGCGTGGGCTGGACGATCTCGCCGCCGGCGGTCGCCAAGGCGATGACGGCCCTGCAGTCGCACACGACGTCGAACACGGCGACGGTCGCGCAGTACGCGGCGCTCGCGGCGCTCACGCTGGGCGAGCCGGTGGACGCGACGGTGCGCGCGATGGTGGCCGAGTTCAAGGCGCGGCGTGACGCGGCGCTGCCGATCCTCCAGGCGTCGCGGGCGCTCACGGTGTTGCCGCCGGAAGGCGCGTTCTATTTCTACCTCAAGGTGCCGGGGGCCGGGCGCGTGCCGGATGCCGGCGGCGCGTTCTGCCAGGAACTGCTGGAGAAGGCTGGGGTGGCGATCGTGCCGGGGTCGGCGTTCCGCACGCCGGACTGGGTGCGGGTGTCCTACGCGGCCGACAAGGCGCAGGTGATCGAGGCCGCGCGTCGCATCGTCGCGACCGCGGACGCGATGGCATGATGCGCTTCCGGCCGTCGCGCATCGCTACGCTGCCCTCGACCTGAACGGGGGACGACGATGGCATTCGACGTGCGGCTGGAGCCACTGGACGCGAAGGACCTGCCACCCATCGAGTATCGCTGGGATGCCGACACGGACATCCTCGTGGCGATGCTGCGGCCGGCCGGCGTGTCGGAGGGCGTGAGCGGCTCGCTGGATTTCGAGGGCTCGGACGGCTCCTGGCTCACGTTCGAGCTCGTGGACGGTCGGCTGGCCGCGGTGGAGGTCGCCGTCTGGCCCGACGTGAAGAGCGTGGCGACGCTCCAGGCACCGGAACCCACGTTGGCCGCGCGGGTGCGCATCCCGCAGCAGGGGGACGACCTCCTCACCGCAATGGAAGTCGACACCGCCATCCGGGCGGTAGCCGATGCCCCCGAACGCACGATACACTTCCGTATCGGTCCGACGCGTGCCTCACGGGCCGTGCATGTCGCCCGCGACCTGCTGCTCGAAGTCGATGCGAAGCAGCGCATCGCCGGCCTCTGGTTCCTCAACGTCCCGCCATTCCCCGCGCCATGATCACGACCATCGTCCTCATCCAGGCAGAGCCGAAGAGCATTCCCAAGACGGCGGCCGCGCTCGCCGGCATCGAGGGCGTGACCGATGTCTATTCCGTGTCGGGTGAATGGGATCTCATCGCGATGGTGAAGGTCGCGGAGTACGCGCAGATCGCCGAGATCGTGACGGAGAAGTTCCCGACGGTGCCGGGCTTGGTGCGCACCACCACGCTCACGGCATTCCGCGCTTACTCGAAGGCGGATCTCGAACAGGCCTGGGATCTCGGCGTCGACTGACGCCGAGCCGCCCCTTGGATCGCTTGGGGCGGCAGTTCGCTCAGCGGCGCTGGTCCGTGCACCACTCGGCGCTGACGGTGAACGCGTCGGCCCAGCGGGTGCCGTTGTGCTTGAGCAGCACCAGCGACGGAATGGCGGCGTAGCGCCACTGCTCCATCAGGATCTCCGCCTTCCCGTCGCCATCGAGGTCGGCGTAGTTGATCACGCGCCGGAAATCGACGGAGCGCGCCTCGCCCACGCGCGCGTGCTGGTAGCTCGTGGTGAACGTGCCGGCCGAGTCCTCGGCGAGGAGCACGAGTACCGCGGTGCTTCCGGCCCCGGGCCCCAAGTCGCCCGCGTCGGGGTCGATGTAGCTGGCAAGCAGCGAGCGGCCATTGGCGCCGACCCCGGTGCGCAGCCAGCGCGCGTGGAAGTCGAGTCCGTTGAGGTCCTCGGCGCCGATATCGGCGGCCGCGGCGACGGCGCTGGCCAGCGTCAGGCCCTGGGCCTCTGGATTGGCGGGGAAGGGCCGCGAGTCGGTGGGCTGCGCGAGCGGCGTGGAGGAGGCGAGGAACTCCACCGTTTCCTCGAAGGCCGCAGGATCGGCGAAGCGCGCCAACGCCTGCGGGACGACGCGGCTGCAGCCCGGCACCTCGTAGAGCGGCAGCGAGTCGGCCGGCCACATGCCGCGGACGATCTCGAGCTCCCCGATGGCGGCGCCGTTGCGGTACATCGGCAGCTTGCGGCCCGCGGCGAAGTACACCGAGTCGAGTTCGCGCCACCCGGCGTCGTCAAGCGTCAGCGGCTTGAGGCCGGTCGTCGTGACGACGCCGATCGGGGCAAGCTTCGGCGTCTCCCGGGGCCCGAACACCGTGAACAGGATCGTCGGCGACGTCGAGAGGTCGGTGAGGTCGCCCGCAGGGGTATTGCCGGGCGCCTGCGTCTGCTTGTCGCAGGCGACGGCGAGGACTAGGATGCTCGCGATGAGCGCGAATCGGCGCATGGTCAGAAGCTACGACCCGCCCCCGGGGGCGGCAACCACGCGCGCCGTGCTTCTCGCACTTCGTGACGGCGGCGTCGCGACCCAGGCGTCGACGCTCTCGCTCGAGGCCCAGCGCGAAGTTGAGGCGCCGCCGCGCGTAGAGCGTGCCACGCCCGTCGAAGGGGTCGAGATGCAGGCCCGGACGGTACCGGGCTACCCAGTGGTCGGCATCGCCGCGTTCCTCGACGGCATCCAGCGCTCGCACGTGCGGGCACACCTCCAGGGCGTGCCGGCCGTGCATGGCGCGGTCGCCGCGGCGGTGCGCATCCGGGCGGCTCGGCGCCTCTCGGCGTGGGTCCCGCCGATCCGGTCGCATGCCTTGTACCTGCCCCAGGCGTTGCTCGACGAGACGCTGTACGCGACGCTCGCGTCGCGCTGCACGGTCGTGGATACCTTGGCCGAGCACGACACGGCGCAGCCGCTGCCCCGGCATCCAGGTGACCTTTCGGCGCGCGCGTTGACCGCCGTGCAGCGTGACCGCGAGCGCGCCGAGCAGGCGCTGGCGTCCGCGTGGGTGCGTGAGCGACGAGACGCCCTGCTCATCGACGGCGGCATCGCCGGCACCGAGGAAGTCGCGCGCAGCCCGCAGGTGGTGGGCGTGGTCAAATCGCACCGCACGCTGTATGTGGCGGGCGATGCGATGGACACCGTGCTCCGCCTGCGCGAGGGTGAGCGCAGCACGGCGGTGGTCGTGGCGTCGCCGCGCCGCACGCCCATCGCGACCTGGTACCTGCGCTTGCGCGACGCCGGTGCCCGCGGCCCGTTCTTCGGGCTCGTCCGCGTCGAGATCGCCCTCGACGCGCCGGATGCGATCACGGCGCGCGCCGATCTGGTCTCGCGCTGGCTGCTCGCCGAGCGCGCGCCGGTCGCGCTCCCCGATGCACGCTGGGACGTGATGGTCTACGGCATCCGCGAGTGCGAGCAGTACCTTACCAGCATCCTGCAATGACCGACTCTCCGATCCTCGGCCGCGTCGTCGCCACCGAGCGCAAGCCGAACACGCCGCACGAGTTCCACTTCTGGACCGCGCTCGATGCTCCCGTGGGCATCGGGACGATCGTGCGCGTGGAGTCGGAGCGGCCGATCGCCGGCGTGCTGCCGACGGTCTACGGCGTGGTGACCGAAGGCTTCGGCTACACCGACCTGCAAACACCGCTGCACGACGTGCTCGGCGCCGACGGCGTGCCGGCTGCGAGCGCGATCGCGCCGACCGAGCGCACGGAGATCCGCCTGTACACCGCGGCGGTGCTGCGGCATGTGCCCGAGGAGCCGCTGCAGCCGGTGCCGATGGGCACGGTGCATCTGGCCACCGAGCAAGACGTGCAGCTGGCGCTGCGCATGGACAGCTACCTGCAGCCGGGCGCCGAGCGCGGGATTCCGGTCGGGATGTATCGCGCGGGCGGGACGCAGGCGGCGGTGCATCTGGACGCCGATTTCCTGCTCGGGCCCGAGGCCGCGCACCTGAGCATCAGCGGTGTGTCGGGCCTCGCGACGAAGACCAGCGCGGTCGAGTGGCTGCTGGGCAGCATCTTTGCGCACTTCCCGCAGGACAAGGACGGCGTGGCAGCGGTGTGCTTCAACGTGAAGGGCCCCGACCTCTGCTTCCTCGACCAGCCGGCGTCGTCGCTGAGTGATGACGAACGCGCGATGTACGCGGCGCTCAAGGTGCCCGCCGAGCCGTTCAAGGACGTGCACTACTACGCGCCGTGGACGGCGAAGGGCTTCCAGCTCGCGACGCTGCGCAGCAACGAGGCACTGCAGGACAACGTGCAGCCGCTGACCTGGGGTCTGCGCGAGACGCTGCAGTACGCCGAGGTGTTGCTCAACAAGGATGACGTCGACGCCAAGGCCGATGCGTTGATCGACTTCATCAAGGAGCGCGTGCTGGACCAATCGTTCAGCGACGCGCTGTTCGACGCGCCCGTCGAGGTGCGGAGCTTCGCGGACCTCGAGAAGTGGTTCTCGACGCTGCTGCGCGCGATGGAGTCGCGCAACGCGGACGTGTGGCGCACGCACCACGTGGCCACCATCCGCAAGGTGCGAAACCGATTGACCAATATCTCCACGCGCTGCCGCGGTCTCGTCACCGACGACGGCAGCGTCAGCGACCTGCCCTTCGGCGAGTTCCGTGACCGCGCCGTGTACGTGGTGGATGTGGCGAACCTCGAGGAGGATGCACAGGACCTCGTGTTCGCGCGCGTGGTCTCGCAGCTGCGCGAGTACCTCGAGAAGCGGCAGCTCGGCGTGTCGCAGGTCGTGGTGTTCGTGGATGAGCTGAACAAGTACGCGCCGGCCGACGGGCCGGACACGTACGTGCGCAAGATGCTGCTCGACATCGCCGAACGCGGCCGCTACCTGGGGCTCGTGCTGTTCGGCGCCCAGCAGTTCCGCTCGCAGGTGCATCGGCGCGTGGTGGGCAACAGCGGGACGGCGCTGTACGGACGCATGGACCCCGACGAGCTCGCGACACCGGGCTACCAGACCTTGGCGCCGGCCACGAAGGCGCGGCTGGCCACGCTGGAGAAGGGCCAGTTGATGGTGCGGCATCCGCACTTCGGGCAGCCGATCTTCGTGCGCTTCCCGCGGCCGGCAGTGCTCACCGGGCGCGAGGGCGTGGAGCGCTTCCCGCAGGCGGAAGAGCTGCCGCTCGATGCCGCCATCACCAAGGCGCTGCGCCGGCTGGACCCGAGCATCACGCTGAGCTGGGTGCAGGACAGCATCGCGCTGGCCGGCGACAGCGAGGACGACATCCTCCGCGCCCGCAACCGCACGCTGCAGACCAAGCCCGACGACGTGAAGGCGTTCTTCCGCGCGCAGCTGAAGAAGCGCGTGGCCGCCGAGCCGGCGCGGCGCGGCCCGGCACCGTTGCGGGCGGGGCCGCCGCTGGACGATCCCTACGGCGCTTAAGGCAGCATCGCCGTAGATTCCCCTCTGCGTGCGTCTCGTCCACCTCTCCGACCTCCACCTCGGCTTCCGCCAGTTCCAGCGGTCCACTCCCGCTGGCATCAACCAGCGCGAAGCCGATGTCGCGGCGTCGTTCACGCGCGCCGTGGACCGCATCATCGCGCTCGCACCTGATGTGGTGCTGATCGGCGGCGACGTGTTCCATACCGTGCGGCCGACGAACACGGCGATCCTGCACGCCTTCAACCAGTTCGCGCGCCTCGTGCAAGCGCTGCCCGAGGCTAAGATCGTCATCGCCGCCGGCAATCACGACATGCCGCGGTCCACGGAGACGATCTGCATCCTGCGCCTCTTCGCCGCGCCGCTCGGCATCTACGTCGCGGACCGCGAGGCGAAGCGCTTCACCTTCGAATCGCTCGACCTCGCGGTGCTCGCCGTGCCGGACCTGCCGCCGGGCTCCGTGGAGCTCGCGCCCGACCCGGCGTTCAAGTACAACGTGCTCGTCATGCACGGCGAAGTGCAGGGCGTGCTGCCGCAGGCCGAGCGCAGCGAGCATCCCGACCGCGCCGCGATGCGCATCCCCGTCGCCGACGTGAGCCGGCCAGGCTGGGACTACGTCGCGCTTGGCCATTACCACGTCTATGCGCGGGTCGCCGAGCACGCGTTTTACTCGGGCGCGCTGGACTACACGAGCACGAATCCCTGGGGCGAGCTGGCCGCTGAACGCGCGGCCAAACTGCCGGGCAAGGGCATGATCGAGCGCGACCTCGCGACGGGGAAGCAGACCTTCCACCCGCTGCCGGTGACGCGGCCGTTCGTGGACCTGCCGCCGATTGCCGGCGCGGGGCTTGCCGCGGCGGAGATCGACGCCGCGATACAGGCCGCGGTGACGAAGCTGCCCGACGGCGTGGACGGCAAGGTCGTGCGCCTCGTGCTGAAGGACGTGCCGCGGCACGTGGCCCGCGAGCTCGACCACAAGGCCCTGCGCGACCTGCAGAAGCGGGCGCTGCACTTCCAGCTCGATGTGCGGAAGCCGGAGGCCGTGCGCGTGGACCGGAGCGGCGCCCCGGGGCGCAAGGCCTCGCTGGCCGATACCCTGCGCGAGTCGCTGCGCGCGCGGAACCTGCCGAACGACGTCGATCGCGACGCCTTTGTCGCACTGGGGCTGCGCTTCCTCGAACAGGCCGAGGAGAGCGAGCCGCAGCCGGCGCTGCCGGGGAGCGACGCGTGAGACTGACGCGACTCAAGCTCACCAACTTCCGTCAGCACGCGGACACCACGCTCGAGTTCGACTCGGGGCTGACGGGCATCATCGGGCCCAACGGCGCCGGCAAGTCGACGATCCTCGAAGCCATTGCCTGGGTGCTCTACGGAGGCGCCATCCTCCGCGGCACCAACGACTCGATCCGCTTCCAGCGGGCGCCGGCACGCTCGCCGGTGCGGGTGGAGCTGGACTTCGAGCTGGGCGGGCATCGCTACCGCGTGGTGCGCGGGCTGTCGATGGCCGAGCTCTACCTGGACGGCGCGGCCGAGCCCATCGCGAACTCGGTGACGGAAGTGGCGAGCCTCCTGCAGCGTCGCCTCGGCATGACGCGCACGGAGTTCTTCAACACGTATTTCACCGGTCAGAAGGATCTGGCGGTGATGCAGGCGCTCTCGGCATCGGAACGCGCGCAGTTCCTCTCCCGCGTGCTCGGCTACGAGAAGCTGCGCGTGGCGCAGGACCTCTGCGCGGCGCGGCGGCGTGAGTTGACGAGCGAGGTCGCCGGTCTGCGGGCGGGCATGCCGGAGCGCGACGCGGTGCTGCGCGAACTGGCGCATGCGACCGAAACGCTGCGCGCGGCGACCAAGGCGACGGAGTCGGCGGAGCGCGCGGCGCGCGAGACGGAAGCGGCCTTCGCCGACATCGCGCCGCGCTGGCAGGCCGCGCAGACGGGGCGCGAGGAGCGGGAGCGGATCGAGCGCGAGCTCGCGGCACTCGCGGCGGAGGAGCAAGCCCTCGTCCGCAACCTCGAGAAGCTCGATCATGAGTTGGCCCAGGTGAACGAGGCCAGGACGCAGCTCGCCCCGATGCTCCCGGACCTCGATGCGCTGCAGCGCGCCGACGATGCGCTGGAGGCCCAGCGGGCCCTGCAGGCCAGCGATGGCCGGCGGCGCGCGCTGGAGACCTCGCGCACGAACCTCGGCACGGACTGCGCGGCGCTCGAGCAGGAGGTGGCGCGGCTGCGCGAGTCCGCCTCGCACGCCGAGGCGCTCGGCAAGGACGTGACGGACCGCCGTGCCGAGCTGGAGCGCGCACATGGCAAGCTCGAACTGCGGCGCACCGAGTGGGTGCGCGAGCGCGAGTCGGTGGAGAGCCGCCTGCGCACCCTCCGCGAGACCTATGCCGACCTCCGCGACCAGCGCGACGTGCTCTTGAATGCCGGCGAGGCGGGCAACTGCCCGACCTGCACGCGCCCGTTGGGTGAGCATTTCCGCGCGGTGCTGGAGACCGTCGAGCGCCAGTTGGAGACCGTCGAGGCGGACGGCAGCTACTTCCGCACGCGGCGCGACCAGCTCGAGGCGATGCCGGCGGACATCGAGCATCTCGACGAGCTGCGCAAGAAGCTCACCGCGGATGTCACGGCGCTGGAGCGGCGCCTGACGGAGGCGCAGCAGGACGCGCGTCGCCTGGTGGCGGAGGAGCAGGACCTCGCGGCAAAGCGCGCGCGACTGGCCACGGTGGCGGCGGAGCTGGCCTCGCTGCCGAGCGGCTACGATGCCGCGGTGCATCAGGCGCTCGACGCGGAGCGTGAGCGCTTGGTGGAGCGCACGACGATCGCGAACCGGCTCTCGCTGCGGATCGAGCGCGAGCCGGCGTTGCTGCGCGAGCGCGAGACGCTGCTGCGGCAGCGCGACGACCTGCAGGCGCGCCGTGAGGCCGCGGAGCAGCGGCGTGCGCGCCTGACCGTCCCCGATGGCGACTACGCCGAGCTGCGGCGCCTGCATGATGGCGTGGCAGCGGCGCACGCCGAGGCCAGCCAGCGCGCCGCGGCGGCGAAGGCCGCGCGGGATGTGGCCGCGGCCGGCGCGGAGCGCGCCGCCCAGGCGAAGGCGGCGTACGAGGCCTTGGCGGCGAAGGTCGCGGCGCTGGAGTCCGACCGCCGCGTGCACGACGAGCTGCACCGTGCGTATTCGGAACTGCGCAACGAGCTCAACTTCCAGCTGCGGCCGGAGATCGGCGAGATCGCGTCGGAGCTGCTGAAGACGATCACCGACGCGCGGTACACGGAGCTCGAGCTGGACGACAAGTACCGCATCCAGGTGCTCGAGGACGGCGTGCCGAAGCCGGTGATCTCCGGCGGCGAGGAAGACGTCGCGCATCTCGTGCTGCGGCTGGCCATCTCGCAGATGATCGCCGATCGCGCGGGGCAGGCGTTCTCGCTGCTCATCCTCGACGAGGTCTTCGGCTCGCTCGACGACGTGCGGCGGGCGAACGTGGTGTCGTTGTTGCGGGGGCTGGAGGATCGCTTCGACCAGGTCATCGTCATCACGCACATCGAGGGCGTGCGCGACGGACTCGATCGCGTCATCCAGGTCGGCGTGGACGAAGAGACCGGCGCGGCGAAGGTCACGCAGGTGGATACGGCGGTGGCGGCGCTGCAGGCCGCGGAGGCCGCGGCGTGACCCGGAGCGGCGCGTGAGCGAGCCGCAGGCCCAGGTCTCCCGCGTGAGCGGGCCGTTCGCGGTACGCGTCGAGGACATCGCGCCGCTCAACGCGATCTTCAGCGATGCGTTCAGCGAGCGCTACCGTCGCGACGGGATGTCGGGCGTGCGCGTGCCACCGCTCAACCCCGCGATCTGGCGCTTTGCGATCGAGTCGGCGGGCGCCGGGGCGATGCTGTGGCGCGACGCGGCGGGGGACATCGCGGCGTTCAACTTCGCCCATGCGCTGGGCCGCGAGGGATGGATGGGGCCGCTGGCCGTGCGCGAGGACCTGCAGGCGCACCGGCTGGGCCATCGCATCGTCGAGGCGGGCATCGCCCATCTCAAGCAGCAGGGCTGCACGACGATCGGCCTCGAGACGATGCCGCGCACGATGGACAACATCGGCTTCTACGCGTCGATGGGATTCGTGCCGGCGCCGCTGACGATTACCGTCACCATGGATGCGATTGGCGGCGTAGCGCCGCGCCTGCTCGGCCACGCCGGGAGCGGCGAGCGCGAGCGACTGCTAGGAGATTGCGCCGCGTTGCTCGCGCGCGTGCGCCCCGGGGCCGACTACACCCGCGAGCTGGCGCTCACGCTGCGGCACGGCCTCGGCGACGTCCTGCTGCACACCGCGGAGGACGGACAGCTGCGCGGCTTCGCGCTGTACCACGAGATCCCGCTGGTCGAAGGACGCAGCCGCGAGGAGCTGCGCGTGCTCAAGCTCGCGGTGGACGATGCGCGCGAACTCCCGGCGCTGATGCATCTCGTGCGGGTGCAGGCGCGGCGCAGCGGCACGATGCGCGCCGCGCTGCGGGTGCAGGGCGAGTTCCCCGATGCCCTGCGGGTCCTCGTGGCACACGGGGCACGCGTGCGCTGGACGGACCTGCGGATGACGCTGACCGGCTACGGCGAAGTGCCGACGCCCGTCGGCATGGCGATCTCCAACTGGGAGATCTGAGGCGTCAGCGTCCGCGCTGCTCGCCTTTGCGGGCGCGCTCGGCCCGCTTCACGGCACCGAGCACGATGAACATCACGCCAAGCGTGAGGAACAGGTGGATGAAGCCCGGGCCCTCGAACACGAAGGTCCCGAGGATCCACAGCCCGAGCATCGCGATGCCGCCGACGGTCAAGAGGTCCATGCCGAAACGTAACGATTGCGGCGGCGTCGTGTGATTGACGGGTTCGGGAGCGGCCCCTACTATTCCCCCACGATTCGTTGGGACAGGGAGAATTACTTTTTGAGCCGATAAGTCCTCCGAGGCGGATCCGACATCTCTGCCGACGACACGCCCGGACGCCGGGAAGTCGGACGTAGGGTGAGGACCTTAGCGTTCGACAGGGCTTCAAAAAACCCTCTCTGCTCCCTCTCTTTGCTGACGCGCCGCCCGGCAAGCCGGGCGGCGCGTCGGTGTTTTCCCCTCGCGGAACATTCGATTCCGCTGCAGGATTACGTAGCCATGCCACTCGTCACCGCCACCCGACTCGTCAAGTTCAACGCCGGCCACCGGGTCTACAATCCCGCGTGGAGCGACGAGCGCAACAGCGCGACCTTCGGGAAGTGCAGCAACCCGAACGGCCACGGTCATAACTACACGCTCGAGATCACGATCGAGGGTGAGGTGGATCCGGAGACGGGCTACGTCATGGACCTCGGCGAGCTCAAGCGCATCGCCGAGCGGGAACTTGTCCAGCATCTGGACCACAAGAATCTGAATCTCGACGTGCCCTTCATGGCGGGAACCATTCCCACTACGGAAAACCTTGTATTGGCATGCTGGCGCGTGCTCGCGCCCAAGGTTGCTCCTTCGCGCCTCGTGCGCCTCAAGTTGTGGGAGACGGAAAATCATTATGTCGAATACGATGGCCGCTGACCGGATCCAGACCGACGTGCGCAACGGATCCGGCGCCGACGCCTTCGAGGCGGAGGCCGCCTCGAACGCGGCGCGGATGGTCGAGTTCGAGACGCTGGTGCGCCGCGAGCTCGAGCTGATCGGCGAGGACCCGAATCGGGAAGGCTTGCTGAAGACGCCGGAACGCGTGGCGAAGGCGATGAGCTGGCTGACGCGCGGCTACGACATGGACGTCGCCGAGGTCGTGGGCGACGCGGTGTTCGAGGAACAGCACGAATCGATGGTCATGGTGCGCGACATCGAGCTGTATTCGATGTGCGAGCATCACATGCTGCCGTTCTTCGGGAAGGCGCACATCGCCTACATCCCGCAGGGGCGCATCGTCGGCTTGAGCAAGCTGCCGCGCATCGTCGAGGTGTTCTCGCGGCGCCTGCAGGTGCAGGAGCGGCTTACGGAGCAGATCGCCCAGGCCATCCATGACGTCCTCAAGCCCGAGGGCGTGGGCGTCGTCATCGAGTGCGAGCACCTGTGCATGATGATGCGCGGCGTCGAGAAGCAGAACTCGCGGACGATCACCTCGGCGCTGAAGGGCTCGTTCCGGAACGAGCCGGCGACGCGCGACGAGTTCCTGCGGCTCGTGTACGGTTCGGGGCGGTGACGCTGCCGCTGGCCGGACGCACGGCGCTCGTGACGGGCGCCTCGCGGGGCATCGGGGCGGCAGTGGCGCGCGCGCTGGCATCGGCTGGCGCGCGCGTGGCGTTGGTCTCGCGCTCGCAGGCGGCGCTCGAGGCCGTGGCGGCGACGCTGCCGCACGCGCCGGTGGTCATCGCCGACGATCTCCTGCAGCCGATCGCCGCGACGACGGTCGCGGCCGCCGCCACCGAGGCGTTCGGGGCGACGCCGGACATCGTGGTGCTCGCGGCCGGGACATTCCCGCTGGGGCCGGTGGATGCCATCGCGGAGGACGAACTCGAGACCGCGTTCGGCCTGAATGCCATCGCGCCGCTGCGGCTCGTGCGCGCCTTCCTCCCGGCGATGCGCGCGCGCGACACGGGGCATGTGGTCTTCCTTGGCTCGCTGGCCGACCGCCACGTGTTTCCGTCGAACGCCGTCTATGCGGCGACCAAGCACGCGCTGCGCGCGACGGCCGAAGCCGTGCGGGCCGAGTCGCGGGGAAGCGGCGTGCGCTGCACGCTCGTGTCGCCGGCGGCCACCGACACGCCGATCTGGGACCCGCACGATCCGGACGCGCAGGCTCACCTGCCGAATCGGGACGAGATGCTCCGGCCCGAGGACGTCGCCGACGCCGTGCTGTGGAGCGTCACCCGCCCGCCTGCCGTCAATCTCGACGAGATCCGGCTCTCGCGCAGTTAGCGGCGCGCGAGCTGGCGTGGGTGCCCGCTAGAGCGACGCCCCGCGCGAGAGCACGTCCTCCTCGAACTCCTCCGCGACCGAGCGCGCCACCTCGCTGAGCGAGTTGGTGGCCGCGTACACGGCGCGCTGACGCTCCGACGAGGTCGGGGCGCCCTCCGCGATGCCCCGCAGGTGCGCGGTGTGCCGCGACGTCCCGTCGAGATGGCCGTCGGCGACGAGCTCGTCGAGCGTGCGCGCGAGGTACTTCCGTGCCGGTGCGTGCGTGCCGTCATTCACGATGACGAGTTCGGCGTCCATGCCGTGCCGCGACGCACGCCACTTGTTCTCGCGCACGCGCCACATCGGCGGGAACGTGCGGCCCTGCCCGGCGGCGACCCGCGCACCGGCGCGCTTCGCCAACGCCTGCGCCAGCGCCACGATGTCCGCGGTCTCGCGCAGCGTCGCGAGGCCGTCGCAGATGCGGATCTCGATCGTCCCGTAGCGCGGGCTCGGCCGGATGTCCCACCAGAGGTCCTTCAGCGACGTGATGGCCTCGGCCTTCGTCAGGGTCTCGACGAGCTCGCAGAACTCGTTCCAATCGTGGACCAGCTGCGGACTCCCACCGGTCGGCAGCGCCTCGAACACCGTGACGCGCGACGAGGCGAGGCCGGTGGGGTCGCCCTCCCAGAACGGCGAGCTGGTGGAAACCGCGAGCAGCAGCGCCAGGTCGTGCAGGAGCTCGTTCTGGATGGCGATGGCGACTTCCGGGTTCTCCATGCCGATGTGCACGTGGAGCCCGAAGATCTGCAGGCGGCGCGCGATCCACTGGTTGCGCGCGATCAGGCCGTGATAGCGGTCGGCCGGGAACAGCTTGCGCTCCGTGTAGCGCGCCGTCGGGTGCGTGCCCGTGGCGATGAAGCGCACGCCGAGGCCTTTGGCGATGGGCAGCAATCGCTCGGCTGTGGCGCGGAGGTCGGCCTCGGCGTGCGCCGCATCGCGGCAGACGCCGGTGGAGAGCTCGATCATGCTCTGGAAGATCTCGGGCTGTACGGTCGCGGGCCCGGACCAGCGGTGCAGCAGTTGCGGAGCCTTGGGGGACAGCTCGTGGGTCTCGCGATCCACGATCTGCAGCTCCACCTCGACGCCGAGCGTGAACGGCTCGGACTTGGCGAATTCGAGCATGGGAGTCGGGGTGGGAGGAGGGCGCGCGCAGGATGCAGCTACGCCACAGACAGACTGGATTGTACCCGTATCATAGGTGATTGTTCCTCTTGATGCGACTGGAACTCGCCGAGCGCCTGGTGTGCCCCGCGCCGCACGTGCGCACGCCGTTGATCGTCATCGCGGAGGAGACGCGCGATCGCGATCTCGTGCGCGGCACCGCGGGGTGCATGCTGTGCCATCGCGAAGGGATCTTCAGCGACGGCTCGCTACGCTTCGGTCGCGAGGCGCGCGCGCGCGGCCTCGCGTCGCCCGACGCCTCTGCGGCTGGCGCCGTGGACGACGCGGCGCTGCTCCGGCTCGCGGCGCTCCTGGGCCTCGGTGAGGCGCGCCTGCCTGTCCTGCTCGCTGCCTCGTTCGCCGCCTTCGCCGAGCCGCTCGTCGTGCGGTATGACGCGCTCGTGGCGGTGTTCGGTGTCGATGGGCCGAGCCCGAGCGGCGTGGGGAACGTGAGCGGCTGCGGCGACGCACTGCCGTTCGCCGATGCCACTTTCGACGCGGCGGCGCTGGATGGCGCGATGAGCGCAGCGGTCATGGCCGAGGCCGTGCGCGGCGTGCGCACGGGCGGCCGCGTGATGGCGGCCGTGTCGCTTCCGCTGCCACAGGGCGTGCGCGAGCTCGCCCGCGACGAGCGGCACTGGGTCGGCGAGGTCCTGGCGCCGGCGATCGTCGTGCCGCTGCGCCGCGCATAGGCGGCCGACGCGCGGCGCAGCGCCGACGGCGCGCCAACGGCGCGCCAACGGCGTTCAGCGCAGGCGCAGGGCGAGTCCGAGGTGCAGGCGCAGGTCGTGCTGCGGCGGCGTCTTCCGCGAGCTCAGCGGCGCGAATGGCGTGCCATCGGCGTTGTGAGGCGCCAAGGGGAAGGTCCAGATCACGTCGTCGAGCGATGCCTGGACGCCGACCCGGTCGTTGAGCCAGTGACGGCCGCGGACGCCAAGCAGGACGCCGATGGTCGTGTTGCTGCTCGGGAAGTTGTGAAACACGGTCTCGGTCGAGAATGCGTCGCCGGTCATGACGATGACGGTCGGCGCGAGGACGGCGGAGAGCGCCGTCCACTCCCGGTCGACGACGCGGTACGACGGCCCGGCCCACAGCGTCGTCAGCGCGCCCTTGTAGCGATTCGTGATGAGGAACGGCCCCGACTCGTCGCCGAGCCCGGTGGCGGAGATGGCGCGCTCGACGCCGTGGTGCATGACGCCGAGTTCGGCAAAGACATGGCCGCGGATGGCGAAGGTGGCGGCGGCGCCGATCGCGGGACCGGCGCTGCGCTCGCCGCGCTGCCGGACGTACAGTGGCGGCCCGAGGTTGCTGCCGCGCAGCACGCGATCGAATTCCACGCCGGGGCTGTGGACGATGCCCCCGAGGATGCTGATTTCGCCGCGCTGCGCGGCGAGGCTGCGCGGCGCGCCCACCGCCGCCGCGCAGAGGATGCCGAGGAGCAACCTGCGGATCAATCCGCCCCCTCGTACAGGCTGTCGATCAACGCCCTGTACTGCGTGTCGATCACCTTGCGCTTGACGCTGAGCTTGGGCGTGAGCTCGCCCCGCTCAATCGAGAAATCGTGCTCGAGCAGGCCGATCTTCTTCGGCGACTCGAAGCTGGCGAGGCCCTCGATGGTCTTGCGCACTTCCTTGTCCATCTTCGCCTGGATCGTCGGCATCTCGAGCAGCTGCTTGCGGTCGGTCCAGATGATGTTCTTGAGCGCCGCCCACTTCTCGAGGTTGTCCCAGTTGGGGACGATGAGCACGATCGGGAACTTGCGCTTGTCGCCGATCATCACCGCCTGCGAGACGTACTTGTTGGTCTTGATGCGGTTCTCGATCGGCTGCGGCGCGATGTTCTTGCCGCCCGCGGTGACGATGATGTCCTTCTTGCGGTCGGTGATGCGGAGGAAGCCATCCTCGAGCACGCCGACGTCTCCGGTGTGGAACCAGCCCTCGCTGTCGATGGCCTCGGCCGTGGCGTCGGGCCGGTTGTAGTAGCCCTTCATGACATGCGGGCCGCGCGTCAGGATCTCGCCGTCGGCGGCGATCTTCACCTCGACGCCGGCCACCGGCTTGCCCACCGAGCCGATGCGGAAGGCGTCGTCGGCGTTGACGGCGATCACGGGCGAGGTTTCGGTGAGGCCGTATCCCTCGAGGATCTTGAGGCCGGCCGCGTAGAAGAACTTGTTGATCGTCGGGTTGAGCGGGGCGCCGCCCGACACGAAGTAGCGGAGCCGGCCGCCGGTGCGCTCCTTGAGCTTGCTGAACACGAGCTTCTGCGCGATGCCGTACTTCCACGCGAGGAAGCCGCCGGGCTCGCGGCCGGCCAGCTTCTCGTTGGCCCAGGCATCGGCCACGCCGACGGCCCAGCGGAAGATCTTCGCCTTCACCGCGCCGCCACTCACGGCGTTCTCGAGCACGCGGGCGTACATCTTCTCGAAGAGGCGCGGCACCGACATGCAGAAGTGCGGCTTCACCTCGGAGAGGTTGAGCGGCACGGTGTCGATGCTCTCCGCGTACGCGATGCTCACGCCGCAGCAGAAGAACAGGTAATCGCCCATGCGCTCGAAGATGTGCGAGAGCGGCAGGAAGCTCAGCGCGACCTCGCCCGCGCGCACCGGCACCTTCTTCTCGGACGCCTTCACGTTCGAGTAGATGTTGTCGTGCGTCAGCATCACGCCCTTGGGGAGGCCGGTGGTGCCCGAGGTGTAGATCAGGGTGGCGAGGTCGTCCGGCTGCACCGACAGGGCGCCGGCCTTGAACGCCGCGGCCTTCTCCGGCGAGTCCATCGTCGCGCCCTTCGCCTCGATCTCGGCCAGCGTGAAATCGACGCCGTCGGGCTTGCTGTCGACGAACGAGATGATGTGGCGCAGGGTCTTGAACTCGCCGCGCACGGACTTGGCCTTCGCCGCTTGCTCCGGCGTGCTGACGAACAGCGCCACGGCGCCGGAGTCGTTCAGCGGGTGCACGATCTGCTCGGCGGGCAGCGTCGGATACACGGGCACGTCCGTCATGCCGCTGCAGAGGCAGGCCCAGTCGGCGAGCGCCCACTCGGGGCGGTTCTCCGACATGATGCCGACGCGGTCCCCGCGCTTCACGCCGAGGGATTCGAGGCCGAGCGTGATGTGGCGCACGCGCCGCAGCACGTCCTTGTGCGAGATCGGCTGGTAGCGACCGTCCTTCTTGAACTGGTAGGCCGCGGGCAGGTCGTGGGACTCGACAGATTGGAAGAAGATCTGTGTCAGTGTGCCCGGCGCGGGGCGCGGGCCTCCAGTGGCGATCATCGGCTGGTCTCTCGCGTGAGGGTCGGCGACGGACTGCTACAGAGCGAACGAAGGGTTCCTAGATGCTGGGCGGACGGATATGCACGACATAGCGCAGCGGACTCCCCGGCACGGGCATCCCGCGGGCGCGCAGCTCCGCGATGACGATGAAGCTGTCCGGCTGCACGGGCAGCAGGTTGGCGTACACGCGCAGGCGGCGCGAGACCGTGCCGTCCGCACGCGTGGTATCGAGCAGCCCGTGACGCGAGGCGGCGGCGGGCCAGAGCGCGACCTTCGACGTGTCCGTCGGGGCCAGGGTGTCCCCCTGGTGCACGATGCGCCAGCGGACGATCCAACCCGCCACGCCGGGGCTTCCCCCGCCGACGGTATCCCGGCTCTGCAGGGTGAGCGACAGGGCCGGGCTGACGCTCGGCGGGCTGTCCGGGATGTTGTAGGTGAAGGTGATGTCGGTGGCGCCGCTGCGCACCGTGTCGGGGCGCGGCGTCACCTGTACCGTGCGGCGCTGCGACTGCAGGCCGTTCACGCTGGCGACGAGCCGCACGGGGCCGCTGCGGCGCGCGGCGGTGAGGAATCCGTTGGCATCGATCGTCACGCCCGTATCGAGCGCGAAGAACTCCACTGGCGCATCGGCGATCACGCCGCCGCGGCCATCGTATACCGTCGCGGCCAGCGGCGTTGCGACACCGCTGCCGTCGCGCAGCGTATCCCCGCTCACGACGGCCGGGAAGGCGATGCCGTCGAAGTCCAGCGCCGCCACCGCATCGGGATCGGTGACCACGTCATCGCAGGCGAGGAGGCCCGCCGCGAGAAGGGCGAGCGGGGCGGCAATCCGCCCCCAGGACCGCATCATCCCGCCGCGCGCTCCGCGAGCTTGGTCGCGAGGTTCACGTAGGCCTGCGAGGCGGCATCCGCCGGCGACCGCACCACCGCCGGCTGTCCCGCGGCGAACGCCTCGGCCAGCGCCGGGCTGCGCGGGATCACGACGTCCAGCATCAGATGCGATGGGACCTTCTCGCGGATGTACTGCACCGTGCTCTCGCAGGCTGGGTTGCCGGCCTCGTACATCGTGAGCAGGATGCCGTCGAAGACGAGGTGCTCGTGGGTCGTCACGATATCCTGTACCCCACGCAGGATCTGGGGTGTCGTCTGGAGGGCCAGCGGTTCCGCCTGCAGCGGGATCAGCACGCGATCGGCCGAGGCCAGCGTGCGTCGCGTCACGGGGCCCAGGCCCGGCGGCGTGTCCACCACGACGATATCGCAGCGTTCCTTGGCGGCGGCGAGCATGCGCGGCAACTGCTCGCCGCTGGCGATCTGTTCTTGGTAGTTCGTGTGATCCGCGAGGTCGGTGACCGAGCCGGCGAGCATCACGCGCAGCCAGGGCAGCGTCGTCGGCAGCAGCACATCGCGCAGCGTGCGTTCGCCGGAGAGGTAATCGGCGAAGCCATAGGTCGGGTGATCCTTGCGGAGGCCGGCGCCAAAGCGCACGGAGCCCTGGGGGTCGACGTCGACGAGCAACGTCTTCATGCCGCGCCGCGCGAAGGCGGCGGCGAGATTCACGGCGGTGGTCGTCTTGCCGACGCCGCCCTTTTGACTGACGATCGCGAGGACCTTGCCCAACGTCAGGTACCGGCCGAAGGTGAGGAGCTGTCGGTGGCGATCAGCTGGTCGAGCGTGGCCTGCGCATGCGCGACCCAGCGTTCGGTCTCGGGACCGGCGGGCGCTTGCGCGAGGAAGGCCTTGAGATGCTTCACGGCGAAGTGTCCGTCGCCGCGCTTGATGAGCAGGAAGGCGAGCCCGTAGTGCGCACCCGAGAGCGAGGGGTCGATCTCCAGGGCCTTCCGGTACGCGCGGATCGCTTCCTCGACGCGGCCGATCTTCGACAGCGCGATGGCGAGGTTCTGCAGGACCTTGAGGTCGTCCGGCCGCTCCCGCAGCGCGAGGCGGTACGAGGTCACCGCCGCGTCGTAGTCGCCCTGACGTTCCAAGACCAGCGCCTCGCTGAGATAGTCGAGGCGCTGCCGGTCCTGCGCGTTCTCGGAACGGCCGCCGAAGAGGCGGTCCCAGAAGGACATAGGGCGTCTGGATGGGGGACGGGCAAAAGCTATAGATACGCCCCGACCGGGGGAAGCTGTGACGCTGCTGCCCTTACTGCGCGCGGGTCCCGCGAGATAGGTTGCAACCATGCCCGCGCGCCGCACCGCCCCCAAGGAGACCTTCCACGTCGACTGGCCGCTCTTCGGCGAGCTCTCGCGCGCCCTCGCGCTCAAGGTGTCGAAGAGTTTCGATCCCGATCTGGTTGTCGGCATCGCGACGGCCGGCGTCGTCCCGGGCGCGGTGGTCGCGGCGATGCTCGACCGCCCCTTCCACTCGATGATCGTCTCGCGGCGCTACTCGGCCAAGACGGTGCGCGAGACGCCGGCCGTGCTCTCCGCGGCGCCGGCGGATGTGATCGGGAAGCGGGCGCTCATCGTCGACGAGACCTGCGACGGCGGCGATACGATGCGGCTCGCGATCGCTGCGCTCGTCAATGCCGGCGCGAAGGAAGTGCGCACGGCGGTGAGTTTCCGCACGGGAACGTACGAGCCGGACTTTGCGGCCCTCGAGACGGAAGCGCGCATCGTGCTCCCCTGGGACCGGGAGCAGATCGTGAACGGCGTGCTCGTGCCGAATCCCAAGTACGACGGGATGCTCTGACGCTAGACGCGCGCGCCGAGCCCCTCGCGGCTCCCCGCCAGCGCGGCGCGCACGCGCTCGGGCGCCACGCCCCGATGCGACGCATGCCAAGTCACTGCGCCCTCATCGATGATCAATATCTGCGGCGACTCGTGCCGCACGCCGAAGTGTTGCTCGATTTCGCGCGAAAGGGGCCGCTCAGCGAGCACGTCCACCAGCTCCAGCGTGACCCCGTCCTCACGGGCCATGCGGCCGAGGACGTGTTCGCTCCAGCCGCAGAGCGAGCAGGTGGGCGAGTGCTTGTAGACGATCGTGCGGCCGGGGCGCGAGGTGAGCTCGGCTGCCGAAGAAAATGTGTGTGGAACGATAGACATCGCTGAAACCTAGACGCGGAACACCTTCATCACCTCGTCCCCAAGGTGATTGATGACCTTGACCGCGATGCGCCCCGACTTCGGCCGCGGGAACGCCCGGCTGGTCGCCGAGTTGAGCGTCGCCCAAGCCTCGGCGTCCACTTCGGCCTTGAGCGTGGTCTTGAGCGCCTTGTAGGGATCGTTCTGGCCGAGGAAGTAGGCGTGGCGCACGAAGAAGCTCTCTTCGTTGTAGTCGGTATCCACGAACCAGCAGGCGATGCCGTCCACGTCGTCGGAGCGGACCTCGCCCGTGCTGGGGTCGAAGACGTCCACGCCCTGCACGGTGACGCGCAGGCGGTCACCCTCCACCGGCTCGATGGCGATGTCTGGCTCGCCGAATACGACGAAGAGGTTGGCCTTGTCCGTGGTCTTCAGGTCGGCGGCCATATGGAGATCGGCGTTCATCCGCGCCTTGAGCACCGGCATGTTGGCCAGTTTCTCGAACTCCGTGGTATGCGCCTCGAAGTTGAAGGCGCAGGCCACGAGCACCTCGAAGCCGGCCTCCTTGGCTTCGCGAGCGGCACCCACCAAGTCCGGACGCGTGACGGTGCCGAACTCCGGGCCGATGAAGATGGCCGCCCGCTTCGCCTTCTTGCCCTCTTGGTACATGCCTTCGGCGCAAACGAAGTCACCCGGCCAGGGGACGAGCGAATCGAAGGTGATGCGGTCCGCCTTGGCGGCCTGCTGGACGCCCGCGACCTTGAGGTTTGCGAGGATGCGCTCGGGGAAGCTCTGGCCAGCCGCGGCGTAGCCCGTCTTTTTCTCGAGCACCGTGGCCGCCGGTGTCGAGGCGCCGTCTTCGTCGGCGACGATCATCCGGTGCGGCGAGAGCGACTCCACCGTGAACGGGCCGGCCACGCGCACCCGCTTCTTGTCTTCGTAGGGGCGGTCGTAGAGGTACTCGTACTCGGCCTTGGCGGCGATGGAGGCGTCAATCTCCTTCTGCCGATTGATACGCGCCTCCCACCACGCGGTGTGGAGTGCCTTGGCCTTCTCGGACCACTTCGCGTCCGCGTCGCGGGGAATCTCCCACTCTTCCCACTGCTGCTTGAGTGCCGCGTTCAGGTCGCGGCGCAGCGGTTCGAGCGTCTGCTGCCAATTCTCGTAGATGACGTCGATTTCGGCGTTATTGGCGATTGACTTCAGCGTGATGTGCGGGACGCGCTCATAGACGAAGCCGAGGCGCAGGTCTCCGTGCACGGGCTGGGTGCTGGGGACGCTGCGCGTGATTTCGGCTTCCTTCAGTTGGCCTTCGCGGGAGTCGGCGAGGAGGTAGGCGGCGTAGCGTGCACCCATGATGCGGGAGCGTGCGAGGGCGAGTGCGACGCGGGAGGTGTCGATGGTGATCCAACGGCGGCCCCATTGCTCGGCGACCGCAGCGGTGGTGCCTGAGCCGCAGGTGGGGTCGAGGACGAGGTCGCCGGGGTCGGTGGCGAGAAGCAAGCAGCGCTCGACAATCTTAGTGCTCGTCTGTACGACGTAGACCTTATCTGTCGCTCCGGCCAAATCAGTCCAGATATTGGTGAGGACCTGTACCGGAAAGTCGCGAAAACGTCGGGCATATCGAATCGAGTCCTTCTGCGCGATCACACGATTCGAACGAACAAGGCGACCCATGCCATCCTCGTTCGTCTTCCAGCGGCTCTGCATCGTCGGACGGAACGTCTTTCCCTCCAGCTCAACCGGGAACCAACTTGCGGCACCTTCGCCCTTGTCGCGCCCTGCCGATGCCGACTGCAGTGGGTCCGGTGCGACGAGCTCGCCATCAGCTGGCGCAGATGTCACAACTGATGCAGAAAAGCGCGTGCCGTCCGCGCGCTCGAACAACGAGAAGCGCCCTCGGTCCTCGTCCGTCAGACCGCGGTCAGAGTAGAGACTCCTGTACTTGAGAGACGTCCTCTCTCGTGCGTACCAAAGCACGAAATCCGCAACGCCGCCAAGGTACTCAGCGAAGGTCGATCCTGCCTTTTGGACCGTGATGATCGCGACCAGGTTCTCGTCTCCAAAGACCTCATCCATCACTGTCCTTACCCGGTGCACATTCTCATCCCCAATCTGCACGAAGATGCTCCCACTCTCCGTCAGCAGATCCCGCGCCACCGTCAACCGGTCGCGCAGGTACGTGAGATAGGAGTGAATCCCATCCCGCCACGTATCGCGAAATGCTTTCACCTGCTCTGGCTCGCGCGTGATGTGCGCCGCGTTTCCGTCCTTCACGTCGCGGCTCGTCGTGCTCCACTGGAAATTCGAATTGAACTTGATCCCATACGGCGGATCGAAGTAGATGCACTGCACCTTCCCGCGCAGCCCCTCGCGCTCGGCCAGTGACGCCATCACCTGCAGGGAGTCGCCAAGGATCATCCGGTTCGTCCAGTTCTGCTCGTGCTGGTAGAACTCGGTCTTGTCCACGCCCTTCGGAATGCCGTTGAAGTCGGCGAACAGATCCGCCATCAACTCGCCGCTCTCGTGCTGCTGTTCGCGCGTTTGCCGCAGCAGGTCGTCGATCAGCGCCTTGGGGTGCACCTTCTCCTGGATGTAGAGCGGCGGCGCCGGCACCACGAGGTCGCTCCAGTCTTGCTCATCCTTGCCGCGCCACACCAACTGCGGGTCCAAGTCACGGTTGCGGCGCTCGTAGGCCACGCGCAGCGTGTCGTCCCCCTTGCCGTGCAGGGCCGAGTACTCGGCGGTAGGGATGTTCTTGCGCTTGGCCTCGTCGTGCGTGATGGCTTCGACGGACTTCGCGGTCGCTTTTGCGCTCAACTTCGTGCCTGACTTAGGTGACTTCGCCATCATTACCCTCGGCAGCGGAAATACTGAAAGAATTCGCGATTTTCTTTACACGTTTCGGCGAAACGTAAAGAAAACTTCGGATTGTTTATCGATATTGAACCGACAAGTCGTCGTTTCAAAATGACATATAAGTTATTGTCCTATAATGACTTGCAATTCTATAGCAGAATCCTATGTGAGTTCTGCGACCTCTAACTTTGACATAGCGCCTAGGCGTCCTCACTTATGGCGGCCCATCGAGCCCAGCGCCGACTCCCCAGCATCCGGACGGTGCCAGCGGAGAGCATCCGCGCGAGTGAGGCACGGATCTGGCTCCTCGAGTGACCCGGGAGCACCTGTTCCAGCTCAGAAATGGCCACCCCCTCGCGTCCAACGCTGCGCAGATGCGTGAGCAGGAGGGCTTCTGCAGCGCCTGAATCGAGCCCACGACGGCGCGTGTATGATCCACGCTGGCCAATCTGGTTCGAGAGGCGGCGGCTAAGAAAATATCGAACGGCCCGGCCGCGCCCGACGCTTTCCACAAGGCCGCGTTCACGAAGTGGTAGGAGTCGCTGGCTGAGTTCCGCAGAGATGCTCTCGCCGCGCGAGAGGCGGTCCAAGACGATGAAGTCCTCCGTGCGGAAGCTGAGCAGGTCTTCCTGCCCGATGCGTTCGATGGCCCGCAGCAACGCCACATTCGACACCATACAATCGAGCACCAGCTTGACGTGATGTCGGTCTGATCCCGAAAAGCTCGGCGCTCGCTTCCCCTGCTGCGCAGAGCGCTCAAACATCAGGTTCACCCCTTGGCCGGCACGTTCCACAAGTCCGATGCGGGCGAGTGTCTCAGCAAGCCGTCTGTTTCGGGGCACCTGTTGGTGCAGGATGGTGTCCTCCGTGACGCCGTTCGGGAAACCGCCGGGGCTCGTCACTTCCAGCCGCCGCAGGTGCTGCGTCACGAACACAGACGGCGCTAAACGGTAGTCACGGTGCGCCACTGCGTTGAGAATGGCCTCGCGGACGACCCCTTCGTCGAAGGTGGCCACCTCCTGGCGGAACAGCCCGTCCTGGATGCTCTGTCGATCATTGCGGGCGTTGACGGCAGCCCAGAGCTGTTCCAGCGACAGGAGGAGCGCCTGCCGAAGCTCCTTGCGGTCCTGCGCCGGCCCAGCGGCCTCCGTAGCGCGGTACTCATACACGAGCTCGGCCTGAGGCAAGAATCGCGTCAGGGCGGCGTGGGATCCGAGCAGGAGCAGCGCCGCATTGGTGAGGCGACCGTCCCCCGTGAGCAGTCCAGCGTCGCGCAACAGCTCATCGGGACGTAGGCCGTCAATGCGTAGCTGCGGGCGCTGGCGCGCCCAGCGTTGCCGAAACTCGGCGACGGCGACCTCGTCGAGGTCAGAAACGTCGGCTCCGACACATTCCTCCGCCGAGAAGTCGGATTCGACCTCGGCGTGGATTGCACGCAGCACCGCATCGGGCATCGGGAGTAACTCCTCGCCGACGCGATACCAGTACTTGCCTCTGTCGGCGATGGCGGTCCCGGGCGGACGCGCGGGAATCGTCACCGACAGCACGCGCTGACCGTCGAGTGCGTGCTCGTCGATACGCACCGAATGCGCGAGAGCGCGTTGCAGGGAGGCGACGGTCTTGCCGGGCTCCGGGAAGGCCTTGGTGCCCACCACGCGACGGGGCCTGGCATCCGAGATGCCGATGGCAATCACGCCGCCGCCAGAGTTCGCAATGCCCGCTACGTACTTGCAGAGTTCGTCGAAGTCCCCTTTGTTCCCGAACTGCTTGCACTCGAGGTGCTCCCCCTCGGGCGCAGCAAGCAGCCGAACAAGCGCATCGGTCTCCACTAGGCGTGCGCTCCCACTACCGGCGCGACCTCATCGACCAATCGCGTCAGCTCGCGCTCAATCACGGCAGCCAAGTCGGACTCCATCTCGAATGGATCCGTGAACTCCGCCGCCGCCCAGCGCCCGTAGCCCCCGTGATTGTTGACGGCGGGAATCCAGCGTTCGCGCAGCACGCGGGCCTTTTCCTTGTCGTCCTCACCGCGCTGGCCCTTGATTTCCACGACGAGGTGCAGGGCATCCTCGTGGCCATCGTCGACGAGCAGGATGAAGTCGGGTCGGTAGCGCCGCGCGGCGCCGCCATATCGATAGGGGACTTCAAAGCCCAGCGCGTGGTTCTTCACGTAGGCCCGCACCCGCGGATGCCGCTCGACCACGCGGCAGAACTCCTGTTCCCAGGTGCTGTCGCAGATGATCCAGTTGAGATGGCAGCGGTCGGGGTTCGGATCCCAGCGCAGCGCCTTCGACGTATTGAAGTGCACGTGGCGCGTGGAGCCGGTGGGATTGTACGGGTCGAGCAGCGCCTCGATGTTGCTGCTGTCGGCCACGCGGCTGACGATGCCCGCGGTGATCTTCTCGCAGGCCATGTCCGCGAGCTCCTTGTGCAGGAGCTGCGCCGGGTAGGTGCCGCCCTTGCAGACGAGGTATCCGTCCATCCATTCGCGGGCGAGTCGCTTGAGCTGGCCGAAGAGGTGCAGTTTGGGCGCGCCGTTGGGATCGCGCCAATGCGTGAGCAGCAGGTGCTGCGCGAGATGGAACAGCACGGTGTTCTGCCGCGTCTCGCCGAGATGTTCGACGGTGAGGTTCACGCCTTCGCCGATGAGGCCTTCGTTGCGGACGATGGTCGGGCCGATGAGGTCCGGCGTGAGCGTCAGCGTGCTGTCCGGCCCGAAGGTGGCTTCGAGTCGCTCGTCCGGCAGCGCGACGCGGTAGCCCTCGACGCGCGGGAAGCGGATCTCCAGGTGATCGCGGTCCGGCGAGACGGCCTTCACCGTGACCGTCGGCTTCACCGGGCTTGGCACGGCTTCCACCGGCTCGGCCGTGAAGTCG